>JAIDZC010000034.1 GCA_029057785.1 Anaeroplasmataceae bacterium
GGAAACCTGGATAGTGAGAATACAATAGAGGTAATGAATATTTTAAAGAAGATATCTAAAACCTCGTTAGTTCTTGTTGTTACTCATAATGAAGAGGTTGCCAACTTTTATTCAGATGAAGTTATAAGAATAAGAGATGGAAGTATTATAGACTCCTATAAGAATGACGGAAGTCAGTCTTTAAATACACAACAAAGTAATACGATTTATTTAAAGGATATGGATCACTCCTTGATTTCTAATGAACAGGCGAATGTCCATATGTATACGAATGAAACTGCCCCTGTTATCAATCTTGACATTATGTATGTAAATGGAACCTTCTATTTACGTTCTGATAGTAAGATTAAGATTTCAGCAGATACAAACATAAAGATTCTAGATGAGCATAAGAAATCCATCGATTTAGAAACGATAGAAAAGCATGACTATGACACATCTTGGTTTAGCTCTCCTAAAAAACGTCCAAACCCTTTTGGAATGTTTTGGCAATCTTTTGTGAAAAGCTACAACAAAATAAGGTATTCTAGAAAAAGAACTAAGGTACTTTATTTTGCGTTTGTATTAGTTGGTATTTTACTAGCTGCATGCGTAGTAGGATATTCTAATTTCTCAACTATTGATGATTCTTCCTTTGTTGCTGACCCTCACTATGATCAGCTTTATAATGACCTTTATGTCAGCTATATTTATGAAAATGAATTTATGTATAAGAATTTGACAGAAGGTAATATTTCTGATGTTGAAAAAGTTGTTAGTTTTTCAGTGTCACTTTCTAAAAAAGTAAATTTTAATGAGCAAGTAACTACTCTACTACCAATTAATACTATTTCTACTTCCACAAGAAAGCTTTCACTGGAATGTGGGGAAATGCCTTCTAAAGGTGAAATTCTCGTTAGTAGAAGAATGGCAGATCAAATCATCGAAGAATATGGATATTTCTTCAGCTCCTATCAGGCACTTTTAGGCCAAAGCTTGAAAGTGGTAAGAAAGCCTTCTACATTTTTTCCTGAAGAACTCGTTATTTCTGGTATCTCCAGTAATACTTCAAATTTGAACTATATTAATGATGAAGATTATATGTCTACGTACTCTACTATATTTGAAGTGAAATCTACGCTCATTCCAAATATAAAATGGAGACACTGGCCAGTAGAATCTAAATACAATACATATACTGTTGTTGCAGGAAGGGATTTGAATGAATCAGACCGAGTATCTCATAATATTTTAATGCCTAGCAATTATCCAAATGCTGATAAATATTTGGCAGGTGTTCCTTTTGACGTGTTTGATTCAAGTGGTAAGGATAAGAATCCATCTTTAGGTGGGAGTGGCTTAGAGTATATCACATCATACGCTGTTGTAGGATTATTTGAATTAAATGATGCTGCCACAGCAAAAGAAGATTTCATTGGATACACTTCAAGTAGCTTTTCCTATTCTGTTTATCAAGGAACAACAGAAACTTTCCAATATCATGATTATAAAATCATTGAAGGAAAAGAACCAACAGCGGTAGATGAGTGTATTGTAGGTATTTATTCTGCGTTCTCTGTTGGAGAAACATTAGATGGTGGACGTCTTAAAATAGTAGGAAAATATGTCTCAGATTATGATACCTTACAATGCCAAGTTCTTTGTCATCGAGATTTTACGGTTATGAATAACGCTTCTGAATGCTGGTTTCATGTAGACAAAAGCAACCAACTTTATTTCCCACAAGGTTCTAATGCTGTGGGAGGTAGTACTGGAGTTTCAAAAGTAGTTCCTACTGAAATAAGAAATACATATGATTATTTAGCAATTCCTTTACGAGCTGAACATAAAACAGAACAGCTAGTCTTTGGATGTGCATCCATAGGTACAATTGTAGTTTTAGGTCTATTTATCTATTTAATGATGAGAAGTAAAATGATTTCAGAGATCTCTACAATAGGTATTTATCGGTGCTTAGGACAATCTAGGGCAAAAATTATACTACAGTTTGTATTTGATATATTAATTACAGTCACACTAACATCTTTATTGGGATTCTTGATTTCTATGGGATTGTTTGAATTGTTTGCCTTTAATTTCCAAAATACTTTACTAGTTAATGTCGCTAAAAAAGCAAGTGAATTCATTGGATATAGTGTTCTTGCATTATATGCTTTGAATCTAATATTTGGTCTATTACCAATTTATTTCTTGTTGAGAAAAACACCAGCAGAGATTGTCTCTAAATATGACATTTAAAAAAGATAACAAAAAAGAGAGTAAAATCGAGATGGATTTTACTCTCTTTTCTTTAATTATTCGTTAGGGAATTCAATTCCTAATTTGTGACATTTCTTTTTCATATAGGCTTGATAGGTTTCATTTAATTTTCCTAAGGATGTCCAACCCTTAGAAAGAAGCATTGCATTGAACTCCTTTTCATCATAGTTCTCGCCTAAATAGCTTTTTGCTTCATTATGTAAACGCACGAAGAATAGTTTGCCATATCCATATGCAGCATAACTTGCTGGAGTTTCAATGAGTAAACGATAGATATCTTCAGCGGCATCTGAATTATAGCCTAGATTTCCAAGGTAAGTAGCAATTCTTCCTACATTCCAATTTTGATAATGAATTGCTACATCTAGTCTTGTTTCTAATAAGAAACCAGCCAATTGATTTGCATATAAATAACGAATGACAGCCTTATCAGCAGATGAACTAGCTCTTTCTAATGCATATTCATATAGTGCAAGTTCAACATATGTTGCCCATCCTTCACCATGTGCAGTAGAAGTCATAATTTTTGAAATGTTATGAAGATCTAATTGCTTTGAGTAAGTATAAGCATATAAATGTCCTGGATATCCCTCGTGTGCTAATGTACCTAAAACATCGTTTTTATCTCCTAATTTTACTGGGTTTAAAGTGATAAATTCTTGAGATTTGTTATCTAATGCAGATTTCATATAGTATGCAACAGCATTGGATACTTTAGCAGAAGCTTCATCCATTTCCTTAATTGTAATCTTAGGAGTTGTTTTTAAATCTGGAACAATTGTCTTTGCGAATTTTTTTAAATAGTCCATCATCTTTTCAGGAGTAGCGTCATAAATTAAATGACTTGCTAGATACTCCTCTAATTGCTCATTAGAAATGATTTTTCCAGCACGAATGATTTGTTCTAAAGCAGTTTGTTCTCTTTTGTTTGTATCAGCAATTGCTGCATCTAATTCGGCTATATATTGACTCATATTTAAATCGGGAAGCCCTAAAAGATCTTTAAGCTCTAGCTCATAAACCTTTTTTCCATTTTCGTATATATTCCAGTAGCCTTCTTTAGTAGCAAGACCTTTATAATTTTGAATTCCATCTCTTAACGCTTCTACTCCAGGAATAAAGCTTTCTTCAAAAGCAGAAGTAAGACGTGAAATAGAATCTTGTTTTGCAGCCTTATCAATGACAGAAGAAGAATTGATATTTGTTTTAAGTACCTCTAATAAATAATAATCCATTCCTTCTGCAAGTACATCATCAAGATAATTTGTCATTTCAGTAATTGTGTAGTCAGTTAAAGGGTATCCTTTTTCTGCTTTATCTTTAACAAAATTAACATAAGAACTGAAGGCTTCTTTTGTAGATGACACATAGTTTATGATATCTTCTACATCTTGGGAAGTACGAATTGTATAGGCTTCTAAGTATGTACCAAAGTCTGCAACGTATCCACCAAATTGATCAACATAAAGAAGCTGCATATAAAGAATATCATCTATAGAATAATGCTCTTGATTATAGCTGATGAAATCATCAATTTGCTCATATGCGATTTTTTGACGTTCACTTAAGCTGTCATAATCAAAAGTTTCTAATTCTGAAGCAAGCTCATTATAAAGAGTTTGAGTTTCGACTATATCTTCATCTGTAAAGCCACTGTAGGTATACCAAGCAGTTTCATAATGATCAAGTCCGAAATTTTCAGGCTTTTCGCAGAAAATATTGATGGAAAGCTGGTCTCCTTCTAAATATTCTATAAAGAACTGATCAAGATATGCTTCAAATGCAGCACTATCTGGATTGTCTATAGTTAATGTAGCATATAGTGTATTCACAACATTTCCATTTGCATCTTTGATATATGCTGTTGCATAATAATCGCCAGCAGTAGTACCTGTGTTATTTACATATTCTACAGTACATCCGCTAGGAATATTTCCTGAAACTTCAATACTTTTAGTAGAACCATCAGCAACAACTGTAGCATCTTTAAATTCGAGTTTTGAATTTCCACAAGAACTTAAAAAAGTACAAAGTAAAAGTGAAAAAACAAAAACAATAACAAGTAATATTTTTTTCTTTTTCATAATAAACCTCCAATATTCACTATTATACTCTTTTTTTTCTATGAAATAAAATACTTTTTATAAAAAAAGAAATCTCTTTATCTTTTTTATAAAATATGGTATAACTAAGGAAATATAATAAGATAAGGAAGGGATTCTATGCTTCTTAAAATAAAGGAAATATTTTTTCATTCATGGATAAGATATTTATCATGTCTAATTTATGGCATTGTGATTTTGGTGGTTTATAATAGCTTTAGAGACTGGTCTAATTTAATAAATTATATAGATGCATGCTTTATTGCAGGATTTTCTTTAATATGTATAGGTGGATTATCCATTGTAAACAACTTAGGAACATTTGATATTTTTACGCATTTATTTGCAAGAGGCAAGGATGGACAACCGAAACCTGCATTCTATGAATATGTAGAATCAAAGAAGGAAAAAAGACATAAGACTAGATTCAACTGTGTCCCTTATTTTGTAATGGGGATACTATATATTATTGTTTCATCCATAATGTTGGCCTATGTTTAGGCCTTTTTTTATTTTTTATAAAATCGAAATTATTGCATAAAAATTTATTAAAAAAGGACTTTTTATAAAGAAAATAAGGATAGAAAGCGTTTACGGCGAATTTTTTTTGTATATTCTATATTGATTAAGCATTTGATTACGTGTATAATTGTTTATAATCATAAATAATATTGTATAAATCATAAAAGACCTGTATTTATGATAAATTATTTATGAAAATCTGAATTAAGTTCAGAAAAATTTCTTAAAGAAACGAGGAGAAGAAAATGAAGAAAAGTAAAATTTTTGGTTCACTCGCTCTTGCTGGATTATTATGCGTAGGATTAGCATCTTGCGGTGGTAAAGGTAAATGGAGCGATGTTGACTATTTAGATGAAAATGCAAGTGTTTATGCTGCAACTTCAGGTAGAGCAGAATCATTTGTTGAGTCATCTTATGAAGACAGAGAGGAAATTCTAGGCTTACTTGAAGAGTATGCTATGAAGAATAACATTCAAGGATTAGTATTATATGACAATGGTGGCTATGCTAAGTATAGTGATCGTCTTGTATTCCCTACTAATATTGATACAACAAAGGGTAATGCTGCTACACCAGGTTATATCGCAGGTACACCTCAATACTATTATATCACTGGATATGGATTCGGACTTCAATCTGAAGGATCAATTGATACTTCAAAACCTTTAAAGGGATTGAATGCAAATGATCCATATAAGACATATTACCATACATATGAAGCTAGTGATCCTAAAACATTAAATTATATGGATGACAAGGGTTCTCAAGTTGGTGATTATCAACCATATGTTGCAAGCGGTTATTTCAGTACAAAGATGAATGCTACTAAAGATGGATATGTTTGGTTCCCATCAACTGCAACAGAAGTTAATAAGGTTGGTAATGACTTCCGTCCACTTCCATTAGATAAGGATGGAAACTTAATCACAAATGCTGATTATCAAACTTTAACTACTAAATATCGTATTTATGTTAGAACTGGTGCTGATTTAAAATATGCAACTGCATCAAAGAATGCAAAGATTACACCATTCAATGGTAGAGAAGTTGCATTAGAGGATTATGTTACTCCAATCAAACAATTATTTACTCAAGCAAATGGTCTTGCTCGTGGTGCTGAAAACTTAACAGGTGCTGCAGCACTTAAGGGTATGTCTGATTACTATAACGCATCTTCAAATGGTGTAAATGAAGAAGCTTGGGCAAAAGTTGGTGTAAAGAGCAACACAGATTCTAAGGGTTCTTATCTTGAATTTGAATTTGTAACTCCTTGTACACCATTCTATGCTATGTATTATTTATCAAGCTCTCTATATGCTCCAATTCCACAAGAATTCCTTGATACTATTGGTGGTATTAAGATTTGGGGAGCATACAGTGAAGACAACACTCTATCTCCAGTTGATACTGCATTATCTACAGGTGTTTATGTAGTAGAAGCATGGGTTGATGATCAAGAATTTGTTTTCAAGAAGAATACATTATTAAATCCTGCTGTTAAAGGTGGCGAAGGCTGCTATACTTTAGATGGATTACATGTTAACATCTTAAAGGCTGCTGAAAAAGATCCATTAGCTGCATGGGAAGAATTCCAAGCTGGTAGATTAGATGCTGTTGGTATTCCTCAAGCAAAGATCAAAGAAGGAGAAGTACAAACAGCTGGCACTCAACAAACTAAGGGTTCTTCTAGTACAAAATTAAATTTAAATACTTGTACACAACAAGAATGGGAATCATTCTTTGGTGTTAATGGTACAATTGCTCAAACTGCTGAATCAGGATATTGGAATGTTAAACCTGCTATGAGCGATGATGACTTCCTTCAAGGCTTAAGCTGGGCAATTAATCGTAAAGAATTTGCAGAAAATCGTGGTGTTACACCTTCATTAAGCTATTTCACTGATAACTATTTATCAGATCCTGAACATGGTGTTTCTTATAATACAACTGCATCACATAAGAAGGCAATGGATGCTGTATATGGCGAAGGCTGGGAAAGCAACTATGGTTTCGACTTTGAAAAGGCAGTTTCTTACTTCAAGACTGCAGCTACAAGATGGTTAGCAGATGGTACTTATAAGGCTGGAGATACTATTACTCTAGAATTATGTTGGCAAGCAGAAGCTCAAATCAAGTCTTCTGGTGAAGATATTGCAAAATATATTGAAGATGCATTCAATGCGCCTGAAGTATGTAACAATCAATTAACTTTAAAGATTAATAATATGGCTGTTGCTGAATGGTCAGATGCATATTATAAGAAGATGATGGTTGGCCAATTCGATATCGCTTTAGGTGGTATTTCTGGTAATACTTTAAATCCATTAAACTTCATGGAAGTATTAAAGTCAGATAACTCTTCTGGATTTACTCTTAACTGGGGTCCAGATACAAATGGAAATGCAACTATTGAATATAAGGGCAAATCTTATACATTTGATGCATTATTCCAAGCTGCTGATACAGGTGCTGTTATTACAAATGATGGTAAGTTAGCAACTACTTATGATGCTGCATTAGTTGAAAATACAAAGGCAAAGAATGATAATTCTCGTAATGTAAGAATTAAGTTTGCTGCTTCTAACATTGCTGATGTTGTATCAGTTGAGGTTGCTGATGTAGTAGTATGCTGGTATGATTATGACGAAGAATATGAAGAAGTATCAGTTGACTTTGTTATCGAAGGTGATATGATTATTATTACTATCGATAAGGAATTAGCTGAAAAATATCAAGGACAAATTGGATTTGATGTTTACTTCGTAGTTACTGTTGGCGATGGAGACCCAACACCTCAATTAGTTTCTTTATATAGTGAATTCCCTGTATATACAAAATAATTGAAAAAATAATATTTAAGAAAATTTGCTGGTGGGTGTAGTTTCACCTACCAGCTTTTCTTATTATTTTACAAAAAAGTTGAATTCGTTCAATTTTTTTGTAAAGTAAAAAATAAAAAGGAGATGTGATTGTAAAATGTGGAAATACGTTTTAAAAAGAGTAGGATTAGCATTTGTAACAATGTTTATCATTTTATCTCTAACATTTATTCTTATGAAATTGTTGCCATTCCAAAAACCACTTGGTAATGATAGAACACAATTCTCATATTATATGAATCAAGTGAGTCTAGGTTATGTTATGGACTCTAGGCGTCCTATTAAGGCCTTGGGGGATGCATTATTTGAATATACGGATGGTTCTCAAAAAAAGCATTATTTTTATGTAATGCCTGTAATGCAACAGTATGGTGCTTGGTTAAAGGGAATATTTACGCAATGGAATTGGGGAACATCTGTTTACATTAAACCTAATGTAAGTGCAATTGCAATTATTGGTGAGCGTTTGCCTATTTCAATGTCATTTAACATTTTATCTGTTATTTTCTCTGTGCCACTTGGTATTTTATTGGGAGTTATAGCAGCTTTGAAGAAAAATAAGCCGACAGATCATATTATTTCAACGGGAGTTATGATATTTATTTCCATTCCTGGATTTGTTATGATTACACTTTTGATTTATGTACTTGGCTATGTTCTTAACTGGTTACCTCCGCAGTATCCTTCGCCAACTGCTCCAGTATCACAAAAGATTTTAGGATATTTCATTCCTGTAATTTCATTGTCATTTGGATCAATATGTGGTTATGCACGTTTTACTCGTGCTGAGTTATGTGAAGTTATGTCAAGTGAATATTTATTACTTGCGAGAACTAAGGGTTTGACAAAACGTCAGGCAATTTTGCGTCATGCACTTAGAAATGCCATGGTTCCAATTATTCCATCTATTTTAGCTGAATTTATTGGAATTATGAGTGGATCTATGATTTTGGAAAATCTATATGGTATTCCTGGTATCGGTGACTTGTTTGTTTCAGCGATGAGTCAAAAAGACTATAATGTATTATTTGTTGACATGGCAATCTTTACAACAATTAGCTTGCTTGCTGGTGTTGTTCTCGATATATCCTATGGCTTCATTGATCCTAGAATTAGAATGGGGGCGAAGAAATAATGGAAAATATAACTACGAAAGATGCATATGGAAATGATTTTGTTTTAACGAGTGATGATTTCACACTTGTTCAAAGTGATATCGCTATTCATGATACTAAATTGGAAACAAAACCTACAACATTCGTAAAGGATGCATTCAAAAGATTTTGTAAGAATAAATCTTCAATAGTTGGTGCTATTATTATTTTAATTATTGTATTATTGGCAATATTTGTTCCTGTATTTAATACATACGATGTAAAGAATTCTCATCCATCTGAAACTTTAGTTATGCCTAAACTATTTAAAGCTGGTACAGGTTTTTGGGATGGAACTAAACAATTTAAGAAAATTGATTACAATGCCCTTTCAGAATATAATCAGAAGGCTATTCTAAAAATGAAGGTCTATGAAGAAGATGGTGTAAAGCTTGTAGATTTTGTTTATGATGACTATGAAGCACATTATGGTGAAGTGGAAAGAAGCTTTGATTGGCTATATGTTGAAAGATACATTAATAACGGATGGTGTGAATTTAGTGATAGAACAAATCCGGCTACATTTAAAGTTTTAGATGACAAATGTCCTGTTCGTGAAATTGTTTCTATTGGTGCTGATGGTAAACCAATTGTTGTTCTATCTCAATATCGCTTTTTAGGATATAAGAGCGCTCCATCTTTCCTTTTTGGAACAAATGAGCAAGGAAGAGATATTTGTAAACTTGCATTTAGCGGTTTATTAAAATCTTTATTCTTTGCAATGGTGATTGCAGCAATCTGTTTCATTTTCGGATTGATTTGGGGTGCCATTTCAGGATATTTTGGTGGAAATGTAGACTTATTTATGGAACGTTTCACTGATATCTTAGGTGGTGTACCAATGATTATTGTAGTAACATTATGTCGTTTACACTTAGGAGATTCTTTATTGGTATTTGGATTTGCTTTATGTTTGACTGGTTGGATGGGTACTGCTGGTCGTACAAGAACACAGTTCTATCGTTTTAAAGGTAGAGAGTATGTATTGGCTTCACGTACACTAGGTGCTTCTGACACTCGTTTAATATTTAGACATATTTTACCAAATGCATTAGGTACAATTGTTACTTCAACAGTATTGATGATTCCTAGTTTAATTTTTACTGAAGCATCATTATCATATTTAGGATTGGGTCTTCAAGGAGGAGATTCCTTTGGTACAATTTTAAGTGATAACCAAAAATTCTTAAAGAGTTATCCAATGTTAATTGTGTTCCCATCCATTATTATTTCTTTATTGATGATTTCATTTAATTTATTTGGAAATGGTTTAAGAGATGCCTTGAACCCATCATTGAAGGGAAGTGAATAGAATGGCTGAAAAAATATTAGATGTGCAAGATTTAAAAATTTCTTTTAGTACTGACAATGGAGTTGTAAAGGCCGTTCGTGGTGTATCTTTTGATCTTGAAAAGGGAGAAACACTATGTATTGTTGGTGAATCTGGTTCAGGTAAATCTGTTACTTCAAAGGCAATTATGGGTATCTTAGCTGCTAATGCCATTGTAGAAGGTGGCAAGATAATGTATCAAGGAGAAAATCTTCTTGAAGTATCAGAAGAAGAATTTCACACAATTCGTGGACATAAGATTGGAATGATTTTTCAAGACCCATTATCTAGTTTAAACCCAATTGTACGTATCGGTAAACAAATCACAGAAGCTACTTTAATTAATTCTAATAAATTAAAAACGATGTATTCCAATATAATTTCTGCTGAACTTACAGCTTATAAGAATACAATGCATCGTAGAAATTTAGCTTTAATTAAGGCTAAGGATAAGTTAGAGGCTCTTAAAAAGGAAACTTCTGAAAAATTGAAAGATAAGACCTTAGATCCAACCGTCAGACAGGAACTTAAGGATAATCTTAAGCAAGCAAAGGTGGATTATAAAGAAGAGTGCCGCACAATTAAAGCATCTTCTGCACCTGAAATTGAAGAATTAAAAGTAAAATTGGATTCAAAAAAGGAAGAAGCAAAGAAAGAAGTATCTACATATAAGGAATCTATTGAGAAGGAATATGCAGATTCTATGGCTAAAATTCAAGAAAAAGAATCAAAGCTAAATGCTCAATATGCAAATGCTTCTACTGATCAAGAAAAGGCTGCTTATGCAACAGCTAAGAAAGAATTAGCTGCGGAGAAAAAAGAAGTAAAATTAAAGAAAGTAAATGCTTTAAAGATTACTCGTGCAGAGGCAAAGAGAAGAGCCTTAGAAATAATGAAAGAGGTAGGTATTCCTCTTCCTGAAAAAAGGTTTAGACAATATCCATTTGAATTTTCTGGTGGTATGAGACAGCGTATCGTTATTGCTATTGCATTAACTGCGACTCCCGAAATTTTGATTTGTGATGAGCCAACAACTGCACTAGATGTTACAATCCAAGCACAAATTCTTGAATTAATTAAAAAGATTCAAAGAGAAAGAAATATCGCATGTATTTTCATTACACACGACTTAGGTGTTGTTGCTAATATGGCTGATCGTGTGGCAGTTATGTATGCTGGTAAGATTGTAGAATATGGAAAGGTTGAAGAAATCTTCTTTGAACCAAAGCATCCATATACATGGGCATTACTATCCTCTATTCCAGATGTTGATAGTAAAGAACGCTTGGATGCAATTCCAGGAACTCCTCCAAATATGATTTATCCACCTAAAGGTGATGCTTTCGCACTACGTAGTAAATACGCTATGAAGATAGATTTTGAGCATGAACCACCTTTCTTTAAGGTGAGTGACACTCACTATGCTGCAACATGGTTATTACATCCAGATGCTCCTAAAGTTGAAATGCCTAAAATCGTTTCAGAAAGAATTAGGAATACTTTAGGAACAAAGACAGAAGAGGAAGCTACTCCTGTTGAAGAAGCTCCTGTAAAAGAAACAAAGAAGGCTGCTCCAAAGAAAAAAACTGCCACAAAAAGTAAAACTACAGGAACAAAAACAACTAAAACTACAACTACTAAAAAGTCATCTACAACTAAAACAACAAAGAAAACAACTAAAGAAGTAAAGGGGGCATCTTCAAATGAGTAATACAAGAAAAGATGGCGATTTTAATCTTGATGAAGAATTAAGAAGTAAAATCGCGGCAAATGAAGAAGGTCAACCTATTTCTGATGATCATGAAGAAGAAAAACTTTTAAAAGAGAATATGGATGAATATTTTGCTCAAACTGAAAGTGAAGAGCAAGTTGATTCTGAACGTTTTGAGTTTGAAAAAAATTATGGAATTCATCCAAAATTAAAAAGAAGAGAAGAACTTTTAAATAGTGATGTTCTTTTATCTGTTAGAAATTTAAAGCAGTTTTTCTTTTTTGGAAGTGGTCCTTCAAGAACAAAGTTAAAAGCTGTAAGCAATATTTCTTTTGATGTTCATTCTGGAGAATGCTTCGGTATTGTTGGTGAATCTGGTTGTGGTAAAACTACAACAGGTCGTTCTATCATAAAATTATATGATATTACTTCAGGCTCTGTATATTATAAGGGATATAGAATCTCTGCTGGAAATCGTTGGAATAAGAAAGAAATCAAATATACTAAGATTCATTTGAAAGAAAAAATTGCTGCATTAACAAAGGAAAAGGATGCTAATCTTGCAAGCTTAACTAAAGAAGCTTCTGATTACGAGTATAAATCTAAGAAAATTATCGATGCCTATGAACAACAGGTTGAAAAATTAAAGATTGCTGCTCAAGAGGTATTAGATGTACAAAAACAGAAATTACAACAAATTCGCTTTGATAATAAGCATGTTCCAAGAAAGCTAGTTAATGAAATTCAAATGATTTTCCAAGACCCAGTTGATTCTTTGGATCCACGTATGACAGTAGAAGATATTATTCAAGAAGGTTTACGTATTCAAGGATTTAATAATAAGGCTGAAAATCATCAAAAGGTAGTAGAAATGCTAGAAAAGGTTGGTCTTGTTGCTGACCATGCTTCACGTTATCCTCATGAATTTTCAGGCGGACAACGTCAAAGAATTGGTATCGCTCGTGCTTTGATTATGAATCCAAAGCTATTAATTTGTGATGAGCCAATCAGTGCGTTAGATGTTTCTATCCGTGCTCAGATTATCAATCTTTTGAATGATTTGAAGGATGAACTTGGATTGACAATTATATTTATCGCCCATGATTTATCTGTAGTAAAATATTTCTGTGACCGAATCGCTGTTATGTATTTTGGTAAAATTGTTGAATTAGCTTCAAGTGATGAATTGTTTAAGAATCCTCTTCATCCTTATACTAAATCATTGCTTTCAGCAATTCCTAAGCCAAATCCATTGACAGAAAAGACGAGAGAAAGAATTGTTTATAATCCACAAATGGTTCATGATTACTCAGTTGATAAGCCTGAATTAGTTGAAATTAAGCCAGGACATTTAATTTACTGTAATCAAAAGGAATTAGAAGATTATAAAGCAGTTTTAAAAGACTAATGAAAAAGACATACCATTTAAACGGTATGTCTTTTTATTATCTTATTTTCTGTTATCAAAAGCTCTCTTGCTTTTGCGAATAGATTCTTTATATTCAATATTATAATATTTTAAAAATTCTTTAAAGTCCTTTAATCCTTGTTTGATTTCATCTACTTCATACTCTATTTCATAATCTACATTTCCATAGTATTCACTGCGATCAAAGAAGATGGTACCATCCTTATAAGGGCAAGAAGCACGGTAAGTAGTTAATTCAGCTATTTTACTAACTGTATAGGGAAGTCCAATGATATCTGCATCAAAGCCATCCTTTAGCATTTTTAATGCTTGATCCTTAGTAATGAAAATATGAGTTTCATCTGCTCCTACCTTTGATCTTGTCTTCTTGGTCAATTTGAAGTTATTTCCTTTCTGTCTTATTCTAAGAACAGTTTGTTCATTCATTAATTTTGTATCTTCAGTATCAAAATAATGATTGGTCTGAGGAAATATATTGTTTGACAGGTTAAACTCTTCTAAAAGAGCTTCATATGTTTCTTTTGAAATAAATGTTTTAAATTCTATCTCTTTATTCTTGTTCATCACGCTTACCTCTTTTGAAACGATATATAATATTATCTAATATTTAATTGAAAAAATCAAGTGTTGTGATAAAATATTATTAAGAAAAATGTAAATGATAGGAATGATGTAAGATGACATATTGGATAGTACATAAAGATGATCCGATTTCAAATGAATTAAAACAGCGCTTAGAAAAGCAAATTCAACTAACGCTTGATTCTATGAACCCGGAATTAGTTGTTGTTATTGGTGGGGATGGTACTTTTATATCTGCAGTCCATATGTTTCCGAATGCAATATTTTTTGGAATTCATACGGGGCATTTGGGTTTTTATGCCAATTATACCTTAGAGGAAGTGGATCAATTAATTGAAGATATGAATCATCAGTCCTATTATATTGAAAAAATTGATGTGTTACAATGCAAGCTTATAACATCTCAAGAGACGATAGAAGAGTTTGCAATTAATGAAATGACTTTGATTACTCCTCCAAAAACATTAATTTTAGAGGTAGAGGTTGATGGCCAAGTGCTAGAAACCTTTAGAGGGACAGGACTTTGTATTTCTACAGCATATGGGTCAACAGCATATAATAAATCTTTACATGGAGCAGTGGTGGATCCAAACTTAAAAACCTTACAAATCACAGAAATTGCAGGAATTAATTCAAATCAGTATCGCACACTTTCATCTCCACTATTATTATCTCATGAAAGATGTATAAAATTGGAAACGAAAGAAGAAACTGAAGTTTTTGTTACTATAGATCATTTATCTTATCAGTTGCATCATTTTAATTCGGCAAATATTTCATTAAATATAGGAAGAATAACAGTTGCTTATCATAAAGAACCTAGTTATATACAAAGAGTTAGAAGAACCTTTTTAAAGTAGAAAAGAAAAAATTCTATCCCTTAAGATAGAATTTCATCTATGATATGATATTCAAGTGCTTCAGAAGCTGACATATAATAATCTCGCTCTGTGTCGTGAGCTATGCGGTCAACACTTTGATTTGTTAGATCGGCAAGAAGCTCATTCATCAGAGCTTTTGTTTTTAATAGGCGTTTTGCTTGAATATCAATGTCGGATACTACACCCTGCATACCACCATAAGGTTGATGTATCATGACTTCTGCATGTGGAAGAGCATATCTCTTTCCTGTACCACTTGCAAGTAAGAATGCAGCCATGGATGCAGCCATTCCTACAACAATCGTATTGACCTTAGAACTGATGTGATTCAGTGTGTCAAATATACCTAAACCTGCTGTGATAGATCCACCTGGAGAGGAAATATAAATATCAATATCCTCATGACTTACAGAATCCAAATATAATAATTGAGAAATTAATAAAGATGACATATGATCATCAATTTCTCCTACTAAAAGAATGATTCTATCCTGTAATAGTCTAGAGTAAATATCGTAGCTTCTTTCTCCATTTGATCCTTTTTCTAGTACATATGGAATATAATTCATTTGTTTCACCTTTTCTTTCGTCATCCATATCTTACCAAAAACGTTTACATTTTTTTGTATGATACTGTCGAGAGAAAATATATTGATAATAAAAAAATAAAGTGGTAAAATAATAGATGTAAAAAATTCAATTTTAGGAGGAATTTATAATTATGGCTATTAAAGTAGCAATTAACGGATTTGGACGTATCGGACGTTTAGCTTTTAGACAAATGTTTGGTGCAAAGGGTTATGAAATTGTTGCAATTAACGATTTAACTGATCCAAAGATGTTAGCAAATTTATTAAAGTATGATACTGCACAAGGTGGATATTGTGGACACATCGGTGAGGGCTTACACACTGTAGAAGCAGGAGAAGGTTCAATCACTGTTGATGGTAAGACAATCACTATCTATGCTGAAAAGGATGCAGTAAACCTACCTTGGGGTAAGTTAGGTGTAGATGTTGTATTAGAATGTACTGGTTTCTACACAAAGAAGGAAAAGGCACAAGCTCATATCGATGCTGGTGCTAAGAAGGTTGTTATTTCAGCTCCAGCTGGAAATGATCTTCCAACAGTTGTATTCGGTGTTAATGAAAAGACTTTAACAAAGGACGATACAATTATTTCTGCAGCTTCTTGTACAACTAACTGTTTAGCTCCTATGGCTGATGCTTTAAATAAGTATGCTGCAATTCAATCTGGTATCATGAGCACAATTCATGCTTACACAGGAGACCAAATGATTCTTGATGGACCACACAGAAAGGGCGATTTAAGAAGAGCACGTGCTGGTGCTGCTAATATCGTTCCAAACTCTACTGGTGCTGCAAAAGCAATCGGATTAGTTATTCCTGAATTAAATGGTAAGCTAATTGGTTCTGCACAACGTGTTCCTGTAACAACTGGTTCAACTACAATTTTAACTGCAGTAGTTAAGGGTAAGGATGTTACTGTTGATGGAATCAACGCTGCAATGAAGAAGGCTGCTAATGAGTCATTTGGATATAATGAGGATCCAATCGTTTCTTCTGATGTTATTGGTATGAAATATGGTTCTTTATTCGATGCAACTCAAACTATGGTAGCTAAGCTTGCTGATGATTTATATGAAGTTCAAGTTGTATCTTGGTATGACAATGAAAATTCATACACTAGCCAAATGGTTAGAACAATCAAGTATTTTGCTGAATTAAAGTAAAAAACAAATAAGGACTGAGAGCTAACGTGCTTTCAGTTCTTTTTTCTTTTAATTTTACTTTGCAAGAGTAGTATGATATAATTTTAATAATTTATAAAGGAGTTTCATTATGGGGTGGAAAGAATTTTTAGAGGAAGAAAAAAAGCTTCCTTATTATCAAAACTTAAAAGTGGCAGTAGATAAGGAGTATGCAATGTATCGCTGCTTTCCAGAGTATAGAAAAATATATCATGCCTTTTCAAAAACCAAAATGGAAAATGTCAAGGTTGTTATTTTAGGTCAGGATCCTTATCATGAAATCAATCAGGCTCATGGTTTGGCTTTTTCTGTTTTATGCCCTATCTTACCTCCATCTTTACAAAACATATATAAAGAGATGAGTACAGATTTAGGTGTTCTTGTAAATCAAGATGGTAATTTAGATTATTTAGCAGAACAGGGCGTATTGCTTTTAAATACTCTATTAACTGTAAGAGAAGGACAAGCATTTTCTCATAGAGGCTTAGGCTGGGAAATTCTTACGGATCATGCTATTCAAAAATTAAATACTTTAGATCAACCCATCGTGTTTATCCTTTGGGGTTCAGCAGCCCAATCAAAACAATGCTTTTTAAATAATCCTAAGCATTTGATTATAAAATCTGCTCACCCATCTCCTTTATCTGCTTACCGTGGTTTCTTTGGGTCAAGACCCTTTTCTAGAACAAACCAATTTTTAATTCAAAATCATATTGAACCGATAAAATGGGTAAAGGCCTAATCAAGGGCCTTTTTTTCACATAGTATAGTATGGGTGAAAAGAAAGTGAATTATTACAATCCAAATTATAGTACATATGATCAGTATGTCGTTAAGCAAAATGATTCCTTATACACGATTGCTAAAAAATATGGAGTTAGTGTAGAGGATTTAAAAAACACAAATCATTTGGTATCTAATATGATTTATCCAAACCAAATTTTATTTATTCCTAAAAGACAGGATTATGTTACAAAGTCAAATGACAGTGTAGAAGGGTTAATCAATAAATACAACTTGAATTTTAAGGATATATCTAATCTAAAGGTTGCACCTAATCAAACGATACCTTTTAGAACAGATAAGATTCATGTGGTAAGACCTGGTGAAAGTGTAGAGGATATCTTAGCAAGATATCAACTTTCTCCATTAGAATTATTAAAATTAAATGAGGGTAAATTCCTTGTTGCAGGAGAGAAAATAATTATTGAAAAATAGTTATTTTTTTTATTTTGTAGGGATTTTATAGAAAAAAATGTAATAAGGTGGTAGAATAAAAGAGATTGTGAGGATGTAAGGTATGGAGTATTGTATGCACTGTGGAACAAAGCTCATTGATAGAGAATTAGAACATGAAGGAATAATTCCTTATTGCCCAAATTGTAAAGAATATCGCTTTAAGATTTTTAATACTGCAGTCAGTATGATTATTACTACAAAGGATTTCGATAAAGTTTTATTGATTGAACAATATGGTAAAAAAAAGCATATATTAGTTGCAGGATATATTAATAAAGGTGAAAATGCTGAGGATGCTGCTTGTCGTGAAATACAAGAGGAAGTTGGACTAAAGGTTAATCGCTTGATTTTCCAAAAAACAGAATATTACGAAAAGTCCAACACCTTGATGATAAATTTTATTGCTGTTGTAGAAGATACGAATGTTTGTTCTAATTATGAAATTGATGACTATGCTTGGTTTAGTATAGAAGAAGGGAAAGAAAAAATAGCTAAGGGAAGCCTGACTGAACAATTTTATATGCTATTTTATAATAAGGTAAAGAATCATGAAATATAAGCTAGTTATTTTTGATTTAGATGGAACAATTTTGAATACTTTGGAGGATTTAAGGGAAGCCTGTAATTATGCTTTGAAGAAATATAATCTTTTGCCAATTACTTTAGAACAGACTAAAAGTTATATTGGAAATGGGATTCGCAATTTGCTTTTATTAGCTTCAAATAATCATTCGCAAATTGATGAGATTTTAGATGACTTTAAATCTTACTATTCTGCACATTATAATATTTTTACAACTCAGTATGAAGGAATAGAGGAAGTTTTTAAGTTTTGTAAAAGAAAGAATATTCATATAGGAGTTTTGACAAATAAGGTAGAAGATATTGCCCGAAAGCTTGTAGAAGAACAGTTTTCTAATCTAATGGAGTTTGTTTATGGAGAAGTTATAGGTAGACCAAGAAAACCTGATGCTAGTTTTTTGTTGACGGTTATAGAACAGTATGGCTATAAAAAAGAAGAAGTACTTTATATTGGTGATAGTGAAGTGGATGTAAAGACTTGTTTTAATGCTGGTATAGATGGTATCTTTGTCACTTATGGATTTAGAAGTAAGGAAGTCCTTTCTAAACTTACGAGTAAAATTGTTGATACATCCTTGGAATTATTAAATTTTTTAGGAGAGAATTAATATGGATATAGATTTAATGATAACTATACTTGAATATATTGGGACAATTGCTTTTGCAATATCAGGTGCTTTAATTGCAATTGAAAACCGCATGGATATTTTAGGAGTTATGATTTTAGGTTGTACCACAGCCGTCGGTGGTGGATTATTTAGAGATTTAATTATAGGAAGACCGATGCCTTTGATGTTTGAGAATCCCAGTTATGTGATTGTAGCGGCCGTGACTACATTGATTGTCTTTGTAGTAATGTATATTTTAAAAGATATTAAAGTGGTAGAGAGTAAAGCCTACCGAATTGTGTATAATATTATTGATAGTTTAGGATTAGGAGTTTTTGTAGTAGTAGGTGCAACACTCACAAAGGAATTTGGAATTACGAATCATTTTATGATTATTTTTTGTGCAGTATTAACTGCTGTTGGTGGTGGTATGCTAAGAGATATTATGTCTGCTCATATTCCAGCAATATTTAGAAAGCATATTTATTGTGTGGCGGCAATATTAGGTGCAGTATTATTTTATATCATAACCTTATTTAGCAATATGTATTCCTTAGCTGCTATTCTAACAATTGTTTTAGTCGTAGGGATTAGATATTTGGCGTTCCATTTTAAATTAAATTTGCCTAAGGTAAAAATAAATGAGGAATAAAGTTTACAAGATTTGGTAAATTTGTTATAATTATGAATGGTGAAGATCTATGCAAGATATTAAAACAGACCATCTAGAGCTTTTCTATGATTGTGTTGATGAGTCAAATGATATATTATATGAAGCCTTTCATAAATCCTATTTTGAATTAATTGAAATGACAGTAGAAAATATTTTGGCTTCTGATGTGGTTTGTGATTGTGATGAGGAAACCACAAGAAAGCTAAATCTAGTTTATGATAAGTTAGCTGATGTAGATTTTACTGTTGAAGATGTTCGTAAGGCTATGCAAGCAATTCTTTTAAAAGGCTTTAAAGAAATGCGTATTGCAAACGGGAATACGACTCCAGATACCTTGGGTATCTTTATTGCATACCTAATCACTAAATTGAATCCAGAAAAAAAATTAACAATTTTAGATCCTTTGTGTGGTACAGGAAATCTCTTGCATACGATTTTAAATCATTTAGATAAAGAATGTAAGGCATTTGCTTGTGACAATAATGAATGGATGGTAAAAATCACAAAAATGGTTAGTGATTTACTTTCTATAGATGTTGAATTATTCTTGCAGGATACAAGAAATCTTTCTATGCAAAATCTAGATTGCATCGTATTTGATATGCCAAATGCAGTTTTAGAAGAAGACAAGGCATATTTTCCATATGAAGCTATTTTACATTATAGTAAGATGCTTAAAGATGGCGGAGCAATGATTGGTATTTTGAGTAATGATTTCTTTAATTATGATAAGAACCAAGAATTTAAAAAGCAACTCCTTAAGGAATGTTCTATTATTGGATTAGTTGAACTTCCTGATAGTATGTTTGTTGCAAAACCTAAAATTATCCTAGTCATTCAAAAATGTATTTTGGATAAAAAGAATTGTTTTATGGTCAAACTACCAAGCTTTACAGATGTTAAGGAATTTAATCAATCCTTACTTGAAATTGAAGCGTGGTTTGAGAAAAATAAAAATAATAGAAGTGAGGAGAACAAATAATGGCAAAAATTATGGCAGTAAATGCTGGTAGTTCATCAATCAAATTTCAATTGTTAGATATGCCGGCAGAAACAGTAATCGCATCAGGAGTAATGGAGCGTATTGGTTTAGAGGAAGGAATTTTCACTCTAAAGTATGATGGTAAAAAGGAAGAAACACATCCTGTTTTACCTACACATGCTGAAGGTGTAGAATTATTACTACATACCTTGGTTGAAAAAGGAATCGTTAAAGATTTAAAAGAAATTTCTGGTGTAGGTCATCGTGTAGTTCAAGGTGGAGAATATTTTAAAGATTCTTGTTTAGTAGATGAAACGGTAATCAACAAGATTGCAGAATTAGCTGATTTAGCACCTTTACATAATCCTGCACATATCATCGGTATTAAAGCATTCCAAAAGGCTTTACCAAAGGTAGCACAGGTTGTAGTATTTGATACTGTATTCCATCAGACTATGCCAGAAGAGGCATATATGTATGCAGTACCTTATGAGTGGTATGAGAAATATGGAATTCGTAAGTATGGTGCACATGGTACATCTCATAAATATGTATCTGAGCGTTGTGCTGAAATAATGGGTAAGCCTTTAAAGGATACTAAGATCATCGTATGCCACTTAGGTAATGGTGCATCTATTTCAGCAGTTGAGGGTGGTAAATGTAAGGATACCTCTATGGGTCTTACACCACTTGAGGGTATTCCTATGGGAACTCGTACTGGTAATATTGACCCAACAGTTGTGTCTTATATCTGTGATAAGGAAGGTAAGACTGCAGCTGAAGTGGTAAATATTCTAAATAAGAAGTCAGGATATTTAGGAATGTCTGGACGTTCTAATGATGCTCGTGATGTAACTGAAGGTATGAACGCAGGAGATCACAGATGTAAATTAACATTTGATGTACAAGCTAAGAGAATTGCAGATTATGTAGCTTCTTACTGGTTATATCTTGGTGGCTGTGATGCAATTTGCTTTACAGCTGGTATGGGTGAAAACTTAAAGCATTTACGTTTGAATGTTGCTAAGAGATTAGCACCTCTAGGTGTTGAGATTGATGAGAAGCTAAATGATACCTTCTCTGATGAAAGAATTATTTCTACACCAAACTCTAAGATTAAGCTATACATTATTCCTACAAACGAGGAAGTAATGATTGCAAGAGATACTGTACGTGTTGCCAAAATTAAATAATTTTTAGCAAAATTGTATAATATAAAAAAAATGAGGTTATACTATAGATGTCTTAGAAATAAGACAAACTATCTTTCCCTATTAAGATAGAAGCTTTTTCATAAGCAAACTATAACTCTCCCAATGGTAAAAGGTCTATATTTGTAGGCCTTTTATTTCTTTTTTACATTTTTTTCCATAAAATGGGATGTTTTTATAAATTTTTACCTGTCAAAAGGGATGACGAAACGCTTTCTTTGTCAAACAAATTTGACATTTTTTCTTTTTTTTAGTATAATGGTACAATGTAAATTGTGGGAATTTTTAAAGGAAGTGTGTAGATATGAAGAAAAAAATCATATTCTTATCCATTTTCATATTATTATTAGCTATTGGTGGGGTAGGTATTTTTTACTATACTCAAACACATCGAAAGGATGTGGTTTTTGCTGATGATACGGAATATAAAACCTATACCGCTCCTGCCCCAAGTGATGGATCATCTCCAGTAGACCACAATTCATACGATAACTTAGCCTATATTTTATGGGTTTTAGAACATACTAAGCAGTACACATCTCTTACGGAAGGTACTGCGGTTTCTGTAGGACAAACTCAAACAATTTATAATCATCGAAGAGTAAATGGTGATGAACAGCTTGTAGATACAATTTCAGGAGGCTTAGTTTCTTTAGGTAAACAGAAGTACTTCTTAGATAATAAGGTTTTAATTAGAGATTATATTTCTAAAAAGGGTGATGACATTCAGTGGAAGACAGAAGAACCAGAATGTATCACAAAGGATACTTATAAAGAAAGATATGGTTGGCTTCCTACACAAGCTACAGCTTATATCATTTGCAAGGAAACAATTTTAGAGATTACAGAGGTTACTATTTTAGAAAATGGATTATATTCCATCACAGTTTCTTTAAACCCAGATGAAGAGCGTGCTCCTTTCTGGTATCAAAGAGAGATTAAAACGAATGCATCCTCTGTAACTAAGCCCGTTTTTTCTTCTATCATCATAGAATATATTTTTAATGATGATTGGCAAATTCAGCAAGTAAACACAAAAGAAAAGTATAAGGTTACCCCAAAGGTGGCACCAATCACTGTAGATTGTGAAACAAATATAAAAGAAACATTTGATTATACAACTTGGGAATTTGATGCTTCTGCAATGGAGTTCTTTAATCAATATAAGGACATGGTACCTGTAGGAGGTTCAAACTCTGAAGAACCGGATGAACAAACCCCTTTATCTTATATTACGGGTTCCTTACTTGGTGGAAGTAATAAAGAAAAGACTTTTGATGTAACTATAAATATCAATGGTCAAACTTTAAAAGGTAAGCTTCTTTTAAATATCTCTAATTTAACAAGTATAATTGTTAAAGTAAGCTTAGGAGATTTACAAGTCGTTTATGAAAATGATCAGGTTTTTGTAGATTATGGTTCTTTAAAAATTAAATGTAATATAGATGAAATCAGTGAAGTATTACAACCTTTACTTGCAGAGTTGGTAATGGGGAACTCTACATCTCCTAGTCAAGCAGAAGCTTTTGATTTAAATCAAATTATGAATGATCTAAATCATGCTAAGGTAACGGAAACTGAGGATAGTGTGAACTTGGACTTGTCTTTGAATTTGATGGGATTTAATTTACCTCTAATTTTTGATATCACTAAAAATGGAGATAAACTGGATTTACAGTCTATCAAATCTAATTTATCAATAGAAGGAACAGAAGTTCAAATCAGCATTGATAAAAATGAAACTGTAGAATTTAGTCCTATAGAGGGTGAGTATAGCGATTTGAAGGATATCGATTTCATTATTAAAGATGTAACAAGTATTTTGAAAAACAAAAAATTAAGTGCATCTTTTAGCTTTACTTATGATGACTATCGTATTTTAGGTACTGCCAAAATAGGATTGAATAAAAATGATCCTATTCAATTGGATTTGACTTTAGAGAATACAAAACTAGGATTAAATGAATCCTTCTTACTCATTTATGATTCTAATATTTTCTATGTAAATTATAAGAATCTTAAATTGAAATTATCTTCTTTAGAATTAATGGAATTTATAAATCAATATGTTCCTATCCAAAAGGAGATGCCTAAGTTTGATCTTGCGGAAACTTTAAAGATAATTTCTAGCATTGATTTTAAAACCATTCTTCAAAAATTTACAATAGACCATGAAGAAGTATTTGTTTCTCTAAATTTATCTGCTTTAGCAGAAGAGCTTTCAGTTCTTAATTTGACAGTTTCTGATACAGAAGAAGGATTTAGTTTGAATACAAATCTTTATAATATTGAAATCAATTTAGATGCTACAACAGATTTTTCAATGGAATATGATAGTACAAGCTATGTGGATATGAGTGCATATTTAGACTTGATAGACTATATTACTAAAACCATTGGAAAAGAATCTCTAGGTGTTCATATTGATGGTGCTTTAGCTTATAAGACATATACGATAAATGTATTTGGAGATATAAACTTATATCTCAAGGATAACTCTTATAATGTTGATAGTAAAATATTCGTTACTTATTTAGGACAACAAATAGAGATAGAAATGAGAATTCTTGATAAGGATATTTATATCAGTGTATCCGATTATACGATTAAGATTAACCTAGATACAATTTCTTCAACCATAGAAGAAATTACAAGAAAGCTTGGAGTTGATCTTCCAAAAATGGAGACTCCACAAATCGCTTTAGATGATATTCTTAAATTATTAAGTACACTACAACTAAATTCCTCATCTTTAGAAATAGATCTTAGTTCAATAGTAGAGATGATTGGAGTCCTAGGAGTCAGCTTTAGTTTAGATGCTTCCACATTAAACCTTGAATTGAAGAGTAATTTAATTCAGTTAAATACCACTGTTACACCAATTGAATATAAAGAGATTGAGACACCAACTCAATACTATGATGAGAAAGATATTTTAAGCTTAATGAATTATGTTGAAGATGTTATGAAGCTTGTAAATAATAAGTATGGTTATGTTGAGTTTGGTGGCTGCTATGAAGGTATTGAAGTTATAGGAAATTTATATATAGACTGGCAGGATACTCTTCAGGCTAAAGGAAATATTTCAGTAGTTTATGAAGGACAAACTCTATCATTTGAAGTTATCTATATTGATGAAACGATATATGTTTCTTATGAGGGAATTAAGGTTAAGTTAAATAAAACCACTTTAACAAGCTTGACAAATGATAAGTTACCATCCTTACCACCAATTGAGATAGAAGAAATCCTAACGAAAGTAAAAGATGTAGTCAAGGAGATTTCTATTATAGAGGGTAAGGTAAGTTTAGGCTTGAATTTAGGTGTCTTAATAGCTGGAATGACAGAAACTGAATTTGTATTGACAGATACAAAGGAAGGTTTCAATCTTACTTCAACAGAATATGATATTCGCTTAAGCTTAGATGTCACAAAGACAGAAAAGATAGAAGTGAATGATGAGGAATATTCTTCTATAGAAGGATATAAGAATTTGGTTGAATACTTAGTCTCTATTATTAATAAAGAGTCTTTAGGAGTTCACATTGAGGGAACTTCCTGTGTTGATGCTGTGGCAATAGTATTTACTGGGGATTTGGATTTGATGTATAATCCAAGTACTTCTAAGTATGATATATCTATGCTTTTAAATGTTATTGTATCTAATATAACAGCTCAGGTACAATTCACCTATGTAGAAGACAAATTATATATAGGATTGTATGATACTGTTATAGAGCTTTCTACAAATGAAATTAAAGAGATTGTTTCTATTGTTTGTGAGAAATTCAATATATCCTTAGACCAAACAGATGCTACCTTATCTGTAGATAGCATTGTGAATTTTATAAAGAGAATCCATTTGTTAGATGATTCTATTGAATTTGATTTAAGCCAATATGTTTCATTCTTCACACAACTTGTGTTTGCTTATACAAAATTAGATAGTGGATATGAATTTAGGATAAATCAAGATTCTATGTTAGATGTTACATTTACTCTTTCTGCAATTCCTTATAAAGAGATTCGTACTCCACAGGCAACATTAGATAAAGAAGATTTAATAGTTTTATTAGATAATATTTCTTATGTATTAGAACTGGTAAAGGGAAATGTAATTCATTTTGAAATATCAGATGCTTTACTAGATATTACATTGAACAATCATGTGGAAAGTATTTCTGTAAATGGTTCTATTGATTTGTTATGGAATGAAGAAGGATACCAGGTTACAGGAAGCTTATTGGCAGAAGGTGCTGGTATACTTGCACAAATTAGTATAGTCGTTGTGGATAATACAATTTATTTAACAATATCTAATCAGACCATCTCTTTAAAGCTAAATGAAATAGAAGATTTTATTGCAGAAGCAATAGAAATCTTATCTCCTATAGTAAGTATAGATATGCCTAGTATGGATAGGAATTGCTTTGAATTAGATTTAAGAGATTTAGGATTAATGCTAACAAATAACTCTATAGGAGCTTCCTTAGAAGCGTTTGTTGGTAAGGTGTGTACACTTTTAGTATCCTTCAATTTAGTTGATACTGGATTGAACACTCAAATCAATGTATCTTATAATGAACTTATTCAATTAGAAGCACCTATCTTGATTTCTGCTAATGAGGTCGAAGAAATTCATATTCCTTCTAATGTACTGACAAAGGATGACCTGTTAGAGATATTAACCTATGCTGTTGAAGTATATGAGTTATCTTTAAGAGATGAATTTAATCTATCCATTTCTACATCCATTCATACAAATGGAGAAGTCGTTGCAACTATAGAAGGAAATGTTTATATTAAGCTTCTTGAAAATCAAGAATTTGATGCACGTTTAAGTCTTATTGTTTACGAATATAAAGAAAATACTCAGGTGGGATGGCATCAATTGGATGTTCAAGTGATTTCTTTAACAACAATGAACACTTTAGATCCAAGTGTAGGTATGGCAATGTTCTATGCTATTTATGGTAATAACCCTGATGATTTAAATGCAGTAATCAAGGTTAAGTCTACCTATAAAGGAATAGAGGATTTAATCAATACAATTTTGCAGTTAATGAATCTCGATATTCCTAGTTTGTCCTCTACATCTCACACTTCCTCTATGGATATTCGTTCTCTAATTGAGTATATCTATGTAGAAAAGAATAGTCTATCCTTAGGTATAGAAGCTAATTTCTTATTTGCTTCTATGTTAGATGAAAGGCAAGTAATGCAAATTACATTAACTAAGAACCAAGATTCTAAGTTGATTGGTATTTTTGCAGATAATATTTATGTATCTTATACAAATACGATGAAGTATACTAAGCTAGATGCGTTAGAAGTGACATTTGAAGAAGGACAAATGGAATTTGATGTTCCTTCAGCTGAGGCTCTTCAACAATATTATGATATTTCAGAAATATCTAATTTATTTGAAGCATTATATCATAATGCCTTAGAAAGAACATTCTCTATATCTGGAAATCTTGTATTAAAGGCTAAAGTCTTATTTACAATAACAGAATCTATTCCAGTGAAAATTAAAGTAGGAGTAGAAGAGAACGGAGAACCTACAGTTCATGTCCACATTGATATGAATAACTTAAAGGCTGGTGCCCTACTTGCTTCTAAGAAGACAGTAGACGTATATTATTATAAAAATTATGTCTATATCCAAAGAACTGAAAGTAGTTCGGTGAAGAGAGTTAAGGTTCATATTAATGAATTTATGGATAATCTTGTTTATTATTTATTAGATTTTGGAATGGGCTTAAGTGATACGATTTTAAATGCTATCGAAAAACCTGTAGAGGGTGATGGCTTTGTTGATGCAGCTAAATGTATTAATTCTATCAGCATTCAAAAGAATACCTTTGAATTTGGTATCAATATGGGTGAATTAACAGATAACTTTAACTTAGAAGATTTATTTATTAGCTTAGGCACCTCTATGGTATATCAAAAGAATTCTGATGGTACGATGTCTTTAGTCCCAATGATTCATAGAATTAACAGCTTTGAATTTAAGATGGTAAAGGTAATTACTTTATCAAGTACGGATTTAGTATTAGACAATATTGATGAAACGGGCACCTATAATAGAGTAGACATATCCTTTATTGAATCCTTTACTGAGGAATATAATCAAGAGTTAGACAATGAAGGCAATGTTCTTCAAAGTGACACTATCTATGAACTGAAAAATGGAGTTTGGGTGAAGGTTAATGCTATTGAGCATAAGGTAACCTTTGATTTGGCAACAACCAACACAAAGCTTGAAAATCAAACTGTAGCTTATGCAAAGGATGATGTAATCCTTCCACCAAGCTTAGATGAACTTCTTGAAGTAACTCTAGAAGATGGAACAGTTAAATACTATGAATTTAAAGGCTGGTATTTAGATGCTTCTTACTTAACCTTAGCTAGTGAAGAAGACTGGATAATGCAGGATAAGAATAGAACCTTCTATGCAAAATATCAGGATATCACTTCAACTGTAACGATTGAATCTCCTTATCATGAAGATATTATCTTAACTTCCTACATAGGTTTTGATATCAGCAATTATTTAAGCTTGTATGACTTGACTTCAGTTGATGGCAAAATGTATCGTTTTGAAGGATTCTCCTATGAATATGATACTATCCTTGAAAAAGAAGTTGTCTTAGAAACCATTTGGAACGAAGTTCAATTCTATTTAATAGATAATCAAAATAGGTATCTATTATCTACTGAAGATAGTTCTAGCTTCTTAAATAATACCTATTATGTTCCAACAAGTGTAAATCTTGGAAGTAGTACTTCAACGATATATTATGGATATCCAGGCGCTATATTAACACCAAGCTATATCTTGAATATGTTTAGTTCATCATTCGTTTACAATGAAGCTACTAATCATTTAGAATTAGAGATATTCCAAACTATCTCTGATGCATATGTTTCTACATTAATAGATGATAGTTTAAGTATTATGGGGTACATCCCTTCTAGTCAAATAGAAACCAAAGGTATTTCTCTTGAACAGTTTGCAGACTATGAAATAAATGCTTGGGTAGATTCTTATGGAAACTATTATAGTTGGTTTGATATCTTAGCTAAATCAAATCAAAATGTATCCTATACAGATTTCTATATCTCAACTCCTCAAAAGGCTTTGGCATTTGAGATGAATGATACAGCTAAGATAACAGGCTTTACATTTGATACTACAGTTACAACACTAATCACACCTAGATATGTTTACCATGACAGTAAGGCTGTCTTAGTCACTGTAATAGGTGCAAGTGCCTTCTTTGGTGCAGAAGAAACAGGTAGCATTTTCAATAAGAAGACAGTTTACCATCATAAATTAGAAACGATAATTCTTCATGAAGGATTAGTTGAAATTGATGCCGATGCATTTAAGAATAGTATAACCTTAAAGGCAGTATATCTACCTAGTACACTTGAAAGTGTTGCAGAAGAGGCATTCTTTATGAATGTGACTAGCAAGGCAGAGACAAATCAAGGCTATGCAAGCAATGTGAAATTCTATGTACTTCCAGGATCTACTATAAATGTAGGAAACTGGCATGCATACAAGTGGAACACAATTAAGTATAATTACAATAGTAATAAGGTTTCTAATTCTAGTGTAGAAGCCTCAAGAACTATCGTTGAAAGTGTTTATGATGTGCTTTCTAACTAAAAAATATAAAAGATGCATCGAAAGGTGCATCTTTTTGTGTTATAATGGTGTAGGTGATAGAAATGAATTTAAATTATGAGGATATGCTTGAGTATGTCAAACATATTTTAATCGAGAATAAAGGAATCAGAAGTCATAAGCCACAGCTTTATTTTAGAAATCGTTTTGAACATATTAAACGTGTATATGGCTGGGCGAAAAGAATTATGGAAGGTGTAGAGAATTGTGATGAGGAAATTGTTTTAACTGCTGCCATCTTCCATGATTGTGGATATGCTAATGAATCTAAAAAGTCACATGCCACTTTAGGTGCAAATATCTTTTTAGACTATGCAAAGAGGCATTCCTTAGATCAAGCATTTACAGAAAAAATTTATGATATGATTTTAAATCACTCTAATAAAGGATTGATTAAAGATCCAGACACACCTATTGAAATGATTGTCCTATTAGAGGCGGATTTGATAGATGAAGAAGGTGCGTTGGGAATTGTATTTGATTTACTTGCTGAAGGGTTCAAATGTCCTGATTCTTATGACTCAGTCTTTAATGAAATTATGATGCATTCAGCACACATATTAGATCAAAACTATATGGTGACACCAGTGGCTAAAGAAATCTGGGAAAGCAAAAAAGTATTTATAAAAAAATTTATTGATGATTTAAAATATGACTTATTTATGGAGTAAGGATGTGAGCTAGATGGAAATCAATATAATTGGAGCTGGACTTGCTGGATGTGAGGCAACCTACTATTTATCAAAGAAGGGATATAAGATTCATTTGTATGAGATGCGCCCTAAAAAGATGACCCCTGCTCATTTGACAGATAAGTTTGCAGAATTGGTTTGTTCTAATTCATTAAGAAGTGATTCTTTAGAAAATGCCTGTGGTATATTGAAAAAAGAAATGGAGCTATGGGATTCTTTAATCATTAAGGCAGCTAGAATGCATGCAGTAGAGGCAGGTGGTGCTTTAGCGGTTGATCGTGAAGGCTATGCCAACTATGTTACGGATTTTATTAAATCATTACCGAATGTAGATATTATCTATGATGAAATCACTTCTTTAGATGTCAATATTCCTACAATTATTGCAACAGGTCCTTTAACAACGGATGGCCTATGCCAAGAAATAAAACAATTATTTGATGCAGAGGATTTTTATTTTTTTGATGCGCAGGCTCCAATTATCTATGCTGATTCTATTGATTACTCTAAGGTATATTTAAAATCTCGCTATGATAAAGGAGTACCTTCTTATTATAATTGTCCATTTACTAAGGAAGAATTTGATCGTTTTTATACTGCTTTAATTACCGCCGAGGAAGTAGAGGTCAAGGACTTTGAAATTAAAGTGTTTGAAGGCTGTATGCCCATTGAGATTATGGCTAAGCGTGGTCCACAGACTTTGACCTTTGGTCCAATGAAGCCAGTAGGACTTAAAACTCCAAGTGGAGAAAAGCCTTATGCAGTTGTTCAATTAAGACAGGATGATGCTGCCAAGGAAATGTATAATTTAGTAGGCTTTCAGACACATTTAAAATTTGGCGAACAAAAAAGAGTGTTTCAAATGATACCAGGTCTTGAGAATGCAAGATTTGCGAAGTATGGAAGAATGCATAAGAATACCTATATCAATGCTCCTAAAATATTAAATCCAACGTTTCAGACAAAGAAATATCCAAATTTATTTTTTGCAGGACAAATTAGTGGTGTAGAAGGATATGTAGAATCTGCAGCTAGTGGAATCTATGCTGCCATTAATATGGATAGATTTTTAAAGGGAAAGGAACTTATTGTTTTTCCTTCCACTACAGTTATGGGGAGTATGGCCAACTATATTTGTAATGCAAGCGCTGAAGGCTTTCAGCCTATGAATGCAAACTTTGGAATTATGGAGGATTTGAATATTCCTCATAAGAAAAAAGATAGAAAAGCACTTTATGCGAAGCGCGCTTTAGAGACTATGGCAGAGGAGAAGAAACGCTATGAATGATACAGAAGCTATAGCTAAATTTATGGATTATTTAGCAAACGTAAAATATTATTCTTCGAATACAGTAATCAGTTATCATAAGGATTTATTAGAATTTAGTGAATTCATTCATTCTGAACGTATGGCTGCAGGTCTTTTACAGATTAGAAACAATCGTGTTTGTAAAAACTATATTTCCTATTTATCTAGTTTGAATTTGGCTTCTACAAGTATAAATAGAAAGTTATCTTCTTTACGAAGCTTTTACGATTTTCTTTTAAAGAATGGTGAAGTTTCTACAAATTTCTTTGATGAAGTGGAGGCTCCAAAGGCGCCAAAAAGATTACCTAAGATGATTAAGGAAAGCGAAATTGAAATGCTTTTTAATGTCTGTGATCAAAATAAACCTTTGGGCTTGAGAAACTATTGTATATTAGAAGTATTATATGGCTGTGGATTACGTGTAAGTGAGCTTTGTAGTCTAGAAATAAAGGATATTGATTTCAATAATCTTTCTATTGTTGTACATGGAAAGGGAAGTAAAGATCGTGTTGTGATTATGTTTGAGGATATGGCTAAGGATTTAAGAAGATATTTATCTACCTACCGATTAGATTTACTATATCTTTCAGACGACCACGAGAATAGACATGTATTCTTAAATAAAAATGGGACAACCTTGACTCCTCGCGGAGTACGTGTGATATTAAATAAATTAATTTCTGATTGTGGGGAAACCTTCCATTTATCTCCCCATATGCTTAGACATAGTTTTGCAACTGCATTATTAAATAATGGTGCAGATTTAAGAAGTGTACAAGAATTACTGGGACATGAAAATTTATCTACCACTCAAATTTACACACATGTTTCTTTTGAAAGTGTTAGGAAATCTTATGAATTAAGTCATCCTAGAGCTTCTAAAAAAGAAACAAAGGAATAGTTTATGATATTTTACTTGTATAAATCTTAGTTTTTTGATATAATTTTTAATGCTTGAAAAAGGAGTAGATATAATGAAAAAATTAGCAATGGTTTTATCCATTTTTATGGTAATAGCTTTATGTAGCTGTGGCAGCAAGGCCAAAAGAGAAATTGTTCGTGATAATCCATCAACAGAAATCAAAGAGGCGTTACTTTTAGATGATGTTGCGGGTGGTGTAAGCTTAGATGCAAATCTAGATCGTTTGACGGCTTATACTGATGTTAAAATTGCAAGCGATGTAAAAGGTTCAGTTTTTTATCAAACTATTGATTTAGATGAATATATGAATAATCGCTTAAAACAAGTAGATTTAAAAGTCCTATATTTTAATGGGAAAGCACCTTCAAATGATGTTACTGAATTTTTAAAGGTAATGAATAATAAAGAGTATGGCTTAACTGAAGAAAAAGTAGGAATCACTTTCAATAAAACAGAAAAGATGAGTGATACTTTATTTGGAAAATTATCTTTAAAGTATAGCATTTCTATTCCTAAGGATTATAAAGTTAAGGAAAATGATTCATCAAAATTAGTGGTTGCATATCTTCCAACCTTTGGTATCTATAATGATGGTACTCAAGATTATACTAGAGTATTTATCCTAGTTCCAATCTATTATGCATTTACATATGAATCTTCCTTATCTAGTTATACTGAAGGAATGAAAGAATATCAAATTGTTTTAACAGAAGATGGATTATTACCTAGTCAATCTGCAGAATAAAAATTATTTCACAATTTAGAGATTAGTGGTTTACTAATCTCTTTTTCAATGGAATTAATATATCTTGTTGAATCGTTTTTTAACACTTGAAATTTCTATAAAAATATGGTATTATAACAAAGGCACAAAAATACACATGTTCTTGGAGTTGGTCGTCGTGTGCAAGTAAAATTGATGGAGGCTGACGTTGAAGAGGGCAGAGGACAAAAACAAAAATAAAAAGGAGAAAGAAAAAATGTCTGAATCAGTAGTTTCAATGAAACAATTATTAGAGTCAGGTGTTCACTTCGGACACGCTACTCGTAGATGGAATCCTAAGATGGCTAAGTATATCTTTACAGCTAGAAATGGGATTTACATCATCGATTTACAAAAAACTGCAAGCCAAATTGAAAGTGCATATGCAGCTTTACTTGAAATCGTAAAGAATGATGGTAGAGTACTTTTTGTAGGTACAAAGAAGCAAGCTCAAGAGGCTGTAATGGAAGAGGCAGCTCGTTCTGGTCAATTCTATGTTAATCAAAGATGGTTAGGTGGAACATTAACTAACTTTAAGACCATCAAGAGAAGAATTAACAAGCTTCATGATCTTTACAAGATGGAAGAAAATGGTGAATTTGAAAAATTACCTAAGAAGGAAGTAATTAAGCTTATTGCAGAACGTACTAAGCTTGAAAAGTTCTTAGGTGGTATTAAGGATATGCAAAAGCTTCCAAATGCATTATTTATCGTAGATCCTCGTAAGGAACGTAATGCAATTTTAGAAGCACGTAAGTTAAACATTCCAGTATTCGGTATTGTTGATACAAACTGTGATCCTGATGATGTTGACTATGTTATTCCTGCAAACGATGATGCTATCCGTGCAGTTAAGCTAGTTACTTGGGTAATGGCTAATGCTGTAATCGAGGCAAATGGTGGAGAGGTTGAAAAGTTTAATGAACCAGAAGAGGTTAATTTAAGTGAAGAAATCTCTAAAGAAAAGCCAAGCACTAAGGATGCACCAAAGGTTAAAAAGCCAGCTGCTAAGAAAACTGCTAAGGCAGCAGAAGTAACACCAGCTGAATAATTGGAGGACAAAATTATGGCAAATATTACTGCACAAATGGTAAAAGAATTACGTGAAAAAACATCTGCTGGTATGCTAGATTGCAAGAAGGCACTTGATGCTACTAACGGAAATATGGAAGAGGCTGTAACTTGGTTACGTGAAAAGGGTATTGCAAAGGCAGTTAAGAAGGAAAGTGCTGTTGCTGCAGAAGGTCTATGCTCTTATCGTATTTTTGGCAATAAGTGTGTTGTTTTCGAGTTGAATTCTCAAACAGACTTTGTTGCTCAAAATGAAAAATTCTTAAATCTTTTAGATAAGGTTGGCGAGGTTATCGCTAATTCAAATGCTACAAATACAGAAGAGGCTTTAGCAATTTCTGTAGATGGTAAGGATTTAAATACTGTTATTCTAGAAGCATCTGGAGTTATTGGTGAAAAGATTACATTACGTCGTGTTGGTGTAATTGAAAAGAAGAGTGATGAAGTGTTCGGTGCTTATAAGCATATGAAGGGTAGAATCGTTACTGTTTCTGTATTAAAGGGAAATGATGATGTTGTAGCTAAGGATATCGCTATGCATGTTGCAGCATTAAATCCTAGATATATTTCTAGTGCTGATATTCCTGCAGAGGAAATCGCAAAGGAAAGAGAAATAATTTTAGCTGCTGCATTAAATGAAAATGCACAAGCAGCTAAACCAAAGCCTGAAAACATTATTGCTGAACGTATTGTACCAGGACGTCTTGAAAAGAACTTAAAGGAGATTTGTTTATTATCTCAAGCTTTCGTTAAGAATCCTGATCAAACTGTTGAAGCATATGTTAAGGGTGCTAAATCTGAGGTTGTGTTCTTTACACGTCTTGAGGTTGGCGAAGGTATTGAAAAACAAGTGAATGATTTTGCCGCTGAGGTTGCAGCACAGTCAGCAGCTTTCAATAATTAATTTTTAAGGGAGGCTACTGGCCTTCCTTATTTTTGTATATAAAATATGGAGGATGAGAATATGTACAAACGCGTTTTATTAAAGATGAGTGGTGAAGCTATTAAAGGAGAAACATCCTTTGGAATTGATTCTAAGACAGTTCAGTCTATTGCTAAGCAAATCAAGGCTGCTCATGATTTAGGTGTAGAAATTGGTATTGTTGTTGGTGGTGGAAATATTTGGCGTGGTAAAACAGCCTCTGAATTAGGTATGGAACGTGCTCAGGCAGATTATATGGGTATGCTTGCAACCATAATGAATGGATTAGCTGTTCAGGATGCCTTAGAACAAATTGGTGTTCCAACTCGTGTTTTATCTGCTCTTACCATCAATGAAATCACAGAGCCTTATATTAGAAGAAGAGCTGTGCGTCATTTAGAGAAGGGACGTGTTTGTATCTTTGTTGGAGGTATAGGATCTCCTTACTTTTCAACTGATACTGCCTGTGTTTTAAGAGCTACAGAAATAGGTGCTGAAATCGTACTTATGGCAAAGAATAAAACAGAAGGAGTATATGATTCTGATCCTAGAACAAATCCTAATGCTAAGCTTTATCATGAATTAACCTTTGGAGAGATATTAGCCAAGGATTTAAAGGTTATGGATGCAACAGCTGCATCCCTATGTAAGGATAATGGATTAAACCTTATCGTGTTTAATATGAATACAGAAGGAAATATCGTTCGAGCTGTCAAAGGCGAGAAGATAGGAACCTTTGTGAAAGTGAAATAGGAGAACAATATGGAAGAATTAGAAATGATATTATTAGAAGCTGAAGATAAAATGGATAAGGCTTTAGCTTCTTTTGAAAGAGAATTATCAACTGTTCGTACAGGACGTGCAAATGCTTCATTATTAGATTCAATTTCTATTGAATACTATGGTGTGATGACCCCTTTAAAGCAGGTATCCTCTATTACCATTCCTGAAGCAAATCAACTTTATATCAAGCCATTTGACAAATCCATTTGTAAGGAAATTGAAAGAGCAATTTCTGCTTCCTCTTTAGGACTAACTCCTCAAAATGATAGTAATGGTATTCGTTTGATTTTACCTCAAATGACTGAGGAACGTAGACGTGAGTTGACTAAGGTTGTTGGTAAGATGGAAGAACAAGCTAAGATAGCTGTTCGTAATGTAAGAAGAGATGCTAACGATGAGGTAAAGAAGCTAGAATTACCTGAGGATGATGAAAAAGGTGCTTTAGAGGATATTCAAAAGCTTACTGATCAAAAGATTGCATTAATTGATGATATTACAGAAAAGAAGAATAAGGATGTAATGTCTATTTAGCTTAAGCATTTGCTTAGGCTTTTCTTTTAGTTTTTTCTTTCCTTTTTGTCTCTTAAGTGATATAATGTATATATATTTTAGACTATAGAAAGTGAGGAATGGATATGAAGAAAAGAATTTTAACAGGGATACTCTTAGGTGTTATTCTAGTTCCTTTGCTCATTGTACGTTCTTTGTTCCCACTCTTACAGTGTGTGATAACCTTATTTTGTGTGATTGCTACAGTTGAAATGATTCATATGGTTGAAAAGACTAAGCCTATGAAAATGGGAGTTAAAATCATTGTTATTATATCAACTCTGCTGATTTATTTTGGTATAGTAAATGAGGATCCAGCATGTAAGAATTCCTTAATATATCAATTTATGGCACATTTTGACTTTAAATTAAGTATTTTGACAACGTTAACTCTCGTTTGTGCATTGGTATTTGCATGTCAAATCTTTGTGCATGATTTTGATGCAGCTGATGTTGGTCGTTGTTTTATGATTATCTTATATATTTCTTTGGGATTTTCTTCCCTCACGATATTGTTATTTAATGGCTTGCGCTTTATAATCTACATGATTTTAATCACAATATGTACAGATATTTTTGCGTTAGTATTTGGAATGAATTTTGGAAAGCATAAGATGTGCCCTACAATATCTCCAAAGAAAACTTGGGAAGGAGCAATAGGTGGAACTGCAGTTGCTGTTTTAGTAGGTAGCTTATTTGCGGTTTTCTATCATCATTTTGGTCATTACTTTGTTATTGGCGCTGAGGTTAAAACGATTCGCTTTTTTGAAGGTGTATTTGATGTAGACAAAATGCCAGTAGTTGGGTTAGTATTCTTTATTATTTTCTTGAGTATAATGATTTCCATAGCTTCTCAAATTGGTGATTTAATTTGTTCGAAATTTAAAAGAACTTATGGCATTAAGGATTTTTCACAGGTTTTTCCTGGCCATGGTGGTATATTGGATCGATTTGATTCTACCTTGTTCGCAAGCATCGTATTCCTATGCTTCCTAACAATTGTAAGAATAGCATTTGATTTACCTGAATTTATGTTCTTTGGATAAGTCTATGAAATACTTATATATATTAGGTGCTTGTGGCTCAATTGGAACCCAAACCTTAGATGTTGTAAGACAGCATAAAGAGGAATACAAGGTTGTGGGAATGAGTGTTGGGTCTAACCTTGAGCTTGCAAAAAAATTAATTGAAGAGTTTAAACCAGAGATAGTATGCTTCCGTAAACAGGAGCATATCTTTTCTATTTCCTATAAACCGATTGTTGTTTATGGAGATGAGGGCTTACTTGCTATATCAAGATATCGTGGGTATAGACACGAATGGCTAGTCAACGCATTAGTCGGTGTTGCAGGCCTACTACCTACAGTGACTGCGATAAAAGCACGAAAGTCTATTGCCCTAGCAAATAAAGAAACTTTAGTAGTTGCAGGAGATATTATTAATGAACTTTTAAAGAAATATAAGGTAGAGCTTGTTCCAATCGATTCAGAGCATTCTGCAATACTACAGTGCTTAAGAGGAGAGGAACAAAAGGATGTTGATAAGATCCTTATTACTGCCAGTGGTGGTTCTTTTAGAAATAAGACAAGAGAAGAATTAGAGAACGTTACTGTTGAAGATGCGTTAAGACATCCAAACTGGAGTATGGGTTCAAAGATAACCATCGATTCAGCAACGATGATGAATAAGGGATTTGAAGTCATTGAAGCCCATTATTTATTTGATATGGATTATGAGAAAATAGAGGCAGTATATCATCCGGAAAGTATCGTGCATTCTTTAGTCCAATTTAAAGATGGTTCTATTAAAGCCCAACTAGGAGTTTCAGATATGCGAATTCCAATTGCGTATGCCTTAGCTTATCCAACACATCTAAAGGGTGAGGTTGAGAGATTAGATTTGAAAGGATGTTCTCTACATTTTGGTGAGTTATCTAAAGACAGATATCCTTGTTTAAGCTATGCTTATGAGGCAGCAAAAAAAGGTGGACTTTATTTAGCTGTCTTAAATGCTAGTAATGAGGCTGCAGTTTATTTATTTTTAAATAAGAAAATATCTTTTTTAGAGATTGAGCATATTATTGAAAAAGAGATATATAGTTCTATTTATGAAAGAAGCTATACCCCTTCTTTAGAAGAGCGTATTACAGTAGGGAAAGAAGTATATTTAAAAATATTAAAAGAATATGGAGAGATAATATGATTTTAGCACTTACAGGAGTACCTTTGGTAATCGTCAGTATTAT
>JAIDZC010000035.1 GCA_029057785.1 Anaeroplasmataceae bacterium
AAATTCACCTAAATGAATCTGGCTTTTCTTAATTCGTCGTTTCTATCGTCATATATAGTTTTCAAAGACTAAAAATTAGGTCACATTTTTTTAGCGACCTTGATTATGATACTACAAAATCAAATCAAAGTCAACTATAAACATTAAAAAAATTACAAAAATATTGACTAGAAAAGCATTTCTGTTTTCCTAGTCAATTTCTTTCATTTCAATATTATAAAGTATGCTTTAACAAAGAGGAATATTCCTCGATAGATAAATATTTAGGAGCAATATCAAATACAGTTTTGCAGCCCCAATTCTTTTCTTTAGAAATGCGATAACAAGCCCTTGCATAAGCCACCATAACACTACCAGTAAATTCGGGATTAGAATCTAATTTTAAACTGAACTCTAATTTATGCTTTACACCGTTTGTTGTACTTCCTGTTCGAATAACAAAGCCGCCATGAGGTATACCCTTATGATGCTTATCTAATTCCTCTTGAGAAATAAAATGAACATATGTATCATACTCTGCAAAATAATTTGGCATTGTCTTAATAGCTTCTTCTACCTGAGCTGAATTTGCTGCTTTATCCAATACAACATAACAATCTCTAAGATGTTTATCGCGGACAGATAAATTAGGATTTTTACCACTACGAACTAGCTCTAAGGCTTCTTCCTTAGGAATCGTATATTGTCTAGCATCAACCACCCCTGGTATTCTTCTTATCGCATCACTATGTCCTTGGCTAACTCCCTTTCCCCAGAAAGTATAATCTGTACCATTAGGTAATATAGCTTCCATCAAAATTCGATTTAAAGAAAATAGTCCTGGATCCCAGCCTGTAGAAATAATAGCTACCTTTCCACTTTTTTTTGCAGTTGCATCCACATTTTGATAATGTGTATAAATGTTTGCATGAGTATCAAAGCTATCTACCACATTAAAGTATTTTGTTAATTCTGGTGTTTGGGTAGGTAAGTCAGTGGCAGATCCTCCACATAATACCATAACATCTATCTTATCCTGAAAGCTTTCTATGTTATCCATTCCATATACAGGCGTATTACTCTTTACCTTTACATCCTTAGGATTTCTTCTAGTAAAGATACCAACAAGTTCCATATCTTGTGCCTGTAAGCAAGCAGCCTCTACACCCTTTCCTAAATTGCCATAACCACATATTCCTATTCTTATCATATTCTTTTCTCCTTATTGTTCATCTACTCTTTTAACAGAATCATTCTTATCAAATCCATTTGGAAAACGCAGCTTTAGCTTATCAATATTTCTTTTTAAAACTTCCTCTAAATCTATATCTACTGCCGTACAAGCTTCTGCTAAATACCAAGCGATATCTCCAAGTTCTTTAATAAAAGCCTCTTTATTGAATTCATGGTTTTGATATAGATGCTTTTTCACTAAGTCTGTTGCTTCCCCTGATTCTCCACATAAACCCATCACTGCATTGATTAAAATATCTTTTTTATTTAAGGTTGGATTTAATGTTTTCATCGCAAGCCTTTGATATTCATTAATTTCCATAATCTCTCCTTTAACAAAAGAAAATACCTTTATGCAAGGTATTTCCAAAATTAACGATTAATACGTTTCACCTCAGTATAGGCCATAATGAAAGGTCCAACACCCTTAGCATCATTTTCTACAATTGGCTCTGACATATAATACTCATATGTACCATCACGTCTTGGATTATTCTCAGGTCCTAATCCAGCAACTAAGCAAATACCACCTAAATTTAAATCATCATTCTTAACTGTTAAATATGTACTACAGATTCCCTCAAAGATTTCTAGACCCATTGTTTGATATCTAGGAGGTAAAGCCTTTAACCGAACTCCTTTTAAAATTGCATAAGCAATCATGCTAGAACCGGAAGTCTCTAGATAATTCCCTTCTCTGCCTGGGAAGTTTGGAACCTGATAGAACATCTTAGATTTAGGATCCTGAAAGCTTAGTATACTATCCACAGTTTCCTTAAACATTTCCATAATTGTATGACGTTCATCAAACATTTGTTCATCCATATATTCATAAACATCAATCATTGCAACTGTAAACCAACCTAAGGATCTTAACCAGAAATTCTTAGATAAGCCTGTTTTAGAATCTGCCCAAAACATTGTCTTAGCACTATCATAGCCGTGATAATATAGACCTGTCTTAGGATCTCTCATAATGTTATATACATTTTTAAATTGATTTACTATATCGCTATAGTTTTGCATCTTGTTTATCTGTGTTTCATAACGTGTGTAGAAAGGTTGCATCATATATAATCCATCTAACCAAACCTGATTAGGATAGATTTTTTTATGCCAGAAATTTCCTTCTTTAGTTCTTGGATGCATAAGAATTTGTTCATAAACAAGTTCAATCGCCTTTAAATATTTTTCTTCCTTTGTATAAGCGTATAAATCAAAAAGCACGCGTGTTTCAGAAACATCATCTGTAGAATACTTTTCCTTTTCATATCCTAAAATTGTTCCATCCTCATGAACATAAAAATCTACAAAGTTCTTAACAAATGTAAGATACTTCTCCTCCTTTGTAGTTTTATAAAGTTCTAATAAGGATACCATCATACAACCATCAATATAATTCCATGCTGGCTTTTTCCCTTGCTTAATGGATTCAATGTTCCATAAAGGCATATCTGGCTTTGATGTCATAAGCTTTTCAATATAGCTATCAATGATTTTGTACATAGTGTTCCTCCTACTGTTTTAGTTACTTCTATTATACAAAAACCATTGCAGTTTTACAAGAAAATTAAACCAAAAGCTTATTTAAAAATAACGCAGATTTGAAATTTGTGCTTAATACATTTTCTTCATTAATAAAAATTTTTGATTCCTTTAAAGGATAAAATTCTAAAGATTTAAAAAGATCTTCGATTTGACTACACTCTGCTATACATAGAAGCATTCGTAATCCTTTTTCTCTAGCACTATCCTCCAACATATGTAAAAGCTCTTCTAGGCTTTCTAGGGATAGAGCCTTTTTAAAAACAAAATATCGTATTAAGCCCTTATCTGTAAATTCCTCAAAGGAAATACAACCTACAATTTTATCTTCATCATAGGCAATACATGCATTGTTTAAAATCTTCTCATCTATTTTTTCTATCGAAGGAACCGAGGTTAAAAATTGAGTAGCTTGATCAAAAATAGATGCGTTGATTTTTTCAACTCTAATCATTTTATTCTCCTTTTATCTTTTTAAAAATACTTAAAATAAGACTCTCATATTTTACTTCTTCACTACTATTTACTTCCAAGAATTCAGGGTAAACTGTTCCCCACCAGTTTGAGCCTTTACCCTCACCTATAACAACGTATAAAGTCATTTCACTTGTATTTTTGACTGCACTATTATTATATGTTTTATTATATAAGGTATGATTACCAAGTTGAACTTCAACATCTTCAACGAGTTCTTTTTCTAATGCAGCTTCAAATAAAGAAATAGTTTGTTTTAAGTTTTTAAGATAAGTATTATACTCCTTGTCATAGGCTTCCTTTAAATAGCACACTGTGATATTTTTTGCCTTTTCTTTCACTTTCAAATCAAGTGCTTCATCACTATTAGGGATAATTCTTACCCGAATTTCTTTCTTCTCTTGGCTTCTTGTAAATATTAAAATTACACATAGTATAATAAGTCCAGCAATTATAATCTTTCTCATAAAAATTCCCCCTTAAGATTATCGTATCCCAAGGGGTAAGCTTTTATACATTCCAGAGTTCATTAATTTGTTTTAAAGAGATTGTCCCTTCCCTAAGTAATCTTAAGGAATCCTCTGTACAATCAATTACTGTTGAGGAAATATTAGAAAACTTTTCTTCTGCAGGATAAATCTGATCTACAAGATTTCCATAAACTTGAACTATCTCTTCATAGCTACTTAAAGGAGCTTCTCCGCTTTCGTTTACTGAGGTAGTAAGCATTGGTCCATTTTCCTTTAATAATTCTAATGCAAGATGAGAATCAGGAATACGAACACCTATTGTCTTATAACCAATCTTGGCAGTTACTATAGGTTTTGCCTTTAAGATAAGTGTTAATGCACCCGGCATAAATGACATAATCATTCTTTTAACTCTTTCATCTACCTCTGCAATTTCTTCAATTTGTGCCAAATCATAGCATAGACAAGCAAGGGGTTTTTCTAAGCTTCTATGTTTTATATCATAGATCTTATGAATATTTTGAATATCAAAAATAGGACATCCTATTCCATAAACTGTATCTGTTGGAAAAATAATGAGTTTAGACATTGAAATCACCGACATAAATAAATGTCATTCTATCCTTTCCTTCTAAATCCTTTAATACCTCAGCCTTGGCATTAGGGAAATACTCCTTAGCTAAAGCTAGCATCTCTTCCTTTTTATCATACCCATGTTCAAAGCAAATCATAGCTTTTTCTTTTAATAATGGCTTTACACCACTCAAAATAATACGATAAAACTTCATTCCATCCTTACCACCAAATAAAGCAATATTCGGCTCATTATCTTTAACTAAAGACATAACATCTTCGTCTTCTGGGATATAAGGCGGATTTGAAATAAATATATCAAATTTACGATTTTCAACAGGCTTCAGCATATCGCCTTCTAAAAATTCTACATTAACTCCTAATCTTTGACTATTTTCTTTTGCAACCTCTAAAGCTTCTTTAGAAATATCAGTTCCAATAACCTTCATATTTTTTTCTTCTAAAGCAAGGGTAATGGCAATGCATCCAGAGCCTGTAGCTAGATCACAAACATCTACCTTTTGTCCTTTAAAATGGGCATCATAGCGATAGAGAATCTGCTCTACTAATTCTTCTGTTTCATATCTTGGAATTAATACATTTTCATTCACTTTAAAATCATAACCATAAAAACAAGAAGATCCAATTAGATATTGAATAGGTTCATTTTTATAAATATATCTATTATATAAATTATAGAATGCATCATATACTTCTTTAGATACCTCATCATGTAGCTTCATATAAAGCTCTGTAGAAGAAAGTTTTGTTATATGTTCTAATAACAAAAAAACTGCACTTTCTTCTTTTTCATTAGATACTGCTAAATCCTCTGCTTCCTGTATTAACTTTTGATATTTCATAGCAATTTCCACTCCTTTAATACATCATTTTTATAAACCAACTTCATTTCAAAATATGATTCATTATTAAGTAGCTTATTTAAAAACAAATAATCGCCTTCCCAGAGATCAAGATTTAAAACTTGACTCTTAGGTATCCATTCTAATTTACCTTCATCGCAATCTATTAAATTTCCTTCAAACTCTGCACTTTTATATAAATAACTTACCTCATATAAATCATCAATATAAAAATGTAGTTTTCCACAAAGCTCAAAGCTGAATAACTTTAAGCCTGTCTCTTCATAGACTTCTCTCAAGAGACACTCTTCTATAGTTTCTCCTTCTTCTTTATGTCCACCCACACCAATCCATTTTCCTTGATTGATGTCATTCTTCTTTTTATTCCGATAAAGCATTAAATATTTCTCGTTCTTTTCAATATAGCATAATGTTGTATATTTCAACACCATCACCACTCTTCTACAAAATACTCTAGTAGAATTATATCATAAATTTAAATTCGCACACACCTTTTTCATAATTTTGTAGGAAATAAATTCAAAAAAATGATTTAGTGTAGTTTATTATTTGAAATATTTTTCAAAAAGAAAACACCTTCCTACTCTTTTGTAGGAAAGTGTTATAGTTTTAATCTGCTTTACTTAGAGTTTTAGTAGATATATTTACTTTATATAAATGAGAATCTCCTAAATTGTTATAGTAATTCACAAAATAGATATATCCATTTAACACTGTAAAGTCACTTGCATAGTAGCTAGTGTTACCTGTTTTTCTAGCAAGAATCAATTCTGGAGTTGCTGAAGCTTTCGTTAAATCTAAGCAATAAATTCCAGACCCACTGTCTTTTGTTATATCTGAACAGTAATATAATTTATTACCTTCAACAACCAAATGGATAGGATCTGTATCTGTTCCACATACAACAGTTTCATTAGATCCATCTAAATTCATCTTAGATAGATTTTTAAATGCCCATGCTAAACCATGCATTTCTCTAAAATAAATTGTATCGTTGTATATAACAAATGTATCAGTATTTCCCTTTTTCACAGTCACAACTGTATTTGTAGCATCTGTTACAGAAATCTTTAATAAGTCTTTTCCATCAACAAAATATAGATATCCTTTATAATAAGTTAAATAATCAGCACCCTTAGTATAAAGAATTGTATCTACGCCAGAAGCATCAATCTTATGAATTGCAGTTCTTGCACCAACGGCATTCTGCTCTACATAGTAAATATTAGTTCCATCAGATACTACATCTACACAATCATTTTTAGAAACTAACTCTGCAGTACCACCATTTTTTAAATCTATCTTATATAAATCATTATTCACTCCATAACTTACTTGATTAAAATATAATGTATCACCAATAATTGTAAAATCACTGACTTTATTTGATGTAATTCTACTTCTTGTGTTTGTCACTGTATTTACGGCATATAACGCTTTATCATTATATAAATCTAAATAATATAGTGTATTCTTATAAGCTAATGTTTTACTTCCTGTACTTAACGGAATAACTTCGGGAGCTACAAATCCATCTAGCACCTCGGTTACACTTTCAGAAGTTATGTTATATAAACAAAGCATCTGTGTACTAACCTTGTAGTAAGCAAGCTTAGTTCCAGCAAGAGTTAAAGAAGAATAGTTTTCGTTTTCTTCACCTATTACCTTCGTTCCTACTGCACTACTATCACTTGTTCTTGTTGCAGAAACCTTATAAATCCCTTTTCCATAAATTGCTGAATTTAATAAATCAACATTTAAATAATATAGATCATTTCCAACAACAGTTAAATCAGCTCCAGCATCACTTGTAAGCTTTACTAGTTTACTTGTAGAAATTGTATAGCTTGCAATGTAATCTCCTAATAGTTTGTTAACCGTAAAATATAGAACCCCATTATTTAGAGTCAAGCATGTAATCTTTTCATCGACAACATTTATTCTTGATGGTGAGCTTGCTGTTGTTGAAATTCTAGCAAGCTTGTCATCGTTCATACCATCAGCAAAATATAAATATCCATTATAATATTGTAAATACTTAGCTTTTCCTGATGATAACAACACAGCTTCTGGTTCTGCTGCTTTTGGATTAACTTTATAAATACCACTCTTGTTATTTGTCAGACCATTTAAAGCATAATATAGATAAGTTCCGTCTGTACAAAGATAATCTCCTTTTAAAGGGGCTACAGTAGAAACAGTGCCATCTCCTATTTCTTTAATTGAAGATGCAAATAAAGAATGGCTCTGGAAATAAAGGTTATTTCCTAATGAAGTAAAATAATAAGGAACATCAAAACTAAGTCTCTTTAGAGTTTCATTATCATAGGAATAAAGACGATCATTATCTAATGCATTTGCAAAATACAATGTACCATTTTGATATGTAATATGACGTTCATCTTCTGAGGCAGTAATTTGAAGTTTAGCTGTTAAAACTTTTGTCTCAAAGTTTTTATTTGTAAGAGTTGCAGTGATCGTATAAGTTCCTGTTTCTACAGCAGAATTCGTAATTGCTGCATTTTCTGCACAAGAATATGTTACTGTTGTACCTTCAGGAAGTAATCCTACAATTTCAATTGTATGAGAAGTTGCATCATATTCAAACTTTTCATCATTAAAGGTAATTCCTTCAAATTGTGCTTTTTTAATAGTTAATGTTGCATCTAAATTTAATGAAGCATATCCATTTCCAGACAACAATACAGAAACTTTATATTGACCTACTTCTGTTTTATTATTTCCGATATATGTGGCTGTAACACCAGTCGGAAGAGTTCCTGTAACTAATACGGATTGAGCCTCTCCATTAAATATTACTTCTTTATCCTCAAACTCTACTCCACTTATTTTCTTCAACCATTTTGCATGAAGGGTTGTATCAGCAGTTATTCTTGCACCTGGTGTTGCAACTGAAGTATATGTAGCATCTAAATACCAGCCTGAAAATACCCAATCGTCTACATCTTTCACTATAGGTAATGGTGTTGGCAATTTTGATGTTTTTTCCACTTTTGCAGGTGCAACTCCATGTTCATGCATATTAAAACTAATGCTATATGTAGAAGTCACCACCTCTTCCCATCTTGCGTGTAATGTTACATTATCAGTTAATGCTTTACCTGCTTTGGCTAAAGTTACATAGTTTGATTCTAAATACCAACCTATAAAATGCCAGCCATCCACATCTGCCACTGTTGGCAATGGTGTTGGTAAAGTTGTAGCCTTTTCTACTTTTGTTGGAGCAACTCCATGACCATGCATATTAAAACTAATACTGTATGTTACTGCTGGAGCATCCATTTCCTCCCATTTAGCATACAAAGTTATTGTTGAAGTTACTGTATCCGTATTAAAATTCCATGGCTTAGTACAAGCCTCATCCTTATACCATCCTTTAAATTCATATCCACTTCTAGTTGGATCTGTAGGCTTTGTAACCTTGCCGCCGGTTTTAATAGATTGCGAAGTCACATTTGAACCATTTAAAGAATTAAAAGTTACTGTATAAAATATTTCTTGACTTGAATCGTCTGGTTTATCAGGTTGTTTTGTAGTTCCACCACAAGAAACCAAACAAAAAAACATAGATAAAACAACAATTCCAAATAAAATCTTTTTTAGTTTCATTATATTTTCCTCCTAACATAATAATTATACGAAAAAAATGACATTATTTTCAAGCAAATTAACTACACATTTTGTTGAGTTTTAGAAACATGCTATTTTTTTTATACAATTATGCCTTTTTTGTAGTTCAAGCAAACAAAAAGGAATATCCATCGAATCGGATATTCCTCAAATTATTATTTTAGTATTTCTTTGAATAATAAATATACACGAATAAATAGATAAGTAATACAGCGCCTAAAATACTTAAAAGTGTATAGAATACAGTTGCATCAAAGAATCCAGCAACAATTAATGCTATTCCGCATACATAGATAAATATTTTAATTACCATTGCATTGGTTTTAAGTCTAATAAAATTTAATCTTTCATCTGTTTTTCTTAAAACAAAGAAATCTGCATACTCTGTATCACAGAAAAAACGAATATATCTATAAATTTTAAATCCTATATATCCTTCTAATAAAACAAATATTGCGTATCTTAATACTAATAAATCACTATATACTTTAAACTCTTTTTTAAAGAAAGGCAAATTAAAGAATATAAGTAAGATAATTGGCAAAAGAGTTGATAAGCTCATGACAATTAATCTTATTTTCACACCTTTTCTTAGTTTCTCTTTTGTATCCATTAAAGTTCACCCTCTTCCAAATCAAATATTTGTTCTACAGGAACATCAAATATTTTCGCCATTTTTAAAGCAAGTGGTAAAGAGGCAATATACTTCCCTTGTTCAATCGAGATAATGGTTTGTCTAGTAACGCCTAATTTTTTCGCTAGTTCTTCTTGTGTATATTTATAGTTTTTTCTTAAACTATACAACGTATTTTTCATCTAAAACCACTCCTTTAGGATATTATAGCCTAAAATTGTCAATTTTTAAAGAATATTATAAAAATAAAGGAAGATTTATATGTCATATAACCTAGAATATCACAAACAATTAGATAGAAGTCATATTCTTCCAAACATTTTAAAGGGGGCACAGACAGGCGTTACCTCACAATTCCTGTCTGATATTTTCATTTCTCTTTTTCTTTACAATGAAAACATCGTAATTGAAGATATTCGTATTAGTACAGTTCCAGCATACTACGCTTCTGTTGCTACTGGAATGCTTGCAGGTGTACTTATTATTTATTTAGATCCAATTGCAGTTGTAGCATTTACTACTGTATTTTATGATTTTATATTTGAACTTGTGGATTATCATTTGAATGATGACCCAGTAGAGCTTACTCCTGTTGAAACAACATTTGACATCGGAATAACTATGCTACTTGTTGTTCTTTTTGACCCAACAGCTAGACATCAATATCTTCGCTATGAACAAAAACGACATTTCGTTGAACCTACTCTAGGACGTGAAGATCGTACAGCAACTATAACCATTTTTATTACAGTTCTATCAAGCACCTATAATTTCTTAAAACTTACCTCTCAACAAGAGGAAGAAAATAATAATGAAACAGAATGTACAAATAACTCTTAATACATCATCTCATTTTTTATTAATGGAAAGATATTTTGGTTGATGATTTTTTAAAACTGTAAGCTGTGACTTAGCCATTTGATTTAACTGAATTAATCTTTCTTTTTGAGATAGGTTTTGTTCAATTAAAATCGCATTATAGCTTTCCATATTAGCTAATACCAATAATTGATCTATAGAAGCATAATCTCTTATATTCCCTTTTAGACTAGGATTATCATTCTTCCATTGTAATGCTGTTTTGCCAAATAATGCAACATTCAACAAATCCGCTTCATTTGCATAGATGAAATTGATTTGTTCCTTGGTTAAATTAGGAACAATGAGATTTTCCTTAATCACATCTGTATGAATATGATAATTCAATTTTGCTAGTTCTCTTTTCGCATCCCAGTCAAGTTCTTTTTGTTCACTTTTCTTTAAACGCTGAAATTCCGTAATTAAATATAACTTAAACTCTGGACTTAACCAACTAGCAAATTCAAATGCGATATCGCTATGAGCATAGGTTCCACCATTATTTCCAGATTTAGAAATTATTCCTATTGCATTTGTTTTTTCTATCCACCTTTGAGGAGATAAATAGAAACTATTTTTCCCAGCAGCAGTTTCAAAGGTTGTAAATTCGATACCTTTGAAGTATGGATTATGAATCGATTCCCACAAGCCTAAATATCCTATTACATCCTTATTTCTCATCCAAGTTTGAATTGGAATTTTAGGTTCTTCTGGATTTGCGTAGCGCGCTAAATCTGTCAAAGAAATATATTCCTCCTTATTTATTTTTTTGAAATTAATTTCAATACCTTTAACTACTAGCTCATTATTAGCCATCATTCTCCTCCTCATATGCACTAAATATTACTACAAATATTATATCATCTTTAATCATAGGAATCTATAATTTGGCTAATTGATGAAAAAGAATTTCAAAGGCACTTTATTACGATATTTTGATTAATTTTTATCAAATTATTTTTGCTGGTAAAAATAAAAACCTTCCATAAAATAACAAACATTCTAGAAGGTTTTTTTGTTGTAACTATTAACTTATATATTAAACATAATTCTTTCGCTATTAAACATTTTAGTTAGGCCAAATACTCCTAAGCCAATATAAACAACGCTAGATAAAATAAACATTGTAAAGCATAATGGAGATATAGTCATACTTAAGATTCCTGTTAAGCTTTGGATTGCTCCATAAACAGGGATTAAGTAAAGTGCTGGATTTGTTTGAGCAGTCGTTCCCATAAAGCTTGTAGCACCTAAAAGCATTACTAATATCATTACAGGTATAGATAAGCTAGATGCTTCCTTTACACTCTTAGCGAATGTTGAAACCATAGTTAATACAACTGTAAACAATAATACAGTTAAAACAATTACTACAAGCAGCATAAGTATGGTTTGAGCATTATATGCGGCCAAGGATAAATTTGTTCCTACAAGTTTTGGCAAGGAAGCAATAAGACCTAAGAAGCTAACTAATGCAGAAGTCAAAGCAGTTATACCTAAGGCTGATACCTTACCAATTGCTATATGGCTTCTCTTTGTAGGTGTAACAAGTAGGGTCGCAATCGTACCACGTTCTTTTTCTCCTGCAATAGAATCAGAACAGATTCCCATAGCCCCAGAAAATAAGAAGGTCATCAACAAGAATGGTAACATCATAGAAAAGATTCGGACTGTCAAATCTTCTTCCTTAGCTAAATCATATTTTTGATCTCCAATATTGATATCAAAATAATTTGGCTGTAATGCTTCTTCATATGCATTTAATAATCCTGTATACATTGTATATGCCACCATAGAAGCATCAGATACACTATTATAATAAATATCTATATTAGGTATAGAAGAGTATTCGGGAGAAAAGAAATCCTCTTTATAATAAACATATAAATCCAATTCTTGATTTTCTATTTTCTTTAATATCTCTTCTTCTGTAAATGTTTCCTCAATATAAGTGATTTTATATTCTTCAAAACCTTTTTGAAATAGCTCATTAAATTCTACAGGTTGGTTTTCTACAATCATAGAAAACTCTTTAATGTCTGTAGATGTGTTATTGCCCATAAAGTCACCCATAACACTATATAATAAGAAAATCAGTAAACCAGGCAAAATAATTCCAATCAACATTCTAACATCTGTAAAATATCGTTTTAATTCTTTTTTTAATATAATTCCAATAGAACGCATTATACCTCACCTACTTCCTTCTCATAGATTTCAAAGAAGACTTCTTCTAATGTTTTATCCCTTATGATTTCAGATAGTGTATCAGATACTACCATCTTACCATTAATTATAATTCCTACTCTATCACAAAGCTTCTCAACTAAAGAAAAAATGTGCGTAGATAATAAAACTGTTTTTCCTTCTTTTTTTAACTCCATTAAAAAGTCTGTCACTACCTTAGCAGTAATTACATCTAAACCATTTGTAGGTTCATCAAAGATAACAATGTCAGGATCATGGACAATAGAAATGATTAAAGAAATCTTTTGTTTCATTCCTGTAGATAAATCTGCAATCTTGACTTCCTTAAAGCTATCTACACCAAATTTTTGAAATAAAACAGATTTCCTTTGTTCAGCAATATCCTTAGGAACCTTATGAAGATTAGAAAAATAATCATAAAGATAATTTGGTGTAAAGAAATCCTCTAGCTTTAATTCACTTGTTAAAAAGCCAATCTTTCCTCTAACCTGGTCAGGAGACTTTACAACACTCACTCCATCCACTACTGCATCACCACTATCCGCCTTGATTAAAGATGCAATCATACGTAAGGTTGTAGTTTTACCAGCACCATTAGGTCCTAACAAACCATATATTTCTCCACGATAAACTTGGAAAGATAATCCATCTACTGCCACCTTTACATTTTCATTCGTCTTATTAATCTTCTTTTGTTTTTTGGTTAATTTAAAGGTTTTCCTTAAATTATCTACAATTAATATCTCTTCCATTATATATTCACTCTTTCTTCTTTCTTAAGTTCTTCTCTCATTTGTATAGTTTCCTCAAACCAAAAAATTTGATCTAATGTTTTTCTTAAGACCTTGCAAATGGCTATACATAATTTGATTGTTGGATTATATTCTCCACTCTCTATTAAATTTATAGTTTGTCTTGTCACTCCAACTGCCTGTGCAAGCTCTGCCTGTGACAAATCTAATTCCGCTCTAGCAGACTTCAGTTTCAAATTCTTCATCTTCAATAAACACCTTTCTTTTATCTATTTTATATTTCACAAATAAATTCACTGCCGTAACAAGTAAAACCACTCCACCTAATAAATTAATAAAAGAGACACTCACTTGTCCATCAACAATCAATTCGTTTTGTACGATAGATACCATTCCTACAATGCTATCAATCAACCCAACAATACACAAAAAAATACTAAGTCTAAGCTTGTTTTCTCCTTCACTTGTATATGCATCCTTCCATATTGCCATAATTGCAAATACGCCAATAGAAATCATTCCCCAAGTAAAAATACCAACTAAATAGTTTGACCAATCATATTTTAATGAATACCGAACGATTCCATCCAAAAGTAAGCAAGAAAGTAAAAAGAAAAAACTTACACAAAAACAAGTGCCTCTACTCTTCAATTGTCTTTCATCAAAATGCGTTTGAGTTAATTTTTTCTTGCGAATCATAAATGAAATTAGACTCACACTTAAAACAGAAATGAATAACCCTGTACAGAAACCCAACGGATACATCAATTCTTGTTTTTTAGTAATTAGCCATGTAATGAATAACACTACATCAACCACTGCAAATAAAGCATTTACCAAAATTGGAAATAAATATTTCTTCATTAGGAAAACCTCCTAAATAATATTATACTCTCTTTTTATATAATGTCAACTATATCCGACATTTTGTTGCGTTTATTTGTCAACAAAAATTATAAAAAATCCTTTAAGACTTGAAGCCCCAAAGGATATTTATAAAAATCAACTTTTAAAATAGCATATTATACAAGCTCATCTAAGCTACTAAAAACGAATCCCTTTTCTCTTAGCTTATCTATAGCTGTACCTAACACCTTAACATTTGATTTCGTAAGTGTATGCATTAAAATGATAGATCCATTTTTAGTTTGTTTTAAAATATTGCTTAAAGCATAATCTACTCCTCTATCATCATAGTAAACATAATCATAATAACAAACATCCCATTTAAAAATTGTATAGCCTAATTCATTTAAGATAGCCTGTTTATTTTTATTAATTTTTCCCATAGGAGGTCTAAAGTATTTCGTAACAGGCTTTCCTGTGATTTCATAAACAGCTTTTTCGTATTTTTCTATATCTTCTCGAAATTGTTGATTTGTTAATCTTGTAATATCTTTATGACACATAGTATGATTTCCTAAGGTTTGTTCATTTACAATACGATTAATTAAAATGGGATTTTGAACTAAAAAATCGCCTTCAATAAAAAATGTTGCAGGAACATTCTTCTCTTTTAATATATCTAGTATATCCCTTGTATTTTTATAGGAGTGTCCATCATCAAAGGTTAAATAAATATGATTAGAATTTACATCTCCTTGATAGATAATTTCTCCTGCCGCACTTGCTGAAACAGATAAACAACAAAATAAGGATAATATAAGTAACCATAATTTCTTCATTATATCACCAATAGTAGTATTCTACAAAACTCAACAAATTATGAGATAAAATTAAAAAACATTCCATTCAAAAAGATTTTGACAGAATGTTTCTTATTTTTTTACACAACTTGAATTGTAAATTCATAAGAATACGCAAACTCACGTAATAAAAAAGCTGCAAATGGGGTAGACTCACATTTTTTTAAACAAGTTAAATTATAATATACATTACACCTATAGTCTTGATCTTCCGGCGTTGTTGTACAAACTATTTCAAAAATAGTTTCATCGTATTCAAATTCTATATATTCTGGTAATAATTCAATTGTTGAATTTGGTCTGAAGCGTAATATGTAAGTTTGATTTTCTTCGAAAACATATACACCTTGGTCTTGTGCCAAAAAAGTTCTATCCGAGCTTACTATCTCTAGCTTAAACATCTTTCTTCTATAGGGTTCCCTATCTTTTTTCTTGCATCCGCATATTAAAAAACAAATAAAGAAAACAAGAACAAATATAATCACTTTCTTTTTCAAGTGCTTTACACCCTCTCTCTTTATGATTTTTTAACTTAAATATATAAAATCCATACTTAATTCATTACTTAAATTTGGATCAAAAAATTGAGAATGACTAGTATCCCAACCATCAGCTACTTCGAAAAAATAAGCATATGATTTAGATTTGAAAATCCACCATCCAGATTCATAACTATACTTATGATATCCTATTAATACCATAGCGTGATCAAAATATGTTAAGCTTCCATTTACAGTCAAATAACACGCTTTATTATTATCAATTTGATTTATTGCAGTAGATACTTTTGAAGTTTCTTTTAATGTAGCATTGTTCCCATATTTAGTTAAAATAAGATTCATGATTTCTTTGATTTGATTATCGTATACTCCTGATACTGGTGTATAATTAAATTTTCCAACTGCATATGTCCTTATCTCATCATAAAGTATAGGCATACCTATCAAAGCTTGATTATTCGCTTCCCACATATAACTATTGCCTGCCTCAAATCCGAATTTTTCATTTGTTTCTGTTTGTACCCATACTATGCCAGTTCCATAGGTATTATATAACGGGTCATTTATGATATCTCCACGTTTATCTGCAGTTTCTTTTGGCAATCCAGAAATATGACCTCTATTTTGCCACTCTCTTAACAAACAAAAACATGAATTTAGAGAACAATTCCCTTCAGCTCCTTTGGTACGATCTATTTTATTTCCATTTGAATCCACTCTGTATGAAGCATAGTAACTTGTGTTTCTTTGATGAGAATACTCAAAAGCTTTGCTTAATGGTTGCACCTTACTTTCTAATACATAACTTGGATAACGTTCTTGGACATGAGTATCTATGTCAACGGAAGAGATATTCCCATCTGCTGTACCAGTAGATGGTACTGATGCTGATGGAAACATTGCAGTTTTATTTCCATACTTTTGATAATCACCATTTTCATCTAAAAATAAAAATCCATCGATATAACTAAAATATAGATTCTTTTCATTACGATACTCTGAATAATCTCCAGTTGTTTGTAGGGAATATATTGTATAATCCCCTGTCATAACCAAATATCCATTATCTTCATTAAAATCAATATATACACCATAGTTATCATCTTCTACTAACCATAATAGAGTAGAATATTCAATACTAGAAGCATATAGTTTGCTATTCATCCCCTCTGTATCATTATATTTTTGAACAAAAACATTTATGTTTTTCTTTAAAAATGATATGGCTTCTTCGCAATCTTTTTTTGTCCACTGCAGATTGTTATTTGCCGAAACAACTATACTTCCTGTTAGAATAGCGAAAAGAATACTTATACAAACAAAAATTTTTTTCTTCATAAAATTTGTTTCTCCTTACTATAAGGATATCATCTTTTATTTTCCTATTCAAGGAAAACCTTTCGACAAATTACGACATTGCATTATTTATCTATATCATTGAAATAATTGACTATTTCCTTAAAGTAGTCTAATTTCTCTCTTCCCTGAATATCTAAAAGAATATGAATTTCGCTCTTATTATAGGTAAGCTTTAAATTCGTATACTTTAACATTTCAGTAAATAAGAAGTTCCCATCCATTTGATTGGTTTTATCTTCAGTAAAGATAAAATCATAATATCTTTTGTTTGTTGTATCTATCTTATAAATCTCAAGATGCTTACAATAATTCTTCATCAGCTTTTCATACATATATAAAGATAGTTCTTCATCAATTTCACCAAAACGATCCTTTAATTCCAACTCTAAATCCTTTAAATTCTTTAAAGATTTTAGTTTGTCAATCTTTTTGTGAATTTCAATTCTTACATCTTCATTTTCAATGTATTCTTTAGAAATTGTTCTAGAAACTAAAGGTGTTGCAATAGACTGATCTACTACCTCTTCTGGATGAGCTGAGATATGTTCTATTTCTTCATTTAATATCTTTAAATACATATCTAATCCAACAGATTCAACAAAGCCAGATTGTTCCTCGCCTAATAAATCACCACTACCACGAATGGATAAATCACGCATTGCGATTTTAAAACCACTACCAAGCTCATTAAATTCCTTGATAGTTTCTAATCTCTTTTCTGCTTCTTCAGTTAAAACCTTTCTAGGTTCATACATCATGTAAGCATAAGCAATTTTGTTTGATCTTCCTACACGACCACGAATTTGATAAAGCTGAGCTAAACCTAAACGATTGGCATCGTGTATGATTAAAGTATTTGTATCAGGCATATCAATTCCTGTTTCGATGATGGTAGTGCATAACAAAACATCATATTCATGATTAATAAAATCACGAATGCGGTTTTCTAACTGGTCATGTGTAAGCTTACCATGACCCACACAAATTCTTGCCATTGGGACAAGCTGTTTTAATTTAACTTGCATCTCATCAATAGATTCAACAAAATTATATAAATAAAATACCTGACCCCCACGAGATAATTCTCTTTCTATTGCATCAGCGATAATTCTATCATTTCTTTCTAAAACATAGGTTTGAACTGGATATCTATTTTTAGGAGGAGTTTCAATCATAGATAAATCCTTTAGTCCTAGCATAGACATTTGTAAAGTTCTTGGAATAGGTGTAGCAGATAAGGTAATACAATCTACATTCACCTTTAATTCCTTAATCTTCTCTTTATGGGTTACACCAAAACGTTGTTCCTCATCTACAATCAATAATCCCAAATCCTTATAGACAACCTCATTAGATAAAAGTCTATGAGTTCCAATGATGACATCTACTCCACCCTTTTTCAAATCTGCAAGAATTTGTTTTTGTTTAGAAGCAGGAACAAAACGATTTAATAGCTCCACACGTACTCCATAGTCTTCCATACGACTTTTGAAGGTTCTATAATGTTGGCTTGCAAGAATGGTTGTAGGTGCAAGCATGGCAACCTGCTTCCCACTATACACTGCCTTAAAGGCAGCACGCATCGCAACCTCTGTTTTACCATAACCAACATCACCACATACAAGTCTATCCATAGGACGTGGAGATTCCATATCGGCCTTTACAGCATCTATGGCATTCTTTTGATCAGGTGTAAGCTCATAGATAAAATCTGCTTCAAACTCTAGCTGTTCTGTTGTATCTGGTAAGAACTCAAATCCCTTTGCATTCTGTCTTGCCGCATAAAGCTTAATTAAATCACCTGATATATCATGAACTCTTTTACGAACTCTAGCCTTGGTTCTTGCCCAAGCGGTAGAGCCTATCTCATGTAATTTAACACCCTCTACATCCTTAGAGGCATACTTCATAATGGATGATATTTGTTCTAAGGGAATATAAAGGCTTGATCCTTTATTATACATTACATATAAGAAATCTCTTTTGATTCCACTAGACTCCATTGTCTTCATTCCTAAGTATTTTCCAATACCATAGTCATAATGAACCACATAATCTCCAACCTCAAGCTCATCATACTTAGAGATTTTAATTGCATTCTTATAGATGGATTTATACCTTGCTTTTCTAGGAGCATAGGAAACCTCAAATAGGGAGGCCTCATTTAAGAATAGTATTCCATCATAAATCAAATCAAAGGCAGGATAATTTCCATAGATACAGTTAATTTGTCCATATTCTATTTTATCTACATCATCTACACGAACTAAAAAAAGACTTTCTTCTAAACATACTTCTAATAAGCGTTTAAAACGCTCTTCATTGGTATAACTAAAGATGATGTATTTATTATCCTTATATCTCTTAAAATCCTCAATAATTGTTTTTTCTTGAGCCTTGTAGGCTGCAATCTCTTTAGCACCCACAGTGTAATCTAAGCCACCTATAGAGCGTAGACCCTCAAGTGTCACATTTGCTTGGGTAAATATAGTATCCACATTTTCATATAGCTTCATATTTGCTATACTAAAGCCACCAATTCTACCACAATATTCATTTAAATCCAATTCAAGCTGATCAAACATTTCTCTAGATTTTGCTGGATCAATCACATAAATTCTCCTCAGCTCTACAAAATCGAAAATCGTAGAAATATTGGGATTAAAGAATTCTAAATATCTTGAGATGTTATCAAGATTCTGATGATTTTCTAAGGAAAACAAATCCTTATTTAATTGTTCTGTTTCGATTTGAGACAATGAAAAGCCATCCATAAAACTCATGATTTTCTTTTTGGCAGAAATGAAATCTGCATCATCGTACATAAATTCTGTTACAGGTAAAATGGCACATTGATTCGTTTCTTCTAAGGAACGTTGTGTTTCCATATCAAAAAACTTAATCGTATCTACATCATCACCAAAAAAATCAATACGAATCGGTTTTTCAAAGCCTAAAGGAAAAATATCAACTATACTACCACGTCTTGAAAACTCTCCTGTCTTGGTAATGGTAAATACATTTTCATATCCTAAACGAACAAGACGATTTAATAAATCATGAAGTTCAATGGTCATATTCTTCTTTAAGGTGAAAATATTTCCAAGCCAAGTTTCCCTAGGCATTTCATATTTAATAGCACCATGAATATTCATAATTACAATTTTCTTTTCTTCTGTTAATAAAGTATAAATTGTTTGAATACGCTCAAAAAGGAAATCACCAGTAGATGCCACCATAGCTGCAGAAATAAGCTCGTCTGCAGGAAAGAATAATACATCCTCTTCCTTCACAAAACCAATTAATCCATCGTAGTATTTTTGGGCTAAATAAAGACTTGGCAAAACGACAAAAATGCTTGAAATTCCTCTGTAAAAATCACAAGCAATCATCATCATATTAAAATCATCACAGGCTCCCCCTAAGCGAACCTTACTTTTGTTAAAGTATTCCTTGATATTAGGGCTCTTTAACAACAATGGATAAATATCCATTTAAACACCTCCCAATATAAACACCAAAAGACCTAACAGAAGTCTGTTAAGTCCTACTACAATTTCAATGCTTCGCCACTAGATAATTTTCTTTTTTGATCCTCATTAATGAGTTGCTCAATAACTAAGTCTAGCTTACCATCTATTACTGCATCTAAGCGGTTAATTGTAAATCCAATACGATGATCCGTAACACGATTTTGTGGATAGTTGTATGTACGAATCTTTTCAGAACGATCTCCACGTCCAATCAAAGACTGACGAGTAGCACCTTCTTTTTCTTCCTTTTCCTGAAGCATTTGATCATACATTCTTGTTTTTAATAAAGCTAACGCTGTAGCCTTATTTTCATGCTGAGAACGATGAATCTGACATGCAACATACATTCCAGTTGGAATATGGGTTACACGCACTGCAGAATAGGTTGTATTTACACCCTGTCCACCAGGTCCTGAGGAACAGAAGGTATCTATACGAATTTCTGCCATATCTAATTCAAAATCAATATCTGCAGCCTCTGGCATAACTAACACTGTTGAGGTTGAGGTGTGAATTCTCCCCTGTGCTTCTGTAACGGGAACACGCTGAACACGATGCGCACCAGATTCATATTTTAAGTAGGAATACACCATTTCTCCACTCACCTTAAATTGGATTTGAGAATATCCTCCCATTTCAGAAGCCATAGCATCTAGCACTTCAATTTTCCAACCCTTAGATTCTGCATATTTAGAATACATACGGAACAAATCTCCCGCAAAGATGTTTGCCTCATCACCACCAGCAGCACCACGAATTTCAACGATAACATCCTTTTCGTCATTAGGATCCTTAGGCAATAATAGAATTTTAACCTCTTCTTCAATTGCTGCGATTCTAGCAGTTGCTTCCTCTAACTCCAAAGCAGCCATTTCTGCCATTTCAGCATCATCAGAATTTTTCATTTCCTTTAAATCAGGAATGGAATTTTCAAGCTTAAGTTGTTCACGATATAACATGACAGGCTTTTCTAGACTTCTTTGTTCCTTTGAAAGCTCTGTTAATCTTTTGACATCACATACGACTTCTGGATCAGATAGAAGTTTATTTATCTCTTCGTATCGTTCATCCATTATTTTTAATCGATCTAACATAATATCTCCTTATTCATCTTTCTTTTCCGTAAAGCGGGAATACTCTCCAGTAAACATAAATGGTAATCCATTATTTGTAGACCCAGAACGGTTTTTAGAAATAATTAAATCTGCTTCATTTTTTCTTGTAGAAGATTTATTATAATAATCCTCACGATACAAAAACATTACAATATCTGCATCCTGTTCAATAGAACCTGAATCACGTAAATCCGCCATAATTGGTTTCTTATCATCTCTTTTTTCAACTTCACGTGATAATTGTGATAAAGCTAATACAGGTACACTTAATTCTCTTGCCATAAGTTTTAAACTACGAGAGATTTTAGAAACACGCTCTTGTTGAGTAGCCCTGCTATTTGCACTATCACTTTCAATTAATTGAAGATAGTCAATCACAATAAAATCAAGACCAACATCACTGGCTAGCTTACGACACTTAGCACGAATGGAGGATATACTTGCATCTGAGGAGTCATCAAAGTATAAGTTTAATTGACCTAAATTATTACAAGCCGTATTAAAACGAGTCCAATCATTCTTGGTTCCGATTCGTCCACTCTTAATGTTGTTTAAACGTATATTACTATCACAAGCAATCATACGTTCTACTAATTGTTCCGCAGACATTTCCAAAGAAAAGATTGCTACAGTAGCATGACCACCCTTATTTGCTCTAGCCATACGCACTGCTAGGTTCATTGCCATTGCAGATTTACCCATTGCAGGACGTGCAGCCAAAATAATCAGCTGTCCTGGTTGAAAGCCCTGTGTATATTTATTTAAAGATCCAAAACCTGTATCTAAACCAACAACCTCATCTGTACGACTTGAGTTTTGTTCAGTGTTTGTTAAAACTGTTTTACTTACAACTGAAATCGGCTTGAAGCTGTCAACCTTTCTACGCTTGGAGAGTTCAAAGACTTCCTTTTCCACAAGATCAACATAATCAAATGCTTCTACCTTGCTATCATAACCATCTTGAGCAAGTTTTGTAAGCTTTTGAATAGTTGTTCTTTTTATTGATGCTTCACTAACCAAATCACAATAGGATTCAAAATTCAAAGTAGAGTAACTTCTATCCGCAATGGAAGATAAATACTCAATTCCTCCACATTGTTCTAATAAATGATTTGCCTCTAAAGTGGAAACAACTGTTGTAACATCAATGTTCTTTCCTTCTTTAGAAAGATTTAGCATCGTACGATAAATCAAACGATTCTTTGCATCATAAAAGTCGTCTGGAAGAAGTATATCAGAGAGTTCAATGATTAAATTTTCATCCATTAAAATACAACCAATCAAAGCAATCTCTGCCTCAACGTTTGCTGGCACACTTGGCACTTGTTGCATACTACTCCTCCTTATTTTTCAATAACATTAATTTCAAATGTAGCAATAATATCCTTATCTAAACGAACATTAGCAGTGAAGATACCTACAGAATTAATTTCAGCAGGCAATTCCACCTTCTTCTTATCAAGGTGAATTCCTGTTTGAGATTCAAACTCTTCACAAATGTACTTTGTTGTAATGTGACCAAAGTTCTTACCTTCAGCACCCACCTTAATATATACAGATATAAATTTATCTTGAATCTCAGTTTTTAATTTTTCCAATACATTTCTTCTATTTTCACTATCAATACGTGCTTGCTCTTGTTCAGCAGCAAGTTTCTTTAAGTTCTCTTCAGATGCAACAATAGCAAGCTTATTTGTAATAAGGAAGTTTCCATAACCATTTGCCACATCAAGGATATCATCCTTTTTCCCTTTGCCTTTAACATCTGCAACCAAAATAACCTTCATTTTACCATCTCCTAAATCAACATAATCTCTTTTTAAAATTTCAATCAAACGTGTTCTTACTTCTTCAATTGTAACACCCTTAATTTGAGTAGCGGCAGCATTGAAGTGTCCTCCGCCCTCCATCTCTTCCATTATGATTTGGACATTGATATCATTACTTCTTGCTGAAACACCAACATAGTTCTTATCAATACGACCAATCGTAAAGGCTGCTTCAATTCCTTCAATAGTTAACAGCTTATCTGAAATCTTAGCCAAGGTTGTACGATCTGGAATATATCTATCCTCTGGCTCTGCCACAATCGCAAACCTTTTTTCATAAATAAATGCATCAACCATAGCTTCTGCTAAAATACGTTCCACATCATAAGAATCTCTTAATAATCTACGTACCAAAACCATATCTGCTCCCATTGTGTTCAATGTAGATGCCGCTTCAAAGGTTCTTGTTCTTGTACGATATGTAAAGTTATTTGTATCTACAACAATACCCGCAAGCATTATAGAGGCAACTAATGGATCAAGTTCAAAAGAATTATTATAGAATAGGAACATTTCTGAAACTAGTTCAACTGTTGATGAAGCAGAAGTTTCTACATAATAGGACACGGTTTGTGTATAACCTGCATCACTTGCACGGTGATGGTCTATAACAGATACATTATTACATTGTGCTAATATATCAGGAAACATCGCAAGTCTTGGAGATTGTGTATCTGTCATAATTAACAAGGTATCAGGACGAATGAGTTCTTTAGCCTGTGCTTTAGTAACAAAGGCACTATAAATGGATTTATCTGTATGATTCTTTATTTTATCGAATACCTTTTGGACTGTTGCATCTGCAAGTTTAGGCTCAAATACCATTTTACAATCCTTAGTAGAGGTACTTGCTAAATACCATACAGCAAGCATAGATCCAATTGCATCGCAGTCAGCCAAATCATGACACATAATCAAAACATTACTACTAGACTCAATAGCTTCTCTTAGAGCCATAGTTTGAATACGAGCTTCAACTAATGTATTCTTCTCTAAGGAGTTTGTATTACCACCAAAATATTGAATCTTTTGATTTTGGATATTTACTACAACTTGATCTCCACCACGCTTTTCTGCAAGTTCGATTGCATTTTGAGCTAAGGTGACTAGCTCTGCAGCTTCAACATCAAAACAAGCAACACCCATGGACATACTTGCTTTCAAGTGATTCTTATTAGAAATCTCACGTACTTGATTTAAAACAGAAAACTTATCTGCAATCATTTTGTCTAATGCTTCATGATCTAATACAACAAACATTTGATTACTAGTCAAGGTTTCTAAACAGCACCCATGGCTATGTACCCAATCAGAAATTACACCTAAGATTTGTCCACGAATACTTGTTTGCTCCTGCATATCATAACGCTTTAAAGAGCCTTCTAGGTTATCTATATCAATTAAAGCAAATGCTGTAATTCTATCATTATACTTTTGGATGGTCTCTTCTCGATATGTAACGTCAAAGAAATATAAAATGCGGTTTTCAACATTATGAATAACATCAAACTGTGAATCATATGCTGTAATTAAAAGTTTTTCTTTGCCTTCTTTTAACTCTTCAATAAAACCACTTGTAATTGAATCTAATGAATTGTTAATTAGGTTATCTTTGAATACCTGTCTTGCATAATCATTTGCCCATTTCACTTCCATGCTTGCATCATAAACAATGATACCAATAGGCAATTTAGTAAAAGCTTCATCACCTGCAGCAGAAACATGGTGAGATATCGAGTTCCAAACATTCAATCTGTTTTCTAACCATGTTATTTTCTCTACATTCTTTCTATTCAAAACTAACATACCCAATACTACTGTACAAATAATAAAGGCTACCGTAAAGGATAAATACACAAAGAATAGTGTAGTGCTTTTATAATTATAATATGTAAGGTATGCAAATACGATTGTTATACCTAAAGAAATAAGTGCAGCTATAAATTTTTTCAAATTCGTCACCCTCTTTTCTATTTTAACATTATATCAAATTAATCACAAATAATCAATTAACTTGTGTGTTTCCTTTTGAAAAATCCTAACATTAAAAGAGATAATCTTTTCAATTCCTTCTTACACCTGTGATGAAACGGTAGTTCAATTTCCAATTCATCTTATATAAACCATATTTGACACAAAAATTTTGTCAATTAAAATCCTCAGATTTTACTAATGCAAAAACAAAGGACTTACAGTTTTATGCCTGTAAGTCCTTATTCTAAAATATATTTAAGAATATCTGTTCTGATATTTTGTTGTTCAGAAAGAGTTCTAGGTAAACTACTATTAATTTGATATGTTTTAGATATATTGCCCTCTCTTAAAATGAATATATCATCTGCTAGAAGTATTGCCTCATCTATATCATGTGTTACAAATAATACTGTTTTCTTATCCATATTCCATAGATTGCTAAAATATGAAATCAGCTTGTATTTCAAAGATAAATCTAGTGATGAAAAGGGTTCATCCATCAAAATAATTGGAGCGTCAAACAAGAAAGCTCTTGCGATAGAGACTCTTTGAGCCTCTCCACCGCTAAGTTTTGTTGGATAGGCATCCTTTTTATCAAGAATTTCTAATTTAGAAAGAATTTCTTCTATTCTTTCATCTGTAGCCTCTTGTGAAACAAATTTCAAATTTTCTTTCACTGTTAAAGAAGGAATCAATCGAGCCTCTTGAAAAATATAAGAAAGCTTCCCATTTCCTTCAATAGAACCACTATAATTTGTTAGTCCTGCAATCATATTCAGTAGTGTTGTTTTTCCTACTCCACTTTCTCCCAAAATACAAGTAATCTTATTTTCAGCAAATTCTAAAGAAAAGTGATCAAAAATAACACGTTCATCATATTTTTTACATATGTCTGTTAGTTTAATCATGGCACATCACCTTCTTTAACAAATGTAGGATAGCTTCACTGATCATACTTAATACAATCGCAACTATCGTCAAAGCAAATAGTTTCTCAACTTCTATGTTCACCTTTGCAAATTGCATAAGCTTACCAATACTATTTCTTGTTTGTGCTAATGCCTCAGCAGCAATAACCAACTTAATATTCAAACTAAAAGCTGTGGCTGTATTTTCTAAAATCACTGGCTTCATACTTGGAATATAAAGCTTTAAGATTTGATTTTTTTTAGACACATGATAAACATTTGCCATTTCTATTAGTTTTTTATCTATTTGATGAAATCCAGATAAAAAGGCTTGATAGAGCGTAGGACAGATTACAATGCCTGCAATCACTATTGGAGTTTGACTAGGACTAATCATGATAATTAAGATTAACAATATTGCCATAGTAGGAACAGCTCTTACAATAGCCATAAAAGGGTTTAAAAATTTTTCTATTTCCTTGTAAGCATAGGCCAAAACAGAACAAAATAAAGCTATAATAAAAGCTATTAAAAAGCCCTCAATACATCTTAAATAAGTCCATCCTAAGGATATCCAAAAGTTAGAATCTTTAATGAGCTCTCCTAAATTCAAAAATGACTGTGCGGGAGTAGGTAAAATTAAATCTACCCCTATCCACCAACAGGCAACATACCAGATGAGTAAAATCAAAAGAATGACTGCTAGTGGATATATTAAATTAACTAGCAGTTTCTTCATTGCTTACCTCCAATTAATTCAAAAAGAAATTATCGTCTAAATCTAGTTTGGCAAGTTCTTTTACATACTCTTTTACAGAAGTTTTAACTAAACTTGCAAGTTCTACTCTTACATTACATCTTTTTATAGTGTCTGCAGTAAAAGTCATATTGCCCAGATTACTTTCATATTTTTTAAACACCTCTGGCAATGTTTCTAAATGGCTATTTAAATAACTTGCATTACCTTCAAGTTTTTGTAATAATGCTTTAACATAATCAGGGTATGCTTTAGCAAATTCTTCTTTTACTACTAAACATGCCTGTGGATATCCATCATAAGTTGTAAGTTTCTTATATTCTGCTTGTAAATCAACTGTAATCTTCATTTCTGGAATTAAGGATTGTGCACGCGTAACCTGTGGTTCACCTAACACTCCATAGATTTCTGTTCCTTTTAATACTGCTTGTTTAATTTGAGGAATAATTTCAGATGCATCATTTACTGTAGATAATGCTACTTTTCCTGAAATTGCTTCTCCTGATTCCTCATAAGGAATGTTATTTCCATCTAACACATACTTTACCATTTGAATAGTAGTTGCAGCAGTCGTTAAAATTAGTTTCCCCTTTAAATCTTCCAAAGAAGAAATTTCATGAGTTCCTGTTATATATAGATTACCAAAAACATTTACGCTTGCCAATTGAATTTTAATTCCTTGCTTTACATATAACTGTGCTGCAGCAGTTGTTGGCATAATAGCTAAATCGCAAGCATCTTGTGCTACTCTAGCAGCTATCTCTGCTGCTTGAACAATATGGAAATTTGTCTTTGTTTTTTCATAAACAAAATTTTCATCTAATACATTGGCTAATGCTAATGCTGGTGTTCCGTCTGGCATATAAATATTTACTTCACTAGGATATTTATGCTCCCATGCTGCATATAAAGTAGTATCTTTAGATATAGTTTCTCCGGCAACGGCTGGTATTTCTAAATCCTTGTCTTTATACCATTTTATAAAAACCCATCCATTATCATCTTCCAATATAGGTAACGGATCTGGTAACTTTTCACCCCGAATTTTCTCTGGAGCTTTCCCATGTCCATTAACTTCATATGTTATATTAAATCCTTCTGTTGGTTCTGTTGTCTCTTTACAAGAAACCAAGCTGAAGCTTAATAATAATACAAAAAAGAATATTATTTTTTTCATTTTTACACCTCACACTATTTAATATCATACACCTTTTTAGCGATAATTAAAAGCAAATTTGAAAAAGATTTATTATTTCAATAGCAAATAAACTCTTTTTATGCTATACTACTATCGAGTAAAGGGAGGTTACTTTATATGTATATCATCTATTTTACAAGTTTATCTATCATTCCCGTAAAGTGAAATACTTTATGGGATTTTTTTTATTGAGAAAACAAAGGAGGATTTTATGATGTTAAAAGATAAACAAACAAGCATTTTAGAAAAAAACTACTTTAAGGATTTAGAAAGAATCAAACAAACGATAAAAAACAACCAGTATAAAGCTATGGTTGTTGTTAATAGTACAATGATTCTTACCTATTATGAAATTGGTACTATTATTAACCAAAGAAAATCTTGGGGAAATAAGTATATTGAGAGATTAGCTCAAGACTTGAAGGAATTTGGCAAGGGTTTTTCATATGATTCTTTAAAAAGAATGGCACAATTTTCAAATGAGTTTACAATGCAAGAAATTAGGGAACAAGCTGTTCCCCAAATTCCATGGGGAACACTTTTAGAAATTATGAAAAAATCTCGGTCTCATAAAGAGATGTTATGGTATATCAATGAAACTCATAGAAATGGATGGTCTAGAAGTATGGTATTAAACCAGTTTAAGCTTAAAGCCTATGAAAGAAGTCTTGTTGAACCTATCACTTCTTCTAATATCCTCGAAAATAAAGATTCTGACTTAGTTCATGAATTATTTAAAGATACTTATGTCTTTGATTTCATCGATCCTAATCATATTAAAAATGAAAAGGATTTAAAAGAGAAAATGTTAGGCCATATCTTAGAAGTACTAAAGGAACTAGGTACTGGTTTTAGCTTAGTAGGAAAAGAATTTGAAATTAAAGTAGATGATAACGAAATCTATAAGATTGATTTACTTCTTTACCATACAAAGATACATGCCTATATTGTGATCGAAGTAAAAACTGGTAAATTTCAACCTAAGGATTATGGACAACTTGTCTTTTATGTGAATGCGATAGATATATTAGAAAAGACAGATGAGGACAATTCTACGATAGGTTTACTTTTATGCAAGGATGCCAATCGATTTGTTGCACAAACTACAATAAAAGGTTCTTCTATTCCTGTAGGAATTTCTAAGTATAAGTTCTTAGAGGAATTACCTGAGTATTTGAATAAAAGATTAAAGGAGAAAAAATAAAAGACTATTGAAATCAATAGTCTTTCAAAATTACTAGTCTTTTACGAATGGTAATAAAGCCATATGACGAGCACGCTTAATAGCGATTGCTAACTTTCTTTGATATTTAGCAGATGTACCAGTAATACGACGAGGTAAAATTTTGCCTCTATCTGTTACAAATTTTCTTAATAAATCTACATCTTTAAAATCAATATGCTCAATATGGTTTTGTGTAAAATAACAAACCTTTTTACGACCACGACGTTCGCCACGATCTGGTTTACGATTTTGTTGCATAATCAATTCCTCCTTTTAGTTTTAGAATGGTAAATCATCATCAGCTACATCCATATTGAAGCTTTGAGGAGCCTCTGGTTCTGGCTGAGATGTAGGTGTGCCTGCATTGTAGGTGCCACCATAATTAGGGGTATTATACCCTTGATAATTATTATTTGGTTGTTGATAACCTTGATTTGGCTGATAAGATGTAGGTTGGGCATTAGGATCTCTTGGTGTTAGATTTTCTACACGCTCTACAATAACATCTGTCGTATATCTTGTTTGATTATCTTGTCCTTGATAAGAACCTGTTTGGATTCTACCTTCAACAGAAAGTAAGTATCCTTTTCTAATAAAACGAGAAATAAAATCAGCTTGTTGACCAAAGGCTACACAATTAATAAAATCAGCTTGTCTATTTCCGTTTGCATCTCTGCTTCCAACACGGTCAATAGCCACTGTAAATCTCAAATTAGACATCCCTGATTGTGTGTAACGAATTTCAGGATCCTTGGTAATTCTACCAATAAGCATTACTTTATTCATGGTTAACTCCTGTCTTATTCTCCGTCAACAACCACAATATGACGAATAATATTTTCATTATAACCTGCGATACGATCAAACTCAGTTAGAGCTTTAGGAGTAGCCTCTACTAGCATCCAAACATAATATCCCTTACGAGAATGTTCGATTTCATAAGCTAATTCTCTTAAACCCCATTCCTTACATTCTAAAACCTTAGATTGATTGCTTGTAAAAATGTTACTTACATTTGCAACCTCGGCTTTAATTGACTCTTGGTCTAAATTCGCACGAAGAATATACATAACTTCATACTTTTTCATATTTTTTCAACCTCCTTATGGACTTTTGGCCTAGCATAGCTTCTAGGCAAGGGCATTTCTTCAAAAATACGACCTAATTATAGCATACCTTTTGGTAATCTGCAAGACAATTTGAATAATTTTTATTTTAAAATTTTTGTAAAAAATGGAAGCTGAAACCTACTTCCATTTTAAAATCTAACTTTATTTCTTTAATTCCATATAAAATAGATTAGCTCCATCTGCTTTTGTAATCTTATGGGCACCCGAGCTTAAGGTAATTGTAGCAATTCCATTATTTGCAGTATACTTAGTTCCATCTACTTTTATCGTTGCAGAAGACTCAACAAACACTAAAATCAAAGTCATAGAGTCGTTGGTATTAAAAGTAATATCTGTAGAAGATTCTAGCTTTAAACATTGTGTAAGGTTCAATCCGTTATAGGTTACACTTCCTTTACCTGTTGAAAGGTTACCATTAATTGTAAATATATTGCTATCCTTGCCAGATGTAGTAAAGTTGTGAACGATATTATCTGAAATAACTGGTGAATTTCCATCACCATCTCCATCACCATCGCCGTCTCCATTACCAGAATTGCCATTACCTAATGTACCTTCAATTCCTAATACTCGAACTAATTTAGACTTATAAGATAAAACTGCATTACTTAATTCAGGAATAATCTCATAATTGCGATCTTGAGTGGTGTTATCAAAATTCCACTTTAAGTCGCCACCATTTACTCTACCAGCATATTTCATTACCTTTTCTCTTGCTACTTCTGGTGTATCTACACTATATGAATACATAAGATTTGAGTCTGTGTCAAAGTTATTGTAGGTTGAACCTCCAGATAGTGTCTTAACCGAACTAGGTACTTGTTCATTTCTTGAGGCGGCAACATAAGCATCAAAGCTTGTAGAATTCTCTTGATAAGAAATGACTTTACAATCAGAGCCTCCCTCAATATGGTTTCCAAATGCCTTAATGATACCACCTGATTCTCCACTGAAGGTACCATCTCCTAAAGCATCTGTTCCTTGGGCAGCACTCATCATTGGATTTTTACAATTTCTAAAGTAATTATTCTCTACAAATGCAGAGGCAGAGGTTGTAACACCTACGCCATATTTTGCATTTCCATCAAAGTAATTGTTATAAATATGAACTGTGCAAGTACGAATTCTTGGATGTCTAGAATCAGAATGGTCATACCAATTATGATGATAAGTAATATAGTTATCTTCTTTTTCTGTCTTCATACCTTGTAAATTGCATTTTCCAGAATCCCAGAAATGATTATAAGAAATCGTGACATTCGTAGAAATCTTAGTATCTACGGAGCCATCTCCCTTTGCCTTATCTCCTGATCCCTTCTTACCATAATAGATATCTAAATTATGCACCCAAATATTGCAATTGTCCGTATCAATAGAGATACCATCATCCATTTGATTCATAACGGCAAAATTTCTAAACTCCACATTACCACAGTTACGAGCTAAGAATCCAAATCCAAATAATGTTGTATCTTCTCCAACTCCTTCAATCGTAACATTTAATTCAGAGAAAGCAGATTTACCTTTTATCTGAAGTCCTTCAGAGGAACTTCCCATAGCATCTAAATCTGAAGTAGTAATTAAACCAAGGAAACGAATACACAAAGGTTGAGTTGAATTCGCCTGTTGTTTTCCATTTAAAATTCCTTGAATTCCTGTTAGTTTTGTAGAAACACCATTTATATTTAAATCACAAGTAACTGTCTTTGCATTATTTGCCGTAACATAGACAACAACTGCATCACTCTTCAATGTTCCATCATCATTATAAGCACCTGAAGCAGTTTTAAATTTTGAATTTTGAGAAAATGCAAATCCGCTTCTTTCATGAGCCACAACAGTTACGCTTTCAGTTGCTACAGTATTTAACTCTTGATCATCTTGTACAGGAACAGCCTTCACCACATAATCTCCAGCTGTCAACCCTAGAATATCTGCACGATATTTATCAGGATACTCTCGAATTAATTGCTGATCTATTTTTTTATAAGCAGAATCTGCTTCATTTGCTTTTTTATAATAAACATGATAATCCGTACAATCTGCAAAAGTCTCCCATTCTAGGTATGCGCCTTCCAAATACCCTTCTGCTTCATCAATCACGAAATCATTTTGTCCTACCCATTTAGCATACAAAGTGACATCCTCAGTTAATTTTAATCCTGGTGTTGCCTTAACGTTAAAGTTGGAATCTAGATACCAACCTGCAAACACATAACCATCATTAGTTGTAAGAATAGGTAATTCCTTTGGAAGAGCTGTTGCTTCATTAACACTTGCAGGCTGTTCTCCTTTGCCATTTGTATTATAATAAATACTATATGTTTCTAAAGCAGGATCTTCTTTTATTTCCCACTTTGCATATAGAGTTGTATTAGCACTTATTGCTTTTCCAGCTTCTGCTGGTGTAGTACAATTCTCTTCTAGATACCAACCTACAAAATGCCAGCCTTCTACATCATCTACTGTTGGTAGTGGATTTGGTAATGCTGTTACATCTGTTAATCCTGTAGGAGCTTCTCCATGACCAAGCATATTAAATGCAATACTATACTTCTCTGGAGCTGGTTCTTCTTTTATTTCCCACTTTGCATATAAAATTGTATCAGTTTTTATTTCTGTTCCAGATACCGCTAATGTAATACAATCTTCTTCTAGATACCAACCTACAAAATGCCAACCCTCTACATCCTCTGCTACTGGTAGTGGATTTGGTAATGCAACAACATTGGGTAACGCTACAGGAGCAGTTCCATGTCCTTGCATATCATATGTCACACTATACTTCTCTGGTGTTGGCTCTTCTTTTCTTTCCCATTTTGCATGTAGTGTTGTATCAGCTTCAATTGTATCTCCAGCTTTTGCTGATACAATAAAATTATCTTCCAAATACCATCCAACAAAATGCCAACCTTCTACATCTTCTATAGTTGGCAAAGGATTAGGTAATGTGGTTACTCCAGTTATACTTGTAGGAGATGTTCCATGTTCATGCATATTAAATGTAATATTATACCTTACAATTTCATCCCATTTCGCATATAAAATAATATTATTTGTGACGACATCCTTATCAAAATCCCATTCTGTTTGATAAGTCTCCTCCAAATACCATCCTTTAAATATAAAATCAGCTTTTTCAGGATCTGTTGGTTTTTCTACTTTTTGGCCTTCTTGAATTTGTTTAGCTGTAGATGGATTACCATTTTTATAATCAAAGGTGACAACATACTTCGCCACCTCATCTGTTGGCTCCTCATATGGTTCGTTTGTAGAACAAGCAACCAAACCAAAAGTTGCAAAAATTGCCCCACATGCTACAAGTAATTTTTTTATCTTCATAATTCTTCTCCTTCGTTATCACATCATAGATTCTCGTGAAAACGCTTTTTAATATAGATATTATACCACATATTCACTTGACTTTTAAGAGGAAATTATAAAAAGTTACTCTATTTATTTTTGACAAAATATGGTACAATGAAAAAGGTGATAAACATGAGTGAACTACTAGCTCCTGCTGGCAACTATGAAGCATTAGTTGCAGCAATATCAAATGGTGCTGATGCCATATATTTAGGAATGAATCAATTTGGCGCAAGAGCTTATTCTGCTAACTTTGATAAAGAAAGTTTTATAGAAGCTATTTCCTATGCCCATTTAAGAAATGTAAAAATCTATGTGACATTAAATACAATTATCTTTGAAGATGAATTACAGTCCGTTTACGAGATGATTGATTTTTTAAATGAAAATCATGTGGATGGAATCATCATTCAGGATTTAGCTGTTTTTAATTATATTGTAGGCAGATATCCTAATATAGAGGCGCATTGTTCAACTCAAATGGGAATTGATGATGTAGAAGGAACACTTCTATTCAAAAAGCTTGGAGCTAAACGTGTAGTTCTTTCTCGTGAGGTAGAAATTGAAGAAGCTAAGAAAATTAAGAAGATAGCCAAAATACCCCTTGAGATATTTATTCATGGAGCTCTTTGCGTATCCTATTCAGGAAACTGCTTAATGTCTGGTTTAATCGGATATCGCAGTGGAAACCGTGGTCGTTGTGTAGGTTCCTGTAGAAAGCTTTATACACTAGTGGATGAAACTACAAATCAAAGCTTTTCTCCTTCTTATCTTCTTTCTATGAAAGACTTAAATACACTATCTAACATTCATGAACTCAAAGAAATGGATTCTTTAAAAATTGAAGGGAGAATGAAAGAACCCAGTTATGTAGCGAATGTTGTTTCTGCCTATAGAAAGGCTTTAGATGGGAAAAGTAAGGCTGAAGATTCTTTGAATCTATCTAAAACATTCCATAGAACCTTTACAAAAGGATATATTTTTCATGAAGACAAAAAGGACATTACAAATATTTCTAGACCAAATAATTTTGGTGTTCCCATCGGCAAGATTGTAGATAAAAATCATATAGGTTATAAATTAGAATTAACTTCTCCTTTATTCCAAAACGATATTATTCGTATTGATCATAATAATGAGGATATTAATCTAACCGTTGTCAAGCTTTATGATGAACATAAAAACTATATATCTTCTGCAAGTCAATATTGTTATATTCAGGTTAAAGAGGATTTATCTAACGGGGATATCGTCTACAAAACAAAGGATTATCAATTCTATCGGGATTTATCCAAAACCTATCCAAAAGAATTTAGAAGATTCAAAATAGATTTTATTGTTTCTGCCTTTGCTAACACACCTTTAACAATACACGCAACATGCGGAGAATATCAAATATCCTATGAGTCAAATACCCAATTAGATTTTGCAAAAACTCAACCCACTTCTAGGGAAGCTGTTTTAGAACAACTTAATAGACTAAAAGAAAGTGTCTATGCTTTAGGTACGTTAGAGTATTATGCAGATTCTGCTTATATTCCTGCAAAGCTGCTAAATGAGGCAAGACGTTTTATAGTATCAAAATTAAATGAAGTTCGCTTAGAAAGACAATATCAGGTATTACCTCTGCCTTCTTTAAAGCCTATATCCTATTCATATACTGAGCCTGTTCTTGCTGCCTATGCAACTACCAAGGAACAATATGAAGCTGCAAAAGAATGTGGAATCTCTATTATTTATTCAAAAGAAAATACAATAAGACGAAATGCTGTTAGTTATCCTAAAAAGGAAGGAATGGTTTTGGTTGGTGGATATGGTGGAGTTGCAAGCTATGCTTCTACAAATGAAACGATTAGTGATTTTTCTTTAAATGTTGTCAATTCCAAAGCTGTATATCTTCTTCACTCTTTAGGAGTAAATCGAGTAACATTATCCTATGAATTAAATAAAAACCAAATTCAAAGCTTAATCGCTGGCTATGAAAAAGAAAATGGCGGACTTCCAAACTTAGAAATGATTGTCTATGGTCATACACACCTTCTTTTCACAAAGTATTGTCCACTTAAGAAAATGAATTTATGTGGAACTTGTAAAAAGCATTCCTATAGTCTTAAAGATGATTATGGAACCTTTCCTATTCTATCTCATGAGGACTGTACAACAACCTTATTAAATGGAAAAATCCTCAATTTGATTGATGAATTAGATACGATAAATAATATATCTGTCTTTAGATTACAATTCACAATTGAATCAAAAGAGGAAACAAAATCCATTATACAGCAATTTCAAGAGAAGCTGAAAAGTAAACAAAAAACAAAACTCTTCAATTCTACAACAGATACAAGAGGACATTTTAATAAAGAAATATTATAAAAAAGAAAACAAGCAGATTCATTAAAAATCTGCTTGTTTTTAATTTAATATTGTAATTGATTTATAGAAAAGGACTCCATATAAGAACCAGTTTCTGTATCATAACCAATATAGAATTTGTGGGTAATGATTTCAAAATGTCCTTTATAAGAAATTTCTTGTTCTTCTTTGATTATAAAGGATGGGTTATTATTACATATATAATATATATTCCCTTCCTGATCTGTTTCAGGATAATATAGTGAGAAGAAAGAATTTTCTGAAATTCTATAATCTAATCCACATGGACATGACTGAATAACCAATAATCCTTCTCCACCAAACTCGCTTAAATCAATTCTCTTCATAGAATAGATTTTATGTTCACTTCCAGTTTCCACTATAATCTGATCACATGTCTTACAATGACCTGTTAACACCCAACTATCATAGCATTCTAAGCCATCATTTAAGATTTCACATTCGATATGATCATAGAAATGTCTAGTTTCAACCATTTCATATTCTAAATCTTTTACTTTTACTTCATTGACATAGAAATTATAGGAATAAGTTGTTATAGAGAAGCATCCTTCTAATTTTGTATCCACAACAACAGAAATAGTCAATCCACATACATCACAATAGTATTGGCTACCATCATAACGCAAATCACAAGAAAAACCTCTCATTTCTCCGCATGCGCAATCATAAAAACTTAGTTTATGATCCTCGCAGATTTCAGCATCTCCTAAATCAATGGAATATCCTAAATTAAAATGATATTCACACTCTTGAACGATGGCAAGTTCTTTACATATACCACAATATCCTTTAATAAGTACTCCAGATCTACAATTTTTCACTTTTGTTAAAAATTCATAACTATAAGTCATATCACTATGTCCATTAATGTAATATGTAGTTTGTTCTTGACCACATTTTGAACAAACATAGTGTAACTCTCCAATATCCGTACAACCAGTAGGCTCTTTTGATTTTGCCTCATCTAAAACAAAATCGTGTTGATCTTCAGATAGCTTATATTCATTTGTTTCTAAATTGATATACAAATATAAAGAATCATGTGAAGGATAGAAATCAACACCTTCATCTAGAATCTCCTCACGAATTAAAACACCATCCTCATAATACTTTTGGGTGGCTTTATAGCTATATGTAACAGCAGATTCTAATGAAATATTAAACTCAAGCCAATTGGCACAATTATCTGAAGAACCATTAATTGTTATAGCATCCAAACTGTATAATGTTTGTATCGTACGAGTTTGAGTAATAATGTAATACATTTTTTCTCCCACTTCGTATTGATCCGTATTCTCTTCTGTCTCTACTTTTTGGAAGGCAACAGTTTTACCATCTTCCTCAATGATTTCATATCCTGCTTCAGATAATACCTCGACAAGCTTATTCAAATCAATAGAGGTTTTCTTTGTGAATTCTTCTTCTAAATTATCATAATCTATAGCTAAGTCTATGTTTGGTAAAATCTCTACATCTAGATCTGCTTCTTGAGTTTCTGTTTCAGTAAGAATTGCAATTTTACCAGCAAGGCTCAAACGAAGGAAATTTCCTTTAACATCTGTATATATAGAAATATCTATGTCTTTACCATATTCACTAATGTATAATGAAAGAATTTCTTTAATATTGATTTCCTCAGAAGTTCCCTCATCTCCACTAGATAATTGAAGTAAATCAAGAAGTGTATATTCCTTTGCCATTGCAATATAAGTTTCTAGCATAGGCTTTAATTCATCTGTATCTAAGTTGAGATTTGCTAAAAATTGTTTTAGTGTTACATCTTTAAATAAAGGCGAACGTAAAATTTCTAAAGCTGTTCCATCTAATTCTTCTTTTCCTGAAATCATAACAAGAATAGCCTTTAGATCATATTCTTCACCCATATTTTCCTTAATCATTGCATCAAGTACATCAAATAAATCCACTAAAGTCAATCCTAAGCCTTCTAATAAATCCATTGTTTCAGCAATAGTATAATCAAATAAATTAGGAACAATTGTTTCTATTTGCTCAAATACACCTTCTCCATAAAGCACATCAATTAACTCACTAATTTTTAAAGAACATGCTTTATCAAACAAATCAACAACCTTATTAAAATCTAATGTGAACTTATATCCACCTTCACTAGACTCTCTATTGAATATTTTAGGGAATACTCCACTCAATGCTAAAGAAAGCTTATTCTCATTTTCTTTGATTGCTTGTGTAATTAATGGCATTGCCTTTACAAGTTCAATAATTGTTTTAATTTCATCATAGCCTTCCATTTGGTCTAAATCATAAGCCTCATAGAAGGTTTGTTCATTAACAATGGTCATATCCCAAGAAATCGCATCCAATTCATCTTGATTTGCTTCTACTCCTTGGTAAATCTTCATATAAAACTTATTATTTTTTATTATAGCATTACCCTTCATTGTTTCCTTAAAAGGTGGATATTGATATGCTGAATCAAAGCTACCATATCCTGTAACTACTCCTTCTTCAGTAACTGTAAAAAGCAGTTCAGCAAATGTAATATCTAATACAGTCTCATAAGTTTCACTATATATCTTTGCATTTAAATTGTTTACTTTAAGTGCAATGCTATTTTCCTCAAAAGAAGTAATAAGCGCATCAAAAAATGCATTATCTAAAATTTTTTCTCCACAAACATCACAAATAGTAACACCTTGATGTCCAAGTGGATCTTTATAGTTTTCAAGAACTTCTAAGCCACATTCAGAACATACTTTTTTTGTATATCCCTTTTCTGTACAAGTTGGAGCTATAACCTCCTCTGTAAATGTATGAGCAATACTTGAAGAAGTTTGTTCATATCCACATTCTGTACAAACTCTCTTCTTTTCAGTAGATGAATCTACCCATTGTCCATATGTATGGCTCTTTTTTTCATCAATCTCCCCACATTCACATTCATGCCAATGCTCAATTTCATCATGATTCTCTTTGGTGTACGCGTGAACGTGCTTATCCCCACATGAAATAAGCGTCAAGCTACATAATAAAACAAAGCATACAAAAACACAAAATCGAATTGTTTTCTTCATATTTTTCACATACCTTTCCTTATTTAATTTATTATAGATATTATTATTGCGCAGCCGCCCGCAATCCTCGACAGTGTGTTTCGACTTGACAGCGGAATGGGGATCTATAGCAGAA
>JAIDZC010000036.1 GCA_029057785.1 Anaeroplasmataceae bacterium
TGTCTAAATAGTGGATTTTTAGAGAAAAAAATGCTAAAATATTATTAATATGTCGATTTTATATTTTCATTTTGCTTGCTTTTAAAAATTATACAATTGATTTGAAAGTGAATTTATTTTGAAAAGCATTTGATTATGATTTTAGAGCACTATAAATTATTAAAATAAATTATAGAAGGGAGATATTTTTTATGGATGGAAACAGCATATTTGATCAAATCATTGAAGATATAAATGTTCTATTTGGTAAATTATTCACTTACAATTCAAAATTATTATCCTTGTGTAACGACAAAAAATATGTACCAAGCTTTATAGAGATTTTTGATTTTTATATTACTTCACATGCCATGACTTTTTTAAAAAATTTTTATCTTGAGCATATTGAGTCTCATTGTATCTTTCTAAATGCTAGATGCATTATTGAAGGACTAGCATTAAAAGAAGGATTTAAAAATGGAACCTTTAATGAATCTAATGTTGCGTTACTTATACATCAAGATGCATTGATAGAATATAATCAGTATAAAAAATTCAAAAGCATTTATGAATCATTTCTTATACCAGATGATTTAAAGTTAAAATATGAAGAGGCATGTAATTACTATACTTCTATATTAAATGATTCATTTGATGATAAGGAAATTAAGCAAATAATTAATTCACAAATTCCTTTTTTGTGTAATCCTAAAATGACCTATCAACGATTAGTTAAAGAGCAGTTAGGGGAGCAAATGGCCTCTTATTATTCTATATTCAGTTCAAAAATTCATCCCACAAATAATATTTTAATGAATCCAAAAGGTCATACAATTTTGCTTTTAGATGTTTATCACTTAATTAAGGATGCATATTATGAACTTCCAATGGAAAAAATCGATTTACGAACCTTATCTATGTTTTTATTTTCTAATAAAGATGCTGAAAGATTCAATGATTTGATTAAAGCAGAGTGTACTCAATTAGAACAGATTCAAGCAGATTTTCAAAAGAACTTTGGAAACAACTATGTTACGGACACTTTTCATATGCTATCAATGCAAATTCAAGAAGTTATGGTGGATAAAGTTTTTGGTTTTTCTGAACAAGTGAAGTCAAAGTGGAAGGTTATTCTAGAAACTCTTGCTTCATTTTATGAGGTATATTTAAATTCAAATAATGTAGAAAAGCAGTATAAATTGCTTGATTGTCATAGTGATTTAGCTCTTACACGAATTGCAGAAGATAGAGCGGAAGAGGAACAAATTCTAAGAAAAGCATTTGAATATTATAAAGATATTTATCCTAATGGAGTTGAATTTGAATCCTTTTGTTCAAAGTTTTATTTGACTACAGGATTTACAATAGATGAAAAGGGTTGTGTCAAAAATTTGACTCAATTAGTTAATCAATTAGCTGAACTATTTGGAGATACTGAGCAAGGGCAACACTCAATTTCAAATTTAATTAAATTAAATTATGTAGAAGCTCAAATGATTTCACATGCAAATGGATACTTATGGTTTGCAAATAGTGGGGCATGGGGAGATGACAATCCCATATTTATGGGATTCAACTGTTTATTAAGCTTTATTTGTTCTTATATGAGCAATATTTTTAGGGATGGATATAATCAAACTAAATTATATAAAGATAAGAAAACAGCAAACATTTTAAAACAAGCAAGTAAATTTATTAGAAGTAATAGCTTTGAAATCGCAGAAATACTAAAGAAGCAAACAGGAAAAATGTTTAATTGGGATTCCAAATTTTTTAACTAATTAATTCAATTTTTACTTGATACATGAGGGAGGGTAAAGTATGCTATTAAACTTTAACGACAAATTAGAAACTTGGATGAAATCTGATGATTATAAAGGGCATTTAGAAAACGAAGAAAAGATGATAAAGGAATTAAATAAATTTTTAAAAAAATTTACGATTGAATACATCTCTTCAATGCCAATAGAGGTTTATGTTACAGGAAATGGCAGCAAGGAATCGTTTTGTTATTGTGTAGAAAGAAAATTTAAATGTTATGGTGATATTAGTGGTCAAACTACTGCCTACCAGAAATTTGTCATTCAATGGTCTAACAAATATGATAACTATATTTTTGGTGATCATAGAACGAAAAACAGAAGAGGCTTTGGGAGTTCTGTAGAGGAAATCTACAATAATGTTCGAAAAGAATTGGTAAATTTAATTGATGCGACTAATAAAAAAGACTATGATAGAATTATAAAAAATCCTTTAAACCCACTTTTTAAAAATAAAATTAGTTATTTATATAATTCTATTAATCAAATCCCAATTTATAGTGAAGATGACTTAAATACTATTTTGACTATATTTGACATTCCTTTTGATACAAGAGAGGATAGGTTTTTAAAAAGAAAGAAATTGTTTGAATTTTACAAATTAAACGAATTAGATTCTAAAATTTCTACATATATGTTTATGCAATTTTTGTATGGATGGTATGGATATAGGACAGTCTTAAGAAGCAGTGATAAACCTACAATTGAACTACAAGAAATAAAAAAATATAAATTAGTTGATGTTGAAATCGAGAAAGTATATAGTACTATAAGAACTGGCAATGGTACAAGTAAAAGAATGGTTTATAATTCTAGAAATGAGGAAAGTAAAAGAATTACTGGGAAAAAGGCACAAAACATTGTTAAAGAATACCTGATAGCTAATAAAAATAAACTTGGAATCACTGAAATAAATTGTTATTGTGATGGTGAAAAGCAAGATGATGGTAGAGGTTATGATATAAGTTATATTCTAACTGATGGAAGTGAAATTTATGTTGAGGTAAAAGGAACAAAAATAGATTGGAATAATCAAGTATATTTTGAAATGTCTGCCAATGAATATTCAGTTATGAAAGCCCATCCTGATAATTATTATATATTTTTTGTAAATGATGTGAATAGAGGGAATGAAATTAAAAGGATTTTGGCAAAAGATATTTATGGAGAGGAACCAGTGAAATATAGAATTCATTTTGAATCAAGTATCAAGTGATAAATAACTTTATACGAAGGAGGGAATAATGTGAGAATTCTTGAAAATAAGCAATTAATTGATTTGAACCCTGCAAAGGTTCAGTTTATAAGAATAGATCCTGAGGATATATGTGTAACTTTGTCAAAAATAATCCAGGTCTTGATGGATAAGTCATGGCTCAAAAATTTTGATGAAGAGTATGAAAAAAGTGCATTTACATTTAGAGCTGATAAAACGATTAAAGATATTAAGGATAAATTTGATAAATGCGAGAACGATAATGTTACAAGTGATGCAGGTGAATATGTTGTTTCTGAATTGGCTCGTGAAACACTGGTAAATCAACTGAAATATTTGGATATACCGCTTGCTGAATTGCTTGGTAAGAAAACTTCTGGAAATCCAGGATTTGATTTCCATAGTGCAAATGAAATTACAGATACTATTATTTTTGGTGAAGCAAAATATGATTCTAGCAAAAGTGCATATTCTGCTGCATTATCACAAATTAAAGATTTTATTATGGAAAAAAAAAGATATTGAAGATCTCCCTGATTTGAAATCATTTGTTACACCTAATGCATTGAATAACGCAAATAATGGAAAAAAGGGATTCGCTGCAGCATTTTCAGCAAGAAGTACTTCATCAGATCGACTTATTGATAAAATAAAAGCTCATTCAGAATTCCAATCTTTATTATGCTATGAAGAAATCATTTTAGTGGCGGTGAATATATGAACAAAATTCTTGAAAATGGAAATATCATTAAAAAAATCCGCGATGGTGAGAATTTAGATGAAATTATGTCCTATGCGCGAGATAGTTTATACAAACAAGGACCTACAGATACTATCGTGCTTGAAATATTGTCATATATAAAGATATTCCATGGTGATTATTTCGCTCAATATGAAAATGATATCGTAGAAACAATGGGTCTTTATTTCAAAAATCCTGTTCCTAAATCACTTAAAGGTTTGATTTTTGATTTGTATAATCAACACATTCAAGAAAAATGGGGCTCGAAATATACGCCAGTACAAGCAAACATATTGCAACGAATAGATGACAATAACTGTTTTAGTTTTTCAGCGCCTACAAGTACTGGAAAATCTTTTGTATTTCGACATATCATAACAAATTCAACTAAAGATATTGTTGTAGTAGTACCATCACGAGCGTTAATAAATGAGTATTATGAACAAATTTCTAAATTGTTAAATATGAAAGAAGTAAATGTTTTATCGTTTGTTGATCAGATTAATACAAAGCATGCTAAACGTAATGTTTTCATTTTGACTCCAGAAAGAGCAAGAGAATTGTTTAAGAATAGGCAATGGATTAACTTGGAATATATTTTATTTGATGAAGCACAATTAAGTGATGAGAAGTCAACACGTGGGCTTTATTTCGATAGTATAGTACGTAGAGCGTTGAGGGCCTTCCCTACTGCTAAATTTATTTTTTCTCATCCATTTATATCAAACCCTGCCGCCCAGTTGAAAAAGAATTTAAGTGATATCAATGAAAATATGTATGCGATACAATATAAACAGAAAAGCGTAGGACAAATATTTTATGTCCATGATGGAACCGATTATTTTCACCTTGGAACAAATAAAGCAATTCTTGGAAAAACTAAGTTAAAAGCAACCTTTGATCCAATAGAAAAAATATTGAACGATGGTGGAAGCATTTTGATTTACGTAGCAAAATCACATATTTTAAAAAAATCTGTTTATCAAGATTTTGCAAAATATATTTCTATGTGTTCTAAAATTCAAAATCCCGATGCATTAAAAATGATAGAGGATTTGAGGGAATATTTGGGAGCAGCAAAGGGTGATAGTGATTTCTATAACTCGGATATGATTTCAAAACTTGAACACGGAGTAGTCATGCATCATGGGTCAATGCCTTTGTCTGCGCGATTGATTCTTGAACATTTTACACAAAAGGGATTTTGTCGTATTTGTTTTGCTACTTCTACATTAGAGCAAGGTATTAATATGCCGTTTGATGCCGTTTATATTGATCGATTTGAGGCCTCAAAATCTCTGTCTGTGAAAAATCTTATAGGTCGTGCTGGACGTTCTACACTTATAAATAAATTTGATATTGGGATTGTCGTTATTCACGATTCTGCAAAAACAGCATTTCGCAATGTGATAGTTAAAGAAGAACCGATATCTGAAGTTTCACATCTGGATAAAAAGGATGAAAACATCGATGAAAAATACGATGAGTTTAAGAAAGCAATTAAAGAAGGAACGTTTAACGATGAATATAATTTAACTCAAGCAGACGTTGAAAAACTAAAAACAGACCAAATAATCACACGTATTCCAGAACTTTTAGATATGATGTTTGATGAGAAAAATAAACTTATTGATGGTAATGAAAATATAAAGGAAGTTAGAGAAGTCTTTCATAATCTATATGCTAGCTATCTTGGGCGAATGCCTACTGTAGCAGAGAAAGCGATATTATCTCACGCAATCAAAATTATGTTATGGAAAGTATCGGGAAGAACGTTTAGAAATATTTGTCAATATCGTTATGCTTATGCTGCTGCAGTAAATGAGAGAAGAAAAAATCCAGATAAAGAAAATTCAATACACGCAAAATATTTGGCAGGTTACGATGATATTCCCAATAAGAAATTATCACAATATCCATTGTTTGATACAAAAATTTTGGCAAAAGATGTAGATTACGATTTGATAATCTATGATACTTACGACTATTTAGATAAACTTATAGGCTTTAAATTGAGCGATATTTTCTATGCGATTTTCTATGAATACTATGTAAAATCAAAGGATGAGCGTTCTTTGGAACTCGCTAAATATATTAAGTATGGTACGATAAGTGATGAAGAGATATGGATGCTGAGATATGGTTTTGATTTTGAAGATATTGAATGGTTAAAACCTTGTATTACAAGTATTGATGAAAAAGAAATTATATTTAGTGATAAGGTGGATTTACTATCAAAAGAACAATTAATGCGTATTGATAGGTATAGGGCGTAAAGAGCAATCGTTTTTATAATATTATAAATTGAAAGTGCTTTTCACTTTATCGAATAAAATGTATCTGATTATTATTTTAGAGAAAGTAATAAGATATGCTGAAGCACTGAAGGGAACATATGTTGATGTAAGTGTTAGATTAAGAAGAGGAAAACATTTACATCAGCATAGAATCATTCAAAGAAACAGGGATTAATGCATGTGTCCATAATAACTGGTGTAAAAAGAGGACACCAACTATATTTGGGTTTGATGCTTTTTATATTAACAATATTTTTATAGAGTGAACCTAAATTTTTATTTTATGTATCTATAAAAGCTACCTCTAGAAATATTTAGTATTTCACAAGCTTGTTTGCTTGTGATTTCTTTTTTAATATATTTACTTGCTATTTCATTGAAATTGTATGGTAATTTTATTTTTGGTCTACCAAACTTTACTCCTCTAGCCTTTGCAGTTTTAATACCTTCAGCTTGCCTTATTTTCATTGTTTCTCTTTCATTTTGTGCAACAAAAGAAAGAACTTGTAATACTATATCACTAATAAATTTACCTACTAAATTATTTCCTTTAATTCTAGTATCTAGTAATGGCATATCTATTACCATAATATCAGCTTCAATATCCTTGGTAATTTTTCTCCATTCATCAATAATCATATTATAATTTCTTCCTAGACGATCTATTGATTTTACAATCACTAAATCGTCTTTTTTTAATCTCTTAATTAATCTTTTATAATTTGTTCTATCAAAGTTTTTTCCTGATTCATAATCAATATATATTTGTTTATCATTAATTCCTAAAGATTTAATTGCTTCTAATTGTCTATCAATATGTTGCGTAGAAGTAGATACTCTTATATAACCATATTCCATAATCAAACCTCCAATGTGAATATATGATTATATATTAGCTATAAAAAAAGAGAATAATCAAGAGATTAGTCTCAAAAAGTACACATTTTGTACACTAAATTTTTTATAAAAAAATTAGAATTATCCGTGATTATTGAAAAAAATGAATGA
>JAIDZC010000037.1 GCA_029057785.1 Anaeroplasmataceae bacterium
TCTCAAAAGGAAAGATTAATCCAGTTAAATCAAATGGCTAAGTCCCAGCTTACAGTTTTAAAAAATCATCAACCTAAAATTTTTATCGACAATAAATAGAGTAGGGATTAATTTATGTATCCCTACTCTATTTATTTTTTACAATTGCATTTATATAAATAAAAATGTTGAGTAAAGAAGTTAATTTTTTGATAGAGAAAAATTTGAAAAAATAACTCATTCTTTGTAATTTGTCAATTGAGAAAAATTGACATTTTTGTATTTGAAAAAAGTTAGTGAAAATCAAAATGGTTTGTAGTATAATTAGATATACTAGGGGTGATTTTATGAATAAGAAATTTTATTTAACCACTGCTATTGCATATACCTCATCTAAACCACATATTGGAAATGTGTATGAGGCGATTTTAGCAGACTCTATTATAAGATATAAAAAGAAATGTGGATATGATACTTATTTCCAAACAGGTACTGATGAGCATGGACAAAAGATTCAGTTAAAGGCTGAGGCAAATCATATCACACCCAAGCAACATGTAGATAATATTTCTAATGAAATTAAACGAACCTACAAGCTTGTGGATGTTGAGTATGATCATTTTGTCAGAACTACCGATGATTACCATGTAAAAGAAGTTGCCAAGGTGTTTGAAAAACTCTATAAGAAGGGCGATATATATAAAGGCTCCTATGAAGGAAATTATTGTGTAGATTGTGAATCTTTCTTTACTACTAAGGATTTAAAGGATGGCTGTTGTCCAGATTGTGGAGCTAAAGTTCAAATTATGAAGGAAGAAGCTTACTTCTTTAAACTTGCTCCTTATCAGAATAAATTAATTGATTATATTAATACGCATCCAGAATTCATTCAACCAGAATCTAGAAAGAATGAAATGTTAAATAATTTCTTAAGTAATCCATTACCTGACCTTTGTGTATCACGTACTTCCTATACATGGGGAGTTCCAGTACATTTTGATTCTAAGCATGTCATTTATGTTTGGATTGATGCTTTATTAAATTATGTTACGGGTATAGGATATCATGTGGATGAAAAGTGCGGAGATTTATATAATACTTACTGGCCAGCAGATATTCATTTAATTGGAAAAGATATTTTAAGATTTCATACGATATACTGGCCAATTATGTTAATGGCTTTAGACATGCCATTACCTAAACAAATTTTTGGACATCCTTGGGTATTAATGAATCATAATAAAATGTCTAAATCTAAAGGGAATGTGATTTATACAGATGATTTAGTGGAACTATTTGGTGTTGATGCGGTAAGATATTATGTGCTTCACGAAATTCCTTTTGCCTCAGATGGTAATATAACCTATGAACTTGTTTGTGAAAAGAACAATTCAGATTTAGCAAATACATATGGCAATTTAGTCAATCGTACGATGGCAATGTGTAAGAAATATTTTGATGGTAAAGTTGGAACAGGAGAGGCTTCAAATTTTGATGCAGATTTAAAGGCTTTACTAAAGAAAACTGTTGAAGAGTATCACGATTTAATGAACAAATATAGAATTGCAGATGCAATGGAAGCAGTAATGAATTTGCTTCGTGCATCTAATAAATATATAGATGATACTGCACCTTGGGTTCTTGCAAAGGATGAAACTAAGAGTAAGGTTTTGGAAGGTGTTTTATATCACCTATTTGAAGTGATTCGTATTTCAACAATTTTATTAGAACCTATGATGCCAGCTTCCTCTAAAAATGTTTATCAACAAATTCAAACAAATCTAACTTCCTTTGAGGATGTAGTATTTGGAAAACAAGAAAAGTATAACATTGGCGAAGCTGAAGTTTTATTTAAACGTTTAGACGTAAATAAGGATGTTTTGGATAAGGTTCTTGCAAAAGAGAATAAGGCTGAAGAACCTAAGAAGGAACTTCCTAAAAAAGAAGAAATCACAATTGAAGAATTTGATAAATTAGATTTAGGCGTTGGTCAAATCATTGAAGCTAAGAAGCACCCTAAAGCGGATAAGCTTTTGGTATTCAAGGTTGATTTAGGAAATGAAGTTCGTCAAATTGTATCTGGTATTGCTAAATATTATAAACCAGAGGATTTGGTTGGGAAAAAGGTTGTTGTTGTTAAGAATCTTAAACCAATTTCACTTCGAGGAGAAGAATCTTATGGTATGCTATTATGTGCATCAGATGAAACTGAATTAGAATTATTAAATGTAGACCACTTACATCCTGGTGCTAAGGTTAGTTAAAATGAAAAAAGAACAGTTGTACGAGGATATCTTTCGTGTGTGTATCGTTTTATTTACATCTACCTTGTATTCTCTTTCTGTAATTTGGTTCTTGGAACCTGCAAATTTAATAGCCATTGGTGGAACTGCGATAGCACAGATTTTAAGTCGTGCATTTTCACATGCAAATATAGGAATTCCTATTGGTGTGTTTACACTAATATTAAATATTCCACTATGCATCTATGGAATGAAACGAGTGTCTGTTCGATTTGTTATTTACTCTGTTTTATCTATTTTAATCCAGGCCTTTTGGATGATGGGCTGGGATTGGATTAAGGTGGATTTTGGCATTAATCCAAATGATAAGTTCTTTTTAGGAGTTATTGGGGGACTTCTTTGTGGCAGTGCTATAGGAATTGCCTTGCGTTATGGAACATCAACAGGTGGTATGGATATAATAGGTCAAGCCTTGGCATTAAAGAAAAATGTTTCTATTGGTGTGTTTTCAGCCATTGTTAATATCTTCCTAGCTATTTTAGCTGGTGGAATAATTGAAAGATCTTGGGACATTACTTTATATACTTTTATATTTATTATTGTTTCTAATTTGGTCGTCGACAAAATTCATACGGCATATAATTATTTAAGAGTAGATGTAATCTCTCATCGTTCTGAGGAAGTAGCTCAGGCTTTATTAGAGGGAATAAAGCGTGGTTGTACAATTTCAACGGTAAAAGGAGCTTATACACATGAAGAGAAATATGATATATTTATGATCATTTCTTCTTATGAACTTCAGAAAGCCACAGAAATTATTAGAACTACAGATCCCGAGGCTTTTATGACTGTTTCTCCTGTTAAAAGAATTTTTGGCAAATTTTTCAAGCATACAATTACTTAGAATAAGATTTGAGACTAATATTTAGTCTCTTTTCTTTTTCTGTTTAGAAATTTATTTGACTATTTTTCGTTTTAAGTATATACTTAAAATAGTAGTTATTATCATAAGTTATTTAAAATTGAAGGTGCAGTGTATGTTTTCAAAAATCAAAAAGTATTTTAAAGATAAAAATAATTCTATACATGAAAGAGCGATTCCAAAATCTCAAATTATTAAGCAAATAACAAAGCATATAAGACGAGTTGGTAATTTTGGAACTGCAGCCTTAATTATGGTAGATATAGATGAGTTTAGAAACTTAATAGAAGCATATGGTGAAGAGTCTTGTAATAAGGTGCTAAGAGAGGTTACGGCTAGACTGGTTGAGCTTCTTCCCGAAAACGCAAGCATCTCTCAGATAAGATTAGATGGTATATTAATATTTATACCTGATGAAGGAGCTCAAAGCAGAATAGAAAAGCTTTGTAAAAAAATGCTTGAAAGTGCAAGAGCGCCTTTTCGCAGTGAAGAGCTTGAGAATATCAGTATTACAGCATCTATTGGTGTATGCACCTATCCTCAATCAGGAAGTATGGTAAAAGTTTTGCTGGATAACTTAGATTTGGCAACCTTTGTTTCTAAACGTAATGGAGGAAATAAAGTTACAAGCTATTATGCTACGCTTTCTGACGATGAACGTGATCATATGATATATTACGAGGAAATCAGAACAGCAATCCAAAGAAAAGAATTCGTGTTGTATTATCAACCTATTATAGATTTTGAAAATAAAACATTATATGGAGCAGAAGCTTTAATGCGTTGGAACCACCCTACAAAAGGAGTTTTACCTCCACAAGATTTTATTCAGTTAATGGAACAGACTGGAGACATTCATTGGGTTGGACAATGGGGTATTGAAAGAATGATTCGTTTCCAACAATCTATGCTTACCAAGTTCCCTAATCTTCCTCTTGTATTTTCCTTAAACCTTTGTTTAAAACAATTACTTAATGCAGATTTGGCAAAGGATTTAATTGAGATTGCTAAAAAATTTAATGTGAAAACTAGTAGAATTATGCTTGAAATTACAGATTTTATGGTTTATGAAAAGATGAGAGTTGTAGAAGCAAATATTACACGTTTGAAAGCATACGGCTTTAGAATTGCAGTTGATGGGTTTCCTCTAAATCCTCAAGCTGTTCTTGCGATACAGAAATGTCCAATAGATGTAGTCAAATTAGGTAGAGTGTTTTTAAAGGATATTCCAAATAATTTTTCACAAGAAAAACTATTGGTAAATTTAATGGACTATTGTAACAAAAATAAAAAGCTTGTTGTTTGTGAAGGTATTGAAACAAAAGAATTATTACAATATGTAAAAGATCAAAAGGTCAACTATGGTTCTGGATTTTATTTTGCTAGAGCTCTAGATATTCCAGCCTTTATTAAATATATTGAAGAAGAACGTTGGAAAGAAAAGTTAGAATAAATATTAGCTGAATTTTATATTCAGCTTTTTTGATTGAACATAGAGCAAGAGAAAATATATGCTAGAATGCATAAATTTATTGAATTGTATCCAAGTTTGTTGTATAATTTAAAAGTAAAAAAACTGAAAGGTTGTGTTGAATATGGGAAGAGCGCATGAGGTTCGTGCAGCATCTATGGCAAAAACTGCAGCAATGAAGTCTGCAAAATATGCAAAATGGGGAAAGGAAATTTTTATTGCCGCTAAGTCTGGTGTTCCTGATCCTGAAATGAATCAAAGTTTAAAGAGAGTTATTGAACGTGCTAAGAAGGATCAATGTCCTGCAGATGTTATTAAGCGTGCTATCGCTAAGGCAGCAGGTGTTGCTTCTGGTGCTTCTAAAGAAAAAACATATGAAGGTTATGGTCCTGGTAATGTGGCTATGATTGTTGAATGTACTACAGATAATGATAATCGTACATTTACAGATGTTCGTACTGCATTTAATAAGACTGGTGGTCAATTAGGAACTTCAGTAGGTTATTTATTTAGTCGTAAGGCTAAGTTCGTATTTACTGGCATGTCAGAAGATGAAGCTATGGAAGCTTTAATGATGGCTGATGCAGATTGCGAAGAGATTACAACAGATGAGGATGGAAATACTTTAATTCTTGCTGATCCAAAAGATTTTGAATCTATTAAGAATGCCTTAGAAGGCGCTAATCCAGATTTAGAATTTGATGAGGCAGCTGTATCTTTAGTGCCATCTAACTATGTCGATCTTGATGAAGATCATGAAGCCAAATTCAGAAGACTATTAGATTTACTTTCTGAATTAGATGATGTTCAAGATGTTTACCATAATGCAAATATCTCTTTAGATGAAGAATAATTAAGAAGCAGTGATAATTAGGCAATTTGTCTAATATATCATTGCTTTTTCTTTTGCATTAGTGAAATACAATAGGATTCTTAAGAAAAAAACAATATTTTATCCAGTCGATTTTTCTTTGCCATATAAAGACTCTAATTTATAATAGACATGCAAGGTAATAAAATGCTTTGTGGGCTAGAAAAGTCTACCCTTAGTCTGAAGGAATGTTTTCTATGACATAAATCTTATGGGTTCATTTTTTAACTTCAGCACCCAATCTAAATGATGCGTTGGGAGGTGTAGCTATGGTCAATTTCTTGAAATATATCCTTTCTAAGATATTCAAAAAAAATAACTGTAAGTTTTCTCTTACAGTTACGAAATTTGTAATAAAAA
>JAIDZC010000038.1 GCA_029057785.1 Anaeroplasmataceae bacterium
TAAGATTCCTGAAACAGTTGCAACTATAGGAAATTATGCATTCTTACGTAATAGAAAGTTAGATAACCGTTTATATGATTACACTATGGCTATTCCAGCAAGTGTTACAAGAATTGGAAACTGGGCGTTCTATGAAAACTTCTTAATGCGTCATTTTGTTGTAGAAGAAGAGATTGCTGAAGATGGCTCTGTTGTTGAATCATTAACATATGTCGGCAGAGGTATTCTTGCAGGATGTAGTAGTCTAGAGGATATGGTTATTCCTTATGTTGGTGAATACATTACAAGCTCAGCTGCAAATGATTCTACATTAGAATGGTACTTTGTAGATTTAGAAACTACTACATGGTCTTATCTTGATACAAACAATCGTACAACATGGTTATATAGTGTATCTTATGGTTACTGGCATGTAGTGGCTCCTTATTCCTTAAGAGAAGTTACATTAACTAGAGCAACTGCGCTTATGCCAAATGCCTTTAGAGCATTTACTTCCTTAGAGGAGGTACACCTACCAGGTACAACTGAAGAGTTCCCAGTAAAAACTCTTACAACAATTAATAATTATGCATTTTATGATTGTTGTTCATTACAAAATATTATACTTCCTGATAGTGTAACCTATATTGGTCTTCAAGCCTTCTGGAATTGTGTAACCTTTACAGATATTACAGTTCCAACAAGCGTTGAGACTATGGGTCAACATATCTTTGGATATTGTTCAAATTTAACGAACTTAACCCTTCCATTTATTGGAAATACTGATGCTTCTACTGGTGTCAATGCTACATTTGCATATATGTTCTATAATAATGCACGTGTTGCGGGTACACATACTTATACAACAGTAGAATTTGCAGATGATGCTAATGGTGGATTTACTCGTACTAAGGTAACAAAATCTGTTCCTTATGGCTCTTTGACAAGTGTTACTCAATATGCATCTATAGGTGTTAGTGATAAGAAGGTAAGCTTAAATAAGTATACAATTCATACTTATACTACACCAGAAGATATCTTAGAAGAAACTTATGAGACAACTTTAAATTTCACTAATGGTATTACAAGCTGCGTTCCTGCAACTTTGAAATCTCTTACTATAACAAATGCATCTAAGATTGGTGTAGGTGCATTAATGAATGTCCCTATGATTGAAACTCTAGATCTTAAGGACAATAGTGATGATCCAGAAGGAGCATTACGTAGATTAACTACAATTGATAATGGTGCATTCTATCATATGGGTACAGTTAAGGATTTATTTGTTCCTTCAACTGTGACTACTTTAGGACATTTCTTGACTAAGGATTCTTCCTTTGAAAACTTAGTTCTTCCAGCATCCCTTCGTAATGTTGCTGACCATGCATTTGAGAATTCTGATGCATTAAAGAATGTTACTCTTAAGGGTGAATACCTTTCAGCAGATGACTTTACAGTTATGGGTGCATTTATGTTCCGTGATTGTGATCTACTTGAAAAGGTTACTCAAGAAGGACCAATGGAGATTATTCGTACTTATGCATTCTATGATTGTCCTAATTTGAAGTGGTTCAATGGTACTGAAGAAGAAATTGAGAATGACATTTATATTATTCGTATTGTTGGTGCTGAAACCCTAGAGGATGGTACGAGAGTTCCAGGAACTCAAGTTATTGAACCATATGCATTCAGCTTTAATCCAAATTCTACAGTAACTCCTCAAATTCAAAGAATTGAAATCAACAAGAGTGTAGTTGCTGAAATTGGTAAATTTGCATTTGCATATCAAACAAATGTAAGTGGTCCTGATGGATTGAAATTAAATACAAATGTATTAGGTGCATTTGCATTTAAGGGTTGTACAGGCTTGACAAATGTAACTTTCCCTAAGGCAATTCACGTTATAAATGCTGGTGCATTCTACAACTGTATTAATTTGGAAATTGTAAATTTTGCAGATGATACTGAGGCTTGTAGGCTAATTGATGACTATGCATTCTACAACTGTTCTAAGCTAAGAGTATTAATCATGCCTGATACAATTGAAGAATTAGGTCAAAATGTATTTGCTAAGTGTTATGAATTATTCTATGTAAAATTCTCTAATAATATTTATAATATTAATGACTATGCATTCTATCAGTGTGTTAAGTTAGCTGTAGTTGTTCTACCTTCTGAGTTAAGAGCAATTGGTGCTTATGCGTTTGCAGAATGTATTCATTTGGGATATTTAGATGAAGAACAAAAGGATTACTTAAATATTAATCATATTTCTTATGATGAAGAAAAGGTTAAGAAATTTGTTATCCCTGCTAAGGTTGGAGATCCATTCCCAGAGGATTATCGTCTAGAAGAAAATACAATAGGTATTCGTCCATATGCATTTGCATATTGTACAAACTTAACTTATGTTGATGTACAATGTAAGATTTTAGGAGACTATATTTTCGATCATTGTATTAGTCTTGAAACTGCAAATCTTGCTGATGGTTTAACTACAATCAATGTTGCAGCATTTAACCATTGTGAATCTTTAGTCAATATTAATAACAATAATGTTGGTGGAGATCCAGTATTAACTATCCCTACAACTGTATTAAATATTGAAGACTTCGCATTTAACTATTGTTTAAGTGCAATCGAAGTTATCGTTCCTGAAAATGTTGAACAAATTGGTAAATATGTATTTGCTTATAATAAGCATTTAGAGACAGCTACTGTAAAATGTGATATTTTAGGAGCTTATATGTTTGCTTATGATGGTGAGTTTAGAGACATTGCAATTAGTAATGAAATCCGTATTATACCAGAAGGTTGCTTCTATAAATGTAGCAGCTTAAGCAGCATGGTCAACATCGGTAATACAGATATAAGTGATGGTAATACCATAATTCTACCTACAAGTGTACGTGTTATTGAGAAGGAAGCATTCCGTTATTGTACATCTATCAAGAATTTGATAACACCTAATACTTTAGGCGCAACAGAAGTAGGATTTGAATATGATGGTCCATATCTTGCAGATTACATTTTCGCAAACTGTGAAAACTTGCTTGAAGCAGATATTCAAGGTGCTTATCTAGGAAATTATATGTTTGCAAATTGTTATAGCTTAGAGCGTGTAACGATTGGTGGTATTGCTGATGATCCTGATCAAGTGATTACAAAGATTCCTGCAGGTGCATTCTATCGTTGTTCTAGCTTGACAACTGTAAATACTGAGGATGAATTAAATGTAAATCCTAGTGTTCAGACAATTGAAGAATATGCTTTTGCACAATGTTCTTCAATTACAGAATTGTATTTACCAATATCTTTACAATACATTGAAAGCTCAGCATTCAGTGGCTGTAAATCTCTAATTTCTGTTCATATTCCTTTTGTTGGTGCAGAACGTGGAGACATTACTGAATATGCTGAAGAACAAGGCTTATTTGGATGGATCTTTGGTGAAACAGATTATTATATCTTAGAAAATTATACAGCAACAACCTATAAGGCTTCTTATGGTCAAATGACACAAGAAGAAAAAGATGATACAATTGAAGAACAAATCATATCTGCAATGAAGGCATACTTTGCTGGTATTGCAGGATTTGATGCAACAGTTGAACCTACTGTAACCACTAAGAATTCTGTAACAACTTATGTACTTACTTTCGGTGATTATACAGTAACTGCTGTAGCTACTTCTGTTAAAAAGAATACAACTACAACAATCACTGTAGAAATTAGTGGAGTTCAAGAGGTTGAAGAACAAGAAGAACGTTTCACACCTTCTGGTGCTACTACAAAACTTGTTTATGTTGTCAATTCATTTGATGTAACTACAACTCCTGATGTTGAAGGTGGTTCTATAATTGTAACTACATATTATAAGGTTGATATTTATGAATCAGTTTGTGCAGATTCTGATTTGACATATTCTATGAAGGATATCGAAGATTATATTAAGGAAAAATCATTCGATATGATGTATGATTATTTACCTGATATTAGTGCTTCTGAGATTAGTATCCTTCCTGAAGTGTTTGATGAAGAAGGAAAATTAGTCGTTCGTTATGGTATATCCACACGTAACCTTGTTGCAGAAGCAGCTATAGTAGATTACTATGAGCTATTTGCTGAAATCACTCGTGTATTTGATGAGGCAACAAAGAAGGTTAATGTTAAGATTGTTATTAATTCTAAGCATCATTATCAAAGAATTGATGAAGGTGATTTAGAAGAAACTATAACAGACTATTATCCAGTTGGCGTATTAACAGAATATCAATTATCTTATATTCCTGATACTGCCTATACTGCATCAGAAATCTACTATGCAGAGGGTAATACTATTTCATACGTTTTCCCTAATTCATTAGTAAATGTAACAATTTATGATGAAAGCATTATTGATTTTGGTGCATTCATGAACATGTCTTATTTAACTCATGTTTCTATTAATCCTGAAATTCTACAAATTCGTGATTATGCATTCTATATGAATTATAATCTAAAAGAATTCAATGGAGATTATGTATTTACAGGTGCATCACCATTTGCAGAGCTTCCAGCTTCCTTAGTTGCAGCTATGCCAGAAGAATTGTTATACATCGGTGACTATGCATTCTACATTGAACCATCAAAGCATAAGAGTTATTTCTTAGAACTTGCATTAAATGACAAAGTAGAATATTTAGGTTCTTATGCATTCTATGGTTGGAATTCCATAACTACACTTGATGTTCCTGCATCAGTGAATGAAATTGGAACTCATACATTTGCATATAATACTGACTTAGTGACAGTAAGAAATCATAGTAATGTCTTTGGTGCATATATGTTCTCTCATGATGAGGCTCTAACAACATTCAACTCATCAGTAGATGATATTATTGTTATAGGATCTCAATACCTTGAGGAAAATATGCCAAAGCATATCTTTGAGTTCTGTGATAGTATTACAGCTTTAGATATTCAAAATGGGTATATTGCAGACTATATGTTCTATCAATGTAGAAATATACCTGAAGTTTATATTCGTCCAAGTGTAACTAAGATTGGTACTGGTGCATTTGCAAAGAATGTTTCCTTGACAGATGTATACTATACAGCCGCATTTGATTATAATACATATCTTAATCCTAAGACTGATGCAGATGGTAAGCTTGTAAGCATTCTTGATGCTGAGGCTCTTAAGAATGCAAATATATTAACTTATTATTCTGTAGATGATACAACATTTATCCTTGAAGGCTATAAGACATATACTTATGGTGGTATGGCCCAAAATACAGATAAATCAAATGTTGAATCTATTGGTGCATTTGCATTCCAAGAAACCTTAATTTCTGCTTTCGATGTTCCACAAACTACTACATATATTGGTGAAGGTGCAATTAAGGGTTGTAGAAACATTACATTCATCTATATGCCATTCATTGGTAGTAGTATTGGTAACCAAAATGTACTTGATGCTACATTTGGTTGGATCTTTGGACGCTTGTTCTTAGATGGAGAAACCCTATCTCATCCAAAGGCTACTCTTGTATCTGAAGGTATTGATAATGGATATGATGATAAAGAAACTTATGATCTATTAACAGATACCTCTCTATTCTATCCAATTACACAATCCTATACGAACGTTCATACAGCAACCTTCTTCCTACCAGTTGGATTAAAGACAGTTATTATAACAAAAGAAACAATTGTTGGACGTGGTGCATTCTATAACTGTACAGAATTAGACCATATTTGGTTACCACAGGATTCCTTAAGACAAATTCAACATGAGGCATTCTATAACTGTACAAATTTAAGAGAAATGCTAATTCCTAACCAGATCAGTTCAATTTTGGAAAATACTTTTGCTAAGTGTGCTTCATTAGAATTTATTCAAGTACCATATGTTGGTAAATCTGCTAGTGCTAATGGTATTGATAGCGTATTTGGTGTATTATTTGGTACAGAAGAATACGATGGAAGTTATCCAGCATTACAGTTATATCAAAAAGAGGATAAGCAAGAGCAATCTACTGAGTATGAATATGGAGTAATTCGTTACTATATTCCAGAAACATTAAAGATGGTTGTCATTCCTAATACAAGAATGAATACAATTCCATTTGGTGCTTTTAGTAATTGTAGTCAAATTGAAAGAATTGAAATTAGTGGTAATGTACGTTATATTGGTGCATATGCATTCTTCAACTGTACAAATTTATATGATTACAAGAAGGATGAAGATGAAAACCATCCAATTGGTTTCCCTGAAACAATCCTTGAAATCGGTGAATTTGCATTCAGTGGCTGTGTAAGTATGCCAGATATGATTTTATCTCCAGTTCTTCAAAAGATTGGTAGATATGCATTCCAAGATATGACAATTACTGAATTATATGTTCCTAATACTACAATAGAGATTGGTGAAAATATCTTAAAGGGTTGTTATAACCTTGAAACTCTTTCTGTTCCATTTATAGCAGATCGTTTAGTTGAACCAACTGTTGAGACAGAAGTTTTAGGTCATTTCTTCGGTACAAGTAAAGAATATCTAGAAAATCTATATCAATATCTTCAATTCCATCAATATCTATACTTTGATGTATATGGAGAAAAATTAAATGAAAAGCAGATTGCAACATTATTCGGTATCCCTACTGATGTTACTGACATTATTTTCAATAACTATATGACAGCGGATATTAAATATAGACAATATGTCCAAATCCTATTGACTGGAATTTATGAAGAGGAATTCTTCAATGAATATTATTATTTCGCAGAAGAATTAGGTGTAGAGTATGCTTTACCTAAATCATTAAAGAACTTATACATTACCAACGCTCCACACATTGCTGATGAAGCATGTGCTAATGCTAAGGAACTTGTAAATGTAGATTTATCTTACTCTAATGAATTAGTTTACATTGGTAATGGCGCATTCATCAATAATACAGCGCTTGTAAATGTATACTTACCTGCTGATGTTACAATGGATGAAGATGGAGAAAGATATGCATTAAATAAGGAAGAAAATCCTTCCACTGTTCTTGATTGGATTGGTGATGATGCATTTAGAAATTGTACAAATCTTTCTCATATTCAATTAGATACATGTAGCGAATTAGAAAGCATTGGTTCTTATGCATTTGCTGGTTCTGATGAGGTTAGAAGTACATTATCATATGTAACAATTCCAGTATCTGTAACTGAGGTCGGAGAATATGCATTCGCATATAATGGCCTAAAGGATATTGAAATCTTAAATAACTATATTGGTGACCATATGTTCTATGAAAATGATCAATTAGTAGAATTAGTGGTTCCAACCCTACAAATCCCTGGACGTGTATCCTTTATTGGTGACTATGCGTTTGCAGAATGTGATCTATTAGAGGATTTAACGTTAACTGAGGGTCTAGATCGTTTAGGAAATTACATGTTCTATAATGATGACTCTTTAAGAGTGGTTGTTGTTCCACAATCAATTAATAAGGATAGTGGTTCTTGTGCAGATTATGTATTTGCAGAATGTAGCGGTCTAGAAAAGGCAACAATCTTAAATAATAAGATTGGTAATTATATGTTTGCTCATGCGGCAGAACCTGGTGAAGAATTAACTGAAGAAGACTCTCACTTAAGAGTGGTAATTTGGGATGTTGATTCAATTGAACAACTAGGTACTGGTGCATTTATGAACTGTACATTATTAGATTATCTTGCATCTGTTGGCGATGATGCTGGAGAGCTTGATGAATCTAAGAGAGGAATTCTTAAAGCTCCAACAAGCAGTATGGTTGATGCTATCGGAGATAAGACATTCTATAATTGTAAGGCATTTACATCTATTGTTATTCCAGGAAATATTGCAACAATTGGTATTTCTGCATTTGAAGGCTGTCGTGGTGTATTAACGATTACCTTCGATGAAAATGGACAATTAACTGATATTAAACAAAATGCATTTAAGGATAACTGGTTAGTTAAGGAAATTGTAATTCCTGAAACTGTTAAGCATATTGGCTATGGTGCATTAAATGGAGAAAGTATGCTAGAAAGCTTAACTTTACCATTCATTGGTGCTCAAGAAAGCCTTAATGTGACAACAGAAGGGTTATTCGGTTATATCTTCGCTGGACCAGAATATTACAATAGCTATGAAATTAGACAGCACTTTATTAATAATGAGGGTGACTTGGATGATTCTGTTGTTGTGACATATATTCCAAAAGGTCTAAAGAAAGTTATCATTGCCGATGATGAGGTTATTTCTTATGGTGCATTCAATGGTTGCTCTTCTTTAGAGGAGGTTCTATTACCAGATAATGTTAAACATATTTATAAGAATGCATTCCTAGATTGTTCTGGATTAACTCACATTGAGATTCCAGCTTCAGTTGAGACAATTGGCGATTCTGCATTTGAAAATTGTTATGATCTACAAAAGATTACCTTCTTAACTGAGTCTGATGGTAAGACTGCATTAAGAACTATGGGAAATCGTCTATTTACAAATTGTCGTTCACTTACAGAACTTACTATTCCAAATACACTTCAAACCTTTGGTTCTTATGAGGATGAAAACCATGTTGGTGGAGAAATGTTCAGTGGATGTATTAATCTACAATCTTTAACTCTACCATTCATTGGAAGTAAGGCTGGAAACTCAGGTACTGAAGATTCCCTATTCGGATGGATGTTTGGTACTACTCCAATTCCATTCTATAAGGATGTTAAAAATGAGTGGGTATATAATACATTAAATACTCCATATACTTCTCATGAAGAGGCAATTGCAGCTGCAATAGAAGCAGGTAAAACTTCAGAAGATGTATTTGAATATAAGGGTAACTATTATGTTCAAGGATATCAAACTCGTTCTTTAGCTGACTTCATGCTTACAACTGCTGGTATTTATAAGGATACAGAATCTAATACAATCTATGCTTATCGCAAAGATTATGGCTATGATACTGTTGCAGAATTGAGAGCTAGATGGGGAAATCGTTTATATCTTCAAATTGATGGCAAGTATTATGCACGTTATGTTGTAACTCTTGAGACTTCAACAACAGCATTTGATTCTTTAACAGAATTACAAGAAGCATATGGTGAGGATGCATTATATGTTCTTGAGGCAGGTAAATATTATGTACAATATCCAACCTCATTGAACTTCTTATCTGATCATTGTTACATTATGAATCATTATAAGATGGATAACTATCTACAGGTTACTGGTAATAATGCAGATTACATCAATTTCTATGTTGCATCTCAAAGATATAGTGATGAAACTATTGAAAAGAATTATATCCTTCCAACATCTTTAACATATGTTAATTTCACAATGGAAACAGTTGTTGGTTATGGAGCTTTAATGCGTTGTGACTCTCTTACAACTGTAAACTTCTATGAAACTCTTACTAAGGCGTATGTTGATGATTCAGGCAATGTCTTTGAAATCGTTGTAGATGCAGATGGTAATGAAATTACAGCTTCTAACCCAATGAGTAAGACAAATCTATTAGAAATTCATGATTATGGTTTCTATGAAAATAGAGAACGTATTATTCGTTATTTAGAAGAGGATGTTCAAAAGACCAAGACACTTAGTGGTCTAATGTATATCAATTCTATTGATGTATTATATGAAGGTAATATGGAAACTATCAATGTATGTATTCCAGAAAATGTTTACTACATTGGTAATCATGCGTTTGATCAGTGTGATTCTATTATATCCTTGTATATTCCAGTTGCTGTAACTGATATTGAAGCATATTCCTTTGCAAATGAGGATGGTCTAAGACGTATTGTATTAGCTAATGATATATTAGGTGAATATCAATTCTTCAACTGTGATGGATTAGAGGAACTTATTGTTCCAGCAAATATCACTGAGATTAGAACTCATGCATTCTACGATTGTGATGCATTAATTGACATTACAATTCGTACAGCATATTTAGGTCAATATATGTTTGCACATTGTGATGCATTAGAGACAATTGTTATTCCTGAATGTGTAACAATAAGTGAGTTCGAAGGTGCTCCTGTTGGTGAATATGCATTTGCATACTCACATATGTTACATGATATTACGATTGAAAATGCATTCATCACAAACTATATGTTCTATGACTGTACTAACCTTAAGTATATGGATGTAACTAATAATAGTTCTAATGAATTAACAACTATTGGTTATGCAGCATTTGGTTCTTGTGATACTTTAGAAACTTTAATCGTTCCATTCGTTGGTGCACATATTTATACAGGTGATTCTAAGGAATCTCTATTTGGATGGATATTCGGTGAGGATCCTAAGAATAATCATGGTATGATTAAGGATAGCTATCATGTAGATACTCTAAATCCATATGATGAATCACAGGATAGTGAAGAAAACGAAAAGAGTATTCTTGTACGTCAAGGCTTTAAGGTTGCAACACCATCAGAAGATGAGGATACATTTGAATTTGAATCTGTTTACTATGATTTCTACATCCCAATGTCTTTAAGAAATGTTAAGATCATTAACAATAAGAAGATTAAGGAAACTATTGTAGGAACAGGTGCAATGATGAACTTAAAGCAAATTGAAAATGCTTGGTTCGAACAAATTGTTGAGGTTAAGGATTATGGATTCTACGGATGTCTTAACTTTGTAAATGCAAACCATGGTACTCTAACACATAATGGATTCGATGAAACATCTGTATTAGAAAATGCCTTTGATTTTGAAACAGCTATCAATAAGATTGGTCATTATGGATTTGCAAGATGTATTTCTTTAGAAAACTTAATTATTCCAAAGAATGTTCGTTCTATCGGTACATATGCATTTGCATATTGTAAGGAATTAGAAAACATCGTATTTAAGGATGCTGCAAACATTCGTGATGGAATTGAAATCTCTGATTATATGTTCTACTTTGACTATTCTTTAGTTAATGTAGATTGTACAGAATATGTATCAAGTATTGGATATGCAGCATTTGGTAGATGTTTAGAATTAACTGAATTATCTATACCATTTGTTGGTGCACATCGCTTTGTATCAAATTCTAAAGAATCTTTATATGGTTATATCTTCGGTGAAGAGTTATTAACTCTTGATAAGGATGAAGAGGGCAACTATATAGCTCTTAAAGAATTTGATGAGGCATATGCTGATTATCTAATTGATTATGCTGAACAGATTTCTGAATTAACAGAAGATGAGAAGAGAGTATATGGTATTACTGACATTGTTCAATCTTATGACAATGGAATTCATAACTATACATTCTATATTCCATCTAAGTTGGCTACAGTAAACATTTTAGTTGATACTACTATAGGTGTAGGTGCATTTATGAATACATCTATGTTAAGAAATGTTAATTATCAAACTGTAGAAAGAATCTTAGATTATGCATTTATGAATAGTGGAATTAAGAATATTAATTATACACCTGATGTAAAATTAAGCTTTACAGAGGATGCAATTGATTCTGCAATCAAACTAGGAGATTCTGTATACTATGTTGGTAACTATGCATTCTATAACTGTGATAATATCATTAATGTAATTATTCCTGAATCTATTGATAGATACAATCCTGAGAATTTAGGAACCCATGTATTTGCCAATAGTTCAAGTGTTGAAAATGTTGATTTCTTGAATAATTTAATTGGAGCATATATGTTTGCTCAAGATGAATTTGAAACAGAAACATCAGCTCTTACTAATTTAACTATTAACGCAAGTGTTTCTCAAAGCACAAGTGTTCAATCTATTCGTCCATATGCATTTATGAATAATGATAATTTAAAGAATATTACATTCTTAAATAACATCATTGGTGAGTATATGTTCTATGATTGTGATGGATTAGAAACTGTAGACACTACAAATGGCAATACAAATGCGATGAAGGAAATCAATTATGCTGCATTTGGCTCATGTGATACTTTAGATACAATTTATATTCCATTTGTTGGTAAACATAAATATGAGGGTGATTCTAAGGAATCCTTATTCGGATGGATATTCGGAGAAGAATCAGATTCAATTGATGCTTTAGCAGAAGCTGTCTATAATACTCTATACGAAAAAGAAATTGAGGAAGTATTAATTCCACAATTAAGAGAGGAATTTAGCGGAGTAATTACAGATATTACTCAATTAAGAGCTGTTGCAATCAGTCGTTTAGATAGAGATACTGCAAGATTGGCAGAATTAAGAGAACAGAGTAAGAAAGAAGTTGTGTTTGATGATGACTCATTAACTAGAGCACATCAATCCTACGATGGAACTCATTACTATGATTTCTATATTCCAACATCTTTAAAGCACGTTATCTTAACCGGTGATACAACAATTGGATTTGGTGCTTTCATGGATTGTACTACATTAGAAAGTGTATTACTTCCAGAAACTCTAGAGGTAATTATGCCTTATGCATTTGATGGATGTACTTCATTACTTAGAATTGTTGTTCCTGGTAATGTATATGAAATCGGTCAATATGCATTCAATAATAATATTAGTATGCTAACTGCTGAGATTGAAGCGGCAAAGGCAGGTCAACAAAAACTATTACAAATTATCAACCGTGGCACATTTAGAAACTGCTACAAGCTTGATGATTTCTTAATCCCAGTTACTATTAAGACTGTAGGACGTTATGCATTTGAAAATTGTATCTCTTTAAGTTCAATTGAATTCCCAGAGAGTGTAACAACAATTGATGATGATGCATTCTATGGTTGTCGTAGCTTAACTGAGGTAGTAGTTCCAAATACAGTAACTAAGATTGGTTATGCAGCATTTGGTCAATGTACTGGCTTGACAGCCCTATCATTACCATTTGTCGGTTCATATCAATATCAAGTTGGACATGATGGATTTGAAAACCTTTATGGATACATCTTTGGCGATGGATCTAATAGAGAAACAAATTCTGATGGTTCAATAGCAACAGAAATTAAGAACTTTACTCCAGCTGGTAAGAGTGTCGCATACTCTTATGAAAATGGTTTAGATGAAACTTTAGGTACTCCAGTTATGATGACTGAAGCAGATCTTAAGGCTTATATCAAAGCGAATACAAATGCCGAACTTGATGGTTTGACTGATGTATATAGCGATACAAATCTATTCCGTATTCCAACAGCTTTAGTTAAGGTGACTGTAACATTAGATACAGTTATTGCGGATTACGCATTTGAAAATGTATCTATGCTAAAAACATTTGATTCAGAGACTGTAACAAGTATTCACAATTATGCATTCCATAACTGTACTTCCTTAGTATCTATGAATGCAAATGGTGATAAGGTTATCAATATTCATGATGGCTTAACTGAAATTAAGGATCATGCATTTGATGGATGTAGTTCAATCGTATCTTTGGTAATTCCACAATCTGTTGGTAAAGAAACAGAGATTGGTTCATATATCTTTGCATATTGTACTGGCTTAAAGGAAATTGACTTCCAAAATGGTATTATAGGAGAGTATATGTTTAGCCATTGTACTGGCTTAGAACATTTAACTATTCCAAATACAATTGAAACTGTAGAAGACTATGCGTTTGAATATTGTACTGGTTTAGGTACAAAGGATTATAGCGATGAAGACTTCTTAGAGGATAAGCTAATTTGGGAAAATGGCGAAGATGGAAGAGCAACTGATTCTGTATATAAGAAGTGTTCTATTAAGCTAGAAAATAAGGTAATTGGTACTGGTATGTTCAGACATTGCTATGGCATTAAGGTTATGAACATTCCTGATAATATTGAAGAAGTTGGTTATGGTGCATTCGATGCATGTATGAATATGCTATCTATGCGTATTCCATTTGCAGGTAAGCAAAGATTAACAGTTACAACAACTCTTAACTCAGATGGTGAAACTTACACTGCTGTTCAAAATTCAATGGGTAAAGAATACTTATTCGGTTGGATTTTTGGTGAAACTCTTGAAAATCTTGATACATTAGAGTTTAACCAAACAGATACAGAGTACATTGTTAAGCAATGCTACTATATGACTACTAAGACAGGAAACTTAACAGCTGATGAAATTCCATTCACTTCAGAATGTAAGAGGGATCAGGGTGTTGATGAAAATGGATTCTTCACTTTCCGTATTCCAAATTGCTTAAAGCAAATCTATATTTCTGATAACTGTGATGTTATTGGCCATGGTGCATTCATGTTCAATAAGAATGTTGAAACATTCCATGTTCCAAAGGGCAATGTATATATTGGTATGTATGCATTCTATATGAGTGGTATCAATAGCGTTGATTTACCTGAGTCTAATATCAGTATTGGTGATGGTGCATTCCAAGGAACTGATTTAGTTGAGATCATTATCAAGAATGGTATCATCTCTCCATATCAGTTTGCAGATAGTACTAAGCTAAGAAAGGTAACTATTCTTTCTAAGATTATCAATATTGGTGAGGGTGCATTTGCTGGATGTATTTCTATGGAAGAATTAGTATTGCCATTTGTTGGTAAAAACTATAATGATAGATCAGGATTATCTGCAACAGATAAGCATCTAGGATATCTATTCGGTTCTATCACTGAAGCCGATGGCTCTCCAGTAGAGGGAACTTATAAGGTTGAACAGCATTATAGTACAACTCAAACAAGAGCATACTATGTTCCAAAGACCTTGAAGAAGGTTGAAATTACAAATGATACTCAGATTAGTATGGGTGCATTTGAAGGATGTGAATCTATCGAATGTGTCATCTTACCTGAGTATAGAGAATTGAATGGTCAAAAGCTACCATTTACAACAATTGGTGCTTATGCATTTGCAAATTGTCTAAACCTTAAGGGTGCACATTATCGTAACCATGATAATGCAAATGGTGTAGCTGGTACTGTTGTAAATCATTATGATTACTATGCTAGATATAATAATTTAATTGAATTAGCTGCTGCTTATCGAGTATTTACTTATGTAGATGTAGTAGATAATAAGTACCATGTAAGAGGTCCTGAAATTATATTAAATCCAGGTGAAGAAGAACCATCAATTTCATCTTATGTGAAGGTTGAACAATCTGATGGTACATTCAAGTTCTATGAAACTACAGAGACTGCTTATGAGACTCTTGAAGATTTACTTTCAGCTCAAGAAAGTACTAAAGATATCGTTTGGGATATTCATGAAGAGAATGGTGCACAATACATTTATGAACCATCTAAGAAATTTATAACCCTATACGATTTACAGATTGCTTATGGTGAACAAGTAGTTTACTTCCGTGTTGAAAATGAGGAATTATATGATGAGAATACTATTCAATATTTAAGAATTCCTACTTACACAAGTACTATTGGTAATTATGCATTTGCAAACTGCAAGGCTTTAGAGACTGTATTATTTATGGGAACTTCAACACTTCCTACAAATGCTATGGGAAATAAGTGGATCTTTGAAGGTGAAGAAGTAGATATACTTACTTCAATGTCAAATAGTGTATTTAGACATTGTAGTTCTTTAGCAAATCTTGTTTGGGGTTATGATAATTTAGAATACGATAATGGATTTGTAAATAACTCTTATGGTATTAAGTTCGATAATCATATTACATCATTAGGTGAGTATTCCTTCTATAACACAGGTGGAACTACAGTTACAATTCATGAGAATATTGAATCTATTGCAACACATGCATTTGCAAGTAGTGCAAAGGTTCAAAAGATTGTATTGGAAAATGAACTAATCGGTGCACATATGTTTGATAACTGTGATACATTAGAAGAGGTAACTATTCCAGTTCAAATCACAACTGTTGGAAATTATGCCTTTGCAAATTGTGATATGTTAACAAGAGTAGATGTTCAAAATGCAGTTATCGGTAATTATATGTTCTACAAGTGCTTGAAACTAAAGAATGTAGATACAGAATATATTTCAAACAATGGTGTTAAATACACTGAAAAGTTAGAAGAAATAGGCTATGGAGCATTTAGTGGATGCAGCAATCTTGAAAGTATGACATTACCATTTATTGGTAAGAGTGCTTCTTCAAATGATACATTTGAGGGATTATTCGGTTATATTTTTGGACATACTCAAGTGGCTGGTTCTTATGCGGCTAAACAAACTTATACTTTAGGTGCTGTTTCAAAGACAGTTCCTGTATGTAAGAATGATATTTGTACAACAGAGACTATTTCTGCTTCAGGAGTACAGAACGGATTTACATTCTATATTCCTACAAAGTTAAAGAGATTACATATTACAACAATCACTTCATTAGGCTTTGGTTGTTTAATGGATGTTCAAATTGCAAGTATATCTTGGGATGCAATTACTGAAATTGGTGATTACGCATTCTATGATGCTGACGGTGTTCAATACATCAATAGTGGTTCTAATTTAATCAATGAAATTTTGATTGAAAATGTAACAGCTGTTGGTAATTATGCATTTGCAAATATGGATAGAATTGATAAGGTAACCTTACCAGTTAGTCTTTCTGATGCAAGTCAAATTGGCGACTATGTATTTGCTTACAATGGTCAGCTAGACACAATCGACATTCAAAACAAGATCTTGGGCGATCATATGTTTGATAGCTGTGCTACATTAGAGGAAATCAATATTCCAGCAGATGTAGATACAATTGGCACACATGCCTTTGCAAATTGTGCTACATTAAATGTCTTGAATTTAAATAACCATCTAGTTGGTGAATATATGTTCTTCAACTGTGATTCCTTAGTTAATGTTGAGATTCCAAATAATATTTTAACAATTGGTTATGGTGCATTTGGTGCATCTAACAACATTACATCTATGAAGCTTCCATTCACTGGTAAGCATGCATATGATGCTAATGGAAATAAGTTTGAACATCTATTTGGATATATCTTCGGTCATAAGGATGATGCAGTAGAAAGTATGTATAAGATTTATCAAACCTATGGTTCATCTGCAGTTTCTCAAACTGTAAATGTTGATGTGGATGCAACAACAACATTAAATCCACAATATACATTCTATTTACCAAAGGGATTATCTCGTGTAGAAATTACAAATGGTACAATTCTTGGTGAATATGCATTTGTTAATGTAGATGTTCATAGTGATGATGAAGAATCTAAGTTAGATACAATTATTCTTCCTGAGGGTCTTCTAGAAATTAAGGAATATGCATTTGATAATTGTAACTTACTAGCTAGCATTAATATTCCTAAGTCTGTTGGTTCTATAGAAAGATACGCATTCAAGGACTGCTTGTCTATGAAGACAATCAACTATAACCCACAAACTGTAGGACAACAAAATTATAAGTTAACTTCAATTTCTGAAGGTACATTCTATAACTGCTATAGCTTAGAAGAATTAGAGATTTTACCTACTATTCGTGTAATTGGCGATTATGCGTTCTACAATTGTAAGAATGAAATGGTAACTGATGTAGTTGTTCATGAGCTTGTAAAAGAGATTGGTTATGGTGCATTTGGTGGCTGTATTAACCTTGAAAATATCACTTTACCATTCGTTGGTAAGCGTGCTTATACTGAGGATAAGACAGAAAAAGAAGAATTATTTGGCTGGATCTTTGGCGAGAAGAGAACCATCTTCCCTATCTTATATACTTCTAATACAAATAATTATCCTGAATACAATGCAGTAACTCAAAATGATAGTGATTTAAATCGTTATATCTTCTACATTCCTAAGAAGTTAAAGACTGTAACCTTAACAAACGCAGAAACGATTGGTGCTTATGCATTTATTAATGTTTCTCAATTGACAAATGTATATCTACCTGATAACTTAATTAAGATTAAGGAACATGCATTTGAAAATTGTCAAGGATTATTAGAAATAACAATTCCTTCTAAGGTTACAACTATCCTAACAGAAGCATTTAAGAATTGTACTTCATTAGGTACTGTAAATTTCAAAACAAATGTAATAGAAGAAATTTCAAAACGTCTATTCTATAATTGTACTTCATTAACTACAGTAAATAGCGTAGATAATAATGGAAATAATCTTCAACAACAGTTCCCACAAAGCGTTACAAAGATTAGTGAACAAGCTATGTTCAATTGTAAGTCTTTACCTAACTTCATTGTTGGTGAGCATATTGAATCCTTAGAAGCTGGCATCTTTGGTGGCTGTATTGAGTTAACTGAGCTTACTCTTCCATTCATAGGCGCAACTAGAACAGCTGCTCCTAAGGCAGGAGAACCTACTGATGAAACATTTGGATATATCTTCGGATACTATGTTACTGAATTAGGTGAATTAAATAACTTTACAAATATTCAAAATTATACGAGTCTATATGTTGCAAATCAAAATGGTAATGCTTACTATATTCCTACTAAGCTTGCTAAGGTGACTGTAACAGATGACAGTGATATTCGTGCATATGGCTTTGCAAATGTAAACAAGCTTCAAACAATTGTTTTACCAAATGATGGTTACCATTCTGTTACTGGAGCTGAAGAAGCATTTACAGAGATAGGAGCACATGCCTTTGAAAGCTGCAGCGAATTGGTTCGAGTTGTTAATACTAACTCTGACTTAACTAAAGCTGAAATTGAGCTTCCAGAGACAATAACAACAATTGGTGATTATGCATTTAATGAATGTGTAAAATTACCTTATATGATTTTCCCTTCTGAAATTACTACAGTAGGCAGCTATGCATTTAGAAACTGTGTAGAGCTTCAAGAAGCAATTTTTGAGGGTAATAAGATTGATACTTTATCTGAAGGAGTATTCTATAACTGTATTGAGTTAAATGAATTCAACTTCCCTACAAGTATTCTACATGTTAAATCATATGCATTCTATAACTGTATTGATTTAGATGAAATTACAGTTCCAAAGAATGTTCTTGATATTGACTATGCAGCATTTGGTGGATGTCATAACTTAGTAGAAATGACTATCCCATTCGTAGGACAAGATAGAGAAGACGATCAGAATAGTAATGCAACGGCCTTTGGTTGGATCTTTGGTGGTGTAGTTGTTGGTCATTCAATCAATACTCCAAGTGCTCTATATGAGGTTAGACAGAATACTAGAACTCATCTAGTGCCTACTAAGCTAACTAAGGTTACCATTACTGACGTTGACACTATTGTAGACAATGCATTTATTAATGTATCTAAGTTAGAAACTGTAATTCTACCTAAGGGATATGGTTATGCTCCACATCCAGCAGTTACAGATGCTGCTGATCAAAAACCATTCGTTAGAATTGGTTCATCCGCATTTGAAAACTGTACATCTCTAACTGTTATTACAGATGGAGAAACATTAGCAGATGGTAGCTACATTAATCAGTTCCCTGTAACTACAACGACAATTGAAAGTGGTGCATTTAGAAACTGTTCATCTTTACCTACAATTATCATTACAGAGAATGTAGAAGAGATTGGTGATTATGCATTTGAAAAGTGTAGTGTCTTAAATAATGTATTATTCAAGACAAGAGAACTTGAAGCAATTAATGAGGGCGTATTCTATGATTGTTGTGCATTAACAACAATGACATATTTAAATGAATCTGGTCTAGAAGTAGGAGATGAGAATGTTATTACAATTCTTGATACTATAACTAGTCTTGGTTCTGTAGCATTCTATAATTGTTCAAGTGCTACTACAATCATTGTTCCTGAAAATGTAGATACAGTAGGATATAAGGTATTTGGTAGATGTATTAATTTGAATAGCTTAACTATCCCATTTGTAGGTGATGTCAATACACATCCTTGTGATTATACGGATAAGGCACTTACTTATGATGGATCTAATAAGGTATTAGGTTACCTATTCGGATTTACTTCTGAACCACAAGAGGGTATGCATGAAATTAGACAGTATTACAATGCTACTCAGTATGTTGATGCTTATATACCTACAAACTTAACTGAAATGGCATTAACGAATACAGAAGTAATTCATTATGGTACATTCTATAATGTAGATACAATTACAACAATTACTCTTCCAAGCAACTTGAAGGTTATTGAAGGATATGCGTTCTACAATGATAATGTTGACCATATTAGCAGTCTTACTACAGTAATAGGAGATATGAATGAATCTCTAACTACTATTGGTGAGCATGCATTTGAAAACAATATCGTATTAAAGCAATTCAACTCTGATGAGGATAGAGTGATTATTCCTAATAAGGTTATTACTTTAAATGATTATGCTTTCAATAATTGTAACGCAATCACTTATCTTGAAATTCCTGAATCTGTTGGTACAGGTGATGGTGTTGTAGGTGAGTATGTATTTGCTGGTACAGACAGTCTAGCAGAACTTGTGATTAAGAATCATTGGATTGGTGCTCACATGTTTGATAACTTAGATAATTTCCCTGATGATTTCAGATATGAAAATGTCTATGAATATCCAAAACTAGCTGAAGTAACAATTCCAGCTTGTGTAACAAGAATTGATGAGTATGCCTTTGCAAATAATGAAAAACTATCTAAGGTTAATATTTATAACAAGGTTCTTGGTGATTATCAGTTCTATAACTGTCCAAGATTAACTTCTATTCAAATTCCTGATAAAGTTGAACACATTGGTGAAGGTGCATTAGGAGATTGTATTAGTCTAGTTGAAATTTGGATTCCATTTGTTGGTGAGCATGCATATACAGCTGATGGCAGAAATGCAGTATTAGGTTATATCTTTGGTACTAAGTCAAAATATAGTGATGCTGTTTCTGAACAAGGTGCATATGTTGTTGCAACAGAACAAATGATTGGTTCAGGTTCAACAGAGACATTCTATATTCCAACAGCATTAAAGATTGTTCATGTAACAAACGATAAGGCAATTGGTTATGGTGCATTTAGTAACTGTGCAGGTTTAACTACAATTACATTAAGTGAAGAGCGTATTAGTGATGATGCAACTTCTGGTTACTTTGAAAGTATTGGAGATTATGCATTTGCTAATTGTGAAAGCTTAGGTATGAAGGTGTTAGACCCAACTCAATATACTGAGCTTGGTTACTTTGAACTTCCAAATTCTACATCTTACCTAGGAGCATATGCATTCAAGGATGCTCATGCTTTACCGATGGTAATTTATGGTGGTAGTGCACTTAAAGAAATTCAAGAGGGTACCTTCTATAATGCTTACAGTTTAGATACTCTTGCAAGAAATGATTCTAACCCTGCAAAGATTGTAGATGTTTGGGATTCTATTGAAAATATTGGTGCTAAGGCATTCTTCAACTGTGAATCAATCACTGAAATTAGTGTTGGTATTAAGAATGTTATGATGGTTAATACAATTGGTTATGCAGCCTTTGCTGGATGTATAAGCCTAGAAAAAATGACTATTCCATTTGTTGGTAAACAAAGAGTAGCAGTAGAAGAGTCAGCACATTCTGAGGAAACAATCTTCGGTTGGTTCTTCGGTTCAACTTCAATTGCATCAGAATTGAAGAATAAGATAACTCCTATTACACAACATTATAGTGAGTTAGGTACTTATAATGCTTATATACCTACTTCAATTAAGGAAGTTAATATTACAAACTCTTTGATTATTCATTATGGTGCATTCTATGATGTTGATTCTATTACAACAATTACTCTTCCTGTAAATATTGAACGTATTGATGATTATGCATTCTATAGTATGAATCGTCTTGCTAAAGTAAATTATGGTGAAGATATAGTAGCTAAGAAGCTTGCTCATATTGGTGCTTATGCATTCTCTAGATGTATTAGTTTAGAAGGCTTCACTCTTCCAAAGGCACTTACATATCTAGGAGAAGCAGCATTTGCTGAAGATAGAAGTTTAGTTTATGCAAACTTCGAAGATTACAATGATGTAATGCTACCTTCTATTTTAGATAAGACATTCTATAAGTGTACTGCGTTAAATGAAATGAATTCTAGTGCAGATTATACAGTTCGTATTCCAGCTGCAATTAAGCTTATTGGAGAATCTGCATTTGAAGAGTGTACTGCAATTGAAAGTGTATATATCAATACAGTAGAAAGAATTTTAGACCGTGCATTCTATAAGTGTACTGCTATGGAACAATTAACTCTAACTGCTGATATTGATAATCCAGTGTTATACGCTATTGGTGAGGAAGCATTTAGATATTGTACTTCCTTAGAGGCTGTAATCGTTCCAGCAAGTGTTGGTGATCCAACAAAACCATTAGCCTTCACAGGAGACTACGCATTTGCAAACAACATTAGTCTTACATCTTTAGAATTACGCAATATTGAGTTGAGTAGTCATATGTTTGATACAGCTTCAAGCTTAACACATGTTGTAATCCCAGCTTCAATTGAAAAGGTTGGTACACATGTATTTGCAAACAGTGGTATTGTGAGCATTGCTGCTTCAGATTTACTAAACAAAGAGATTGGAGAATATATGTTCTACAATAATAATGATTTAGTATCTGTTGAAGTTCCTGCACACATTACTAAAATTGACTATGCGGCATTCGGTGGTTGTGCAAGCATTGAAGAAATGACATTACCATTTGTTGGTGCACGTGCATATACAGCAGATTCTATTGAATCATTATTCGGATATATCTTCGGTCATAATGTTGAATCAGATATGATGCTTGTATATCAAAATCATTCAGATAAGGCTGGTGTAAAAGCTACAGTTCGTGATAAGAATTCTAGAACAGTAGAAATATTAAGTGCATATGGATTCTATCTACCATTTGGTTTAAAGAGTGTTACTCTTCTAAATACAGTGAATACAATTGGTTATGGTGCATTTGAAAATATGGAAATGCTTGAAAATGTAATCTTCAGTGAACAGGGAAGTTCTACAAATTCTGGTATAACACTTGAGACTATTAAAGATAAAGCATTTAAGCACACAGGATTATTATCTGTGATTCTTCCAGCAACAGTGAATGTATTAGGTGCAGAAGCATTTATGAATTGTAGCGATTTAGCTACAGTAAGCTTTGCAGGAAAGAATATCATAGTAATTAATGATTCAACATTTGAAAACTGTACATCATTAAAATATTGTGATGGTACAAATGAATTTGTATTACATGATGAGATTGCTCGTCTTGGTAATAAAGCATTTAAGAATACAGGTATAGAAACAATTGTTGTTCCAGCAAGTGTATTATCTGTTGGTGAATCTGTATTCGAGCATTGTCAAGATTTAGTAATTGCTACAATACTAAATGATGTAAATGGTAAAGCAATGTTTAAGGATTGTATCAGCTTAGATACAGTTACCTTCCATAAGGCTACTACTGTAAACATCATCAGTGAAGAAATGTTTATGAATTGTGAATCCTTAACAGAAATTCAAATTCCAGTAACTGTTGAACTGATTGATTCTTATGCATTCTATGGTGCAAGCCTAGAATCTCTTGATATACCTGAAAATGTTGAGACAATTGAATCTTACGCTTTAGGTTATAATAATTTCAAAGAATTAGTTATTCCTACAAATGTTAAGAAGATTGGTTATTCAGCATTAACAGGATGTGGTGATTTATTGAAGTTAAAGCTTCCATTCATTGGAACAAATGCTCCAGATACTATAGCTTATAGCACACAATCTGATTCAGAATCACTATTCGGATATATCTTCGGTAGAACTCCTTATGATAAGGGTGTTAAAGTTCACCAATTCATGGAAAGATATGTTGAAGCTTCTTTGAATGATCCTGCTGGTCATACTGAAAAGATTCCATTCTTAAATGAATTTGGTCAAACTGCTACTTATGAAGAAGAAGGACAAACAATTTATGGTGAAACCTTCTATATTCCATTCGGATTAGCTAAGATTGAGTTCTTTGATAATTTCGATAAGATTACAAATGGTGCTATGTCCGGTTTAACAACAGTTTATGATGTTAAGCTACCATACCACATTAAAGAGATTGAAACTGCTGCGTTCAGTGGTGGTATCAACCTAAGATATATTGATATGCCTAAACCAGCTATCATCTTACATGAAGCAGTATTTGAAAATATGTATGAAAACCCTGAAGAAAATGAAGAGTTCTTCATCACAGCAAGCTATGATGTAAATGGTGATAATTTCCCTGAGGGTTGGGTAACAGGTAAAACTATTCCAGTACCTAAGAGATGGCATACTAAGTATCTAGTAATTTATGAAGAATATGCAGATATCTTCACATATGATTATGATTATGAACATAAGACCTTCCGTATCACTGGTTATACAGAAAATATGCCAGAGCATGTATTAACACATCGTGATTCTACAGGTAGATTCATTCTTCGTATTCCAGAGACAAAGAATCTACGTCCAATTGTAGAAATTACAGATGAAGCATTCCTAGATTACTTTGATAATATTCCTGAATATCTTGCTGAATTCAGTAAGAAGTATTCTGATGTCAAATCAGCAGAGCAATTCATGATGAATGGTATTATGATTGCAAGAAATGTATCTAGAATTGGTGATAATATTATTACTGGTGGAGATGGTTTCCAAGTATTTGTTTGCAGAACTTCTGAAACAGAAATTTCTTTAAATGAAATTGGCAATGGAGTTGAACAAGAAAACAACTACATTGGAGATGAAGCTCGCTGGATGCAAAAAGGTCTAGTGTACTATGGAGAAGATAAAACTTGGACACTTGCCGATAGAGAAATGTTCCAAATTCTATTGAGTTCTACAGCTATCAGTTTAGACTTGAATAGTCAAGCAGGATTAGAATACAATGAGGATGAAGGATATTACATCATCTATGCTGGTGAGGACTTCACTCCAAATCCAGTAATTGAATTTGATGTGAATAATCCAAATACTGTTCAAGTTGCAGGAGCAGCTCTTCCTGAGTATGCATTAACTGTTCCTGGTAAATATGGCGATTTCCGTTCATATTACTGGAATAACCAAAATGTATCCTATGATGCAGATGGAAATGTTATTTCCAATGCATGGGTATATGTATTTACAAACAATACAACTATATTTACAAATCGTCCAGTAGCATCATTAGATGTTGATGCAGACTTATGGTGTTCTGAGATTATGAATTATGGTTGGGGCTTTGGCTATGTTGAGGATGGAGCAAAGATTTCCTTCAAGATTGTTCAAAGAGAATTAATTGTTAATGTAACTGATTCTCAAGAATTTGAAGAAGGAGAAATTTGGGAAAATACTGACTGGTCAAGCAATAATACAGCTGTTAAAATTGAAAACTTTGCAACAGCTGGAGAAATGTTCAATGGTGATATGCGTCTTAATGCATTAAACCCAACAAAGTCTGAGGTATTGGTTGATGAAGAAACAGGTGAAGTTATTGCTTACACTGATGCTGCAAATCAATTTACTTGGGCAGAAAAGTATACGATTACAAAGAATGGTATAGATTTAACAAGTAACTATTATGTAACATTTAATATGGCTGTTACAATCACACCAAAAACTGTAATGGTTGCATGGGCAAGAATGAATACAGAATTCGATCTAAGTCGTAGATTTGTATTACCTATCGCTTCAGTAACCTTGAAGCCAGGCTATGATGCATATGAGTTATGTCCATTAACTGTTGACCTAATTAGCCGTGGTGAAACAATTTATTCATATCAATGTACATCAAATTATATGACTGCACAAATTGAATTTGCTACTGCAGGTAGTTATTTGGTTGTAGCTTCTACAACATCTAAGAACTACACATTGATTAATGAAAGAAATGTATTTATCATCGAATTAATCACTGTAGATACACCAGTTGTATTTGATCAACTTGTATTTAATCAATTTGAATACATAAATGTAACAATTAGTAATCTATTTGACTACTTTGCTGATCCAGAATGTACAGATAGAATTGCATATGTTGAAGATGGCGCTTCTGAAGAGGAAATCGTTGCAAGCTTCCACAATGCAATTTATGAAACAATCTTAGGTGATAAGGAAAGACTAGAAGTTGGTGTTTACACTGTCTTTGCAAGACTAAGAGATCAAAACAATTATCAATGGCGTGATTATCGTGCTCCATTATATAGAGAAGATATTTACGAAATGAAGATAAGAGTTGTTGAAGCTCCAGTTAGAGTGGATTTAACTGATGCAGAATTGACATATCAATTCGATAAGGATGAGTTAAGCTACTCTGTTGCAGAAACTGTTGATGATGTATACAATGTTGCATTTAATATTACAGTTCCAAATGTTAAGGGGCAATATTCTTACACTGATTTTGCAAGTCTAATTGGTACAATTAATGGTGAGGACATTGAATTGAAAGAAGATGGCTTCTATTATACAAAGAATTATCGTTTAGTATTAAGTGGTAATATCAATGTAGTTTATCCATCTTTAGACAATATGATTGTTTCAGATACTCAAGGTGCTACTTATGATAGTACTATTGAAATTGTTGATGAGGCTGAAATTGAAACAGGCTCTATTATAGATACATATGTAGAGTCAAGAGCTCATGATATTCAGATTATAACTGGTAATCCACAAACTCAAATTCAATTCAGCTTAGATAACGAAATTTGGACTCCAGCTGTAGCTGGTACTGCCACAACAGAATATGGCTTCACTGAAGCAGGCATTTATACAATTTACTTCAAGGTAACTTGTCCTAACTTTAAGGATCGTATTGGTACTATTACATTACGTATCAACCGTGCTCAAACAAGTATAGAACTTGAAAATGCTGATGACTTAAGTAAAGTTTATGATGGCTATGCAGTTGAACCAAAATATACTGTAACTGGTAGTCAAAATGATGCAATAGTAACATATCATAAGGAAATTTCAGCAGATGATTCATCAGCTGCTGGAGCAATCCAATATAATGGCAAGTTATATAGCTTTGCTGGATTTGAAGCAGCTGTTAACGCAGGAAGCTGGTTAGTTCGTGTATTAGTTGATACAGATGATAACTACCAAGGCTCTGTTGTTTATGCAAACTTCATTATTGAACAAAAGCATGTTGATATTACATTCAATGAAGAATATAAGTATTCTATTCATAATAAATATGATTATAGTACGACTATTCAATTAAATGAGGAAGAAGCTACATATTCCTTCTCATTCGAACTTATTCCAAATACTGCAGGACAATCTTATTCTCTTGCAGCAAATGATTTACGTATCATTGCTGAAACTCGTAAGGTACTTTTAGGAGAACAAGTACTTGGTCTTGAAAACTTCGATATCAATTATGATATTACAGCAGTTATTCTTAAGGCTGAAGCTGATATCCTATTAATTCCTGATGATAAGGCAAAGGATAAAGAATTTGATGGTGCTGAATATGCTAATCCATCTATTAGCACAAATTCAACAGCAGAACCAAGCTTTGATTACTATACAGTAAATGAATATGGTGTTAGAACTCATATAAATGGTAATCCAGTAGATGCAGGTAGTTATGTATTAGTAATTTCCTTCGAAGAAACAGAAAATACTTTAGCTGTATCTAAGGAATACACATTTGAGATTACTCCTAAGAAGTTATATATCCAATCTGGTTCACTAAGCCTAGATTATACAGGAGATGTTGTTCTTCCTGAATTCAAGGTGACTGGTGATATATTAGGTCAATATGAATTAATTGTTGAACTTGCAGATGGTTATGATGGTATTACTGTTGGAAATCAAATGGTAAATATTCAATTAAAAGAAAATGCATCTAATTATCTTCTTAATATGTATTCAAGAGAATATAAGATTGTGAAGAAAACAGTAGCAATCAGATATTCTGAGCGTATGCCTATTAGTGGAGAAAATTGGTATAAGGATTTATCTGACTTCAATAGTTTATTACCTGAGGGTATGACATTTGTTGGTCATTTAGAGACAGTAAATAGCACAGTGGGTACTTATACAAGAGTTCCACAGCATATTAGAGTTGTTGATTTAGACATTCTAGATGCAACTGGCACAAGTGTATTGAGCAACTTCACAGTAAGCTATGCATTAACTATCAATATTACAAATCCATTAATTGAACATGAAGTTAAGGATGCAACATTAGTTGATGGTGTATGGGAACTTTCAGTTCCTTACGATACAGAACTTCATTATGCAATTGTTGAACCAGCAATTGAAAATGCTTCAGTTCTATATATCGTTCAAGGTACAAGAACTACAAACCCTGCTTCCTTCCGCAATACTGTAGATACAGAGATTACTTATATCATTACAGCTCCTAATTATGAAACTACAACTGGTACAATTCACTTTGTGATTTCTCCAGTTCAACTAGAATTAGAGTTTAAGAATGTAGAAGTAAATGAAGAAGGAAATCCAACAGGTAGATTATATGATGGATACAATACATACTTAGAGTATACTATTACTCCATTCTCTGTACCTTCTATCTTGACATTCTACAGAAATGGTAAGATAGCATTTAATACAACTGAAATAGGTGTTTATACAGTAGAAATTGTTGTAAAAGATACAATGAACTATTTCGGATTTGTAAGAACATTCGAATATGAGATTTCTAGAAATGAAATGCCTTTAGATATTCTTGCTTCTTACGCTATACAACCATTTACAGGTAGACCTGTTGAGAATCCTAAAGTATTAGCTCCAATCGAAATAAATGAAGATAATGCAACATTTACATATTATGATGCAGCAGGTAATGAATTACCTTCTAAGCCTGTAAATGTAGGTAAGTACTCTGTAACAATCTCTGTAGAGGGTAATGAATATTACTTACCAACAACAAAGAACTTTGCATTTGAAATTATTGAATCCTCATTAGTTGTATTCTGGGAAGGTGAGTCAACCTATTACTATAATGGCCTAGCTCAACATCCAACAGCTTATACATTTGATTTGAATAATCATCGTATTGAATTAGAAATCACATATGATTCTCTAGGTCAACCAATATTAGCTAAGAATTATGTAGCTACAGCTGTTCTTCCAGAAGGCTTTGAAAACTATAAGGTAGTAAATAATTCATTTGAATTCAAGATTTTACCTCGTAATATCAATGTATTAATCTTCAATGATTACGTATTAGTTGCTGATACTGATTATACAGCACAGATTACTGAAGCAAGTAATTTAGCTTCAGGAGATATCATTACTCTTGAATATCGTCTAGCAGCTGCTAAGCGTATTCGTGGTAGTGTATATAATAGCATTAATGATATCATAATTGATCACTTAGCAATTTTATCAGGTGATGAAGATGTTACAGATTCTTATGCAATTCATTATAGTGTTCATTTAGAAGTATATCTACCTAGAATTGAGTATCAATTTGTTGGTGCTGAATTTGATGGTCTAGAATATGTATATAAGAAGGATTATGATGGAATTGCACTTACTCCAGAGCTAGAGGTATTCACTGAGGCAGCTGAAGGAGAAGAATTAATCATTGAATTTAATCCAGTTGACTTTATTGATTCTGGTAAGTATTCTCTTCCTTATAGAATCCGTATCGGATATTATGAGGATGATCAATTCATTCTTACTCATGAACCAGTTATGGGTACAGTTCGTGTTAATATCGATCGTATTGAATACAAGATTGAAGTAACAGAAGAATTGTCTAAGCCTTATGATGGAGTACAAGTATTCCCTAAGATTTCTGTAAATGACATTATGAGAAGTGATGCTGAATTCCACTTCCCATGCTTCATTGACTTCTATCAAAGTGATATATTGTTAGATGGAGCTCCTGTAAATGCAGGTAAGTATACAATCGTTATCACAGTTTATTCTTCTGGTAACTATAAGACAACACAATACTCATTAGAATTTGAAATTTCAAAGGCTATGAGTGGAATTACATTAAATAATGATGAAACCAGTCTATATGATTATACTAAGCAATATAATGGTGAAGCATTCACTCATGCAGTTAGAGGTACAAACAACTCTGCTAACCTACAATATGAGGTTATCGGTGATGGACATGTTGAAGTATGCTACTTTGATGCAAATGGTCAACGTATTTCTGCTCCTGTAAATGCTGGTATCTACTATGTTCAATTTGTTGTTGATGAGACCTTAAGCTATCAAGCTTATGTATCTCCAAAATATACAATTGAAATCACAAAGATTTTCATCTTCGTAGGTACTACAGATTATCATTACACTAAGTATTATGATGGTGAGAGAGTATCTGTTGATGTAAGCCAGTTCACAATTCTAAAACAAGAGTTCATTATGGAACAGCTTGGACAAACAGACTTCTTTAACATCGTAGGTACTACACTTGTTGAAGATGTAAATTCTCGTTTCGCATTATCTGGATTCATTTATACTGCATCAGCTAGTCAAGGTGTATATTCCTTCGGTCCTGATTTTGATACAACTCATATCATAATTACAGATGCAGAAACAGGTGAGGATTTAACAAAGAATTACCAAATCTATGCATTATGTGATATAGAGATTAAGGCAGAACAGGTTGAAGTAACTTGTGATGATGTTGTTGTTGATTATGATGGCAATGCTTATACAATTGATCCACGTCCAGCTAAAAACATTAAGGACTATGAGGTTCTATATAGCTATGATGGTGTATTGTATCAACATACTCCAATCCGCTATGCAGATTGTGGTGAATATACAATTTACTATAAGCTTGTATTTGAGAACTATGAGGATGTAGAGGGATCTGCAACATTGACAATCAATAAAGTAGATACTGCTACACTTCAAATCATTGGTTCTTTAGATAGTATTTATACTGGATTTGCAGTTAAAGATCCTATGTATAGTTCAAATACAATTGGTGAAGTAACTTATACTTGGTATCAACTTGTAAATGGCGACTATGTAGAGGTTGAATCTGCAATTCATGTTGGACATTATAAAGTTAAGGTTACTCTTGCAGAAACTCAAAATTACTTTGGTACAGATGCAGAGTTAGCATTTGAAATTACACCTAAAGAAGTATCAATTGGTTGGGTAAATACAGAGTTAACATACACTGGTTCTGCTCAATATCCAATTCCATATTTCGTTGGTGGTATTGCTGATGATCTAGAGATAGTAGTAACTGTTGATGGTGATGCTACTCAAAGAGGTACATATACAGCTCATGCTAGAATTAATGATATGTATGGTGATTATATAGTTGATGAAGCTAGTGCTCAAACAACTTATACAATCTCTCATAAGCTTGTTGATGTTCTTGCAACTATGGAAAGAGATTATACTGGCCGTGATATTCAAATTAATGTTAACAAATACTATACTGCTAGTCAGTCAAGTGTTCGTAATGTTGGTGAATATGAAATTACAGTAGCTCTATTAGATAAGGACAACTACAAGTGGAAGGTAATTTCTGCCGATGGTACTTATGAGATTACAGATTCAGAGGATATGACAATAGTAATGACAGTATTACCTGCTGATATCAACAATGCTGTATTTGCTGCAATTGCTGATCAACCTTATACTGGTAAGGCAATTACACCTAAGACAACAGTATCCTTCAATGGTATTAACTTAGTTCAAGGTGTTGACTACGAGTATAGTTATGAAAATAATATAGAAATCGGCACAGAAGCTATCGTTAGAATTACTGCTTGTGAAGGTGGTAATTTCAAGAATAGCCATGATGTATTCTTCACAATTGAGAAGACTACAATCGGTGTTGCAGAAGGCTCTGGATATGAGTTCATCTATGCAAAGACTTCAACAACATTTGAGGCTGATGAACATAAGATCTATTCTGCTTCTCGTAGAATCATCATTAACAATGTTTCTGCCAATACAACAATTGAAGACTTCCTAAATAACCTAACTAAGAAGGATAATCAAGAATTTGTGGTATATAATGCAAGTGGTACTCTTGTAAGAGATACGCAATATAAGATCCAATTAGTAGGTACTGGATTTAGAATTCAATTAAAAGAAGGTAACTATGTTAAGGATAATGTTTATGTATCTGTAATCGGTGATTTAACTGGTGATGGTTTAATCAATGCAAATGATACAACAAGAATCCAAAGACATTTATTAGGTACTTCAAAATTAACAAATGAAAATCTATTAGCAGCCGATGTAAATCGTGATGGTAAAGTAGATTCTGCTGACCAAGCTGCTCTTAGACAGTTATATTAATTAATACTTTTGATGTCCCAAAATGTCAAAAGAAGAGGTGCTTAATTCCTAAAGAAGGGGTCCGTCGGAACATTATGTTTCGATGGACCTTTTTTTCTGCTTTTTATAATTATTTTCCTATGTTTTTATATTTTTTGTAAGTTCTTTAAAATAAAGCGTTTTACTCTTATACTGGTAATATCTGTAATTCCTAATAAGAAAATCTAATATTTTAGAGAAAAAATGGGATAAAATTAGAAAAAATATGCACTTTATTGACGTTTTTGTTGAAAAGTTTATTGAATATCTTTTCAAAATAAAGTATAATTAATGATGGACTAGTGCGCCAAATTTACAAAAAGTATAAAATTTTTGCAAATTTTAATGTTGTTTTATAGATTTAGTTTTCTAAAAAGGAGGCTGTAAAAATGAGAAAAATATGGAAAGGATTAATGCAAAGTAAGATTAAATTACTCTCTGTTCTTTTTGCTACAGTGGCAGTAGTATGTCTTACTACAGTTTTGGTACTGAATTTGACAGTTCAGCCAGGGGACCCAGGCAGTACGCCTATTGCCGGGAATACAGAAGAATACTATGACAATTTAGCAGAAAATAATGCGATTGAAATGAAGTATCTTATGTTTGAAACCCATACTGCTGATAATGCCCCTAGCAATAGTAAGGTTGCAGGTGTTTGGTGCAAAGGTATAGATATTCAGCAAATTTATCTGGATTGCGGGAGTAATAATTCTGCGCTTGTTGCTTATTTTTCAACTCACACTGCTTTGATTATCCCTTCAACTACAGATGGCTACGATACAGTAGTGGGTATAGATTTTTCTAACGTTGGTTGGAATAATCCAGTATATAGGGGTGGAGTTACTTCAGGAAACACCTTTTTACAACTTGTTTCATATATTGAAGTAGTTAAAATTCCAAAGTCAGTGCAATATATCAGTGCATATTCTTTTAATAGTTTTACTAAACTAGGATATTTTGAAACACCTTTCATTGGTACTTCAAGAGGATCTTCAGCACGTGGTATCAATATGACTGCATATGATATTAGAGAATTTGAAAATACTAATGGTCATATTCCTACTAGTGATCCATTTGGTTCTATGTTTGGTAGACATAATCCATTGTACCCAATGAGAACTGAAAGAACAGGTCAAGGAGATACAGACACTTGGTTTAATTCCTTTGGTATAGAATATGAGCCAAGATATATGGAATGGAAAGAATTGGATGAAAATAGTGTCAAGTCTGAAGCATTTGGATTCTATCTTCCTAACAAGATTGACTATTTATACATAACAGATGAAAAGGCATTAGGAAATTATTCTCTTGCTATGACATCTGCAAGACATGTGGAAGTTACTGCTCAAGGTTCAGTCTTCTCTTTTGGTGCTTATGCCTTTGCAGAAAGTGGAAAACTAGGAGATCAGTTCTCTGATGCACAACAAGGTCTTGAAACAATAAAGCTTAATATGAGTGGCTCTATTTCAATGAAGACTGGTACATTCAATACATGTCAAACATTACAGAGCATTATTATTCCTCGTGCAAGCACAAATATTGAAATTCCAGATGCGTTCTTATATAACAACTTAAGCTTAAAAACAGTGTATATGCCTGGTACAGTTACCTCAATTGGTAAAGGTTCTTTTATGGGCTGTGAGCAATTGGAAAGAATTGCAGTCTACACTGGAGATTCAGCCAATTTAACTGGAGATTACGACACAGATGTAGCAAATGGTTTAGTCGTTAATCATGAATATAAATTTGATTTACCTACACAATTAAAGTCTATTGGTGCAGATGCATTTAGAGATTGTAAGTCCTTTGATGTAATTTATGTACCAAATGCTGTAGAAAGCATTGGTTATGCTGCATATAGTGGTTGTTCAAGTGTTGAAAGAGCAATTTTACCATTTGTTGGTGCACACGTTGGAAGATGTACAAATTCTTGTGTAAACGAAGAAGGTAAGAAGGTACACCATGGATTATCTGGTTGGATTTTTGGAGATGTATCTGGTAACACAACCAATTGCTATGATGCAAAACAAAGCTTCATAGATGAAACGGGCTCTATATCTACAAAGCCATTTACAATTCCAAAGAAATTGAAAGATATCACTTTAACTAAAGAAACTCATTTAACTACAGGCTGTTTCCAAGGCTTAGCTAGTTTGGAAAGTATCACAATTAATGATGCTGTAGGTTCAAATATAGTAGAAGGCTGTTTTGACCAATGTGGATCCTTAAAGAGCATGTCTATACCAACGATTGTTGGTGGAAACCTTGGAGCTTTCTTCAAGGGCTCAGAGAAGTTTGATGGAAGTGCTGTTACAATCGGTTCATGTCGTGTTCCTACGACCTTAAAAATTGTTCGTATCACAAATATGCCAAGTGCATCAGGACAATTATTCCATAATTGTTCAAATATTGAAACGGTAGAATTTTCTAATGTTACTACCTATTTTGGTAATGCAATTTTCTATAACAACCAATCTTTAAAGAATTTAACTGTACCTATTATAGGTATGCAACGTGGCGAATTTAATCCAAACTACTATATGTGGTGGAGAGATATTCGTTATAGAAACTCATTAATGTGGTTATTTAGTGAATCTTTACAAACAGATGCTTATCGAAATACATCTCAATATTATCAACCATATTCTGCGGTTTATTATTCACCTTATATTCCAAATTCATTAAAGAGTGTTACAGTTACAAACGAATATGAAATTGATTATCATGCATTCCGTGGCTTCACTGGATTAGAAAACATATCTATTACGAATGTACCAGATCATATTGATGAAGGCTCATTCTGGAACTGTGGTAGTCTTCAATCTTTACAATTGCCATATATTGGTAATAACTTAAACAGAAGTGGAGATGCAGGCTGGTCTCATGTTTTAGGTTTCATTTTTGGTAGAAATGCCTCATATAGCAATTCTTATGCTGTATCTCAATATTCAACATATTATATTCCAAATGGATTGGAAACTGTTGAAATCGGAACATCTAGTACAGAAGTTGCATCTTTATCTACTAAGGTTTTTGATTATGCTTTCAGTGGATGTTCATCTATAAGATCAATTGATTTCAAGCATGCAGATATCCAAACTTTAGGTACTTATGCATTTGCAAATTGTTCTAAGCTAGAAGATGTTAATTATCCTAATGCACGTTATTCTCATGTAGGTAATTATGCCTTCTATAATTGTAAGACTTTAAAGAGAATGAAGAAGGCTGGCGACGCTCCAGACGAGAAGGGATTTATTCCAGATACTGTTAGGACTATCGGAAGCCATGCTTTTGATGGAACCTCTGTAGGTTATTTAGATTCAGGGTCTTATGCAAATAATAGACTTGATTTGACATCTTATACTTCAGTAGGTGACTATGCATTTGCGAACTGTTTACAAATCGATGAAGTTGTTGTTCCTGAAAATCTAATCATTGGTTCAGGTTTATTTTCAGGTTGTTCTTATTTGACAAGTGCAACACTTCCTACAAATAATAAAATGGTTACTCCATATATGTTCCAAAACTGTGTAAGTCTGCCAGGTGTAGATATTACAGGTATAACAAATATACCAGCAGGTATATTCTCAGGCTGTACAAATCTATCTTTTGCGAATGGATTGATTTTAAACCCTTCTATTAATAGTATTGGTGCATATGCATTTGCAAAATGTAGCAGTTTAGAGCATTTTGAGTTACCAGCAGGTTTATACAGCATTGATGAAGGAGCATTCCAAGGCTGTAAGAACTTAGAATATTTAACTATTCCTCGTGAAACAAAGATTATTAATCCTTATGGATGGAATAATTGTGATGATAACTTCTATTTCTATGTTTATGAACCAGAAGAGAAGTGGCCAAGCACTTGGGTATATAACTGGAACTGCTATTATCCTGTTTATGTATTAGGTGATGTTGGTGAGGATGTATTTACTTATACTTATGTAATTACTGAAAAGAGATATTATATTACAGGTATTACTAGAAAAGGATATGAGATGGGCTTAAGTGGTACTCTACGTATCCCTTCAAGACATGATGGTGTTGATGTTGTTGGTATTGATGAATCCTTACTTTCTGATATAGATAAGGCTGAAGGTGCTCAAAAAATTTCAACGCAAACAGGAATTACTCGTGTAATTCTACCTAAGGGTGTTACAAAAATTGTAGGAAGCCCATTCCAAACTGGCCAACGTGTTGATATTTATACAGAATACACTAAGGCGGAAATTCTTAAGATTTATAATGATAGTAAGGCAGCTATTGAGCAGGAATTCTTAGATTGGGAGAAAACCCAAGTTCAGCCAATTCCAGAAGATACTATCGAAAATAAGAGAATAGATTTATATCGTAAATTAGTTGGTTGGAAGCCATTTGCTGAAAATGAAGATGGCATTGCTATGTCTGATGGTTCTGGAGATACTTGGGATACTCGTAACTGGACTTCTGGCGGTATGCTTTATTATAAGGATTACTGGCAATATGGTACAGAAACAGGCACTTCATCTTTAGTTCCATATTTAAAAATTGATACTTTTAAGTATATCTTTGATGAATATGAAGTAGAAAATACTTCTTATACAGGTTCTGCTATAAAGGTACGTGTTGTAAGAATTCAGTTACCTGGTGAAATATTTATAAATGAAGGCTTAGATATCACTATAGATGAAATTATGTATATCTATGAAAGTGATGTTAAGATTCTTAATTATGCATATTCAAATAATGTGAATGTTGGAACAGCAAATGTTGCTGTTAGCATTAATCGTGATGAATTAGAATATTATAATGAAAATCAATGGGGCGCAAGAGCTAAGCATCCATTGTATTTAACCGGAACAACTACGCTTCATTATCAGATTTTGCCGATAGAAATATTACTACTAGCTACTGCAAATGATGGACTTTATTATGAAAAAGAATACGATGGTAATGTATTCTCATACTATCAGTGGCAATCTGGTCAGATTTCTGGTCTAGAGGGTTATCCAGGAGCTTCATTTAGTGGTACTCTTTCTTCAAATTCTGCTAATGCTGGTGAATATTATCCATCTGATTTAGTATGGACTACACCATGGCGTGTTATGTTGAATAATATTGATGTAACTAATAACTTTAGAGTTACTGTACAATTCCTTGTGATTATCAATCCTATGGAGGTTGAGGTTGTTTGGACTAGAGCAAAAGAACCAGTGGATGGACAATATCTTCTAGCTAGCCTTGCAGATGCTACAAGACCTGATGGTTCTCCAATCTATTTATATCCATACATCGGTGGTGAAATTCAACCTACTGCAGTTGCAAAGAAGTATGGTACCGATGCCGAATATGTTCCAGACTGTGATTTACTTGTAACCCATATTAGTAATGCGGGTATTTATCCATATGAAAAAGATGGTTTCCAAAATACATATCATATGTATGCTTATGTAGCACCTTATGATGCAAATAATTATGTAATTCGTGCTACAGATAGAGATACAGGAGAAAAATATATTCCAACTGTCATTCTAGATGCTACTACAAGAATTGTAGCGATGGAGGGTTGGTATCGTGTTACAAAAGGAAGAATTGTTATTTCCTTCGATTTGTCAGAAAAAAATGCATATTTGATTTCTCCATATGAGAATGAATGGAGCTATACATGGGGTTCAAAATACCTAGGTGATGGCAAGTATGAAGATATGAACAATCGTTTGTATATTTCAGGATTAGGTGAGAATTCTCGTTTTGTTGGTAAAATGGCAACTTCATCAGATTCAAAGGCTACATACGATTACAATAATACTTTAACAGGCGATATTTTGTTTGAAGAAAGTGGTACAGGTGTATATGTACTTAGCTGGCAAACAGTTTCCTTTGCACATAGTTGGAATGGAAAGACAGTTAATTTTACTGCAACACAAGATATGCCATTCTTGATTTGGAATCCAATTTTGGATATTGAAAATGAAAATGATTGTTATGATGTGGTTGTAAATGGACGTGTTCAAATCATTTACAATCAGTTTGAACCAACCTACTTTATTGGTTTAAATACAGATGATTATGAAACAATTAAGAATCCAAATTATATTACAGTTCCTGACGGAACAAAATATAAGGATGTATCTAATGAAGGAGGAAGCGAATCTCAACGTGAATACTTATACTGGGAGTATGAAGTAGATGGTTCTGAATATCGTTTCTCTGCTGAGGATTTAGATGTTTTAGATAAGAATGTTCCTGGCTATACAAAGCTTTACCATAGTGATAATGGTGCAAGTTTATCTGCGGACGAAGTTAAATTTGTTTCTCTGGGAGATCATGTATTCTCTGTTACATTTAGTGCAAGACACTATGATGATGTTCAATATAACATTTGGATTAATGCGGTTAGAAGCCATGTTAAATTTGCAGATTTAAGCAAGACTTATGATCGTAATCCTGTTGATATTGATTCAAAGATTATAAAAATGGGTACAGATCAGCGCCCATTAATGACAGTTACTTATATGGATCAATATGGTACAGAACTTTCTGAGCCACCAGTTAATGTTGGTAAATATAAGGCTCATATTGTAGTGCCTGAGGGCGAATTCTTCCACCCATTTGACGAGATTATTGATTTTGAAATTTATGCTCGTGTTGTTACAATCGATGTAACAGGAGATAAAGTATTTGATAATCAGCCTCATCAAATTGATACTTTAACTTTAGACAATCTAAGTACATCTGTTCAAGGTCCAGATAAGGGATTATTAGATGGAGATCGTATGCAAGGTATTTTACAGACGACTTCGTTTGTACCAAAAGTTTATGATTCGCTTTTGAATAATACCTTTAAGTGGGCTGTTCCATGGACAGTAATTTATATTGGTACTTATGATGATGTAAGTAGAAATTATAGGGTTGAATTGACTGGCTCATTTGAGATTAAACCATTACAGTTCAAGTATAATGTTCGTGATGAAAGAGGAAATTATATTACAGATTTGGATGATGAGGGTCATTTAATTCAAACTTTATTCTATGATTCAACATTCCATTCTATTTCAATTAATTTAACATTCCCAGTGCCAGGAAACTATGCTCCTGCACCTACTTCAGATGTTATCATTCGCTATAGTGATATTTCATTGGCAGAAAATTCAGGCTCATGGTTGACAAGCCCATCTCCAGTAACTACACCAGGAGAGCATAAGATTTACTTTATGCTTAAGGCAGATTACTTTGAGACAATCATAGATTATGTTACAATTCATATTAAAGAATTAGAGATTATTTATGATGATCCTGCATGGAATGATGGCGATGGCTTTGATGAGCGTTATACAATAGAATATTCAGGAAGCAATCAGACTTATATGATTACTGTAATAAAGCCAAGCTTTAGTGCAACAGTTTATTATAGTGTAGATGGTGGTCCTGAAACTGAAGAAGCGCCAATGTTTAAAGAGGTTGGAGAATATACGGTAAAATATCGTATTACTGCTCCTAACTATGAAGAAGTTATAAAAACTGTTGTTGTCCATGTGGTACAACCAGGAGAAGAAATACCATCAGAGTATTATGAATTCGATTACTTTAATGGTGTTTATGATGGAAATTCACATTCTGTTACTGCAAACTTTAAGTCAAGCTTTATTAATAGTCAGCCTGCTGGTTTCTGGTATAAGGTTTTATTCTCAGTAGATCAAGGTGAAAACTGGACTGAAGTAGCTCCTTTATATACAGAAGTAGGTAAATATCGTGTAGATATTAAATATCAGGCTAAGGGTTATAAGGATGTTGTTATTGCAGGACAAATCATTATTAAAGGAAAACCTTTATATTTAGAAACAACAGAGTATAGAGGTGTATTTGATGGTAAGTATCATAATGCAGGCTTAACTACAAATCATGCTGGCTGCAGTGTTACTTATAATGAGGATACAAATAAGTATACATATACAGACGCCTCTGGTTCTGTTGAATTAAATTTACTTTATTCTTTAAATGCAAATGTTGCTGCAACTGATTCAGAAGAAGGATGGATTTCTGGTCCAGGATTTAAGGATGTAGGTCTTTACACAGTTTATGTAAAGGTTGAGGCTGATAATTATGAGCCAATCATCTTCGAGACATATACTCCAGTAGTAATTGAATTCTTGGAAAATCCATCTGCAAGCATGGAAAGTCCACAAACATTTGAATATAGTAAGGCTCCATTAGATGTAGACCAAATTGTTATTGATACTGTTGCTGATGGTGTAAGAACTGCTTACTGGTATTCTGCACATTATGGTCTTGATGGTAATCCTGTTCAAGATATGCCTGAAGAAAGAATAACTGCACCACAAGAATTAGGTGTTTATTATGTGAAGATTCATATTTCTCCAACAAAGAATACTGGTTCTGCTGATGTAGAAGGCTTTGTTGAGATTGTTCCTCGTAAACTTACTGTTACTTGGGATTCTCCACAATACTATGATGGAAATATAAAGAATCCAAATGCAACTGTTGAAACAGGAACTTCAGATGAAATTTCCTTAATGGTTGAAGTTACTGGTGGTATACCTCCAATTGAAGTTGGTAGCTATGTCTTCAATGTTTGGATGGCTTATCCAAATCCTAACTATGTATTAGATAGAGATCAATTCACTTTAGAAATTATTAAGCGTAATGTATTGTTTAACTTACATGAGGATTTTGTAGTTAAAGAAGACTTTAGTAAGTGGGTTTATACAGATTCTGCTTCCTATGATAAGTCTGATCAATGTCCTGGTGATGACCATTGGCATTTATTAGGTGACCTTCATGGAACTGCTGAAAAATACGTTGATAATGAGCTTGTTGAGATAACATATTCTGGTTTAAGTCCAAATCACTTATTCTATATTGAAATGGAAACCTCTTCAGGTCAACGTGGACAATATCACTATTCTACAATCACAAATGATTTCTATATTAATAGTGTTCGTGTTATCAAATGGGATATTTACGAAAAGGATGAAAATAACAGAATTAGAGAGCTATATGGCCAACCTGTTTCTGTTAAGGAATTCTATGATGTTGATTTTGATATTTTAATCAACTTGACTTATCCACAAATTGATTTATCTACATTAGAAATTATTACAGATTATGTTTATGATGGTCTTGCCCATACAATTTATATCAATATTCCTACAAGATATGGTAGTGCTTTTGTATACTACAAGGATGAAACAACAGGAAGATATACAACAACACCACCAAGACGTACATTAGTAGGTGAATATACTATTGAGTTCTATGTAGGTGCAACTGGCTATGAGGATACTTATGGTGAGGCAACTCTAAAGATCACTCCTGCTGATTTGTATATCACGATAGGCGATCTATATAAAGTATCAGATTCAACTAAGACGCTTCATGAAAAATATGATGCAACGACACATATTAATTCTTATGGAGTGACTAATATTCTGACAACAACACCTCCTGTTCCTACACATATTCGCTACTATGATGCTAAAGTATATAAGGAACAAGATATTCTGAAATTATATCGCAACTTTGATATTACGGATCCTATTTATTCAAAGGGAATTTCCAACCTTGTTGATGCTGGCAAGTATTATTGTGTTGTATATTATGAAGAGGATGACAATAGATGGCATGAATCATTTGCAATGAAGTATGTTGAGCTAAAGCCAAGAGATATTTTGGTTGAATTTGCTCCAGGTACTGTTCCAGATATTACGATTACCTATAATGGTAAGCCTGTTGTAATCCCTCTAACAAATGCAACCATTGACACTACTCCAGCAGCTCCAGGAGATACAGATGGTTTATTACCAATTCATAGCATTACTACAACTGCAGATCGTATGAAAGAGTACTATGTACAAACCAATAGTGCGAATGCAGGTGTATATCCATTAGATACGGGATTTGAATTCCTTGCTATTGATATTTATGAAATTGCCGGACATAAGTCTGTTAAAGCATCTAACTATCATCCAGTATTAATTGGTGATTTCCATGTTGAAATTTTAAAGAAATATTTAGAAGACGATGAATTCTATTTGTTGTTAAATGAATATACAAAGACATATGATGGTAAGGTTCATACTCCTGATTATTTCCCTAAGGATACATATGTATGTGCATCTGATGGTGAAATGAATATGACATTCTATCAAATTGACAATGAAGGTACACAAACTTATGTTCCTGGTGATCAGAAGAATGCAGGTACTTACCTAGTCATTTTGGGAATAGATGAAGGTACTAACTATTATTCATCTTATGCTTCTAATGCCCAATTAAAGGGTGATGGTACGCCATATTTGTCTTATCCAAGTGTTCAATATACAGCAAGAGTTAATAAAAAGACTGTAGATGTACACTGGGAAGGATTAGAGCAAACCTTCAATGGTGAAATTCTATATCCAAGACCAACATTTATTGATGCTGAAACTGAACCAGGTACCGAAGTAGAAGTAGATTTAATGACACTTTACTATGATTCTGAAGTATTTGATTTCATTCCAAAGAATGTAATCAATGCTGGCGATTTTATGGTAGCTGCTAAATTTGATACTTCTACAATGGCTGGTAAAGAGTATGAAAAGAACTATACTTTAAGTAGAGAAACTGTTTCTACGATGTTCATTGTACATAAGTTGGTGTTGGCACTTCAACTTGGTGATGGTGGTAATTCTAATAAGATTACACATTATTCATCACAATCACCATGGCAATCTATTGTATATACAACTCCAACAGCAGGTGCAGCAGAGTTTATTGCTGAAGGCGATGTTGATATTCAGGCATGGATTAATAATATGAAAATTAGTTCTTTAGCAGATGATAATTTACCTGCTAGAATTAGTACGATTTCTTATGCGGAAACAACATATATGGATCCAGCTGATTTCTACTATGACATTAGAATTCGCAATAAGGCAGGATTAGATGTAACTGACTCCATTGACTACAAGATTTTAGGTAGTGTAACTATTGTTGCAGATGAAATTGTCTATGATTTGAAAGATCATGTTACTGTAATGTATCGTGAGGTCAAGGGAACAAGCTCCGTTGTTGGTTACAATTTAAATGAATTGAACTGCTTAACGGTATATAACCCTGCAAGATATAATATTGTTAACTATAGAATTAATGGTGAAATCCATAGTGAGAATGATCGTATTTCTCAAGCTGGAGATTATGTGTTAACATTCGATATTACTGCAGAAAATCGTATTACACGTTCTTGTACAGTTTATGTTACAATTCAAAAACGTGCAGCATATATGATTTTCAAAGAGGAATTGACAAAGACATATGATGGTGTTCCAGTGGATGTTGCTAAATTAATTAATTCAAATCTTTCTGGTTTCAATGGAACTATGAGTGATCTTCAGTTCCAGTATGTTGAAATTATTGATTCTCTAAACGAAGTACCTCTAAATGAGGCTCCTAAGGCTGCAGGTAACTATAGAGTAGATATTATTTCTAAAGCAGATAATGATACATCAGCTGAACATAATTATACTGCTTTAGAGGTTAGCCAAACCTTCTCAATTTACCCAAGAGAAATCAATATCAATTATGAAAAGGATTTAGAGTTGTTAGATGACTCACTTCTTGGACAACCTTGGCGTGATGCTTTCGAAGCTTTATCTGGTGATATTACAGATATCGTTTCAGGAGATAAACTATTCTATGAATTTAATTTAGCAAGCTTAGCAAGAGGAGAATTCGTTGCTAGAAGAACATTCAAGGATAGCAAGAATGAAACACAACAATCCTTTACATCTGATAATGCGGTTGAATTTACCTTCGCATGGGCTGTTAAACAGACTGATGATAAAGGTAATGTTATATATGAAACTTTTGAATCTCCAGCAGGATCTGGAAATATGGTTCAACAGGCTGTCGATATTTCTAAGAACTATACTATAAATTTAGCATTTAGATTATTAGTACACTATCCATATATTCCAGCAAATGTTATCGGTGAAACTGTAACTTATGATGGAAATCCTCATCATGGTACTATAACCTTTGAGGCTGATAAAGCTGGACGTTATTCTAGAGATTGGTATGAAAATAATGTTCTTCAAACTTATTCAACAGATTTGAATACATTGTCTACTTCAACAATTCATAACATTAATGATTTATCTTTCACAGAACCAGGAAGCTATACAGTTTATTATAAGTTGACTATTGATCCATCTCTTACTCCTGTTAAGTATGAGGATATGGAAGGTTCATTTAACATTGTTATTAGTAAGCTTGAACGTAATCTTTCAATTACACAACAAGCTAAGGAATACGATGGTGAACCTGCTGGTATTAAATTATCTGGTACAACTACAGAGCGTTGGTTCCCTGAGCATACATTGACTCTACCAATGCCAACGGTTCCTGATAATTATGATCTAGATGATGTTATATTAACTTATTCTCTAGGTGGAAAAGAATCTGTAGATCCAACTATTGGATGTATAGAGGCTGGTGTGTATGAGTTTACACTGATATTCCCAGAAACTGCTTATTATAAACAAACAAAGATTTCTTCTAGTTTCCAAATTAGAAAGATCAAGATTTATATTGAGGATGACTCCTTACTTGGTGGAGCTAGATTTAAGTATGATAATCTTGTGAAGACTTATGATTTCACATTCAATAAGGCAAATGCCCAACAATCTGAGCATAGTAATTATATCCTTTATACAATGAAGGATGATATAATGACTGAGCTTCAAGATCAAAACTTATTGTTTAGAGCTACTTTAATTACAAATGGTAAAGAAGTAGGTTCTTATCATGGTAATGATGGTACATTGACTGTATTTGCATATGAATATGAAGTATATAGTACTGCATTAGATAAAGATATGACAAATAACTATATGCTCGATTTTGCAAAGGCAAGTATTTCTATTGACAACATTGATATGGTATGGTCAACTACACCTGCTGAATATGTTTACGATGGTCAATTACATGGATTTAATATTTCTTTTGCAGCTCCAAGCAAGAATCAAGTAACAATCAAGTATAAGAATGACGCTACGGGCGACTTCCAGCTTACTCCAGTTCAGTACAGAGATTGTGGTGAGTATGAAGTAGAGGTTGAATTGTCAGCTAAGAATTACAATACAACATATGCAACATTGAAGTTAACAATCACCCGTGCTGCAACTGAGATTATTTATGTAACTAACTTAGGTAAAATCTATGATGGTGCAGAAGTAACGCTACCAGATAGAGTGTTTACAAATCGTGATTTAGCAGACGAAGAGAATTTAAGAAATACGTATACCTATGAATACTATTACTATAACGAGGATGGCGATCTTGTTGCTAACCCTATGTACAAGCAAGAGTATAAGGATGGTGTCGTTATTTCTAATGGTACACGTCCAATTGATGTGGGTAAATATAAGATTAAGATTACTATCCCAGCAGTTAAGAATTTTGATGAAGTTACATGGGAAACAGATTTTAGAATTTCTCAACGCGATGCTACATTGAACTGGAAGGGGTCAGAGTTTACCTATGATGGTACTGCAAAGAGCCCAGAAGCTCATATGGTATTAACTGCTGACGATGTTAAGAATGGTGTAGTTATTGCATTAAAGATTACAATTACTCCAAATGGGGATCCTAATGATCCTGAACATAAATCTGTAGGATTCTATACCGCTACTGCAACAATTGATTACAATGAAAGTTCAGAAAAGGCAAAGAATTACAAGATTGATAAGGCATCTGAAACATTCCCATTCCGTATTAATTATCGTCGTATTGCAGTTGTATTCTCTAGAAAAGATGTATTAGATACAGATCCATTACATCAATACAATATAAGATATAAGAATTCAACTTCTTATAATCCAGATACAAAATATTCATTTGATGTACAAAATCTTGTTTCAACTCATGAAATGAAGGATTATTTACAATTGAAATATTCTGGAACTAAGACATATTTCAATATTACAGACTTCCAGTGGATGGACTTCCAAACTAATAATCCTATTAATGGCAATCCAAAGATTTATGATGAGAATAACAATGAAGTACAAAATAACTACTTAATTGAGACTTATCAAGTATTATTTGGCTTGACTACTGATGAATCAGCAATTGAGCGTGAAATTAGAGAAAACGTTGTACCTTATGATGGTGAACTTCATACATTCATTTTCGAAATGGAAAATAAAGATGACTTCCTTATCTTCTATAAGGTTGGTGGAAAACTAGGTACAGGAAATAACTATGTAATTTCTTCAGACTTCCCTGGTGGTCAACCTTCATTTAGAGAAGTTGGATATTATCCTGTAAATGTTTCTATTCGTGATTTATCTAATAAAGAGATCGTAAATGATTTGACTTATGTTCAAATTTATGCTGCTGATCCACATCTAGAACCAGCTGATCTTGACTTTAGATTAGGTAAGGTTTATGATGGTAAGCCAGTAGAAAATCCTGAAATGACTTATGATGGTAAGGTTGCAGGAGAAAATATTTTAAAATATATCTACTATAAGATAAATGAAGATGATCCAGATCATCCTATTGAGTTAGCAGAGGCTCCAAAAGAAGTGGGCAGATATAAGCTAGTTGTAAAGATACCTGAAAGAGGTAATTATGCAGCCGCATCATATAGCGAAAGCTTTATATTCGATATTACACCAAGAAATATCAAGGTGGTAATTCCTGCTAACATTGGTAGAAAACTATACGATGGTCTACCTTGGACAGCCACAATGACTGATGATAATATTGATGGTTCTGGTGATGAGGGCTTAGCTCCAAATCAAACAATTCGTACACAAGAATTACGTTTGAATGCCGTAAATGCTAAGCAATATAATCCAAATGGAACTGACCATAATTTATTCCAATGGTCTCCAGCAGGAACAGATATTTGTAAGATTTACGACGAGAATGGTAGAGAGGTACAATCAAACTATACAATTGAGTATTCTGGATATGTTGATATTCAGCAACGTCAATTTGCATTTGAATTTGATCCACTAGTTTCTAAGTATGATGTTACGAATACTACAGGCTACTTCGTTGCCGTAAAAATATTAGGTACTTACGATGAAAATGGTAAGGTTGTTCCAACATATATCCAAAATGATGATATTCAAATTATCTATTCATTTAATAGTGATTTCTCTAATCCATCTACTACACCACTTCCTGTGAAGAAATTAGGTCATACTCTAGTATGGGCTAAGATTGTAGATAAGAGTGGTAATATTGCCACAGCTACAACTTACACTATGGTTTACTTATATGAGGATAATGGTGGAGAAGATGATCCTGATGAACCACTTGAGGGACCAGATGATGCAGAGAAAGATCCAGAGCATATTAAATTTGAAAAATTCAAGGTTTATAATGCTCAAGAATATGAATGGCCAGAGTGGCTTGGTACAACAGAAGGTAGATCATTTGAACTTCACTTCTATACTTTAGAGTATTGGAAACAATGCGATGCGGCTAATGTTGAATTAGATCCTGCTCAAGCTATTTCACGTCCAATTGATATAGGCGAATATGTATTCGACTATAAAGTTGGTAAGGATCCAAATGATCCTGAGGATGTCGATAGAAGATATAAACAGGCATTCCGTGTAAAGCCTAAATATGTTTCTGCTGTTTGGTCAAACTTAATGGTATATATTCCAGATGGAGAAGACCAATTAGAAAATCCTACTTTACCTACAGCAACCTTTATTGATGCTGGAGGTAAGCTACAACATCTAGAAGTAGGACCACTTCCAGGATATGTAAGTGAAGGTGTTTATACAGTAAATGCTACAATTAAGGACAATGAAAAGGGCAACTATGTTCTAAAGAATCCAGGTAATATTTTCGAAATTACTAGTGATAAGGATAAAAAGCCTAAGCCAAATGATGCAGAATTAAGAGGAGACATCGACTTCCAAAAGGATAAGGAATATGATACAGAAAAATATCCAGATCCAGTATTTAAAGGTCATAATTATGAAAAGCGTCCTACAACTGTAAAATATTATGACTGGGATTATTATCAAGAACATTATCCTGATTTAGATCCAGAAAAGGCAATTACTGCTCCAACAGATACAGGTAAGTATGTATTTGTTATGGATATCCCTGAAGATCCTGATGATCCGGATAATTATCCACCAGAGAAAGTATATCAATACTTCACAGTTAGTCCACATGCAGTGGAAGTTACTTGGAGTGACCTTGAACATAACTTTGATGGTACGATGAAATATGCTCATGCTGAATTTAAGGGTATAGGCAAAGAAGCAGACCAAATTTTCCAATGTGAAGTAGTGCCTGGATATGATTATGTTGGTGATAAATTACCAGTATTGGCTAAGAGCCCTAGTAAGAACTATACTATTTCTAATCCAAATGCAAATATGAGAATTACAGGCAATGTGGTTGAAGATATAGTTATAGCTCCAGGTCAAGAGTTCAAATATCAAGATCCTATTATTCTTGAGGATACATCTCCAACTACAAATTACTATGTATCAAAGGATGATTATGAGAAGAATAATTCTATCTTAGATGCATTAGGAGATTTATCTCATGTCTTCTTAGTAGATAATGATGGTATTATTTACAAATGGGATGCTGTCTATGGAAGATGGGAAGAAGCTGATGTTCCATATAAGATGCATATCGATGTGAACAGAGATGCTGGTACTCATAAGGTAACAACAGAATTAAAGGATAAGAAGCAATATTCTTGGAAGAACCATGGTACTGATGATATTGAAGAAACTTATAAGATTAATGCTTTAGTTCTACCTGATGCTGATTATGACCTTGAATATAATTATGAAAAGGTATGGCAGTATAATGATGGAAAACCAATTGAGCCACCAGTAGAAGTTTATCTTGTGGATCGTGTAACTAAGATTAGAACTCAACTTGCTTCTGATCAATACAAGCTATCTTATAACAATAATACTGACCCAACTACAGAAGCAGAAATTATCATTGAAGGTCAAGGAAACTATTCTTTCAATACAGTTCAATTGTTTACAATAACTAAGACATTACGAATTCTTGAATTATTAGATGATGCTTTAGTTCAATGGACAACAATAAAATATGAGGATAAGATGGTAACAACTATGGGTGAAACTACTGACCCAGAAGATAAGGTTGAACATAAATCCACTGCTGATATGGATCTATATTTAGGATGTATTCATCATCAGACTACAATTGAAGATATTTTGAAACAATTTAAGAATTATGCTGAGCATCCTGAATGGTTCGTTGTTAGACGTTTTGCTTATACAGATGAAGAACCAGATTATGTTGACAAGAATGATCCAACAAAGCAATATGTTGATATTGATCCTACATTCTATCAAGGATTCTTTGGATCCGGATATACAATCTTCTTAATCGATGAAGAAACTGATGATGTTCTAGACCAAGTGGCTGGTGTAGTATATGGCGACTTGGATGGTGACGGATTAATCACAGCTTCAGATGCTGATAAGATTGATACATTCGTAAAACTTGGTGATGGTACTATAGATGACTTTGATCAACCTTGTTTCTATTTTGCCGGAATAATGCCAAGAGATGTTGGTTTCATTACTGCAGCAGCTTCAGATTTAATTACTTCATATTTGGCAAATATTGAAAATGCCTTAAAGGGTGATGGAAATCCTGAAGATTATGACTTTAATACGTTTGGAGGTAAATACCAAGCAAGCTAAAAGATAATTAATTTATACATAGGTAGAATGTCTATCTGTGCAACAAAACTAAAGATATTCTACCTTGTATTCATTAAATGTTTCGGCATTTAATGAGATATCTTTTAAAATTGGTGGAGGAAATTATGAAAAAAATAAAAGGAATTAAAAAAATATTAATAATGGTTCTACTGAGTGTTGCCTTGGTCTTTACAATTGGTGGATTTAAAAACACCTTCCAAGCACAAGCTGCAGGAGAAACATGTACATATACTTATGCTGCTTACTCAAAAGAAGGCTATGAGACTTTACAAAACGCTAGAATTATAGATGAGGATGGCGATTGTTCTACTACAATTGATGACTTAAAGGCTTTGATAGCAACTTACGAGGCGTTAAAGACTACCGGTTCGGAAGGTAATAAGAAAAAGAAGTTCTGGACTGATGGTGATGGTAAAAGATTTAGAGGATATATTGACATTCCACAACTCCCTGATGGAAGTTATAATGAAGATGATGAAAATATAGACTGGGATACTATAATTCCTCGTGGTGATGGAACAAATGAAGGCATATATAATGCATTAAAGGCAGAATTAGCTGCTTGGGAAGCAAAGAACCCACCTCTAACTGCTATTACTCCTGGACAAGAGATAGTAGTAGAAATCTATGCTGAACTTTCTACTAGTGGTCAAATTCGTGCGGTTGCTGCAACATTGGATTTAGAAGGAGCTATTGATTCTACAGCTGGTATAACTCCTTATTACAATAAAACAGAAACTGCAAATGGAGCTACTACAACTTTACAAGGTATAAGTTCTACTAGTCCTACAATTGGTTGGCAGTATTCTGCAGCAACAGGAAAAGCTGCAGCAGCAGGTAAGGTTTTTGTAGGTGCATTTGGTGTTACTACATCCTCAACAGGTTCAGGATTTACAGTCACTCTTGCTGATGCTGCTACAAATAACAACTCTGGTAAGACATTGTTTATCCCACATGCAACTGGTGAGCAAGTAAACGACTCTTTTAATACACCTTCTAAAAACAGTAGATTCCTAGATGAGCCATTAGAGCTCGCAGGAGCTACAATTTCTGATGATACATCTTTAATGGTATTGACTGTGGATGGGAAATCTATATTAACTGGAACTGGTCCTCAGTATGCTGCTTCTGATGAAATCACAGGAAATAAAGCCGCTGTCTTTGCTCAAGTTAAAGATAATGGTACAATTGAAAATACGGGATATGTTTATAAAACAAATCCAACATTACCTGCAACCGGAACTGCTAATGCACCTTCTGGAAGTACTGGTACAGTGTCTATTGCTGCTGGAAACTTTGACGTTGATATGTCAGGTGTTTCTGCAGGTGATAGCGTATGGGTAGTATTTAGAGCAATTGCTTCTGATACAGTTGCAAAGAAATGGTACTCCGTACAGGTAACAAAAGCAAAAGATACAAATTGTGATCTTGAGGCTGTAGAAATTAAGGCTACAGTAAGTGGTACAAGTACACCTTTATTGACTGAAACTTCATCCCTTACTAGTCAAACAGAATTTAATGTTTACTATCCAAAGGGAACGACAACTTCTAATAGCTTTACTATAAAGCCAACATTTACGGCTCCTAAGACTGCAACACTTAATGGTGCTACAGCTACATCAAATGCTGTTACACCATTAACGTCTATCTCTAATGGTAGTGTTGTAACTATTGTCGTAAAAGCTCAAGATACTTCAAAAACAAAAACATATAAATTTACTTTCTATGAAGCAGATACTAAGCCTATTAGTGTTACTGGTTATTCTGGACCTAGTTCAAATGTACAGTCTCAAACAGGTGAGTATGCTACAGCTTCTAAGAAGTTTACCTTAAATAATATGGCTTTAGGCCGTGATGGCTTCTGGTTAAATATAGTTTTACCAACAAACGCTTCAGCAGAATTATTTGATACAAACAAGACAACAAGTCTTGGAACGATAACTTCTGGTACAAATACTTCAACTATAAGTTATCCTACTACTGCAAATGATGCTGCAAGTACAAAAACTGTATGGATAAAGGTTACAAACAATGGCTATACAGATTGGTATGAAGTAGAAGTAAATAGACCAAAAGCTGATAATGATAAATCAGGTGTAACTATTACAGCAATGGGATATGTTGATGCGAATAATGCAAATCAAACATATACATTGCCTAGTGCACTTCCAACAAATAATTCTACGAACATTACAAATACTCCGAAGTTGACTTATAACTCTAAGACTGCTTCCTTTGTAATTAATGTTCCATCAGGTTCTAAGACTAAGATTTTAAATGCATCAGGTGTTGATATTACAGGACAAACTCAGACATTAACTTTAGATGCTGGGAAGACCAACCTTCAAAAAACATTTAATTTCTATGTTCAAACAGAATATGATAGAACACAATCACAGCCACAGAGCAATGGTACGCAATATACAATTGTAATTGAAGAAGAGCCAGCAAATGGAACTAAGACTCTAGATAAACTAGAGGTTAAGAATTCTTCTGGTGCAACTCTTCCTAAGCCTGCTCCAACTATGAGCGGTGGCGTTACGATTTATAATTATGACATTGATACTGATTTGAATGGTAATACATTTACTGTTGATTTAGCATGGAGCCCTGCAACAACTAAGGCATATGTTGGTAAAACTGTAAATCCATCAACTGAATACAATGCATCAACAACATATGATGTTGGCGATACTGTATACGTTAGACTTGTAGCAGAAGATGAAACAGTCTCAGAATATCGTATTGTGACTACTAAGGCAAAGAGCTCAAACAATAAGATTATAAGTATTATGCTAGAATATGAAGCAGAAGATGGTTCTAAGGTTACTGTTTTCCCGGCTTCAGCATTTAATCAAGGAACTACTACCTATAATACTAATCAAGTTTCATCACTTACTGTACCTTATTCAGTAAAGAGTGTTAACTATACAGTAGTATTAGACGATGCTAAGTCATCTTTAAGTGTTGGTGGTGTCAATAATAACCAATCCAATATAACAACTAGAACAGGAACATATACATTATCTTCAACACTAAATAATCTGTGTATCGTCTATGCTACTGCTGAAAATGGAACAAGAGGTACACAATATACAATCACTATTTATCGTCAAACTGCTAAGTCAGGTAATTATATTGAATCTATTTCTATTGGTGGAGTAGATTGTACTGTTGCTAATGCAAATTACTTTAAAGATGGAATTCCATTTAATTTGAATCAGAGAGGGGCATCATATCATTTATATTTGCCATGTACTCAATCTTTAAATGGAGTAGAATTCACAATAAGTGATGGAGCAACAGCAACATGGACTGCTGCACTTTCTTCTGGTAATACTTTAACCTTCCCATTTGTAAGTAATGTTACTCATAATCTGAATTATACATTTACAATTAGAGTTGTTTCTGAACAGCAAAGAATAGACAATCCTACTAATCCACAGAGCAATACATATACATTCAATGTACATGTAGCTGATCAAGATCATTCTCTTACAGATTTAGAATTACAGGATTCATCTGGCAATATAGTTCCTAGTACATCTAATGTTTATTTAGATCTTACAAATATTGCTTCATATAGTAATCAGAATACTCCATTTGAAGTTCCATATGAAGTGGATAGTATTGTGGTTGATGCTAAAAATACAAAACCTTCATTCCATGGTAAGATAAATGTAGAATATGGTGGAAATAGTAATGCACTTAATGCTGGTGCAACAAAGAAGGTTACAATTACTGTAACATCTGAAATGGCTGCTCTTGATACATCACGTACAGATTTAATTACAACATATACCTTATATGTAAGACGTAAAGATTGTGATCACGATCAAACCTTAAAGACACTTACTGTTTCTATTGATGGAACTCCTGTTGGTGTTGCACTAGAGAATAATAAATATACATATGTTATTGATAGTTTAACAGCAGGTGATACTGTAGACATTCAAGCTACTGTAAATGATTCATCTTCAACGATTACTGGTCAAACAGGACAACATACTATCACTGGATTACTTGATTATACAGGTAAGGATTCTACAAAGAGAGAATTGACATATCATATCTATGTATCTTGTAAGTGTGGAACTAAGACAGCTCAAGATTATGTAATCAAATTACAGACAGATGAATATAAACCAGATACAACTCCTGGTGCAATTACTGCAATTACTGCAGAAACTAAAGAATCAGGTGGTTTGAATCCATCATATTCAACAGGGACTACTAGTTATGAAGTAAATCTATCAAATAAAGATGGTGATGACTATGTTAAGTTTACAATTACTAAAGCCAATCCTTTATCATCACTACATTTTAGTATAGATGGCCAAGTTCAATCTCCTGTTTCAAAGGATGCTACTCAAATCTTTACAGTTTCTAATATTGCTTTAGCTTCTTCAAAAGAAATTAAAGTATGGACTGTTGCAGAAGATGGAACTACACTTGGAACAGTTTACACAATTACTATAAAGCGTGCAGAAGCTGCTAGTACAGCTAATGAAGCTACTATGATTTATTATAATGGAACAAACCAAGTGCCAAACTTTAATAAGTCAAGTGGTGGACCTTATACTATTAATTTAGGAAATCAAAAAGAAATTTATTTCACAGTTGATTTAACTGGCGTTAAGAATGCAACCGTTAAGCAAAATGTTCATGATAGTTATGCAAATCGTTATCAATTTGCTGATGGCGTATTTACTGAAACCTTTACAATTATTGTAAAAGCTGAAAGTGGAGATGAAAAGAACTATAACATCATCGTAAATCGTGATGGTGATAAGGTACTTGATGGTTTAACTGCTACAATTGATTCAGATTCTACAGATAAATTAACACCTACGTTCAGTGTGGCTACACTAAAATATAAGGTTACTTTAACTTCTACACAAAAGAGTGTTACATTAACTTACGTACCAAAGGCTAACAATGGTGCTACTACAGTATCTTTCATTGATCCTAGTGGTACTCCAATTGCTTTACCTGCTGGAACTACGATGTATACTATTTCTAATATAATGCCTACATTTAATGCTGCTGGTGTAGATACACCATTAGTATATAAGGTTCGTGTTACTGCAGTAAGTGGTGCATACGAAGATTATGTAATAGAAATTAGTAAGGAAAGAGGTAGTGACACTGTATATATTGATTCATATACATATAAGGAAAATACTACTGATGCTGCTGAAAAGCCATTAGATGGTTTAAGTCCTGCAGTTACTACTTATAGTTATCGTGTTGATAGAAATACTTTATATTTCAATCCAACAATTACATTAAATGATCCAAATGGTAAGGTTGTTTGGCCAACTAATAGATCAATGATTGCTGGTCAAAGAAATGCTATGACAGTAAAGGTTATCCCAGCAAGTGGTGTTGGAAGCAAACCAGATGGTTCAGATGATGAATCAAACGCTGTTTATTATACATTCAATGTATATCCTTGTGATATTACATATGAGATTGATGATATCTTTGCATTATTAAGTGATCAAAGTGCTAATCTATTAGATAAGGATGAAATAACTTATATCGATTATAGAAATAATGTTTTAGAAATCACAGTTCCATATGGTAAATCACCACAATTGGATACATATTTAGATATTAAATCTACTGCTGACAACTATACTATCTTCTTAAATGGCAATCCTATGACTAGTGCTAAACAAAGTCTAACGGTTGGAAGAAATGAATTTAAGATTCAAATTAAGAGTGATTATGCTACAGCATATGATAAGGTAAATACAACTCCTATCACAGGATATAAATCTAATGTTATAACTGTAATTATTAATCGTGATACACAAAATGATGATGCAACACTTAAAGATTTATGGGTAACTTATATAGATGCTAATGGTCAAGAACAAACTATTCATTGTTCTACATTACCTGGTAATGATACATTTGCCGTTCCATATCTTGGTGATGGTGTAACAGTTGTATCTGTTGGTGCAACTCCAAATGCTCAAACATCAACTGTTTCTGGAACAGGTACTATATCCTTATCTGGAACAGGTACTACAGGACAGACCTTTAACATTTCTGTAACTTGTACAGCTGAATCTGGTAAGAAGATAACATATCCTATTACAATTGCTCGTGGTGCTATTGATTTCGACAAGGATAATTCTATTTTGGAAATCATTGTAGAAGCTGATGGAAAAACTTATCTTGCCCAACCTGATTCAAATCCACAAACTAACTTCGATAAGGATGTATTTGATTATGGTGTATTTAAGATTCCATTCTCAGCTAAAGACTACAAGATTACTGTAGTAAGACCAGATGGTACATATTCAACTACTTGGATTGATGGCTCACCTCGTACATCTAACACATTAACTACTACAATCACATCTGCAATGAGAGGCGGTAGTAAGGATGTTGTTGTATATTGTGTTGCTAAAGATCCAGAAGTAGGCAAAGGTAATGAATATACAATTCATTTAGAATTTGAATCAGCATCTACTGATTCAACACTATCTAACTTAAAGGCTGATGGTACTACAGTTCCTGGATTTAGTCCAAATATAACTGAGTATACACTACCTTCAAGACCAAATACTACAGAAGTTATTGATATTGAATATGTGACAACTGATCCAAAAGCTAAGGTTTCTGGTGATATCGGTAGACAAGCATTGAAGCAAGGATTGAATACATTTGCAGTAACAGTTACTGCAGAAGATGGTTCATCTACAACTTATAAGATTAATGTTATTAGAGATTATCCATTACCTTATTTAACTGATTTAGGTGCTATTGGTGAAAAATTATTAGATGCTAACTATAAGACAACTACATTTGATAAGGAAGTTTATACTTATACAACAATTGTAAGCTATATGACTTTATATGCAACAATCAAAGCTGAAGTTGATAATCCTGATTTCGTTGTTTCTTGTAGTAATTCAACTCTAAATTCAAAGACTGATTTAGTAAGAATGTTTGATGTTAATCTAGCTGAAGGCAAGAATGAATTTACATTAACTGTAACTTCTAAGGAAGGTAAAACAGTAGAGTATACTTTAATCATTAAGCGTCGTGGATTAGCTTCTACAAATACTGAAGTTGAATTCATTGATATTCTTCAAATTCCAGAATTCAAGGAAGCTTATACAGATGATGAAAGATATTATTCTTATGAAGTTCCAAATGGAATTAAGACATTAGATGTTAAGGTTACTCCAGCTCAAGGTCCAACTGAGGATGGAGATGGTGCTACTTTCAAGATTATCAATGGTAGAGAAAGTGGAGTATTAACTGATCAAAATGTTACCTTAAGAGTTGGTAAGAATACTTTAGTAATTTTAATCATTGCTGAAGATGGAGAATCTACTCGTGCAATCGTAGTAGAAGTTACAAGAGCTCCTATGACCTTCTCTGTAGATACAGAAGCTTATTCTGAATATACATGTGAAAAGAAGGAAAATGGTGAGTATGCTTACAAGATTAATTTGGTTGATAAGAGAGCTGCTGATATCCAAGATTATACTAAGTATATCGTATTTGATGAAGAGTACTATGACTCTACAAATCAATACGTTGAAAAGCCTGAAGTAACAGTTATTTCTGATACTTCAAATAGAATGTGTACAGAAGTAATCGTACGTATCTATGATGGCGATGAAGAAATCTTTGTTACCTTCGAGCTTGAATCAAAGGCATTACAGGGTGGAAACACAATTCCTGAAATTTTACAAATCATTATGCCTTGGATTTTACTTGCAATTGCAATTATCATCTTAATTATTATCTTAATTTGTGTTAATAGAGATAAGTTCGGTGCTATTAACAAGAAAAGAAAAAAAGATGACGAACAAGAAGCATAAGAGGAGTTAAAAAAATGAATTTATTTAAAATTGGCGACTTTCAGGTTACTATAATTCATCTCATTTTGCTTTTGATAATTATCATCTTGATTGTCGGCATTATTGCTTATCGATTTAACCATCGTAAGCAAACTAAAGCAAGTCAATATATGGATAATGAATGTATGATTTACAACAAAAAGGGAATTCTTAAATTTCTCGCCCGCAAGGGTGGGAAATTTACCAACCCTACTGTTGTGGTTGTCGAAATCAGAAATTTAAGTTATTTATATATCAATTATGCCAAAAGAAATAAATTGCTTTATCAAATTTCAGATCATTTAACTAAGGGATTAACCAAAAGAGAAACCATAAGTAGAATTGAATTTGATAAATTCTTAATTGTATTTAATGACAGAAGTAAAGAAGAAGTAAAGGCACAATGCCAAATTATGGAAAAACGTTTAGACGAAATGACCATTGATGGCTATGGAATGTATGACTTCTATGTTTACTATGGTATATATGAACAGGCTCCACTAGAGGACCCAGAGTTAATCTATGTTGCAGCTGCAATTACTACTTTTTCTAAACTTATCGAGGATAATAACCAATATTTCTATACTGGTGAAGTAAGAGATATTTTAAATAAGTTTAGAAGAATGAATAGTGAAAAGGATGGAGATTTTGAACAAAATCGTTTCATCCCTTATATTCAGCCAAAGGTAGATTTGAAAACTGGTAAGGTTGTCGGTGGTGAAATTCTATGTCGTTGGATGGATGATTCTAATGGATTTAAATTTAGTCCAGCAGACTTTATTCCAATTTTTGAAAAGACAGGATTTATTCGTTTTATTGATGAAGCTATGCTAAAGGCTGCTTGTCAGTTTATGCAAGAGCTAATACAACGTGGTAGAAGTGATTTAATCATTTCTGTAAATATATCTAAGATTCAATTTATGACTCCTAATTTTGAAAATAGAGTTATGGAGATTGTAAATCAATATCAAATTAATCCAAAGAATATCGAGTTAGAAATTTCTGAAGATACCTTCATGGAGAATACACATTATATTTCTAGTTGCATTATGAAACTACGTCAATTTGGATTTAGTGTTGCTATGGATGATTTTGGTAAGGAACATTCTTCTATGGATTACATCTCAACTAATCCTTTTGATGTTGTTAAGCTAGACTTATTATTCTTTAAAAATAGATTATCAACAGACAAGGATATGGCGATTGTTAAAAATATGCTTGATATGCTTGCAAAATTGAATTATGTTATGGTATGTGAGGGTGTATCTGATCGTCAAACTTTAGAGGCACTTGCTTCTATTCGACGTGATGTAATTGTACAAGGTTATGTAATTTCTCAACCAATACCATTACCTCAATTTGAAGCATTTGCTGGTACGATTTTTGACTTTAAACTTCCACCTCTTGAAGAGGAAGAAGATGAAGAAATCTCCACTAAGAGTAAAAAGATTATTGAAACAGAAACGATTGAAGCAACTATTGGCAATACACCAAATGGTGGAACATCAATCAATATTTCAGGTTTAGGTGGAACGACTGTTGTTCCTGAGCATGATAAGGAATTAGAAGAAATGCGTCGTCAGATGGATGAAATGCGTCATCAATTCCAGTTAACTATTGAAGAACAAAAACGTCTTGCTCATGAAGAAGAAGTAAAACGCCTAAAAGAACAAATGGAACGTATGCAGCATCAACCTCAACAACAACCTACTACGGTTACTATTAAGCAAAATGATGAGGAAATCAATGCATTACGACTTGAAATTGAACGTTTGAAAAATCAAAAGAATCCAAATAGTTCTGAGATAGATGCTTTACGTTTAGAAATTGAACGTTTGAAGCTTCAACAACAGAATACTACAAATACTACAACTTATATTCAAAGAGATTATCGTGATCGTGGTGAATTCTATGGATATCGTGATGATGAGGTCTCTCGTTTAAGACGTGAAGTGGATGATTTAAGATATTCTACACGAGACAGACGTTTCTATGATTATGATCGTTATCAAATTCATGTTTCTGATAATCGTGATAGAGAATTTGAGATTCTCCAAAAGCAAATTGATGATTTGAAGGAAAATCAAAGAAATCAACCTGTATTTAATATTGATGAATTGATTGAAAAGCTATCTAAGACTCAAGATAATTCAAGATATGAAATTGAAAAGGCTCAAGCTGAAGCTAAGAGTTTAAGAGAGCGCTTAGAGCATGAACGTAAAGAGCGCTTAGAATTAGAGGCTTTAATTGATGAACTTCAAACGGCTCAAGCTGAAGAGGAAAAGGAAGAAGAAGTTGTTCCTGATGAAGCAGCACAAGCAAGAGAACAAGAAGAAGCAGATATGAATCTAAATCTAGATTTATCTACTCTATCTAAATCTGATGCTGGTGATGATGATGAAGAAGACGATGACGAAGATGAAAAACTAGTTAAACCTACCTTATCCTTAGAGGAATTAGAGGCAATCATTCAATCATATCGTGATAAGTATGATGATGAATGGAATCAACATGCTAAGGAAGAATTACAGGATGGTTACTATGAAATCATTGATGGTTTAAATTACTATCGACGTGCACGTTTGACATTTACAGAAAAGATTAGAAAAGCATCACCTGAGGTAAAGCAACTATTTAATATTGTAAAAAATGAATTGATGAAATATAAGGGTGTAAACAACCGTTTAACAAATTATTATGATTGTTTCTATTTAGGAAGAAAACAGATTTGTAAGTTATCATTAACTTCTAAGAAGCTTAAGGTATATCTTGCTGCTGATCCTTCTAATTATCCTGATCGTCAATTCCCACATAAGGATGTTTCTGATAAGAAGGCTCATCAAAGAACACCTTATTATACAATGGTAAAATCTCAGCTTTCTGTTCGCCGTATCAATAAGGTTATTGCAGACGTTATGGAAGAAGGTAATTCTTCTGTAAATGAAAGCTATAAACCTGTAGATTATGCAACAAAGTTGAAATACCAGAAAAACTAAAAAAATCTCACAAGACTATCTTTCGGGATAGTCTTAGGTTTTAAGTGAAAGAGATTAAAAAATTTCTTTTACTTAGAAGCTAAGGCATTATACAAAGGAAGGATATCTATGAAAAAAATTTGGATATTACTAATCGTTTCATTCCTTTTTGTTCTTGCAGGTTGCAAAACAAATCAAGAGGATACGGATAAAATTTTATCCATCGAATTAAAGAACATAGAAAATATAGATGTATATCAAGGAGATGTTTATTCTCCTAGAAATGTGATTGTATATGCAGTATATGAGAAGAAAAAGGTTGATGTAACTATAGATGCAAATTTTTCTGAAATAAGTACAGAAAACTTAGGTTATCAGACAGTTACAGTCACCTATTTGGAGTTTCGCGCAGACTATTCTGTAAGAGTAATAGAAAGGCCATATGAAATATCTTTATCATTACGCATAAAAGCTTTACCTGAAAAGATTGAATACTATTCAGGAGAAGAATTAAGTATTTCTGGAATTCATGTTGTGATTGTTGAAAACGAGGAAGAACTTGGAAGAGTAGATTTATTCTCATTAAAAGTTTCTATAAAGTATTTTGGCACTATTGTATCTGGATTTTCAGAGATTGGACCTTATGAAATTATTGTTTCAACAGAATATAAATCGAAAACCTTGACAACTAGTTTTTTTGTTGAAGTTGTTACGAATCCAAGTACTCAGCCAAGAGAACAATTAAGGGTGACCACAGATAATGTTAAAAAAGAATTTTTATTACATGAAGAATTTAACACAGATGGCTTAGTTATTTATATCCAAGATGAGACAGAAAATATTACGGAAATTAAACAGAATTTATGTAAAATAGAGCTTTCTTTAAATGGTGTAATTAAAGAGGCATTAGATGAAGAAGGTGTTTATTCGGTTCATGTTTCTTTTGGGGACATGGATGCATATTATGGAATTACTGTTTTATATCGTGAGCCTGTAAAAAAGATTGTTGTAGATTATTCTGCTGCTAGACTTCAGTTTAATGTAGGAGAAGCCTATTCTTCAACTGGATTAGATATTTTATATTATGAAGATGATGTTTTGAAAAGACATATTCTTCCTGCTAATTGTAGAATTAGATTTGAACTAAGAGGAGTAGAAGTATATAATTTTGATTACGCTACAACATATACAATTATTATTGAATATGAAGGGCTTAAAGACAGCTATCGCATTTCTGTGGTTTAGTGAAAAGGAAGTGATATTCTATGAAAAAAATTATGATTGGATTATCCTTGATCGTTTTGATATTCCTTGTGGGTTGTAAGAAGAAAGTTGATCCAACCCCACCAGGACCAGGTCCAACACCAACAGTTGTTGAGGAGAGTATTTGTGTTACAAATCGAGCTGGTACTGTGATTGAATCCGATTCAGTTTATCAAAGTGATACGAGAACATACTCTCATCAAGAATTGTTTGTCTGGGTTATTTATAGTGATAAATCTATGAAAAATATAACTCTTCATGCAACATTTTCGGATGTTTCCATCCTTGAACCAGGGGATGTAGTAGTAACTGTGTCCTATAAGGAATTTACTACTACCTATACGGTTAAGGTTTTACCTAACGTAGTAAAGAGCATTTCTATAGATGAAACAAATTGTAAAATTTTATATCCAGTGGGTGCAATTTTTGATCCATCTGGATTAGTGGTTCGTGGAAGTCTTGCAGACGGACAAGAGATAACTCTAACAGAATATGATTTATCCTTGAAGGATGAGGATTTAACACAGCCTTTATCAACGCCAGGAAAGAAGAACATTATTGTTTCTTATGGCGAAAGCATAACTGCAACATTTGAAATTATGGTATATGATCAAAGTTCTACAAATAGTTATGTATATAAAATAGATTATTTAATGGATGAACTAAATCTAGATGAACAAGGCAACTATGAATTTACAACTTCCTATGAAGCAATGAATAACTCTGTTGCTAAAATCAAAGTGAATTCAACCATTTTAAAAACAAAAGAAGAAAATGGCAGTTCAGTAGAGCATACCTATAACACCGAAACTTACCATTCTTATATCTCTATACCAACTACAGAAGGAATAGAAATTACTATCCCGTATCAAACGGATATCTTTATGGTAGTTGCAGATTTACATGAGACTACAGTTTCTTTTAAAAAGGATGGTCAAACCTATGAGGCTTTTGGTCATAAGAGTAATTATACCTCTATCTTGTATTGTAGATTGGAGGCAGGTACCTATCAGCTAATCTCTAGTAATGCATCTAATCGGTTATATAGTATTGCTTTTGAATCAAGTCGTGCAACCGCTAGTGGAGTGGAGATTGATACAACAGATGTGAAAAAAACCTATGCAATAGGGGATACTTTAGATACTAGAGGATTAAAGGCATATTACATATGGGAAGATGGGGCGAAGTCGTTAGCCTCTATTAGCAATATTAGCTATCGTATTACAGATGAAAATAACAAGAATGTTACAGTTTTTGAAAAAGAAGGAACATATACTGTTACTATCACTCTTGCTTCTTTCAGTGAGTCTTTTCGTGTTGAAGTTACGGATAGCCGTAGTTTTACAGGAATTGAATTAGACACGACAAATGTGACCAAGGAATTTTATGGTACAACCTTTAATTTTGATAACTTAAAGGTCTATGGTATTGGAGCTACAGGTAGAGAATTATTAGTAGAAGGTACAGATTATCAAGTGACCTTATCTTATAATAATAAGGTGGTTTCAGGATTTTCAGAAGTGGGAACATACACTGTAACAATAACCTTTTTAGGTCCAAGCTGTGAAAATAATAAAAGCTTTTATACAGTAAAATTTATGAAGGAAGTATCTAGGATGTCTCTAGATACTTCTCTTGTAAAAAGCAATTATATTGTTGGAGAAAATTTAGATATTTCTAATTTAGGAGTTATATTAGAATATAAAGATAATACAACTGGTACACTTTCTCTTTCTCAAATCAAAAGAGAACTTTTGAGAAATGGTGTAGTCGTAAATTCTTTATCCGAGGTTGGAGAGTATCAAGTAAAAATTATTTATGACACTTTTGAGAGAACTTTCTCAATTTTTGTTTCAGCAGCAAGGCAATATCTAGGTCTTGAATTAGATACTACCAAAGTAGCAAAGACCTTCAATGGAACTCAATTCAATAGCAATCAGTTAAAGGTTTATGGATTAGATACAGGCGGCAACAGAACAGAATTTTCTATGGGTGATTTGAAAATAGAGCTAACCTTTAATGGAGAAGAAGTAAGCGCCTTTTCTCTTTCAGGTACTTACGTTGTAAAGATAACCTACATTGGAAGCCTAGATATTCTTTCAAATACTGAGACCTATGAGGTAGAATATACAGCTAAGCAAATTGAATTTGCATATTCTGGTCCCAATGTACCAATCGCTTCTTGGAAAGAAGATCTTCATTATCCTATAGACTATACGTCCTATATAAAAGTTCCTGATTCAACCTATGTTTTCTTAGGTTTTAGTGGAGATTTTGATGCTACAAATCCTTTTGTAAAGATTTATGTTGAAAAAAAGAAAACAGGTAGTGCCTGCATATATACTTATGTTACTCCTCGGTATGAATATATTTATTATGATACAGTAATGAATACTCCACAAGTACCTGCCTACCTTTTAAAGGAAAATGAGGTATTTGATCACTTTGAGCTTGAAGAGTCAAGAAGTAATGCAAATTATAAGCTTTATGTTGCAGTATGTGTCGAGCAAACGTTAGAACCTATCATCTCTATCAGTTCTGTCCATACGGCAAGTATTACACTTCCAACTTATGAGAATGCTACTATACGTGGTGTAATTAAAGATAGTGATGGAAATACAAAGACATTTTCTAATCCATCTCAAGAATTTACAAATCTTGATCCAAATCTGCAGTATACCATTTCTGGATCTATTGCAACAAGTAATGGTTCTTTAAAAATTGTGGAAACCACTTTTACTACAAATGTTGCATCTACATTATCTTCAATTACTGAGGACCAAGCAGTTCGACATCTTTCTGCAGGAAGCCTTGAAATAGATTGTGCCCCTTATCTCCAAGCAATACCTTATGGATATCAGTTTGTGGGCTTTCAATTAACAAATGAGGCTTTAGAGGTTGTTTCTGAAATTGCTTATACTCCCGGAATGGAAACTGCCTATTTTACCAATCTTGTTAACGACACAAAATACTATGTTCAATCCTGTTATAAGGAAGTAGGACCAGTTTCCTTTAGTTTAAGAGAAGAAAGTAAATTTACTTATAATTTCCGATTTGTAGGGTTCTGGATTATTTCCTATGGAGATGAACTATATCGAATTCGTATGCAATATCAGGGAGATACATTATATACATGGTATGTCGGGGATTATAATTATTTAGATAATGTAGCGCTATGTCAATTTGTACTTCCTAATGAACTTAGAGATTATGTAGTAGTTGGATGTGAAATACCTCTTTATAATATAACAGAAGATATTGATGTTGAAGTGATTTTAGTAAAAAAATCAGCAAGTCAAGAGTTGGTGGCTTTCTATGGTTTTCAATATGTGCTTTTAGGCTATGAATTTGTTACTGCAGGGGCAACACCATCTTTTCCTGAAGCTCCAGAAACAGTAGATTGGGGAAAATACACCTATGAGTTTACTTCTTGGAATGAAAATACAATGTTTATTGGAGACACATTCATCCAGGCATATAAGGCAGGATATAAATGTACAAATGAAACCGCCTTTAGCCTTGTATACCCTTATAAATTTTATATTTTCACAGATAAACTATATAGAGAGCGTGCCATTTATACTGGTTCAAAGTATTATGTAGATTATTATGAACGTATTTATTCTAGTACAGGTACAGATATTACAGATACTTTAACCTTTGTTCATACAAAAGGAACGCAAGGGGTAAATTGTGGAGATTATACTGGACTAAAGCCAGATACAGAGTATGTATTTAAAGGTTATTTAATCTATAATCTTTTAGACGGAAATGGAAATCAAACGAAAGAGTATAGCTATACCTTTAAGACAATGGCTTTAAATGCGACTAAAAATGTTACTATTTCTGTAAAAAGATCAACCATTTCAGCATATGGCCTACAGGTTTCTGCAAATAAAAATAATTTTAATACCTATGTATTCTATTATGATCATTATATAGATGTTTTATATAATGATGAATATATAGAATGGGATTATTTTGATTTAGGAAAATTATCTAGTGTTGAAGAGATAAAAATATATTATGCAGATCGAGAAGAATTAGAAGATCGTTCCTTGCTTGTTTATGTATATCCTTCTAAGTCTTTGACTTATCAGTTAAATGAGATAAGAGAAGTAGAACTCGAATCCGTTTCAGTAGAGTATGGTTATGGACAATATGGATTAGAGTACGCAGATATTACGGTTAAGGGAAAGAATGTGGCTTATGCAAATATCAATCTTTTCTGCCCTGCAGATTATATTGAATTTGATGGTCAAGTACCAATTGGCATTGCGGTTGCAAGTTATTTAAAAACCGTATCCGATGATGAAGTTGTTTATCGATGGAACGTTTTTTGGCCTATGGGATCTGATTACCCTTACGAATGTAGGAGAATGGATGTTAGTGATTTCTCTTATGAAGCAGCTGGAATATTCTATCATGGATACTGTGAATTTGCAGGAGTGGAAGAAGGCAAATTAGTAGTAAACTACTCTGTCACCTTTTGGTAATCAATTAAAAACTAAGACTATGAAATAGGTTATCTATTTTATAGTCTTTTTGTTTTGTAAAAAAATATATTTAACAATGGTTGTAATTTCAAAAAAAGTGATATAATGATATTGTAATTCAAAAATTTTGAATTTAGAGAGGAAGAAAACAAATGATTATACTAAATTTACGTTTAAATAATATATTAGCCTTTAATGATGCTAACGCCTAATACAACAATTGTGTTAGTATATGATATAGATGTCGAAGATACACATATTTTAGAAAAAAATATAATGACACTAAAAAAAATGGATTCAAAGAAATTTACCATACACAATCTATAAAAAATTTTGAGGATGAGCTTTTATATTCCAGTAAATTAAAAAACATCAATGACTTGTTTAATACAGAAGGAGTCAAAGAGTTCAAATTGGCCTTTCTATAGCATAAGGATATATGCAGTAAATTAGAAGTAGTAGATTTTAGCACTGAAAAGATCTGGTCAAGGGAAAATAAAAAGCCTCCCTTGGACAAGTATTCCAATCAGCAATCTTTAGATTTTATTAGAAGTCATAATTTAGTATATTCAAAATAACCTATAAGGAAGATGGAATTTTATTTAAAATATATTTACTTTTTCTTTAATTTGTTGTATTATTAGTATTGTAAAATCAAAGATATTAGACGGAATTATGCTGTAGGTAAAGAGAACTACTGTTTGGTGGAATGTAGTCGAAGCACATAGTTCGAATCACTAATGGAGATGATACATGCAAAGTGTATTCGTTTTGGCTCTGCGTTAAAGAGAAATGAGTGCTTGAAATAAGGTTTTATTTCTTGAACAAGGGTGGTAACACGTAAAACATGCGTCCTTTGATTAGGACGCTTTTTTTAATTATAGGAGGGAAAATATGGATTACAAAGACACATTATTTATGGGGAAAACAGATTTTGAAATGCGAGGAAACCTAAATGTAAAGGAACCAAATATTCAAAAGAAATGGCATGATATGCACCTATATGAGGAAGTAATAAAGAAAAATGCGAATAAGAGAGAATATACACTACATGATGGTCCACCATATGCCAATGGAGATATTCATCTAGGCCATGCATTAAATAAAATCTTAAAGGATTTTGTAGTACGTTATAAGAATATGAATGGCTTTAAATCCGTTTATATTCCTGGATGGGATACACATGGTTTACCTATTGAAAATCAACTTCAAAAATCTGGTGTAAAGCGTAAAGAAATGAGTACAGCAGATTTTAGAAAGTTATGTGAAGAATATGCCTATAAGCAGGTTGAACGTCAAAAGACAGGATTCTTAAGACTAGGAGTATTAGGCGATTTTGATCATCCTTATATTACTTTACAAAAAGATTATGAAAAGGATCAAATATTAATTTTTACTAAAATGGCAGAACGTGGTTTAATCTATAAGGGATTAAAACCAGTTTACTGGTCTTATTCTAGTGAATCTGCCTTAGCAGAAGCAGAGATTGAATATCAGGATAAAGAAGACTTCTCTATTTACTTTAGTCTTCCAATTGTAGAAAATAAGGACTTAGAGGGAGCATCCTTCTTAGTTTGGACAACAACTCCTTGGACACTTCCAGCAAACCTTGCTGTCTGTGCTGGGCCTGATATTGAGTATGTCTTAGCAAAAACAGATAAAGGAACCTTTATCTTTGGTCTTGAACTTTTAGAAAAACTGAAAGAGCTTTTAGAGCTCGGTACAGTGGAAGTACTTAAACATTTTAAAGGAACAGAGCTAGAAGGCTTAAAATATAAGCATCCACTTTATGATAGAATTTCTCCATGCATTTTAGGAGATTATGTATCTACATCAGATGGTACAGGATTAGTTCATATTGCACCAGGACATGGTGAAGATGACTATATGGTCGGTAAAAACTATGGATTAGATATTTTATGTCCAGTAGATTATCGTGGCTATATGACGAAAGAAGCAGGAAAGTATGAAGGTATGTTCTATCAGGATTGCAATCTACAGGTTATAGAGGATATGGAAGCTTGTGGCTGCTTACTAAAGACTGTAAAGATTTGCCATAGTTATCCTCATGACTGGCGTACTCATAAGCCTGTTATCTTTAGAGCAACACCACAATGGTTTGCCTCAATTGATCCTATTAAGGATGAAATACTAGATGCAATTTCTAAAACAACATGGAATCCAAAATGGGGAGATGTACGTATTTCTAATATGATTAAGGATCGTCATGATTGGTGTATTTCAAGACAAAGAGCTTGGGGTGTACCTATTCCAATTTTCTATGCTGAAAATGGAGAGCCTGTTTTAGATCAGAAGGTATTTGCTCATATTGCAGATTTATTTGGAGAATATGGTTCTAATATATGGTTCCAAAAAGAAGCAAAAGATTTACTTCCAAAAGGCTATACACACCCAGGTAGTCCTAATGGTGTATTCACAAAGGAAAAAGACATTATGGATGTTTGGTTTGATAGTGGTTCTTCCTATATGCTTTTAAACAGAAGAGGGCTATCCTATCCTGCAGATTTATATCTAGAAGGTTCCGATCAATATCGTGGTTGGTTTAATGCCTCTTTAATTACAGGTGTTGCAACAACAGGTAAGGCTCCATTTAAAACGGTTGTTTCTCATGGCTTTACTCTAGATGGTACAGGTGTAAAGATGAGTAAGTCTTTAGGAAATACAGTTGATCCTATCAAGGCATGTAATGAGTATGGAGCAGATATCCTAAGACTATGGGTAGCTTCCATTGAGTATCGTGCAGATATGCCACTATCTAAGGATATTTTAAAACAGGTATCTGAATCCTATCGTAAGATAAGAAATACACTTCGTTTCTTGATGGCAAACACTTCAGATTTCGATCCAAAGAATGCACTCTCTTATGAAGAACTTACTAATGTCGATAAGTATATGCATATTAAGCTTCTAAGATTTATTGCAGATATTAAAAAGCATTACGATAACTTTGATTTTGGTGAGGTGTATCGTGCTACAAATACTTACATTGCCAATACACTTTCTGCATTTTATTTAGATTTTACAAAGGATATCTTATATATAGAAGCTCCAACAAGCAAGAAGAGATTATCTTGCCAGACTGTCTTCTATGAGGTACTAGATGCATTAATGAAATTACTAGCACCAATCTTACCTCATACAATGAGTGAGGCTTACGATTTACTTCCAAGCAAAACAGAACAAGATATCTATTTGACTGATATGCCTACTGCTAAAGAAGTAGATGAAAAGTTAGAAGAGACCTTTGATACATTTATGAAGTATCGTGATGAAATCTTAAAGGCTTTAGAGGAGGCTCGTGCTGCAAAGGTCATTGGAAAGAGTTTTAATGCAAAACTAATTTTAACTCTAGATGCAAAAGCTAAATCAATTTTTGATAGTTTAAATTCTGATTTAGCACAAATTTTAATTGTTTCACAGCTAGAATTAAAAGATGGTAATGCCTTTAGTGTTACAGTAGAGAAGGCAGAAGGACCAACCTGTGAGCGTTGTTGGATGATAGTTCCTGCCGTAAATGCAAATGGACTATGCCCAAGATGCTCCACAATAGTCAAGAATTTAACAAAGTAGAAAAGTAAATTCATACAGAATAAAATGTTTATAGACAAAATACCATATATGTCTATAAACATTTTTATTTCTCTATAGAAGTTTTGACAATTTCCTATAAAAATGGTAAAATAATATAGATAGATTTGGTGGTGAAGTATATGCAATTTAAATTCTATTATTTGAAAGAGGGTACAAGAGTTTTTGACCGTACAGAGCTTTTAACATTTTTTCAGTCTAATCCAAATATAACTTTGGAAAGAAACGGAGAAAATAGGGACTATACCTTTCACCATCCAATATTAGATTTTGATGCTCATTTTATACTTTCTTCCAAAAGTGCAATTCCTCATCTTGAACGTTTGAACCCAAAATTTTTTGATGTAAACTTTAGGGTGGAATTCGATATTAAGCTTTCTACATATTGTGTAGAACTTATTTTAGATATGGCAGATGAAATTGCTAAAATGTTTAAATTTGCAGTATATAATGAATCTTATGAGGATGTTGTAACCTTTAGAAAAAATACTTTAGCCAAAACATTTGATATTTGGAAAAATGCCTATAAAAATAAAAATGAAGAAGAAATCGCAAGCTATAGTCGTATAGACCCTGCTTTACTTGCTCAAATTTATAATTATATTTTAAGAAAACCAAAGCTTGAGGTTCTATTGGATAGAAATAAAGTACAAATATCTGATTATTTTTTTATGCGTGCAGATAAATCTAGAACCGCATTCGTTTGTATGTCTTGGGATGGAGAAAATCCATTTATTATTCCACCAGGAATAGATATCTTATATTATAATGATCCAAAATCTCCAAAGTATGTGGCTATGCAGGAGCTTGCAGTGAAGGCAGATAAGCTTTTAAAAATGATTGATGGCTATGGAAATATCAAAATGGTAGATATGAAATCCATAGGTAAACTAAGAAAGATTATAACCAAATCTAAATTTGCTCCTCTTACTGTTGAATTAAAGGAAATTAAACTAAAGAATATTTTAGATATTTAAAATAAAAATAATAAAAAGGAAGGAATACATATGGAAAAATCAAAGTATATTGACCACACAAATTTAAAGGCAACCGCAACCTATGATGACATTTTAAAGCTTTGCAATGAAGCAAATGAACATCATTTTGCTTCTGTTTGCGTAAACCCTAGTAATGTGAGTTTAGCTCATAAGCTACTTACAGATACAGGTGTTTTAACTTGTACAGTAGTAGGATTTCCACTAGGTGCAACTCCAAGTGAGGTAAAAGCCTATGAAACTACTAAGGCCATTGCTGATGGTGCAGATGAGATTGATATGGTCATCAATATTGGTATGGCAAAGGCACACAACTGGGACTATGTTTATGAAGATATTAAAGCTGTAGTAGAGGCAGCACAAGGTGTATTAGTGAAGGTAATCATTGAATGCTGCTATCTTACAGATGAAGAAAAGGTGGAAGCATGCAAGGCATCTATGAAGGCACATGCTGATTTTGTTAAAACATCTACAGGCTTTGGTACAAGTGGTGCTACAGTAGAAGATGTTGCATTAATGAAGAAAACTGTTGGAACAGTTTGCAAGGTTAAGGCTGCTGGAGGAATTCGTGATAAGAAGACTTTTGAGGAAATGATTGCTGCAGGAGCTGATCGTATTGGCTGTAGCTGTGGCGCTAAAATTATGGAGGAATACAAAAATGAGTAAAATCCCTACCCCACATATTGCCTGTGCGGACGCATCCTTAATTGCAAAAACAGTATTAATGCCAGGTGATCCTCTTCGTGCAAAATTTATTGCAGATACATTTTTAACAGAAGTTGTATGCTTCACTTCAACGAGAAATATGTTCGGCTTTACAGGTAAATATCATGGAAAAAGAATTTCTGTTATGGGTTCTGGTATGGGTATGCCTTCTATTGGTATTTATTCTTATGAATTGTTTGAGTTTTATGGTGTTGAAACTATTATTAGAATTGGTTCAGCTGGTTCATATGACGCAGATTTAAAGGTATATGATACAGTTTTAGTAACAGAAGCTTATTCAGAATCTTCTTTTGCAAAGACTGCATTCGGGATTAGAGGAAAATCTTTAAAAAGTTCTAATTCTGTTAACAATAAGCTTAGAAAGGCTGCAGAGGAATTAGGTATTCCTCTAAAGGAGGCTAAGATTCATTCTAGTGATGTATTTTATTCTTCTAATCTAGATCATTGGAAGGAAGTTCATGATACGCATGGCTGTAAATGTGTAGAAATGGAGAGCTTCGCTTTATTTGCAAATGCTAAGGCTACTGGCAAGAAGGCAGCTTGCCTATTAACTATTTCAGATTCCTTTATCAGTCATGAGGTTACCTCTAGTGAAGAGCGTCAGAAGAACTTTACAAATATGATGAAGATTGCTTTGGAACTTGCCAGCAAATAAGAAAGAAGATGCATATCTTCTTTTTTTTCGAAAAAAATAAAGGTTAGGAGGCTTTTTTATGGATATTTATATCAAGCAGGATAAATTTCATCAGATAATGCTTAAAAAATATTATGTCACTCCTATTGTAAAGGAAGACCAAACGATAAGAAGGCTTTTATGCTATTATCAAGAGCTTGCATGCGAGGCATATCCTACAGAGGCCAAGATGAATTCTATCTTAGGAGATTTATATGATGCAAAATTTCATGTCTATTTAACAACCTTTGGCTCATATAGTGTTTTTGTTTATAGCCTATGTGCTGTTGATCCTTCCTATGTTGATGATCATACCTATACACTGAAGCGTCTAGAAGAAGAATTTGAGACTTTTTTAGAAGCGAGAATGAATTCTGCTACAGCAGACAAGTCACTATTCGAAAGAGCTTATGAAATCTTTGAAAGCGATCTTTTAAGTTTGAAAGAAAATCTACAATCCATTTCTATAGAAAATACATTTCTTCATTATTTTAAAGGAACTACAAGAGAGTATTCTCGATTTGGCACATTAGAGGAATTAGAAAAAATCACTCCTAAACAGCTTTTTCTTTATTACCAAAAATTGAAAAAGGAAGAGACAATTTCTATAGGTTCTGGTCATCTTCCTTTTAAAGAAAACCCAAAAAACATCACACTTACTCCAAAGAGAAACTACTTTTTTAAGAATCGTGGAAATCCTCCTTCTATTTTGTCTGAATCCAGCAAAAGTAAGCAATGTTATTTAAATGTCATTTATGAAACAAATACATTCTCAGATGATAGACTCTTTTCTGCTTGTGCATTTTTAAATCATATTTTAGGAGATGGAGGGGCCTCCTATTTATTCCGTAAGGTAAGGGAAGAATACGGGTTATGCTATTCAATAAGCTCTAACTATATGGGAGCTTCTGGTATTATTCTGATTACTTGTGTTTTGGATCCTAAAAATGTAAAAAAAGGAATAGAAGCAATTGAAGAAGCAGTAAAAGAAATAGAAAAGTTAGATTTCGATTTAGAAGAAATAAGAAATGTTTTTATTTCTAGAACACGTCTTATGGAGGATTATCTAGATACCGCTATTGAAAATTATTTTATGGATACTTATTTTTTAGATACACCGAAATCAAGCCAAGCAATAAAGTCATATAAAAATGTAACAATGGAAGATGTTTTAGAGGTTTACAAGCGTTTAAAAAAATCATTTGTATATGTTTTAGGAGGAAAAGTATATGCAAAAAAATGATGTATTTCAAACGAAAAACGGACTTAGAGTAAGCTATGTGGAAAAGCCTGATTTTCATAAGAGCTATGTTGGTATTGGGGTAAATTATGGAAGTAGGGATTTGAATTTTCAATTAAAAGGAGAGAGCATTACTTCGTTTGAAGGAACAGCTCATTTTATTGAGCATAAGCTATTTCAAATGCCTTATGGAGATGCCTTCAAAGAATTTTCTAAATTAAATGCTTCTGCAAATGCATACACGGATTTAGAAAAAACAATTTACTATTTTACTACTACAGAAGATCTATACGCTCCACTTGAACTTTTGTTGAGGATGTATTTTACACCTTATTTTAAAAAGGAAGACGTTGAAAGAGAAAAGGATATTATTACATCTGAAATTAAGATGTATGATGATGTAGTAGAATCTAGATTCACAAGAAAAATACTAAAAGAATTATATCCTAAAAGTAGCTTATCAAGTAATGTTGCAGGAACTGTAAAAAGCGTCACACAAACGAGTTTTGAGGATTTAAACAAAGCCTATCAAGCCTTTTACACAACAGATAATTCCTACATGGTTATTGTTTCTCATGAGCCAAGAGAAAAGGTATATCAGTTTGTTGAAGATGTGATGCAGAGTTTAAGTGTAAATAGAGGAATTCCTGAAAGGAAAGAAGCTCCTTTAAAGATAGGCTCTAGCTTTTCAATGAAAGCCAATTGTGAACAAACAACTGCAGCCTTAGCAATACGCTTTTCTGCAAATCAAGATTCCCATTTATTTTGTAACTTTATTATAGGATTGCTAGATGGACTCATTTCACCTTCTACAAAGTATTATAATGAACTATACACTAAAAAAGCTTTTATTGCGGATATAGATTATTATGTTATGACACTTAGAGATACGAGCTATGCAGTAATTTCTACAACATCGCTTCATCCTAAATCATTCTTAGCAGATATTGAGCATAAACTCAAAAACCTTTCAAAAAAGGATTTAGATAAAGTCTCTTTAGGACAATATATTAAGCATTTAAAGGCAAGAAGTATTCGTGCATTAGATTCAGTTGAAGAATTAGGAGAAGAAATATTAGTTCTAGCTTTAGAAAATGCATCTTATTTAGATGAACTAGAACAGAGTCAATCTTTACAAATAGAAGATTTTTATGATTATATCGACTATTTTAGAAATGCAGAATATATTCAAGCAATTTGTGAAAAAAGTAAAGAATAAAAGGGAAAATGGTCATTTTTCCAAAAAAGATATGAAGTAAGAGGATTCTTTTAAGTGAAGAATACTTTTTTATATGTTTTTATAGAAAAATTTAGAATAAAAATTAGCTGAATGCTAAAATCGAAATTAGGTAATTTAAGAATTATTTGATATAGTATGAGCGAAGGGAGGAAAACTTTTTAAAGCATATATTTTTTACAAAAGAAAGGAGGAAAAAATGTATAACTATTTTATGCTGATGGGACGCCTTGTCAAGGATCCAGAGGTGAAAGAACTCGCTGACGGCAAACGAGTAATGAATCTAAAACTGGCTGTTAATCGTAGTTTCCAAAATATGAAGGGAGAATATGATACAGATTTTTTCACTATAGTATTTTGGGATTATTTGATTGAGTTTGCTCAAGAAAACCTAAAGAAAGGACAGCCAATTTTAGTAAAGGGACGTCTGCAAACTCAGAAAGAAGAACTTGCAAATGGATATCAATTGGCTTATCCAACACTTGTTGGAGAGCGTATCTTCAGCTTTAGTAATTCTAATTAAAAACTTCATGAGAATGATTACCCTCCCAATTTGCTTCGAAAGGCTAGAATTTCTAGCCTTTTCTTTTTGATGTGCAAATTAAAAAAATAAGAACCGATGAGATTCTTATTCTTTGCTTTTTGTATTAAAATATTTTTCTAAAGGCTTAAGATTTTGATTTCCAGTAAAATAACTATTTAAAGCCTCACAACCTCTCCTACAGTCCTTGAGAATTTCTTTATAAAGATCATCAAAAGAATAATTCTGTGTTTCATCTTTGAGAGTGTATTCTTGTTTTGTCAAATTGAGAACAGTAGTATCCAGTCGTCTAGGATAAAGAAATGTTCTAGCTTTTCTCTTGCTTTTACGATGATTTAAGAATACATCATACAAAAAGAAGAGAGGTCTTTTTATTCTAGTTGTGCTATTTGCAAGATGGTCAAAGTAAAATCTTGCAGATTGATAGCATTCTAAATAGTAGTTTCTTGTACAGAAAAAACCAAATAATCTTTTGATAGGTTTTTCTAGTAAAGCAATATCCTCTGGATTCAGTTCAAAGGAATCGAAGAAGTAATCGGCAATATTTGTTTTATGTAGCTTTAGCTTTTCATTCTTATTAAAAAGGTAAGTTTCCAACATACTTTCCACATAGCTTATATTTCTTTTCTTATCTGTCATTGAGGTGGCATAATCCTTGAAATATTGATTTGAAATAAATGATATTAGAATGTAGTAGCAAAATAATTGTTCTCCTAAATCAGCATGGAAATAAGCTGTATTCATACATTCTTTTAAAAATTCTAAAAATTGATCTTGAATTTTATGGGAAATTTGATAGGGATCCTTTTTTAAGGGGTGAAAGATTTTATAGAAGCTATCTGCATCATAAAATAGAGCGTACTTAAACAATGCTTGATTGGAAGTATCCTGCATATAGGTTATATTTGAGTTGATAAAACGTAGAGAATCCTTAATTATATAATATCTTAAAAAATGAATACTCATCTCAAATCACCACCTATCTACATCTTATTTTACCACAGGTTGAATTATGTTTAAACTATTTCTGCAAGGAAATTATAAACTTCATCTTTATTTTTATTTATTTTTATTATAAAATTAGAAAAGAGGTGAAAAAAATGGTTATATTAACAAAAGACGACTTATCAACCATTGAACGATTATTATACAATAAAGCGAGAGATATTGATGTATCCATTTATAATGCTTTACAAGATGAAACGTATAAGGATTTTATCTTAGATTCTTTAACTCTTTATTTTACAAAGGATGGAGGCATAGGGAATGCCTTAGAGATTGACAACTATAATCCAAATGCAAGTGTATATCAAACTTATGAGGCTTTAAGAATTTTATCAGCACTAAATTTTGATAAGCATTATGATCATGAATTGTATATTCAAATTCTAAACAAAATTGGAAACTATCTGTTTAATCGTTGTCCTATAGAAAATGGCTTATGGAATCCGCTAGTAGAAACAAATGATGATTATGCACATAGTGAAGAATATTCATATATGAAAAATCCTTTTTCTATTTGGGGTGTTCATCCTACAGTTGCAATACTTGGTTATATTCTAGAATTGATGCCAGAATCAAAGGCTTACTACAAGAAGGCATTAAAACAGATAGGATATATTTTTGCTTATTTAGATAATGACGATGTATGGACAAACTATACCTTTACAAGTTTTAGTGCCTTGTATGCATCCTTAAAGAAGATAGGATTATTTCCTTTAGAATGCAAGAAAATCGAAGAACGAATGAAAAAGGAAGCCTTGAAACAGCTTGCAGATGATACACTGAATTTCCCTCTATACTTTTTAGGTGTAGAAGTAGAAGGAGATCTCAAGAATAGAATAGAGGATCAATTGGATGAGCTTATTGCGAAACGGGCTAAGCATGGTTTGTGGGAACATGAAAAGAGCTGGGGGAACAATCGTTATCCTGAAGAAGATAGTGCTAGCCTAAAATGGTTAGGTGCTGAGACAGTTTGGAACCTGTATCTTTTAAAAGAATATGGGAGAATAGAGTCATGAAGCTAATTCTTTATTTTGGTCATACGGGTACAACAGAAAAAGCTGCAGGTCTTCTGGCAAACGAATTAGATGAGAGCATAGTTTTAAATGGAATGAAAAAAAATAAAATCGATTTTTCTAGCTATGACAGCATCATTTTTGGTGTAAATGTTCATATGGGAAAATTGAATAAGAAGTTTTTAAAGTTCTATAAAAAATTAAAAAAGAAGAAAATCCCTACAGAATTTGCTTGTTTTGTCATTGCCGCAGATGAACATCAAAAAACAAAATATATGAATATGGCAAAAGAAGTATTACCAGAAGATTCCTACATAGGCTTCTTTGGCGGAGAATTTGATCCAACTAGAGCGAAAGGCTTAAACAGGGCAGTCATTAAATCCTGTATCAATCAATTTATGGAACAAGGATTACCACTGCCTAGTCTAGATATGGATGCAATCAAGGATTTTGCCGAACATTTACAATAAAAAAAGGTCCAATTGGACCTTTTTTCTATTTTGCATCTTCCATAGATTTCATCACAGCACGAACTTGCTTCTCAGAAGGAGTACGTCCCATTTGTGTCATCATAGCACGAATCATTTTTTCATTGATAGGTGGATTCTTTTTAAGTTGATTAGCAAAAATCTTTCTTACAACGAAGAATGTAGCAATTGCTACAACGATTAACTCTAACAAAACAATTAAAATAAACTGCCAAATTTCTAATGTCATATTTTATCACTCCTAACTTATATTGTACACTTTTTTATATCTAATTTCAAGGTTCAAACAGAATATTAGAAACTTTTCATATTTATATCGTTTCAAAAAATGATAACGTATAAAAACATAGTAGACAAAATTTAAAAAAAATGGTAAAATAAGGTATAACAATTAAAGGAGGAAAAGAGATGCCTAGATTTGTTAATGATACTTGTATCGCATGTGGTTCTTGTGCTGATCAATGCCCAGTTTCAGCAATTACAGTAAATGATGCTGCAGTAATCGACGAAGATACTTGTATTGACTGTGGAGCTTGTGAAGCTGTTTGTCCAGTTTCTGCAATCTCTGAAAGATAAAAAAAGAAATTAGCTGACTATTATGTCAGCTTTTCTTTTTTTATGTCTTAGGAAATTCTATTTGAAAATATCATTATAAGAATAAAAATAAAGAAATATAAAAGTGACACAAATAAGTCTAAATATATAGGCTATATGTGTAGAGGGCTAACAAACCCAAGTAGGGTACAGGTTAAACTATAGGAATATAGAATAACTAATATAATCACTAAATTAGAGGTTTTTACCTCTCGAGAAATATTTTTATTCCTTTTGTTCTTATTAAAGAATGGATGAAAAGTTTACTGAAAATAAAAATATGCAACTTTCTTTGACTTTTATCAAAAATGAATAAAAAAACTATAATTCATAATATTTATTTTGCCTAGATAAGATCAGGGCAAATTCATATTATAGATATGGGAGTGATTAAGTGTGAAAACCTTAGAAATTAACTCTCAAGCATTTGTATTAGATAGTGATATAGAGAAGGGCTTTTTGAAAGGCTCTATATGGGAAAATCTATTCTCTGGTTATAAATTCATATTGACGGATGTCCATGATTTAACTGAAGAAGAACAATACTTATTTATGCTACAGGTTTATACCTTTGCATCTATAGAATTATCCTTATTCATTTGTACTCATCCAGATAATAAAGAAGCTATCGAAACCTTAAAGAAGGTTAATCTAGAAAAAAGTAAGGTTTGTGACTTTATTGAAACAAAGTATGGGGCTTTGAAGTCATGTTCTGTTGTCTTTGATGGTTTCTTGGAAAGAAAAAGTACATGGGAGGTAACAAAATAATGTGGACATATGAGAAGAAACTTGAATTTCCAGTTCATATTACAAAAAGGAATTTATGGTTTGCCAAGGAGCTTATTACAGCAATTGGTGGACCAGGAGGCGAGCTAGCTGCTGCAATACGTTACTTTATACAGGCACCTACAATGCCAGATAAAATAGGTCAAAATCTTCTTGTTGAGATAGGTACAGAAGAACTTGCCCATGTTGAAATCCTAGTTGCTATGATGAAGGGATTAACAGCTGGAGCCACCCTAGAAGAAGTAAAGAAGTATGGCTTTGAAGGCATTTATGCGGATCATGGTCTAGGGGTTTATCCAACGGATGCAGGAGCAAATCCATTTACGGTTTCTTATCTAGCTTCAACAGGTAATCCAGTCAGTGACTTAAATGAAGATTTGGCTGCAGAAGCTAAAGCAAGAGCTGGCTATGAGCATTTAATGGATTTAACAGATGATCCAGAAATTTTAGCACCGCTTTCTTTTTTAAGACAAAGAGAAATCATTCACTATCAAAGATTTGCTGAGGCGTTAAAGCATTATCAAGAAATGCTAAAAGAGTATCAAGGATAGAAGCTTTTAAAAAGCTTTTTTATTTTTACATGGTTTTTGAGGTGCCAATTTGACTTCCCTAATATAAAACTGTATAATATTATGCAAGAGGAAGTGTGCCTATGGAAAATAGAAAAACTACGATGAAAGAACATATTTTTATCTGTATGATTTCCTTAGCTCTTATTGTGGCACTTATTATTTTGACGATTCATTTTTTTAGAAACAACGAATTTCATTCTGCCTATATTACAGGATTCGTTATTTGTTATTTATGGATTCCATCTGTCCTCCCTGCTGGATATTATTATGTGAGAGCGGAGGCAAATAGTTTTTATAAAAGGCAACCAAAGTTTATATTTCATTTAGATAATTATAGCTATTTGTGATTCTTATTCTTATTGCCCCCTTCTTAGTTCCAAATTATATTTGGCTGCTATACGTAGATATTAAAAACTATAAAAGAAATAAAGCTTGGGAAAAGCAAAAATAAAAACCTCATTTCAAATGAGGTTAAGGGTTGTTTTATGCAGCCTTTTTCTTTTTGAAGCTATTTTCAGTTCCATTTAAAAGTCGTTTATAATTTTTGATATGCTTAAATAAAATCATACCTGCCAAAATGGTATATAATATAGATAGTACTAAAGAAGGCTTAGCTATAAAGTATAGACCAAAGTTTGTAACATCTTGAACGCCAAATGCAAAGAGTAACCATGTTGTAAGAATTACTGTAAAGGTAGCTCCCGTAGAAGCTAAGGATACATATTTTGTAGAATAGAATATAATTGCAAATGTAATGAGACAAGCAATTGCAGGAATTGGTGTTAGAAATAAAACTACGCCTAAAGAAGTAGCCACTGCCTTACCACCTTTAAAATCCAAGAAAATAGAGAAGGAGTGTCCTATAATAGCAGGAGCTCCATATATGAACAAATCAATTTCTTCTGGACTGACCCAAACCTTAGTAGCACCCAAAATTTTTATAATTATTAATACAAATGCGCCTTTTAAAACATCACAGAAGAAGACAAGAAAACCCACCTTTTTTCCTAGAACTCTGATAGCATTTGTTGTACCTATATTTTTACTTCCGTATTCGCGGATATCTTTTTTACAAATCAGTTTTCCAAATACTACACCAAAGGGGATAGAACCAATGAGATAGGATAGAATAATAAATAAAATGCTAATAACGATATCTAATGCTTGCATAGTGTCTATATAGCTCCTAGGAGCTATCCTCCTTAGCACTATTATAAACTTTTTTTTGTTTTAAGTCAAAGAAAATGCACTTTGAATTCTTGAGAAAAATGTAATTTTATGGTAATATATATATAATAATGAAAAAAGGGTGATTTTAATGGCAGCAAATACTTACAATGACGACTCCATAACCGTTCTAGAAGGTCTAGAACATGTTCGTAAGCGTCCTGGTATGTATATTGGTTCCACGGATGAACGTGGACTACACCATTTAGTTTGGGAAATAGTAGATAATGCAATAGATGAGGCATTATCTGGATATGGTAGAGAAATTGTTTTAACAATCAATCATGATAACTCCATCACGGTTTCTGACCAAGGACGTGGTGTTCCTTGTGGTAAGCATGCAACTGGTAAAAATACAATGGAAATTATTTATACAAAGCTAAATGCCGGTGGAAAATTTGGTGGTAATGGATATAAAACCTCAGGAGGTCTACATGGTGTAGGTGGATCAGTAGTTAATGCGCTATCTACATTTATGGAAGTTACTTCTATGCGTGAGGGAAAAATTCATAGAATGCGTTTTGAAAAGGGAGGCTCCAAGGTTGGTCCATTAGAGATTTTAGGAGATACTAAAAAGACAGGTACGACTGTAACCTTTAAGCCAGATCCTGAAGTGTTTTCAACAACGCTATATAATTATGATACAATTAAGACTAGATTGAGAGAGAGTGCATTTTTAATTAAAAATCTTAAGATGGTTTTAATCGATAAAAGAAGTGGCAAGTCTGATACCTTTATGTATGAAAATGGTATCTCTGAATACGTGACCTTCCTAGATGCAAATAAGCATCCAGCTCATCCTGTTGCTTATTTTGAGGGCACTTATGAAACGATAGAGGTAGAGGTTGCCTTACAATTTGTAGATACTTATAGTGAAACAATAGTATCTTTTGTTAACAATGTACGTACATCTGATGGTGGTTCTCACGAAACAGGATTTAAATCTGCTTTAACAAGAGCCTTTAATGACTATGCGAAAAAATTTAATTTACTTGGTAGAATTCAAGCCCTAGATGGAACTGATATTCGTGCTGGTATGACAGCAGTTGTATCTGTAAGAATTACAGAAAATTTACTTGAATTTGAAGGTCAAACAAAAGGCAAACTTGGTACACCTTTAGCTAAAACAGCAGTAGATACTGTTCTTTATGACAAATTATCTTTCTATTTAATTGAAAATAAGAGTTTATCTGAGGCAATCGTTAAGAAGGCAATAAAAGAAGCAGAAGCTAGAGAGGAAGCTCGTAAGGCAAGAAATCAGGCTCGTTTAGATAAAAAGGACAAGAAAGAAATGAACCTTTCTACTAAATTAGCACCTACGAGTGAAAAGAATAAAGAAATTAATGAGCTTTATTTGGTAGAGGGAGATTCAGCCGGTGGTTCAGCTAAACAAGGCCGTGACCGTAGATATCAAGCTATTTTACCTTTACGTGGTAAGGTATTAAATACAGAGCGTGCTTCTGCAGATGCTGTACTTAAAAATGAAGAAATTGCAACTATGATTTATACGATAGGTGCTGATTATGGTAGTGATTTTGATTTAAAGAAATGTAACTATAAGAAGATTATTATCATGACCGATGCTGATGATGATGGTGCCCACATTCAGGTACTATTATTGACCTTCTTCTTTAGATATATGCGTCCTTTAATAGAAGATGGAAGAGTCTATATTGCTTGTCCTCCGCTATTTAAAATAACAAAGCGTGGCAAAAAAGAAGAAATCATCTATGCTTGGACAAATGAAGAAAAAGATCAAATCCTATCTAAATGTAATACCCAAACCTTAGTTCAACGTTACAAAGGTCTAGGTGAAATGAATGCAGAACAGCTTTGGGATACGACAATGAATCCAGAAACAAGAAGCTTAATTCAGGTGAAACTAGAGGATTTAACTGAGGCTGAGGCTGAAATTGATATCCTAATGGGAAATGATGCAATGCGTCGTAGAGATTGGTTAGAAAACCATGTTCAGTTCACATTAGAGGAAGTATAGGAGGGTATTATGGCTAAGAATATTAAAGATAAATTAGATAAATTTCTGGCAGAAACCTTCCAAGAAACCAAACTAGAAGATGTTGTTGGCGACCGCTTTGGTAGATATTCTAAATATATTATTCAAGAGCGTGCTATTCCAGATATTAGAGATGGTTTAAAGCCAGTTCAAAGACGTATTTTATATGCGATGAATGAACTAAAGATTACGGCAAATGCTCCTTATAAAAAGTCTGCTCGTATTACTGGTGAGGTAATGGGTAAATACCATCCTCATGGAGATTCCTCTATTTATGAGGCCTTAGTTCGTATGAGTCAAAGCTGGAAGATGGGAGTAAGCTTAATTGATATGCATGGTAACAATGGTAGTATGGATGGTGATGGTCCAGCTGCTATGCGTTATACTGAAGCCCGTATGAGTAAGAATGCTGAGTTCTTACTAAAGGATATAGATAAAAATACGGTTCCTTTCATTCCTAACTTTGATGAGGAAGAAGTAGAGCCAACAGTATTACCTGCAAAATTTCCAAATCTTTTAGTCAATGGTTGTATGGGTATTTCTTCAGGTTATGCTACCTATATTCCAACACATAACTTTAATGAGGTTATCAATGCCACTATCGCAAGATTACAAAATCCTGAAATGACTCTAGATGATTTGTTAGAGATTATGCCAGGACCAGATTTTCCAACAGGTGGTATTATTCTAGGAACAGAGGGCATTAGAGAAGCCTTCTTAACAGGTGCAGGTGCCGTTATTGTTCGTTCTAAATACAATTTAGAGGATATGGGCAATGGTTGTAAGCGCGTTGTTGTTACAGAGATACCATATGATACAATAAAATCTAAAACAGTAGAAAAAATCGAACAGCTACGTATGGATGGAAAGATTCCAGATGTGGCTGAGGTGAGAGATGAATCAGGTCGTGATGGTTTAAGAATTGCAATCGATTTAAAGAAAAATGCTAATGTCTCTGCTATAATGGCATACCTATTTAAAAACACAGATTTACAAGTTTCTGTAAATTATAATATGGTATCTATTTGTGAACGTAGACCAATGCGTCTAGGAGTAATTCCTATCTTAGATGCCTATATCAATCATTACAAAGAGGTTGTTACAAATCGAACAAATTTTGATTTGATTAAGGCTCGTAAAAGATTACATATTGTAGAAGGTTTAGTGAAGATGATTTCTGTATTAGATGAAGTCATCAAGACCATCCGTGCTAGTAAGAATAAAGCAGATTCTAAACAAAATTTGATGGCTCAATTTGATTTTACCGAAGAACAAGCAGAAGCTATCGTAATGATGCAATTATATAAATTATCTAATCAAGATATCACAATCCTAATGGAAGAGGATAAAGAGCTTCATGAAAATATTGAGATTTATGAAAGAATTCTAAGCTCTGAACGTGAGCTTGTTAAAGTAATCATTAAAGAACTTGCTGAAGTTAGTAAGGCAGTTACTGTTGAGCGTAGAACACAGATTGATAAAGAAGCATCTACAACTATAAAGTATGATGAAGCAGATTTAATTTCTAAAGAACAAGTCATGATTTCTATATCTCGTGATGGATATATGAAGCGTGCTTCTCTAAAGGCATTTAATGCTGCTAGATCAAATGGTCTAAAAGAAAATGATGCTGTTCTATATTTGGGCGAGGTTTCTACATTAGATACTTTAATTATTTTTACCTCTTTAGGTAATTTCATTTACTTGCCCGTTCATAAAATTGCTGAATGTAAGTTTAAAGATGTAGGTACTTACATCAATAGCGTAGTAGCTATAGCTCCTAAGGAAAAGCTAATCCGTTGTTTTGTTATCTCTAAGTTTAATACAGGAGAAACTGTATTATTATGTACAGCAAAGGGAGCAATGAAGCAAACCTTACTTTCTGAATTTAATGTTAATCGTTACACAAAGCCAGTTCGTGCAATGAAGTTAACTTCCGATGATACACTTGTGTCAGCGGATATCATAGATAATCCTTTAGAAATTCTAGTATTTACAAAGAATTGTGAAGGATTACGCTTTAGAGCAAGTGAAATTTCATTATATGGCTGTAATGCAGGTGGTGTGAAAGCCATTAATCTTAGACCAAAGGACACTGTTGTTTCTGCATTCTATGCAAACAAAGAAGATGATTTCTTATTGTTATCAACACGTTATACACTAAAAAGAATGCGTGTTACAGATATAGTTATTACCAGACGTGCTCGAGCTGGTTCAACAATGATTAAGCCAGTAAAGACAAATCCTATATATTTAGTAGATGCTGCTAAAATGACACCAAATCAATTTAGAGAAAATGTTAAAGTGGATATACGTTATCTTAATGGTAATGATGGAATAGAAGCTCGCTCCTTAAAATATAATGTCTCAGATACAGGAAGAAGCATTCAAATTGATGGCTTAACTAAGCCAGAGGCTTTATGGTTGCCAAAACCAACAAAACCAGATGATATTGTTTCAGGAGACTATTTAATAGAAGAACGTCAAACTTTATTTAATTTAGATGATGGTGCGGAAAATGAAAAACCATTAGTGTCTTCTAAGAAGCAAGATAATATTTTGGATGAATTGGATAAAATTTTAGCAACCGAATTTCAAAATGCATCCAAGGAGAAGGAACTAGAAGATGAACTTCCCTCTCAAACACCTGTTCAATCAGTTCACTCCTCCAAAAAAGTAGAGTCTCCAAAGTCTAGCCCACTCAATTTATGGGATTTACCTTTAGAAGAATCTAAGGAAGAAATTGCAAAAGAGGAGAATGAAGATTCTGTTCAAGAAAATACACCTCAAGTATTTACTGATTTTCCTTCAGAAGAACCTATAGAGGAACCTGAAAGTTTCGAGGAAGACTTCCTAGAAGAACAAGAAGACTCACTTCAAGAACCACAGGATATCCTTGTAGAAGAGGTTTTAGAAGAACCTATAAGCTTTGAAGAAGACTTCCTAGAAGAACAAGAAGACTCACTTCAAGAGCCACAGAATATCCTTGTAGAAGAGGTTTTAGAAGAACCTAAGGAAGAACCTATAAGCTTTGAAGAAGACTTCCTAGAAGAACAAGAAGACTCACTTCAAGAACCACAGAATATCCTTGCAGAAGAGGTTTTAGAAGAACCTATAGAGGAACCTGAAAGTTTCGAGGAAGGTTTCCCCGAAGAAGAATATGAAGAACCACTTCAAGAAGCACCTGCAGACGAGCCTATAAGCTTTGAAGAGGACTTACTTGAAGATGAGGAACCACAGGATTCTTGGATAGATGATGACTCAAATGAAGAGTCTATGGAGGATTCCTATGCGTTTGAGGAAAGAGAAGATGAGGAAGTTCCTCCTACTCCTCCTAAAAAAGAAGTCAAGATTATTGAAGGAGAAAAATATATTGTGAAGGAAACGAAATCTTCATTATTTATACGTGAAAAGGACCCACTTCGCGAAATAGATGAGAGTGAAGATGAGGAAGAAGAGATTCCTTTACGAAAAATCAATATATTTGATTAATTCAATTTTAAAGGTAAAGCATTTCATTATGCTTTACCTTTTTTCTGTATAAGAATATTTTTTCTTTCAATTCTATATTATTATCTTTTCATTCTTATATATATATGATATAATAAAACAAAAGAAAGCGTTTACAATAGAAAGGAAAATAAAATATGAGTGAGAAAACAATCCGTAATGTAGCTGTTTTAGGACATCAGGGGAGTGGTAAAACTTCTTTAGTAGAAGCTCTATATTCAGTAGCGGCTGAGCGGCCAAAGGGCAGCATAGAAAGAAAAAATACAGTAAGTGATTATTTGGCAGAAGAACAAAATAGATTAGGCTCTGTAAGACTATCTGTTGTTCCTGTGGATACAGAAAATTGTACAATCAATTTGATCGATATTCCAGGCAACGATGATTTTATTGGAGAGGCAATCTCTGCAGCTAATGTAGTTAAGGGGGCCATCTTAGTTATGGATGCTTCTAGTGGTGTAGAGGTTGAAACCATTAAGCATTGGAATCTTTTAAGAAAAAAGAATATTCCAACAATTTTGTTTGTAAATAAAATGGATAAGGAAAATGTTATATTTGATAATATTTTATCAGAAATTCGTGAAAAGCTTGGAAAAAATGCTATACCATTTTGTTATCCAATGGGACATAATGATGATTTTGATGGTTTTGTGAATGTGGTTACCTTAAAGGCCAGAAAATATAATGGTCATGATTGTGAAGATGCAGAAATCTATGATGATAAGAAATTAAAAGTTTTTGAGTTAAACAATATGATGGTAGAGGCAGTTGCACAAACATCAGAAGAACTATTAGATAAATTTTTTATGGGCGAAGCTCTAACGCATGAAGAGATTCAAAAGGGTTTGCGTTCTGGTGTACTTGCAGGGGAATTGATTCCTGTTTTAGTAGGCTGTGCAACCAAAAATATAGGTATCCATACCACCCTTAAAATGCTAGAGGATTATCTACCAAATCCTTCCGATTTAAACCCTATTATTGGTTATGATGCTTCATCAAATGAAATTCAACGTAAAACATTAAATGATGAACCTTTTTCAGCATTTGTCTTTAAGACTTATGTAGATTCCTATTCTGGAACAACTAGTATTTTCAAAGTGAATTCAGGAGTTTTAACAGCTGGTGATGAGGTTTTAATTGCAAATACAAATAAAACTTTTACTGCAGGACAGCTATTCAAAATTTGTGGAAATAAACAAACTGCTGTCCGTAAACTGATGGCAGGTGAAATTGGTGTAATCAATAAAATAGAAGGTCTAGAGACCTCTATGACTCTTTGTTCTCCTAAGAATTTTATAAAGTATCCAGAAATTGAATTTCCAGGTGCAGTTTATTTTAAATCCTTAGAAGCAAAGAGTAAGAGTGATGTAGACAAGCTTGGTGGAGTTTTAGCTAAAATGATGCTAGAAGATAAGTCTCTAGAGGTGAGAAGAAACATTGAAACCAATCAGCTTCTTTTAGGTACTTTAGGAGTAGGACACTTGACCTACATCCTAGAGCGTATGAAGAATGCGTATAAGTTAGACGTTTCAACCAGTGAATACAAAGTAGTATACCGTGAAACGATTAAGACTTCTGCACATGGTACAGGAAGATATATTAAGCAAAGTGGTGGGTCAGGCTTTTATGGAGTAGTAGAAATGGATTTTTCACCTGCCAAGGAAAATGCATTTACTGAAGAAGTATTTGGTGGTACGGTTCCTAAAAACTATTTTCCAGCTGTTGAAAAGGGATTTAATGAGGCATGTGAAAAAGGCCTTTTGGCAGGATTTCCAGTTATTGGGGTTCATGCATGTCTAAAGGATGGAAAATATCATGCAGTAGATTCTAATGAACTATCCTTTAAGATAGCATCTATTCTAGCTTTTAAGGATGCCTATCTAAAATGTAAGCCAGTTATTTTAGAACCTATTTTACAGGTAACTATTACAGTTCATAGTGATGATGTAGGTACAATTCTATCTGATTTGAATTCTAGAAGAGGAAGAATTACAGGAATGGAAATTAATTCTGTAAAAGATCAAAAAATAACAGCTTTAGTTCCTGAACGTGAAATTCTAGAATATGTAAATGACTTAAAATCAATGACTCAAGGAAGCGGTTATTTCTATCAACAATTCTTTAGCTATGAAGAAGCACCAAACCACATTCAAGAAAAAATCTTAAAAGAAACTCAATAGATATTTTAAATGGACACTTTTCTTTATTCTTAAGTGTCCTTTTCTTGTATATCTTAAGTTTTTTTGATATACTAATGATAAATAAGGAGACAAATATATGAGAACAAAAGTTTATTTTACTAGAAGAACAGATAGCGAAGCTCTTTTAGAATTATATAAGGCATTAGGCTTTACGTTAAAGGGAAATGTTGCAGTTAAACTCCATTCAGGTGAAAAAGGAAATCAAAATTTTGTCAAGCCTGAATTTGTACGTCCGATAATTGAGCATGTGGGTGGAACAGTAGTTGAATGTAACACTGCTTACGAAGGTGCAAGAAACACAACAGATAAGCATCTTGAATTGATGAAATATCATGGCTGGACAAAATATTTTAGAGTGGATATCTTAGATGCAAAAGAAGATTTGGAGCTTGCAATTCCTAAGGGGCAAGCAATTCAAAAAAATATTGTAGGAAAAGATATTACAAAATATGATGCAATGCTTGTATTATCCCATTTTAAGGGACATCCTATGGGTGGCTTTGGAGGAGCAATCAAGCAATTATCCATCGGCTGTGCCTCCTCTAGAGGTAAGGCATATATTCATTCAGCAGGTGTTACAGAAGATCAAACAAAGGTTTGGGACAATGTTGCAAAGCAGGATGAATTCTTAGAGTCTATGGCAGACGCTGCATTATCTATAGTAGATTTTTTCAAAGGAAATATAGTTTATATTAATATGCTTGTGAATTTAAGTGTGGATTGTGATTGTTGTGCAGTAGCTGAGGATCCTTGTATGCAAGATATTGGAATGATGATTTCCTTAGACCCTCTAGCTATTGATCAGGCTTCTATTGATATGGTATATCAATCAAAGGATAGAGGAAGAGATCACTTTGTTCAAAGAGTAGAGCGTCAGCATGGTCTACATACTCTTGAAGCTGCAGAAGAAATCGGCTTAGGAAGTAGAGAATACGAGCTTATTTCAATTGATTAGAGATAGATCATTATAAAAACTATATTTGATTTAAACTATAAAAAAGGGAAGCGATATTATGTGTACAGCAGTGAGCTATAAAACAAAGGATTTCTATTTTGGAAGAACGTTAGATTATGATTATTCCTATCATGAAGAAGTTGTCATAACTCCAAGAGGATATTCTTTTAATTGGAAGAGTAATTATGCCATCATAGGTATGGCCTATGTTCAAAATAATTATCCCCTTTATTATGATGCCTGCAATGAAAAAGGTCTTGCGATGGCAGGATTAAACTTTGTTGGGAATGCAGTCTATTTTGAAGAAAAGGTGGATAAAATTAATGTTGCTCAGTATGAATTTATTCCATATATCCTATCTACCTGTGCTACAGTTGCGGAAGCCAAAAAACTCCTTAAAGATATGAATATCACAAATAAGAGCTTCTCTAAGGAATTACCTACCTCCCAGCTCCACTATATGATTGCAGATGCTAAGGAGGCTATCACAGTAGAATCAGTTGCAGATGGATTAAAGGTTTATGATAATCCTGTAGGTGTTTTAACGAATAACCCGCCTTTCCCATTTCAGTTATTGGAACTCAATCGCTATATGGCCTTAACTCCTGAAACACCTAAATCAACCTTTTGTAAGGAAATCCAGTTTAAGCCCTACAGTAGAGGTATGGGGGCTATTGGATTACCAGGAGATTTATCCTCAAGTTCTAGATTTGTAAGAGCAGCTTTTGTGAAGCTCAATTCTAAATCCCTTGATACAGAAGAGGAAAGTGTAAGTCAGTTTTTTCATATTTTAGGCTCAGTAGATCAGCAAAGAGGCTGTTGTATATTAGAAAATGAGTCCTATGAGATTACAATTTATACCTCTTGTATGAATACAACTAAAGGAATCTATTATTACACTACTTATGATAATCATCAAATCACAGCGGTGAATCTACATCATGAAAATTTAAATGAGGATAAACTGATTCGTTATCCTTTAATTCTTTCACAAAGAATCTGTAATCAAAATTAATTTATAGGAGTAAAAGCGGTATGAATAAGTTATCTTTACGTAAGACTCAGGAATGGACAAGAGAAATTTTAAAGGATTATTTTATTGTTGAAGGAAATACTTTGACTGCAGAGTTATATTATGATACCTTTGCAGAGCTGATTGACCAGAATATGGGCAATGATAAGGTTGAAAAACTTAACGAAATACTCTTTGATAAAATCAATGAAATTTTAACCTTAGTTCCTAGAAAATATCAAATCCATTTTTTGATCCATATTAGAGACTTAGGAGAGTATGAATTTGAAGAAGTAGAACGAATCTTAAAACAAAATCTAATGCTAAAAATCTATGGATTTACATTAGAAAGAAAAAGAAGACATATCACAAGTTTGTCTTTACTTTTTGGTGGTATTCTTTTATTATTAGCTAGTTATTTTTTAAGTCGCCTAGAATGGCCACAGATTATTTTTGATGTGATTAATATTAGTGGTACACTTCTTGTATGGGAAGCGGCAGATGTCAGTTTGATAGAGCGTAATGAAGAGATTAAAAAAGTAAAACAATATGTTACAAAGTTTAAAGATATTCGTTTGATTCAAGAACAATCACAAAAAAATTAATCAGATTGCAATATTTATTAAGATAGGAGTAGTACTATGAAACATCTTAGTTTTTTAAGCATTACACTTGCGTTAATACTATCATATGTTTTACTATCGATTTATGTACCAATGTATTACTTAGTATTTATGATAGTATATCTTTACCTTTTTTGGATGAATGTGAATACCTTTTATATTAAGAAAGAATCTATGCCACTAAAAGTCATTAATAGTATATTAATATTAACCCTTTTTGATCCTTACGTATATATAACGCAATTATTTATTTGTCATCAAGGAATTGGTATATTTTTGGCAATTCTATCTACGCTTATTATAGCTCTAGATATAGGATATATACTCTATTGTTTGATAAAGAAAATAAAATTAAATCAGTTATTCTATAGTGGTTGTTTAATCATGAGCTTAATCATTTTAAGTGGAGCATTTAGTTATTTTATCTATTTAATGAATTTAAGTGGGGATTAAAAAAATTTAGGGGTGTCAATTTGACACCCCTTATTTATTGAACAGAATATGTTTTATTCTGTTGTCTGATATAAAAATTGTTCTGGACCAGTATCCCTCATAAGAAGGGTTTTATCTTTATATTTAAATAAGAATAAAGTAAACATATACAAATCTCCGATACATCCACCTACATGAATAGAAAACAGAAGAGACATCAGAAGAAATAAAGTACCATCCAAAAAGTAAAACCAAATCACTAAACCACCAAATAAAAGACCAAATACTGTAAATGGTGCAATAAGTGCTATCATTGATGCTTTACGATAAACATAAATATTAGGTACTCCACAATACGCACAGCTCCAGCTGATACCAAAGGTAAGCTTCTGTTTGGTAAGAGCTTTATAAGCTATACCATGAACTAGCTCATGTAGTACCATATAAAGTATCATAGCTACTGCCAGTCCTAATAAATATAGTGAAGTTCGATAGGAAAATTCAAATTCAAACTTCTTTGTACAGAAGTAGATTGGTAAGAGAATAGCTAGTGGTATTAGTGTTAATATTAAAGAAAATAAAGTGAGTATTAAACCTGTTTTTTTCTCTTTGGCATCAATATGGAAAATCTCATTATAGCCTTCTGGTAATATTTCCTCGTAATTTTTTGACATAAAATTCACCTCATATCATTATTTTATAATAAGTATCCGTCTTTGTCAAATTTCTATAAAATATATTAGTTAGGTACCTTGATATTTAATGCAAATTGGTGTAAAATGGACTAGGTGATACTTTATGGAAAGAAGAGAATTACTTGGTTTATTACAGAAGTGTGGACACTTTTTACATCATCAAAAGGGAAAGAAACTTGGACAATATAGAATTCTTTTGATTTTAAAAAATCATCCAATGCTTCCCCAAGGTGAGTTATTAGACTGTTTGCATATTCAGCCAGGTTCCTTATCAGAAATATTGTTAAAGATGGAATCAAGTGGGCTGATTACAAGAACTAAGGATCCTAAAGATAAAAGAAGAGTATTATTAGAATTGACAGAATCAGGTCTAATGAAAGTAAATTCTTTAATAGAAGAATATGAATCTGAGAATGCTATACTTTTTTCTTCTTTAAGTGATAAGGAATGTGAAGAATTGTTTGATTTATTAGCTCGACTTTATAAAAGCTGGAAAGGAGAAGACTATGCTCAAGTATATTAAAAAGTACTGGTATTTTGCAATATGGGCCCCTATTTTTATGATTGGCGAAGTATGTATGGATTTACTTCAGCCTAGCTTTTTAACCAAAATTATAGATGAAGGTGTCAATGGACTCAACAACAATGGAATGCCTGATTTAAATATTATATTAACTAATGGTCTGATTATGATTGGATTAGTTATATTAGGTGGTATATTTGGTGTGCTAAGTGGTGTATTTGCAAATCTTTGTAGCCAAAATTTCGCCAATGATTTAAGATGTGATTGCTTTAGAAGAGTTATGCATTTATCCTTTGAACAAACCGATTATTTTGAGACCGGTTCTTTAGTAACGAGAATTACAAATGATGTAACACAAATTCAAAATTTAGTTGGTCTTTTAATTCGTGGCTTCGTTCGTACATTTATGCTGTTTGGTGGCGGAATATTTTGTATGCTGATGCTAGACTTAAGTTTTGGTATAGTACTCGCATGTGCGCTTCCTCTTGTCATCATTTTCGTAATTATTTTCATTCGTAAAGCGAGTCCGAAATTTAAAATTCTTCAAAAGAAAATTGATGATTTGAATTCCGTTCTTCAGGAAAATGTTTCTGGGGCTAGAGTAGTTAAAGCCTATGTAAAAGAAGAATATGAGGAAAATCGATTTGAAGAGGCTAACACAAGCTTAGTAGGAACTCAGAAGTATGTTTTAAAGCTATTTAGCTTGATGCAGCCAATAACCAATATCATCTTGAATTTAAGTATTGTTGCTATTATCTATGTTGGAGGAATTAATGTTAAGACGAATCAAGGAATGACGACAGGTCAAATTATGGCAGCAATTACCTACATTTCTAGAATTTTGATGGCAGTTTTAAATATGGCTAATTTATTCCAAACTGCCTCTCGTGCTCAAGCATCTAGTATCAGAATTAAAGAAATTCTTCGTACACTTCCTGTTATTTCAGATGGAGCATTTCAAGAACAGACTTCATCCTTTGGTAAGATTGAATTTCAAAATGTTAGTTTTTCTTATCCAGATCAAGTAGATGTTCCTGTCCTTCAGAATTTAAGCTTTACAATTGAAAGCGGACAGACAGTTGGAATATTGGGCTCTACAGGAAGTGGGAAATCTTCTTTAGTACAATTAATTCCTCGATTTTATGATGTGAGTGCTGGAAATATTCTTATTGATGATGTGGACATTAAAGAGTACTCCTTAGAGTATTTAAGAAGTAAGATATCTATTGCTTTACAAAAAAGTGAATTATTTTCTAAAACCATTTATGAAAATATTGCCTTCAGTAAACCTACTGCAACAAAAGAAGAAATTATAGATGCGGCCAAAATTGCCTGTGCAGATGATTTCATAAGTTCTAAGGAATCTGGGTATTATACAGTTGTTGCTGAAAAGGGAATGAGTCTTTCTGGCGGGCAGAAACAAAGATTGAGTATTGCAAGAGCGATTTTAAAGCCATCAGAGATTCTTATCTTTGATGATACAACGAGTGCCCTGGATTTGAAAACAGAAGCTAAGGTATTCCAAAACTTAAATGAAAAGCATAAACGAAAAACGAAAATTATTATTGCTCAAAGAATTTCTACTGTTATGAATGCAGATATTATTTTTGTTTTAGAACATGGTAAAATTGTTGATAGAGGAAATCATAAAGAGCTTTTAGAAAGTAGTAAAATCTATCAAGAAATCTATAACTCTCAATTAAAAGGGGGTGTAGCAAATGAATAAGAAAGAATTTTTAGAGCTTCTCAATCAATCTAAAAAAGAAATGAATCAGGAAGGAAAGCTTTCTGAAGAAACAAAAGCTTTGATTTTAAAAGAAAAGGATCCTTTATTAAATGATCTTTCAGAAAATGAGAAAATAGAACTTTATAAACTCCTTCAAGCAACCAATAAAAAAGACAATCCAACTTCTGTAGCTCAGCCATCTCTTCGTTTTGGTGGAAGAGGACCTAGAAGCTTTGGTATGGGAGAAAAAGCTGAAAACAGAAGGGGAACTATTTTAAGACTCCTTAGATATTTTCAAAGAGAAATACCTCTTGTTTCTATTTTGTTTTTAGCAATACTAGTTGTTGTTTTATGTAATGTAATTACACCAAGATTACAAAGTGCTGCAATAGATTCTATTGATAATAAAGACTTTAATGCCTTATATCCATACTTATTTTGGATGATAGGTGCGTTTGTTCTCTTATCTTTATTCAACTTGGTTCAAGGTTTAATTAGTGCTATCTTATCTCAAAAAATAGTTAAGAGAATGAGAAGTGATTTGTTTCATAAAATCATTCATCTACCGATTGTCTATTTTGATACACATTCCCATGGAGATATTATGAGTAGAATGACAAATGATGTAGATAATATATCAAACACACTTGCTCAAAGTCTAAGCTCTTTATTTAATGGTGTAATGATGATAATCGGAACACTGATTATGATGTTTATTACCTCCTGGCAGCTTGCGAGTCTTTCTCTAGTTGTAATTTTATTAACAGTTGTTGCTACTAAGATATTATCTAAGGCAATGAAAAAATACTTTAAGCGTAGACAAATCCTTTTAGGAAAATTAAATGGTACAGTAGAAGAAATGGTAACAAGCTATCGTACGGTTGCAAGCTACTCTAAGGCTGAAGATATAATAGAAGAATTTGCAGACACCTCAAAACAATTAACCAAGACGGGAATCATTGCAGAGATATTAGGTGGTTCTATGGGACCAATTATGAATGCCATCAGTAATATCGGATTTGTTATTATTGCTGCCTTTGGCGGATACTTTGCAACAAAGGATATTGTATCTATTGGAGTCATTTCTGCCTTCATCATATACGCTAAGGAATTTTCAAGACCATTAAATGAGATTGCCTCTTTATATGGGCAGCTTCAAACTGCAATTGCCTCTGCTGAACGTGTGTTTATCATTTTTGATAGTCAAGAAGAGAATAATTCAGGAACAGAGGATATGGAAAGCAAGGAAGGGAATATTACTTTCTCTAATGTAAACTTTTCTTATGCAAATGGGAAACAAGTTTTATTTGATTTTAATTTAGATATCCATAGTGGTGAAAAAATAGCTCTTGTAGGGCATACTGGTTCTGGTAAGACAACAGTTGTAAATCTTTTAATGCGTTTCTATGATGTGAATCAAGGCAATATCTTAATTGATGGGGTCGATGTTCAAGACATAGATAAAGAAGAACTAAGAAGAAATACAGCGATTGTTTTACAAGATACCGTATTATTTCACGATACTATAAGGAATAACCTTATGTATTCAAATAGTTCTGCAACAGAGGAAGACATAATAGATGCTGCTAAAAAATGTCATTGTGATTCCTTTATTGAACAGATGAAGGGTGGCTATGATGCTATTCTTTCAGAGGGAGGATCTAACTTAAGTCAGGGACAGCGTCAACTTTTAAGTATCGCAAGAGCCTTCATTGCTAAGCCTAAAATCTTAATTTTAGATGAAGCTACCTCAAGTGTAGATACAAGAACAGAAAAGCTGATTCAGGATGCTATGGTACAGCTTATGAAAAATAAAACCAGCTTGATTATTGCGCATAGACTTTCTACAATTTTAGATGCCGATAAGATTATAGTTATGGATCAAGGCCGCATTGTAGAAGTAGGAAATCACAATGCCTTAATGAAGCAAAAGGGAAAATATTATGAGCTTTATATGACACAATTTGCAGGAAATGCATTATAAAAAGGATTGGGATAGTTTTATCCCATTCTTTTTTTGACATTAGTTTGGATATCGAGTATAATAAAAAAGTGAGGTTATTGTTATGCTACTATTTACTTTAATTGATTTTAATTTAACACCACTAGAAATTGCTGGAAATATTCTAACCTTCATAGGAATGGTTTTATTTTTGACAAGCTCGTTTTGTAGAAAGAAAAAAAATATCTTACTCTTTCAAACGGGAAACCATTTCTTAAGCAGTATAGGAGAGATTTTTTTAGGTCAGATTTCAGGTGCTATTCAAGATGTAATAAGCATTGTAAGAAATATATTTATTCTATTAAATAAGAATAATAAAATTTGGAATATCATCTTTATTGCATCAGCTGCAATTTTAGGAATAGTCTTTAATATTGTTTTTCAATTGGATGATCCAGTTTTAATCGCAATTGGGTTTCTACCTGTTATTGCTTCCTTTCAGTATTCTATTGTTGTATTATTGCCGAATATCAAGGTTCCCTATATTAAAGCTTCTATGGCTTTTTCATCCATCTGCTGGTTGATTTATGGTTTGTTTTTAAAGAATTATGCTATGGCAATTTTTAATGCAGCAATTTTTATAGTTTCTATAGGTTCAATCCTACAGTATTTTGTTCATAAGAAGAAAGGAAATATGGAAGAAGAACAGGCATTAGAAGAGGATCAAAATCCTATAGAAGAATAGACTAAACAATCTACTGACATTCTTAAATAAGGGAATAAGTAGGTTTTTTCTTTTTATATGTCACTAAATTTCATTGGAAATTGTTTTATAATTGGAAAGAGAAAAGGATGTGAGGAATATGACAGAACAGGAGTTTTCTATAAAATATCAAAAATATAGTCAGGAATTATATACAATTTGTTATGGATATACTAAGAATCCCTTTGACGCAGAAGATATTTTACAAGACGTGTTTTTGAAATATTTAAAATGCAAATATGTATTTACAGATGAATTACAGGAAAAATACTGGTTAATTCGCGTATGCATTAATGTTTGTAAGAACTATGTGAAATCATCCTATTACATTAAGGTAACCCTTTCCCAAGAAATTTTAGAAGCTTATCCGGATAAAAGCTTAAAAAAAGAAACCGATGTTTTAGCACGAATTGTAAAGCATCTTCCAAAAAAGTATAAAGAGGTTATAATTCTATATTATTATAATTCTTTAAAAACAAATGAAATCGCTCATATCTTAAATATTTCTTTATCTGCAGTAAAGAAGCGTTTAGAAAGAGCACGGAATATCATTTTAGAAGAAATGGAGAAATATTTATGAATTTAGAGGATAAATTAAAAGAATTAAAAGAGGAAGTTCCTAAAGTGAATTCCTCGTTAGAAAGTGAAATTTATTTAAAAAGTATAAAAAAGAAAACAGGTAGAAATCCTTTTTTCAATAAACTAACACTTTCCATAGCTGGAATAGTTTCAATTGTTTTGCTTCTTACGATTGGGCTAGTGACTTTTAGACAAGTAGAAAACAATAAAATGAATTCAGCAGTTCATTTATTGAAGAAAGTTACAGAACCAGATGATTTGGCAAATCCATCAGACTCTTACGTAGAGTTTTGTGATGCAGTCAATTTTTTCTCAGGTGAGCTTGCCTCTTTGGCTGTAGAAGAGCTTCCCTCATCTGAAAATACGGTTGTATCCCCAGTGTCTTTATTTAGTGCCTTGGCACTTGCGGTAGAATGTAGTGATGGTTCTTCAAGACAACAGCTCTTGGACGCTATGAGAATGAATTATGACACCTTGATTTTAAATTATGAAAAGCTATATCAAGAAATTAATCGTGTTGGACTACATGATGATTCATCCAAAACAAAATGTAAGCTTACCAATTCCATTTGGCTTGATGAAAATGTCACCTTTAAAGAAGTAGGATTAAACAACCTTGCCAATCATTATTATAGTTATTCTCATAGCCTAGATATGAAGAAAAAGGAATATGTGAATCGTTACATAAAAACTTTTATCAGTAAGCAAACAGATGGATTTTTAAAACCAGACTTTTCCATATCAGAAGATACGATTTTCCTTTTGATGAACACCTTGTATTTAAAAGATGTTTGGCAATCCACAGGAAAAGAAATAAAATTAACAGATGCAAAATATGATTTTACCAATGCGGATGGAAGTAAAATAACTAAAAAACTTATGATGGGTAAGTATATTTTAGGTAAGGCTTATGAACAAGAAGAATATAGAGAGTTTTACACCTCCACATCATCTGGATATAAAGTACATTTTATTGTTCCAAAGGAAGGATATGGAATAGACCAAATATTTACAAGTGAGGCAATTTCTGCTCTTTGCAAGCGAGAGTATGAAAAAAAAAATGAAGAAGCAAAGGAACGATATTTTACTCGTACTCTCTTTCCCGAATTTCAGGCAGAAAGTAGCCTACATTTAGAGGAGATTCTTACAAAGTTAGGTATATCAGATATCTTCCATATCGAAACATCTGACTTCTCTAATCTTTCAGATGGAAAACTCGTTTGTAATGGTGTAAGTCAATCTGCAAAGCTTGTTGTGAATCGTAAAGGAATAGAAGGTGGTGCAGTAACCTTCTTGGAAGGAGCAGGCGCTGCTGGTCCAAGTGAGGTAAAGGAAATCTTTTATGATTTTGTAGTTGATAAAAGCTTTGGCTATGTCATAACGAACTCTAAAGGAATCAATCTATTTAGCGGAATTATTCGTTATATTTAATCATCATTTTATGGCTACTTAAGAAGAGTAGCCATTTTTTTCTTTCTTGAAAACATTTTACTAAAAGATTTCCTTTTCAATTTTTTAAAAATATGCTATTATTTGTCATATACGAGTTTCACAGTGGAGGATTTTGTCGATGAATAAACCAGAATTAGTAACAAGGATAGCAGATAGAACAAATTACACAAAAAAGCAAGTTGAAGAAATTACCGCAGCGCTATTTGATGTGATTACTGAAGCATTAATCAGTGGAGATAAGGCTGTAATTTCTGGCTTTGGCACATTTGAAGTTCATGAGCGTGCAAAAAAGACAGGTAGAAATCCTCAAACAGGAGAAGAAATATTGATTGAAGGCTCAAAGGCTCCTGTTTTTAAATCAGCAAAAGTATTTAAGGATGCAGTAAATAAAAGATGATCAATCCATTTCAAGCTATTTTAGATCAAAATTGGAAACAACTAAATAGCTATTTAGACCATGGAAATGTCAATATAGTGGATACAAAGGGAATGTCACTCCTTTGTTATGCTATCAAGCTTCAGTCTAATGATGCTGTACAAATTTTACTTCGTGCCTATATTGATGTTGATTTGGCAGATAAAAAAGGAAATACTAGCTTTCATTATGCTGTTTTATATAATCGATTAAATTACCTTCGTGTTTTAATGACGACAAATGGAAATCCAATGCAAAAGAATAAGGATGGGCATACCCCCTTGTATCTTGCTTGTAGGTATCGCAAAGAAAAGATGATTGATTTATATTTAGAAAAGTATAAGTTAGATATGGGTGAAAAGGACATAAATGAAGAAACGATTTGTATGGCGTTTGTTCGTGCTAAGGCCCCTCTCCTTTTGAAAAAGTATGGTGGCTTTGAGGCATGGCTAGAGGAGACAAATTATATCGGAAATCCACCGCTCATAGTAGCAGCAGAACGAAATTCAATTGCTATGGTTAAATTCATCTTAGAATATCCAGTGTTTATCAATAGGAAAAATCATATGAATGAAACAGCTTTATTCTATGCAGTTAGGAATGAAAATAAAGAATTGATTAATCTCTTATTAAGTTATGGTGCATTTTTGGATTTTAAAAACAAAAATGCTGAAACGATATATGATATTGCATCCAACGAAATTAAAGAGTACATCGAAGAACGTAGAAGAGCTTATAAAATGACAACCTATCATAGAAGATATCCACTGCACTATGCAATATATATGAATGATTCTAGACTCATAGAAAAAGCTATGAGTTTAAAGAATGTTAATTTGGTTGATTCTTATCATTTTACTCCCTTAAAGTTAGCTAAGCTTTATCATAATAAACAAGCAATAGAGGGGATTAAAGCATTAGAAAGAGTTGCAAAAATTGCAACACTAGAAACAAAATGATAGACAATTTTAAAGTAATATGATAAAATAAATATGTTATATTTAAATCATAGAGGTAGCAATGTAAATGAGTAATCTATGGAGAAGGCATTCTGTGAAGTAGAGGAAAGGTAACCATTGCCGAATAAAAATTCTAGGCATAGAGTTTTTATGGGGATATAGGAAACACCTATATCACTCCTACATAATCCTATGTAGAGGCGCTAGAAAAAGAAAAACCTTAAGCGCTATAAGCGCTTATTTTTATTAATGAGGTAAAATATGAACTATCAAAATTTAAAAGAAAAATATGGAACACCCTTATATATTTATAATGTAGATATGATGAAGGATATTATTTGTAAATACCAAAATAACTTCAAATCAAATCAATTTGAAACAGAATTAATCTATGCATCTAAGGCTCTAAACATTAAGGCAATGCTAAGACTACTTATGCGATATAATCTATCCCTAGATGTGGTATCCTTAGGAGAATTATTTACAGCAAAGATGGTAGGATTTCCTATGGAAAAAATTTATTTTCATGGAAATAATAAAAGCTTAGAAGAGCTTACCTTTGCTGTTAAAGAATCCGTTGGAACAATTGTGGTTGATAATTTGATGGAACTAGAGCTTCTTGAGCAGATTACACAAGAGTTAAAAAAGGATGTAACCATCTATATTCGTCTAAATGTTGGTGTAGAAGCTCATACACATAAATATATCGTTACTGCTCATGTTGATTCTAAATTTGGAGTGCTTTATCAAGGAAAAGAATATATCAAGATGCTAGATCTTCTAAAGCACTCTAGCTATATTCATCTTCAAGGCTTTCATTCTCACATTGGTTCACAAATTTTTGATTTAGCTCCTTATGATGCAGCAATTAAAAAATTAGTAGAAATTGTAAAGACATTTGATCAAACCTTAGATATCAATTTAGGTGGAGGATTTGGCACCGCCTATACAGATGCGGATCATCCGATACCTTATGAGGAGGTATCTAAGCATCTAGTTCAAACTATGGAAAACGAGCTTAGGAAGCAGAATGCTCAGCTCCATAAGCTATGTATTGAACCAGGAAGAAGTATTGTTGCCGAGGCAGGACAAACTCTATATACGATAGGTGGAATTAAACAAACTCCAAATAAGCTTTATTATTTTATAGATGGTGGTATGACAGATAACATCAGACCTGCTTTATATCAGGCACTATACAAGGCAGATATCGTTGGTAAAGAAAATCAATTTAAGAATAAAATCGTAACTATTGCAGGAAAGTGCTGTGAAAGTGGAGATATTATCATAGAAAATATTTTACTTCCAGAAGCTAAACGTAATGATTTATTAATTACCTATTCTACAGGTGCTTATGGATATTCTATGAGCAGTAATTACAATAAGGCATTGACTCCTGCAGTTGTATTTATTGAGGATGGCAAGGATGAGCTTGTTGTGAGACGGCAGTCCTTAACAGAGCTTTTAGAAAGGGAAATTTAAATGGAATTTTATAAGATGCATGGCTGTGGCAATGATTTTTGTATAATTGAATATGAAGAGAATGTAGAATATTCATCTCTTGCTAAAAAACTTTGTGACAGACGTTTTGGCATCGGAGCAGATGGGCTAATTATTGTCAAAAGGAATCCACTTGAAATGATATTTTATAATCAGGACGGCTCAAGGGCAAGTATGTGTGGAAATGGAATACGTTGTTTTGCAAGGTATGTTTATGAAAAGAAAATCGTACTAACAAAACGTTTTGATTGTTTTACATTAGCAGGAATGATGAAAATTGAAATTACGAGTGAAGACCCATTCTTATGCAAAATAGATATGGGCAAACCAAGCTTTTCTAATGCTATGATTCATGTTTCTGATGATATTAAATCTTTTGGTAGGCTTTTAACGATTGATAAGTATTCCTTAACCATTTATTCCTTTTTTATGGGAACGATTCATACTGTGATTTTTGTAGATAGCTTAGAATCAGAAGTGCTAAATTGTGCTGAAAAGATTTGTAAAAATCGTCTTTTTAAAAAACAGACGAATGTAAATTTTGTTCATCTCGTAGATGAAAACCATATTGAGGTAAAAACCTATGAACGTGGAGTAGGATGGACACTTGCTTGTGGCACAGGGGCTTGTGCAAGTGTTGTTACCTGTACAAGATTGAAATTGACAAAGAATAAAGTGTCCGTACTATTACCATATGGAAGTTTAAAAATAGAAGTAACAAAAAAAGAAAATGTCTTGATGGAAGGACCAACAGTTCTTTCTTATATTGGACAGGTAAAGGAGTGTTTAGAATGTTAAAAGGAAGTTTAGTCGCATTGGTGACACCATTTTTAGCAGATGGTAAAGTGAATTATTCTGAACTGAAGAAGCTTTTAGAATATCATATCAAAAATCAAACAGATGGCATTGTAATTTTAGGTACTACAGCTGAGGCAACAACGCTTTCTTTAGAAGAACAGCTAGAAATTATAAAGTTTACCATCTCTATAGTAAATAAGAGAATTCCTATCATTGTTGGAGCTGGGTCTAATGACACATCTAAGGCAATAGAGAAAGCCAAACTTTTTTCTACCTTAGGAGTAGATTATTTACTTGTCATTACACCATACTATAATAAAACGAATGAAAAAGGTTTGATTCATCATTTTGAAAGTATTGCTGAGATCTCAAGTGTACCAATTATTTTATATAATGTCCCATCAAGAACAGGAATGTCTATCAGCTTATCTGCAGTAGAAATCCTTTCTAAACACAAGAATATCTGTGGAATTAAGGAGGCTTCTGGAAATATGAGCTATGCTGTGGGAGTTTCTAAATTCTTAAATCAAGATTTTGTAATGCTTTCAGGAAATGATGATATTATTGTACCTATGATGTCTATAGGTGCAACAGGTGTGATTTCTGTTTTAGCAAATATTTGCCCTAAGCAAACTCATAGTTTATGTGAGCTTTGTTTAGAGGAAAGATATAAAGAAGCAAAAGAGCTTCAAGGAAAGCTTCTTCCTATCGCTAATTCTTTATTCTTTGAAACGAATCCAATTCCTGTGAAGGCTGCCATGAATTATTTAGGCTTTTCTGTTGGAAACTATAGAATGCCATTATATCCAATGGATGATGAATTGTATAAAAGGATGATTCATATTTTAGATGAGAATAAGGAGTTGTTGAACTAATGAAAGCATGTGTTGTAGGCTATGGAGCAATGGGACATATTGTATGTGAGCTTTTAGCAAGTGAACTTGCATATCCTGTAGCTTTAGAATGTGAATATAAAAATCTAGAAGAAACAGATAAAAATTTTGATTGTATTATTGATTTTTCTAACCCAGCGAATTTAGAGATGATTGTTGAATTTGCTAAAAAGTATAAGAAGCCAGTTGTGTTTGCAACTACAGGATATAAAGAAGAGGAATTATTAAAAATCAAAGATTTATCTAAATCTGTTCCTGTTTTGCGTAGTGCAAACTTCTCTTTAGGTGTAATTTTACTCAATCGTCTTGTAAAGGAAATTACACCAATATTAAAAGATAGCTTTGATATAGAAATCCTAGAGGCTCATCATCATCATAAGGTGGATAGTCCTAGTGGAACTGCTAAGATGTTACTCAATAGTGCAATTGAGGCAACAGATTTCACACCAAATTATGAGCGTTTAGGCTATAGTCCACGTAAACCAAATGAAATAGGCGTGCATTCTATAAGAGGAGGCTCAATCGTAGGGGAGCATGAGGTGCTTTATTGTGGAGAAGATGAGACGATTTCCTTGAAACATAGTGCCCAATCCAAAAAGATTTTTGCTGTAGGTGCAATTAAGGCAGCACACTTCCTTGTAGAACAACCTGTCGGATATTATGATATGGAAGATGTTTTATTTGGAGGAAGCAAAGCGTGAATGCAGAAGAAATTATAAATCTTATTCATACCTCTCCTAAAAAGACTCCAGTAAAATGCTATCTAAAAAGCAAGGCAAAACTTAATTTTAAGGAAAGTGAGATTCATTTTTTTGGAGAGCCTAGCCTTTATGTTTTATTTGGAGAATATCATGTAATTCAGGAGTTTATAGAAAAGAATAAAAATTTAATTTTAGATGTGGTTTTTGAGGGTGATTCTGTTAATTCGGCAATTCCACTATTAGATATAAGAAAATGCAATGCCCGTATTGAACCAGGTGCAATCATAAGAGATATGGTTGAAATTCATGATCATGCAGTAATTATGATGGGAGCAATCCTAAACATAGGTGCAGTAGTTGGTGAAAATACGATGATTGATATGGGGGCTGTATTAGGTGGAAGAGCCATTGTGGGGAAAAACTGTCATATCGGGGCAGGAGCTGTTTTGGCTGGTGTTGTTGAACCTGCTTCGAAAGAACCAGTCGTTGTAGAAGATGATGTTTTAATAGGTGCTAATGCTGTAGTTATTGAGGGAGTAAGAGTTGGCAAGGGTGCTGTTGTTGCTGCAGGTTCAGTAGTAATAGCAGATGTTGCCCCTAATACAGTTGTTGGAGGAGTTCCCGCCAAGGTTTTAAAGATGAAGGATGAAAGGACAATAACAAAGACAGCTTTAATTGATGGTCTGAGGTCTTTGTAATATACAAAAATAAAAGTAATGCATTAAATAATACTGGACGGCTAGTTTTTAGCGGTTGTATTTTGATGAAAATAAAGGAGTAGTAAAGATGAAGAAGTATAGAGTAGGCATTCTAGGTGCTACAGGAGCTGTAGGAAGAGAGATGCTTAAAATCTTAGAAGAATATGATTTTCCTTTAGAGGAATTAAGGCTACTTGCAAGTAAGCGTAGCGTTGGGAAGACAATGATCTTTAAAGGAAAAGAGTATAATATAGAGGAAGCAACCAAAACATCATTTGAAGGATTAGACTTTGTTTTAGGTGCTGCATCTAATGAGATAGCTAAGGCTTTTAGCGAGGATATTGTCAAATCAGGTGCCGTCTTTATTGACAATTCTAGTGCTTTTCGAATGAAGGATTCTGTTCCTCTGGTTGTACCTGAAATTAATGGTGAAGATGTTTTTTCTAACCAAGGAATTATTGCAAATCCAAACTGCTCCACCATCATTGCACTTATGGCAGTAAAAGCCATCCATAAGCTATCTCCAATAGAATCTATGGTGGTTTCTACTTATCAAGCAACAAGTGGTGCGGGAGCTCAAGGACCAGTAGAATTAAAGAATCAAATGGAGTCTATCTTGAAAAATGAAGCAATTGTGCCTAAAGTTTTTCAGCATCAAATCGTAGAAAATGTTATTCCTCATATTGGATCATTTTTAGATAATGGATATACAACAGAAGAAATGAAAATGCAAAATGAAGGAAGAAAAATCTTACATCATCCTTCATTAAAGGTATCCTGTACCTGTGTACGTGTTCCTGTTGTGAGATCTCACTCTATATCAATTGATTTAGTGACAAAAGACTATTTAGATATAAATATGGTGAAAGAGGCTATCTCTAAAGAAAAGGGCTGTAGGCTATATGATACTCCACAGGATAATATTTATCCTATGCCTATTGTTACCTCTAATCAAGATTTAGTCTATGTTGGAAGAATTAGAAGATGCTTGATACAGGATAACGGAATTAGTCTGTGGTGTTCTGGAGATCAGGTTAGAAAGGGTGCAGCCACAAACGCTGTCCAAATTATGATGAAGCTTATAGGGCTTGAATTTTAGGAGGGAGTATATGTTAGTAGTGACTAAATTTGGGGGTTCATCATTATCATGTGCTACCCAGTTTGCTAAAGTAAAAAAAATTGTAGAATCTGATGCAAAAAGAAAAATTGTTGTAGTTTCAGCACTAGGTAAAAGAGATTCATCTGATACGAAGATTACAGACTTACTCTATATTTTGCATGCACATATAAAATATGGTGTGCCATATGAAGATATATGGGAAATGCTAAAATCACGGTTTCTTACAATCAAGGAGGAACTAAAATTGCATTATGCGATTGAAGATGATTTGGCGATTTTAAAGACCGAATTAAATAAAACTATTTCAGAGGATTATTTGGTTTCACGTGGCGAATACCTTACGGCAAAGCTTATGAGTAGTTATTTAGGCTATCAGTTTGTTGATGCAAAGGATTTAATTTGTTTTAATTATGATGGAAAAATAGATTATAATTTGACAGAGAAAAAGGTTCGATTGGCCTTTTCTGAGTATGGAGTTTTGGTCGTTCCAGGATTTTATGGGGCATATCCAAATGGAAGTATTAAGCTTTTAAGTAGAGGTGGTTCTGATGTCACGGGATCTATATTAGCAAAATGCTTAAATGTATCTTTATATGAAAACTGGACTGATGTCCCAGGAATTCTAGCCGCAGATCCAAGGATCATTGATCATCCTAGAGCAATCAAAGAAATCACCTATGAAGAGTTGAGAGAGCTTTCTTATATGGGAGCAAATGTCTTGCATGAAGAAACAGTCTTTCCTGTACAAAGCTTAAATATTCCAATTAATCTAAAGAACACAAATGATCCAGAACATCCTGGAACACTTATAAAAAATGTTTGTGAGGATACCTCAGAAATTATCACAGGTCTTGCTGGTAAAAAGGAGTTTGTATCCTTTAATATCACTAAGGATCATATGTCGAATGAGGTTGGTTTTTTAAGAAAGGCTTTGGCTATTTTTGAAAAGTATAATGTATCTGTAGATCATATACCTTCTGGTATAGATACCTTTTCTGTTATTGTTTCCACTGCGAATATTGAAAAATGTCAGTTTGAAATTATTACTGATTTGAAGGCAGAGCTTGGAGCTGATGTTAGTCTAGATTCTGACATTGCCTTAATTGCAGTAGTAGGTCGAAATATGGCAAGAAAAAGTGGTATCTGTGGATCGATTTTTCAGACTTTAGGAAAAGAGAATATTAGTGTTAAGCTATTAGCTCAGGGGCCATCTGAATTAAATATCATTATTGGTGTTTCTCAAAAAGATTATGAAAAAACTTTAAAATCCTTATATAAAAATTTAATTGCTTAAAAATTATGAGTGTAGAAGAAATTAGAATGAATTTACATACTATTCCAGAAATTGGAAAGTGTGAACTTAAAACAAAAGAATATATAAAAAACGAGCTAATAAAACTCACCTGCAAGATCTATGAACCTACTCCAACAGGACTTGTTGCCTACTTTAATGCCCATAGAAGTAAGACGATATGTTTTCGTGCGGATATGGATGGATTAAAGATAATGGAGAAGACAAATCTACCTTTTTCCTCCATCCATCCAGGTTATATGCATGCTTGTGGACATGACGGGCATATGGCTATGCTTTTGGAATTTGCAATATGGGCTGATCGGCATATTTCAGAACTTAAGTATAATATAGTATGCTTATTTCAGCCCTCTGAGGAAGAACATGCAGGAGCTCTTGATATTCTAAATAGTGGTATTTTAGACCAGCTTCAAGTGGAAGAAATCTATGGGATCCATATATGGCCCCAGCTTAAAAAGAAACAGCTATTTACTATGTCTGGAGGATTACTTGCCTCCTCTAGTGAGGTTGATATAGAGTTTTTAGGCAAAGGAGTTCATGCAGCAAATCGAAACAAAGGAATTGATGCTTTAAAAATTGCGAGTTCCTTTTTATTAGAGTGCTATCAAAAATTTGATAAGATAAAAGGAAAACATTTACTTTCCTTTGGTACAATGCATTCAGGTAATGCAAGGAATATAGTTAGTGATTATGCAAAACTAGAAGCAACTATTCGAAATTTTGATGATACTGTATTTTTGGAAATGAAAGAAATCCTTTATGAATTGAAGCAAAAATACGAAAAAGAAACAGATATTCGTATTCGGATTACTCTAGATGATTTATATAAGAGTGTCATTAATGATTATTCTTTAATTTCCAAATACAAAGATTTGTTGCAGCTTGAACTTTTAGTAAGCCCATTTATGCAAGCAGAGGATTTTGGCTGTTATACAAGGAAATATAAAAGTATGTTTATGCTGTTAGGTTCAGGGGATAAGCACTTACTCCATACAGATACATTTGATTTTGATATGGATATTTTAGCTACTGGCGTAGAAGCATATAAAACTATTGCAACAAATTAAGATGAAGGATACTTACTATAGTATCCTTTTTCATTTTATATTTTTTAATCTTTTACTCAAATATTCAGGTAATTCCTCCAAGAATTTGTATTTAGAAATCCCAACAGGAATAGAAGAGCCTTTTAATGTAGTTTCTGCAACAAACCGATTGGCATCCTTGCATAATAAAAGACCTATTGTAGGATTATCCCCATCTGTCTTTTCTAAACTATCAATCGCGTTCACATAAAAGATGAGCTGACCATAATCTTTAGGCTGAAATTTTCCAATCTTTACTTCAATGACAACATAGGCATGTATCTTAGTGTGATAAAGAAGTAAATCAATCTTATAGATTTCGTTATCATCTACTTTAATTTCAAATTCTTTTCCTACTAAGCTAAAACCATTTCCCAATTCTTTTAATACCTCAAGAATATGATTCAGCATCTTATTTTTCAAATCCTTTTCATTCTTGATATGGTTAGAATCAATAAAATCAAAAACATAAGTATCTTTAAATAACTCTTTGGTTAAATCAGAATCCTTGTTGTCGGTAATATAAGAAGAAGTCATAGGTTCAAGAAGACTTCTTTCATAGGTTTTAAGCTTAAACTGATTGAATACCATACTTCTAGACCAACCATTCTTATAAGTCTCATTGATATACCATAACATCTCTTCATGGGAACTTGACTTTGGTAATATTATTGTTACAATTGTACCCCAAGGAATTTGTGTCACAGGTTGTGACATAATTTCATCTCGAGTAAATTCTTTTGCGAATTTTGTCATCCTATAAAGATTTTCATAAGAATATCCCTTATATTCCTTTAAGTGTTCCGCTAGGAATTGGATATACTTATTTCCCCAAGCTTTCCTTTGGTTAATAATAGTACCAATCTCATAGTAGGTAAGAATCATTGTACTATTGACAACAACCATAGCTTTATACTG
>JAIDZC010000039.1 GCA_029057785.1 Anaeroplasmataceae bacterium
ATTTACTTTATAAGAGCAATATGCTAAAATATTTTTGTGTAGTGCTAATAATGAATAGGTTTTGAAAGGAGATAATAAAAGATGAAAAAAATATATTTATATGGACTATTATGTATTATTGGATTATTCCTATGTGGATGTAATCAGACTTCAAGTGAAGAGCCACAAAAACCAATAGAATTAGAACAAAAATATTATGAAACAAGAACTTGGACCGAGGTTGATGAAGCTCATTGGGGTATTGCTTGTATCCATATAGTTCTTGATAAAAGCTTTCCTCATAAAGTTTTAACGGTTGAAGATTTCCCTGAGCTTGAAATTGAGGAATTAAAATGGAGTACAGAAAAAAAATATAAAAAATATTTAGAAGAGGGAAATCTTCCAGATGATTTTAGACAAAGTTATGACCTTATATTAAAAAATGAAGAACCAAACAATTACATAGAGGCGTTAGAATACCTTAAAGAACTGAATTATGAATTTATAAAAAATGTATGGTTGAGAACATTTTTTAAGACGTTGAAAGGATAGAGTTGGAGTATGGGAATATATAACATTTGATGCCATAGACATCAGTGTTTTATAACTCATACTCTTTATCTATTATTGATAATTTTGTAATTAAAAATCAATTCAATAGCATTATACAAAAATTTTAATGGGAGTAAAATATAATGAAACGAGTAAAGAAAATTTATATTATTTTTCTGATTGCTTTTCTAGGAATGGTTAGTTTCTATGGTAAGTCAATCAGTATTTTTGCATTTGAAGATTTAAATGAAGAGAAAACTTTGTGTAATGCTACTATAGAAGATGATTTTGATTCTGAAACAATTTTGGTGACATTAAGCAAAGAAATGAGTTTAAATACGAAAGAGTATACAAATAAAGATTTTTCAGAAGTTGAATGTTTAGAAGTAAGAGAAATAACAGAAAATTTAACAAAAAAATTACAAAGGCAATTAAATGGTGTTATTGAGGACAATGAATTAATGATTGATCCTGAAACATACAATAGAATCTTAGAAATAAAGATAGCAAATAAGGGGAAGAGCAACGTTTTAACCGCTATTAAAGCTTTGGAAAAAAGAGAAGATGTAAAGTGTGTAGAACCAAATTATCTTGTAACTTTAAATACAAATCTAATAGGAAATGATGAAATTATTGTAAATAAAAATGCAGATACCTGGTGGATAGATTTCTTAAATCTTTCCCAAGCTTGGGATATCACTACAGGAAGTAAAAATATAAATGTGGGTATAATTGATACTGGCATAGAATCCCATGAAGATATAAGTGGCAACTTAAATTATGCACTCAGCAAGGATTTTTCTCCAAACCAAACAGGGGCTTTTTGTGATGAAGCTGGACATGGTACTATGGTTGCTGGAATTATTGGTGCATCAGGCAACAATGAAATAGGTGTTGCTGGTGTTTGTTGGAATGTGGGTCTTGTATCTTTAAAAGTGATGAATGCATCCCAACAACAAATAACAACACAATTATATGATGCTATAACTTATGCCGCAGAAAAAAATATTCCGATATTGAATATCAGTCTAGGGAGTGAAGGAGAAATAGCTCATTGTAAAGAGGCTATAGAAAACTATAATGGACTTGTTGTTTGTGCAGCAGGAAACAATAATAAGGATATTGATGAATCACCAAGATATCCTGCTTCTTACGATTCTCCGAATATTATTACAGTGGGAGCTTGTGATAGGACTGGAGAACAATGGGTTGAAAATGCAAACGAGGGGTCCAATTATGGTAAAAATACAGTTGACATTTTTGCCCCTGGGATGAATATAATAAGCACGCTTGGTGATGCAGATTATTACATATCCAGCGGAACGTCTTTTGCGGCTCCTTTTGTTAGTGGTGTGGCTGCGTTAATATTATCGAAATATCCAAACATTTCTGTTTCTGCTTTGAAGTATGCAGTTATAACCTATTCTGATGTTAGTTCGGTTTTACAAGATATTTCATTTGGAGCTCTATTAAATGCTGCAAGTGTATTTAATTTTCATGGAAGTACGCATAGTTATACATCTACTTGTGAATATTATAATAACACGTACCATAAAGCGTATTGTGAATGTGGAGAGTATCAATTGGTTGAGCATAGTCATAATGAAGGATCAATTACACAGCATACATCAACCACTTGTTTAAAGTGCCATGCTAATTTTTCTTTGCATTATTACACGTATAAATATTATAGTGTATCTGGTCATATTGAATCATGTGACTGTGGAGAAACTAGAGGTTCTGTGAGAGAGCATGTTTCTAATTCGTCAGGGCATTCTGATTATTGTGTAGTTTGCAAAGCCCATACAAGTATTCATGATTATAAAAATCGTTTTACTTATTATAATTCAACAAGACATAAAGCCTTTTGTGAATGTGGTGAATATATTCTTAGACCACACGCTGTAACCAAAACATGGACATCTAATGGACATACTTATGGAACCTGTATAGAATGTAAACAGACAATCGATTTAGGATCAACCATTGTGATTGGACCAACTCCTATGACAATAAATACTAAGTATTCCATTATCTATTTACCAGAACCTGATAAGAGTTATATAAGAAAGGATGGAATTATCATATTAAGAGAAGAAGATGTGGAAGACTACCTTAATGGTAATTTAACATTTGATTAGGTTGATTTTGAAAAGAATTAAAAGATAGTTTTATATAATATTCAAAAATATTTTTTCATTAAGTATTCTCCTTTATATTATAAGATTAAATTATTGAGACTATAGGAATTAAACTTTCTATAGTCTCTTTTCTCATTTAATAGGTATTTCCTTTATAAGAGTAATA
>JAIDZC010000004.1:0-18121 GCA_029057785.1 Anaeroplasmataceae bacterium
ATGAAATTGATTTGTTCCTTGGTTAAATTAGGAACAATTAGATTGTCTTTAATTGCGTCTGTATGAATATGATAATTAATCTTTGCCAATTCTCTTTTTGCAGACCAACCAAGTTCTTTTTGTTCATTTTTCTTTAGTCTTTGAAATTCTTTTATTAGATACAATTTAAATTCGGCAGATATCCAACTTGCAAATTCAAAAGCAATGTCTTTATGAGCAAACATTCCACTATTATAACGACCTGCAGATACTACCAAAGAAATCACCCCACACTTTTCAATAAGAGTGTTAGGTGAAACCATAAAAGAATTTAATCCTGCATCTTTTGTAACCGTGTCGAATTCGATACGGTTAAATAAAGAATTATTCAGTTGTTCCCATATAGCAATAAAACGTAAAGTTTCTTTACTCTTAAGCCAACTGTAAACAACAAATCTTGGATCTTTGGGGTTTTTAGTTTTTGCCATATCTGTCAAAGATATATAATCCTCTTCATTTATTTTTTTAAATCGTAACTAGTTCCTTTTACTAATACTTCTTTATTTGCCATTCGTTTCCCCTCTTATATACACTAAATATTATCAAAAACATTATAGCATTTTTAAGGATGGAAACCTATGATTTATACAAAAGAATTTAATCCTACATTTTATTGATTGCTTTCAAGCATTTTTATCAATTTTTACTGCTTAATTAGCATTATTTTATTTCTTCTATTTCTCTATTTCTTGCAATAAACGAAACAATAAATGCCACTCCTAATCCTGATATTATACCCAATAAAATACTTATAGGTACAGCCAAAATAAATCTGATTTTGCCCTTCACTTTAATCTCTTGAAGATTAAATAAAGTATTCTCCTCTAAAACATGATTCACACTTTCCGTATATTCTAGGGTTAAACTTTCTAATTCCTCTTTATACTCATCTAATTGATCTAAGAATCGCTTGCTTTCCTGCTCATTATATTTTCCAGTCGTTGCCCCTTCTATTAATTTCAAGTTTTCATCAATTGTCATTAGCCTTGAATCTATTGTATGCAAACTATTTAAATAATTTGCAATAGAAGTATCCATATAGGTATTTCCATTAGAATTCGTATAGATATTGCTTAAAGAATCTAGTAGAATCTTTTTCCTTTCTCTTAACAAATTCTGTTCTGTCTTTAATGCTTGTTGTTCTTTTATTGTCGTGTCATATTCTTCTTTTGTCATATAATAATTCTGATATGCAATATACTTATATTCTTTTAAATCATTATTTGATGAAAAAACTTCAACCTTTCTATATAAACTACTTAAATACGTATGATCGACCTCTATATCTCCAAAATAAGAAATCATATCTTTATATCCATTTAGAACAACTCCTAGTTGATTATCTAAATAATCTAGTTTACTTGAAATCTTTTTGGCTCTTTCGTATCCAACCAAATTTGCTTTAAAATCAAAATTCAGATTTAAAGCCTTTTGATATGGCAGCCTAATTAAATCTTCTAGAAAGGATTTTGCTTGAGAATCACTTTTAAAAAAACCACCCGATACTATAATGATATAGTGTGTTTCAGTCACCTCAATTTTTATATTTTCAGCCAATTCCTCCACCTTAATGCTTTGATAGGCGGTCTTTCTCTCCTTTACTTCTTTTAAGTTAGATAAAGATACAATATCATAATAATTAAAAACAGAACCATTAGCAAACTTATTATTTTCTATTCCATACCAATTATAATTAAAGGAAGCTTCATAGTTTACTCTTAAAGGATTATAAACAAATAGTATTAAAATTAAGGAAACTATAGTCGTTATGCCAAAAACAATAGATCCTATTATTTTTTTCTTGAGAATAAGACTCCATATCTCCATTAAAGATAAACCTTCATTGTCCATAGTATCACCCTATACTATAGTTTTGGTAATTTTTGGAAAAACATACATAAAGAAAAGGTGAAATCTTCTTTAGGAGAAATCACCTTATATTTTTATTCTAATTCTAATTTTCCAGTATATAGTTTATAATATATTCCTTTTTGAGAAAGAAGTTCTTCATGAGTTCCTCGTTCCATAATTTGACCATGATCTAAAACTAGAATGGCATTTGCATTACGAACTGTAGAAAGACGATGCGCTATAACAAAAACCGTTCTATTCTTCATCAGTTTATCCATTCCCTCTTGTACTAAACGTTCGGTTCTTGTATCTATGGAAGAGGTTGCTTCATCTAAGATTAAAACTGGTGCGTCTGCAACAGCGGCTCGGGCAATACTTAATAACTGTCGTTGTCCTTGACTTAAGCTTCCTCCATCAGCGGATACAAAAGTATCATACCCTTGTGGAAGCTTTTTAATAAATTGGTGTGCATTCACTAATTTTGCAGCTTCTTCAATTTCTTCATCACTTGCAGATAACCTTCCATAACGAATGTTTTCTCGTATCGTTCCCGAAAATAAACTAGTATCTTGTAAAACAATACCCAATGAATGTCTTAAATCTACCTTCTTTATTTCAGATATATTCACTCCATCGTAGGTAATGGTGCCACCTTCAATTTCATAGAACCGATTAATCAAGTTTGTGATTGTAGTTTTCCCTGCACCTGTAGAACCAACAAAAGCAATCTTTTGACCAGGCTTTGCATATAAACTCAAATTTGATAAAATCCGTTTTTCTGGTAAATAAGAGAAATCAACATTATAAAAGCGGACATCTCCTTTAAGTGGTATTTCTTCTCCATTTGGCTTTTTCCAAGCCCATTCACGATGAGATGTTTGAATCAATGTAATTTCTCCTTCATCTATTTCAGGTTCCTCATCCATTAGTTTAAACAAACGTTCTGCCCCTGCTAAACCATTCAATAATAAATTAGATTGGTTTGTAAATTGATTAATTGGCATAGCTGCTTGTCTTACAAAAACCAAATAAGATGCTATGCCCCCCAAGGTAAAGGATACAATGGGAATATATCCTAACGCAATCAAGCCACCTAGTATTGCAACAACAGCATAATTGATATAGGAAATAGAAACAACCATAGGAATCATTGACATAGAATATTTCAACGCCGTAAATCCAGCCTCTCTCAAGGCTTCATTTTCTTTTCTAAATCTCTCTATATTGGCTTGTTCATGATTGAATACCTTAACCACCTTTTGGCCGCTAATGGTTTCTTCTACAAAACCATTCACACGTGCCATAACTCTTTGCTGATCACCAAAGGCTTTTTTACTTTTTTTAGAAGCGTAAATAATATATATGGTCATAAGAATATAGCACACAATTACAATAATGGATAAAAACCAATTTAGAACAAATAACAAAATAATCAAGCCAACAATTTGAATACTATTAGAAATCAGCATTGCAAACGCATTATTTAAAGCTTCACTTAAAGTATCTATGTCATTTGTGTAGTTGCTCATAATTTCTCCGTGAGTTCTACGATCAAAATAAGATAAAGGCAGCTTTTCCATTTGCTTAAATATATCTCTTCGCATTTCATAAATGATTTTTTGAGCTAATCGAACCATAATTTGAGAATAACCAAGTGTAGATAGAACTCCTACACTATAAATTCCTATTTCTATAGAGATAACTAACCAAAGTTTGGAATACTCTGGATCTTTCGTATAAGTATCTATGATTGGACGAAGCATATAGGTTCCTAAAAGATTTGCAGCTGCAGATAGAGTGACTAGTATCGCAACAAGCAACATAAGAAATTTATGCTTCCCCATATAACTTAATAGCCGCTTGATTGTCTTTTTTAAATCATCTGGTCTTTTCACTGATGTTACTGGTGGCATTCTAATACACCTCCCAGCTGTTGTTCATAAAGTTCTTTATAAATGGCAGATTTATTCAGTAGCTCTGTGTGTGTTCCAACATCCACAATCTGTCCATTATCCAAAATAATGATTTTATCCGCGGACATGACAGAGGATATTCTTTGAGCAATAACAATATTTGTTACGTCCTTTAAACTTCGTATAGATGACATAATTTTACGCTCTGTTTCCATATCACAAGCAGATGTGGAATCATCAAATATGATAACCTTAGGATTCTTAAGTAATGCTCTTGCAATGCATAGCCTTTGTTTCTGCCCACCAGATACATTTACGCCACCTTGGCCCAAATCATATTCTAATTCTCCTGGAAGTCTAGATATAAATTCATCCGCACATGCAAGTCTACAAACTTCTTCTAATTCTCTTTCGGATGCGTTAGGATTCCCCCATAACAAATTCTCTTTTATAGTTCCACTAAATAAAACATTATTTTGTAACACGATGGAAATATTATCTCTTAATACCTTTAAATCATAATCCTTTACATCATTTCCATCTAAAATGACTTGTCCCTCTGTAGTATCATATAAACGCAAAATCAAAGATACTAACGTAGATTTTGCAGAACCCGTTCCACCTAATATTCCAACACTTTCTCCTTTTTTAATTTTCAAATTGATATTGGTTAAAATATATTCTTCACTTTGTTCATGATATTTAAAATAAACATCCTTAAATTCTATTTCTCCACTGCTTATTGTCTTAAGCGCATTCCCATTAGATTGAATAGAAGGCTCCTCTACCAAAATTTCTTTTAATCGCTTAGAAGACGCAAAGGAACGATTTAGTAAAAGGAATACATTAGATAATAGCATTAAGGAATTCACAATTTGAGATACATATGACAATATTGCAGAAAGACTCCCCACTCTCAATTCCTCATTATGAACCAAGATAGCTCCTAGACCCAATACTAGAACTGTCACTCCATACATTACGAGCTGAAAGGAAGGCTGATTGAGTTGAGCAATTTTAAAGGTATTTCTTGTAGTTTCCATAACTGTAGTATTCGCTTGAGCAAACTTTTCTATTTCATATTCTTCACGCACATAGGATTTAACAGTGCGTATACCGGAAACATCTTCTCTAACTACTCGATTCAAATCATCAATATTTTTTTGCAAAATAGTATACTTGGGTGCTGTCTTCCAAATGATTAAAAATAGTATACTTCCTAAAACAGGAATAGTAGCAATAAAAATCCAAGCTAACTTTGGTGCCATAACAAAGGATAGTGCTATTCCCATAATAAGTAATAGCGGGGATCTAAATAATGGTCTGATTCCACCAACAAGCGTATTTTGCATTACTGTAACATCATTTGTAACACGTGTAACTAAAGAAGCGGTTTGAAAGTGATCTAAATTTGAAAAAAAATATTCTTGTATTTTTTGAAATGCTTCTTGTCTAAGTGTATAAGAATAGTTTGTCACAAGCCTAGCATTATATTTTGCATAAAAATGACCTGTAATTAAAGAAAATAAAGCACATCCAATAATCAATCCACCTGAAATTAAAATCTGCTTCATATCTCCTTCGTGAATCCCTTCATCAATTATATCCTTCATTAAAAAGGGAATAAACAATTCAAATATAGTTTCCACAACAACAAAAAATATTGCCAAAAATAAATCCTTTTTGAATTTACCTAGATACTTAAGTATAAATCGCAAATCCTTCATAACCTCACCTACCTCACAATAAAAAGGACTAGTCTATTTCAACTTGTCCTTTGTAATTCTATTATTTAACTCCGTTGTTTTTAGCCAAATTCAAATATTTTAAAGCTAAGCTATAGAACATTTCACATTTTGATTTGGCCTCTTCATATCTTTCTCTACTTATTCCTGAATATGGGTCATATCCTCTATCAAAATCTGCTATACTATTTTCTTCAGCTAAAGCATAATATAACTCACCTAAAGCCCCTTGAGCTAAAGGATGTCCTTGATCAGCTGCCAATCTTAAGAACTTTTCACAATTAGGATCAAATTTCTTAGTCATGTATAAACAGTATCCAATCATATATAAAATTTCTATATCATCTGTATTTGCAAATTCTATTAAATAAGATAACGCTCTATTATAATCCTTATCTCTAAATAACATTTTAGCTTTCTCTAAAGAAGATGAAGGTGCAGTTTGGGAAGTACGTGTATATTCATACTCTCTTTCCGCATATCCTCTAGAGGGCTGTTCTGGCTGACGAGAAGATTCTACTCCCCCAAGCTCCACACCACAATTTGGACAAAATTTAAAGTTTTCTTCTAATTTGAATCCACAATTTGGACAAAAATTATATCTCATAAAATAACCTCCTTCTAACTTCGAAGTTTCTTAAAAAAGCGGTCAATAAATTCATAATATTTCGCTTTATTCCTATTATAACCTTTGATAATGCTTTTTGCAACAAAAAAGGCTAATTCATATTCTTCTTTTGTAATTAAATTGGCATCAAAAGCTTCCTTTAACTCTTCTTCATCTAAAATAACAGGTTCTCTTTCTATAGATAATATTACATCTAAATACATATCAATAAATGTCGGATTATTCTCATCAGTAAAATAATTTATTTTAGTAATATCAAAATAGCTTTCAATGAGATGATCTTTATTATCATATAATACCGTCAGCCACCAGTTTTCATTTTTGGGGGCAAACTGTAACCACTTATAGTTCTTATCTGCTATTGTAACTTGATAATTTGGATACGTAATAACCAATGGTTTTTCTATTTCTTCAATAGTAAGTAAACCAACTGTACCACAAAATCCTTTCTCATCAACTAATACTGTTTTTATACTTTTCTTTGTAAATCTTTCCCATTCATCTCTTCTTAAACTTCTGTGTTTTAGTTCCATTTTATCACCTATATTCAAAATAAAAAGCCTAATTTCTTAGACTTAATAAATCAATTTATGCTCTCAGTCTAAACGTAAACATTATAACATAGTTTTTTAAAATTTCAATGATTATAAATTTAATGAAGTATATAAGTATAATTTTATCATTTCATAAAGATATACTCTCATAGCAGTATTTAACACAATAACAAATCCAATACTTCTACATATAATAGCATTGACTTTACTAATAAAAAGAATTAAAATTAAAGTACAAGGGATGCCCAGTAATAGCGTATCAGACTCGCTGGCCAGTTTGGTTATAAGTCTTCCCCCTAATGGGATAAGGTCCTCTGCATAGCTTAGGACGGTACAGATTAAGAAACCTATTTTTTAGGTTTCTTTTTTTCTTTCAATTCCACTAGAACTCGCATATTTATTTTATTGATCTTTTTGTTATTTAAAGAAGCTAAAATTGCTATTTTTTCTTCTTCTGATAAAAAGCGATCATTTCTCTTGCTTCTTAAATCCTTAAGTGTAATAGGCCTAGTGTTTTCTTTGTTTCTTGTAACCTTAGTTTTTCGTTTAATAAAAGACTGTTCTATGTCTTGAGTGTTAGGATTAACTATCGGCAACTTCATATTTCCTCTAGAATGTGTGACTTCCGCAACTAATACTCTTCCTTTATATTCCACTAACACCAGCGAAGGATGCGTTCCTTTATGATCTGAATTATGCAAAATAGAATTATCTATATCATAAAAATTCCATTCTCTTTTTCCTCTTACTAAAGGAATTTCTTTTGAAGTCTCAATGATATGCCTTTTTTCTCTCTTTCTCATTTTTATCTCCCTTTCAAATAAAAAAGCGTAATCAAATTTGATAGTACATTTGTACTTATCATTTTCAATTACGCTATCCATTACAGAAAACCACTCTACTACATTCAGTTGTCTTAGCCATCTATAAAAAGTAGAGTTCTTACTTATAGACTTTTACTAGCTACATTTTTACTATATACCATCTATAGTGTATTGTCAATACGCTTTTTGATTTACAAACAAAAAAATAAAAAGCCTAATTTCTTAGACTTAATCAAACAAAATTGGAGCCACAGAGCGGAATCGAACCGCCATCATATGCATGGCAAGCATAGGTACTAACCGTTGTACTACTGCGGCAATTTTTTTGTGCATTATTATTATAGCACAAGTTTTCATAAATTCAAGAATTTTTTTTAACAAAATGGATGATTTGCAAAAATTATAGTACAGACGAAAAAAGGCCTAGATAAATCTAAGCCTATTTTAGTTATTCTATTGCGTTTAAATCCTTTACAAATTCTTCTAACATAGAGAAGTTTTTCATAAATTCATTCTTTAATTCTTTTACCTTTGCAAGATTTCCTTCATTTTTATAATAATAAATGAGAACAAATAAAGAAACCGCATTATTATATATATGCTTCTTTCTATGGTAATTATACTTCTTCTTAACATCTACTGTTGGATTAACTCCATAATATGGAAGCCAAAATTCATAAAACTTCTTAAATGATTTAATCGCACGTTTATTATTATAGAATTCTTTTTTCAGTACTTCAAAAGAATGATCAAACTCTTCTTTGGTCATACCATACCGCAAAGATATTCCTCTATAGGCAATAATACAGCTTTTTGTTTTAGGATAATAACACTTCTTTAGATACTCTCTACATTTTTCTTTACTATGAGCCAAGAAAAACTGAGCTAATATCAGATTGTAATAATTAATCGTTTCTGGATGGATTTCTGGAAGGGCTTGTAACTTTTGAATGCTTGTTTCTAGTTTATTGATATCCACATCTTTAGCATATATGCGAATTGGCTTCATAAATAAAAGAACATTCTTTAGGATGGCTCCTATATAATAGAAAACTAGAATCAATAAAAGTGCTAAGAAGAAATATCCAAACGCATTGTATACCAATGTCAGTACATAGGAAATTGCCATAGTGCTACTGAAATAAAAATAAGTAATCCAGCGTTCTACATTATATAGTACTCCAAAAGGCAAATACTTTTCCTTGTCTAAATTTGCTTGCTTGTTTTTATTAGATATACGGAAAATAATAGAAATAAATATACCAAGATTAAAAATCCAAAGCCCAATAAATGCTCCAAAGAGTACTCCTCTAGCTAAACAACAAATTGTTATAACCCAGCACATAGTAACAAATTCAAGTCTTCCAAAGCTTCGCGTATTCTTGATAACTATCTCTATCACATTAAGAATTGTTAATATTCCGAATATACAAAGCAACACAATCAGCATTGCTAAGTTTTGAGGATAAAATAGCAAACCAAATAATCCAAAGAAAAATAAAGAATACGAAATAATTTTTTGTAAATATAAAAGGATGTAACCTTTCTTAGTCTTTCTCAAACAAAATAGTACGATCATTGCAATCATTGGAATGACATAAAATAGACAGGATAATACCGTTTGAAGGATTATGGAAACTCTCTGTGGTAAAACAAGATACCCTCCCCCTCCTCCATCCGCTGAGGTGTTTAATACAAATGTATACGTATTGGAATACTCAACCAATTGAAATTCTTTTACTTTTTTATGCTGTTGGTTTCCATTAATTTCTTCTAAATAACATATAGCAGATACTTTAATATTCACTTTTGTGATATCATCAAAGAGATATCCACTTAATCTCCACTGTTCTATACTTGCCATACCAATAGGAAAAAGCGGATTTTGAGTAACTATTTTAATCGATTGTCCTCCATCTATAAGAACATCAAATTCCATTACCGTTAAAATATTATCTAGTGTCTGAAAAATATAAGTAGGAATTACAAATAATCTTTCAAATTGTGTGCGGTCTTTTACCTTTTCTAAACAAATATTAAACCAATCTACTTCTGAAATATAGTTTGGTCGATAATAGTTAAAGAAATCAAGTAAACTGAAAGAATCTTCTTCTACCTTTATTGAAGCTATAGACTCAATACTATATTCTGGAATCTCTCCAATACAATATAAATTATGAGTTGAGTTTATTTTAGATAAATCAAAAGAAATAATTTTTTTGCCATCAGAATACGCTTGCGAAAAGTCATCTACGAGTATTCTTGCTGTTGCATTATTATCTATAACAAAATTCACTTCTGCACTATCCATTGCCTGATTAGAAAAATCTGACTGAAAAGTTAATTTATGTACTATAGCTTCTGTATTGAATTCTCTTGTATAATATGTATATTTGTTAGAAATGCTTATTCCAGGTGATTCATAAAAATTATATTCATCAAAACCAAACATATAACGTATGGTTGGAGTAATTTTTATATCATTAATATAAATATTTGTACGAGATTTCACATATGAGTCCAATCCATCGATTTCACTAAATGGCAAGTAAAAGGTTTCATTAACCGTCTGTCCAGAACGATTTGAAATCATATAAGTAGATGTTAATGTGTTCGGGTTTTTCGAAAAGTACGTATTGTAATTGGAGGGGAACTCTGAAATTTCGAAATCGAATGTGGCTTCATCCCATACCAAATTTGAATTGATTCGATTTTTGGGTACTAATCCATAATTTGATGTTGGTACTGGCAATGGATAATTACTATATGCTAAAATAGGTACCGATAAAAATAAAACAAATATGCATATGAAAATAAATATCCCTATCTTCTTTTTCATTCTACCAACGCTCCTTTTTATTATTTTATCATAAACTCATTTAAAAAGAAATATAGGCTGGGCCTAAGGGTATAAAAAGATTGAAATAAGGTTATATTATAATTATACAAGGAGATAATATTATGAATTTAAAAAACACAAAAACAGAAAAAAATTTAATGACTGCCTTTACAGGTGAAGTGCAGGCTTATGCAAAATACTCATATTTTGCCGAAAAAGCAAAACAAGAAGGCTATGAGCAAATAGCAGAAATCTTTCAATATACTGCAGATAACGAATTAGAACATGCGCGTCTTTGGTTTAATAATTTAGGACTTCTAGAAGATACACTGGCTAATTTAAAAACTGCAGCAAGTGGCGAAAATTTTGAATGGTCAAAAATGTATAAAGAATTTGCTGAAACAGCCAAAGAGGAAGGATTTCCTCAATTAGAACGTTTATTTAAAGGTGTTGCAGCGATAGAAAAACATCATGAGGAACGCTATAATAAACTTGCATCCAATATGGAAAACAATGAAGTGTTTGAAAAGATTGATGAAGAAACCTGGCAATGTAGAAATTGCGGACATATTCACCACGGAAAAAAAGCACCACAAGTTTGTCCCGTATGTATGAAGGAACAAAGCTTCTTCCAGATCTATCCAGAAAATTATTAACAAACAGTATTTTTTCTTTTGTTGACATATTTTTCAGCTGTGGTATAATATAATTAATAAAAGATGGTGTGAGGTGGAAAGTGAGTCGCCACGGGTGGAGTTCCATACTCCTAGCGATCCTAGATAGGCTCTCTAGGTACATCATCTTTTTTATTTTGTCTTTTATACTTACGAGTTGGAAATGCTGTTATAATTTCAAAACCATCCATTACTTTTTCAACTATAACATAGAAAAATACGTTTCTATTTTGTTTATCCTTTAAATAATGTGAAACCAATCCTAATCTATTTCTTTTCATTTCAATAATATCTATAGGATCTAAAATGGATGCTCTCATAGCCATAATATAGAGGTAATTTATTTCTGATTTATGATCAGCTATAATATGCTCTGCAGAACCTTGTCTTTTTTCTGTTGGTTTTCTAAAGTATATTTTAGCATTAGCATTAAAATGAAAATTCTCCACCATACCTTTAGGAATGAAATGATTGCCCACCTCATTTTCCATCTTAATTTCTAAATCTATATCTCTATATCGCAGAAATTGATTTTTACATTTTATTGATTTTATTTTGCTTTTTTTTAATTTCTTTTTACATTTAAAAGCCCTTACTCTTATCACTATAATTATCAGTCTCCTATGAACATTACGTACTTAAATTATAGCATTATTTAAAGAACGAATCCATATTTTGACCAATTGATAAAAAAATTTTTTATAAGATTCTAACATTTAAATTTTAATATTTTTTTATCAAAAAAATCGTGTAAAATATATTAATTTGGCAGCAAAAAAAAGCTAATTCTAGTTTGTTAAGAATTAGCTTTTTTAGTTTTATTATAGGCTATAATGGAATTTAGCTTTTTCATCCTTGTAGTTTTCATTTGGTATAAAGTAAGATGTTTTCTTCGTCAAATTATATACTACACTATGAACTGTACAGCCACTATGTCCTTCTTTATAATATCTTTGTCCAACACTTTCTAAGATATCCATTGCAGCTTGCTCGTCTTTTAATTTTCCATTTGTCTTATATAAACCATTATAAATAATATTGTAACGATCAAAACCAGGCTTGTCTTCATCACTTTCATAATAATCTGGTTGGATAATGAAGTTTGTTATCCATTGATAATCTGCATCTGCTTCCCTTTGACCAATATGACTATCCTGATCATTATAAGTAACAACAAGCTTACGCTTAGTTCCATCATTATCTGTTTTATCTGTTCCATTTACCCACTCTAGAATAGCACTTCTTCCGTTTGCATCAGCGACCATATAATGATAGCTTGTTTGAGCTGAATCATGCAAATCATATTTTTCAACTAAATCAACTGCTTCCTCTACAGTGGCAGCATAATCTAATATTAATCTTAACATTGTTGTAGATGTTATATCTGGCTTATCTGTAGTTTGATTGGTTGCAATGGTTTCTTCATCATCATCACCTTGATAAGACATAAAAATTGCACAAGATACTCCTTTTTCATTTATACCATCTAATGGTACAAATGGTGCTGCTAAGGCAGTAACTGTATTCATCAATCCTTTAACATCCTTATCGGTAGCTAGACCTAAAAACTGAAGATCAATAGTTGATATAGACTTATATCCATGAGAAGGATTTGTTTTTACAATACAGGTGTTGGTTCTTGCAAAATCGTAATTTCTACCAAACACTCTATCGCCATTTTCAAGCTCCGCAGTGAATGCTGAACATGCAATTTCACTTTCACTTATCTTCATGGGAATAAGCCCCTTTGTAATATGACTTGTAATGTAGCTAATCAATTCAGAGTCTGAACTCGCTCCCTTTTTTCTGAATTCTTCAAAATAATAATCTCCACTTACAGTCATTTCATATAAAGCCCCATCCTTGTGGTCTTCATTTCTATTTCTTATTTTTTTAAAAGAGAAGGCTGTGTCAATCTCGTTGTGCCAAACAGAATAAATTGTAATGGTACCAACAAGTGTAATTCCTAAAATCACACATAAAGCTATAAGTAAAACTCTTTTAATAATCTTTTTCTTCATAATACTACTCCTATATGTTATAATTGAAACATGTAAATTATACATAACATATGTGAGACATAAAAGGTGGGTTTTGTCTATGGATAAACGCGTGGAAATCAACTTAGAAGTAAAAAATGCAATGGTAAAGGCTCTCTTTATACTTTTAGAACAGAAGCCTTTATCTGATATAACAATAAAAGAACTTGTTAAAAAAGCTGGCGTGGCAAGAGCCAGCTTCTATCGTAACTTTAAAACCAAGGAAGATATTATTACCTATTTCTTAAATACGCTTCTTCTTCAATACAAAGAAAAATACGCTGCCGATTTAGCACATATTGCTAGATACGACAACGTACTTCGGACATTCACCTATGTTTTATCCTACAAGATGGAATTCCAATCCTTATTCCAAGCTAGACTAGGACAAATGTTTTTAGATGCAATTAATGAGTATATTATTACAAGCACAGATTTACAACATGAAAAACAATTATATAAGTACCCATTTTATTCTTATGCTGGTGCTCTTTATAATGTAATCTACTATTGGATTACTTCAGGGTGTAAGGAAACACCTGAAGAAATTACAAAAGCTTATTTTAATTCTTTACATTTATAATTTTAATTTGCTTGTTTTTCAAACATTTCTTTTGAAACTTTTTGTTTGATGTTTTTAAAACAAATTGAATTTATTATTTTTCTCTCTATAATCTAAAGTAATTCTTTTATCCTAGAAATAAATACCTGGTTGGTCTTGAATTTTTAACAAAATTACAAAATACATATCCTTTCACCGCATTATAATTAAATTAATATCTTCTACACTAAATAAACGTAAAAAACACTCTTTTTTCTAACTCAATTTAAAATGCGTAAGCAAAAACTTACTTACGCATTATCAATGGTTTATTTTACAATTTGACCATAAGTGGTAATATTCATAAATAAATCATAAATACTATGCCCAACTGTATCATTTTCCTTAATCACTAAGATATGATTTGCCTGATAGAATGCTGATCCTGAATGCATATTCAAAGAATTTAAAATATTCACATATTGTCTTTCGCCATTCTCCTTATAGGACATATGCATATCTTTACTATGGAACCATATATAAGAAAATCTATTAATGGATAATAGTTCTATATTCTCATTTTCAATTAGCTCTGTAAAATATTGATTGAGATCTGAACTATATTCATTTACATGCAATAACAACTTATTCCCTTTGCTTGTATTCTCTAAGAATATTTTTGCTAATTTCTTAAAGTAACTATCTAAATAATTTGTCTCGTTAAGAATTTTAGGATTATTCCAAACAAATTCTATATAATCTGTTTTAGACTCTTCTGAATCTAATTTATTTAAATATTTAAAATAAGGATTAAACTGTGTATCCCAGGTATTCAAGTTTCCTCCTAAGCTAGTGAAATAAAGCTCAAAGATGTCATCATTTTCTGTTCCTATATAAACAACCTGTTCCTCTTTTAGAATCTGATCACCTTGATTAGATTCTAATAATAGAATTTGTTCCATACTTCGCTTAGAAATTAAATATCTAAAAGCATCTGTTTCTTCTTGTGAACAATAATTAGCCAAAAGATTAGTATAATTGAATAGAACATTATATAGCTCGGCGTGATTTGTTATAATCACACCTGTTTGTTCACCATTATTTCCATTATATCCAGCTTCTGTTATACCATCAACATTTGAGCTACCCAACCATATTGCATTAACATGCGGCTGATTATTCCAATCTAAATAGTGTGAAGAATAACAGGACTTTAAATGCATCATATCTGTTGCAGCTTTATCCCCATAGGATGTCCAACGAGCCACTCTAAAGGTTAAGTAGTCGCTGACCTTGCCTCCAATTTCAGGAATACAGATTTCATCTAAATGAGATGTGAAATATTCCTCAAAGGAATAATCTGGTCCTAAATCTACTGGATTTGCATCTGTTTGAGCTATAACAGTCACATGTATACCAATTTTAGCAGCCTGTATCAATAAAGCCGAAATACGAACAAATCCTTCTTCATCTGCATCTGTGTCGTATAAGGATTTCATTTTTCCATAATTTGAACTGTTTGGATCTATGCATACTGCAGTAACAACCGATAAATGGAAAGATGTAAGAGATAAATAAACATCCTCATCTAAGTGTTCCATTTTATATCTTATCGTTTGATAGATTAATATACCTTTTCCAAAAATAGGATTGTTTAACGCCTCATTTGTTCTTCTTATAAAGGAATCTACAGTAACCGTCTTTCCATTAATGTTATTAAATACTGTAGTGTTTAAGCTTGCAAAATTATTGTCTAAAGTCTTATTCTCCTCCAAGCTATAAAATGTAGGATAAGGAACCACTCCAAATGGGGATACTATACCTTCTGAAGGAAGTTCATCTTCTTTCCAAACAAGATTCTTTACATCCTCTTCATCAATATAAGTAAATGAAAAGCTTTTTCCTTGAAGTGTATTTTCAGGATATTCATAATTCAACATACGCAAAATTGCTTTATTTGTATTTGACCAGAGGGTTGCACCTGAATTTGCAGTTGTACAAACATCATCCTCAGATATGCCATTAATTAAATTGACAAGCGTATTCGTTGTAGTTTCATATATAAATCCTCCCGAACTGGCTTTGTTGTTAGATGAAGAGAAATTATATATTGTTAAAGTGGCAGCTCCTGATATATAGATTCCTCCGCCATATGTTCCTGCTTCATTTGAATCGAATATATTTTGATTATCTGAATTATATTTTCCCAAACTAACTTGTGCATCGGTGTAAATGTACATTGCACCGCCTGAAGTACCGGCTTGGTTACTGTAAAACTCCAAACCATCTCCTTTAAACACAGCACTCGTTGTTATATATAAGGCACCACCATTTTTATCGGATGAATTATTCGCAAATATAGTTTTTGTTGAAATAACAGTAGATTTATTTTGATATATTGCTCCACCCAATGCCCCACAGGAATTTAAAGTAAATTCAGAGGAATGTAGTTCTAAACTACTATTAGAATAAACTGCAATAGCGCCTCCATTATTTACAGCACAATTCTTTTCAAATAGACTTTCCTTTATTTCTCCTTGAGATTGAGTGAAATAAATAGCACCTCCACCATATTCCGTGTTATTAGATTGATTTTCTAAGAAGGTGGAGCCAGTTACATTAATCGAACAAGCATCGGTGACATATATTCCTCCACCATTGATTTGAACAGAATTCTTTTCAAATCGGCTATTTTCTATTAGCGCTTCAGTTTCGTGTGATATATAAATTCCTCCACCATATCGTTCTGCTTCATTTTCATTAAAAGAGGAATTACTAACAAATAATAATGATTTATTGGTTGCATATATTGCACCACCATTCCCGTTATTATCTCTTGCTGTAGTATCTCCTTCTATTGGAAATCCACCAGCAGATGTTGTTGTTGCAAAGGCATAATTAGAGTTGAAATTACTATTATATATTTTACCGATTGTACCTTTAGTATAAGATGAATCTGTATATAAACAGATGGCACCGCCTCTAGAAGCCTGATTAGAATTAAATGTTGCACTATAGATAAGCAATTCTCTTTCTGTATTCCCTACCTTGGTATAATAATGATAGATTGCACCACCTTTTGCTGCCGCTTTATTCCCTTCAAAAAGGCCATCGTAAATCACCACACCACCACAAGAGTTTATGGCACCACCATTGCTATAACTGATGTTATCTCTAAATATTCCATTAAACATTGTTATTATGCTTGAAGTTTGACCAAAAATTGCACCACCAGAAGCATTGGAAGAATTATTAACAAAAAGAATAGGATTATTATCAACATCCGCACTATCTAATCTTAAAACAGCGTACTGAGAATCTGGCAAGTAAATGGCGCCACCATAGGCTTCAGCAAAATTATTTTCCAACTTTCCGCCATACAAGTTTGTAATACGATAATTATAAATAGCACCAGCTCGAGTTGCTCTACAATTTCTTATGACACCATCATACATATTTACTTGTCCAAAATTATAAATTGCACCACCAGCAAATGAAATATCTTTATCTGTTATATTTACAATAGGATCTTCTGCTGTTCTAACATTACAATTCTCAATTAATCCACCATACATATTTAATGTTCCATAGGTGATAATGATTGCTGCCCCACCTACCTGATCTGGATGAGTAAGAGAATATGCATTTTGAGATAATCTTTCATTTCCAAGTTTTTTACAATTTACAATTTCCACATTTTCTGTCATATTAAAGGTTGCACTATTTGTAATAAATATAACAGTACCAGATGCAGTAACCTTGGATGAGTTTCCATCTAGTGTGATTTTTCCATCACCTTGACCTATAAAAGTAACCTCTACTGGTCCAGTTGTAAAGATAGAATTCTCACCTAATGCAGTTTCTCCTAAAACAAACATATCTCCTATAAAGTTTTGATTTCTAATAAGATGTACTTCTTTTGTAGCATATAATGTTAAAGATTTAGATATATAAATTGTATCTTTAAAATCAATATCGCCATTTAAATAAATCTCTTCCACTTGATTTTCAATTCTATATTTCAATTCCTCAAAATTCGTAGTTTCAACAACTATCCATTCTTCAAAAATATAAATATCCTCTTTCTGGGAAATCTCTCCGCTTAAAGGAAATTCTTCACCATCCTCAGTTACATACTTAACAAATTCATAGCCAATTCTTTCTGGGAACTGTAAAGTATATGCTCCTGTTGGATCTATGTAAAAATCAATAACATTCTGTTTCCAGTCTATAATTCTAATAATGCATAAATATTCAAGTTCTGGAAGTAATTCTGTTTCTTTATAGTTACAAATAGAACAATATCTTTCTTTACACCCTTTTTCAGTATAGGTGGCTTCCTTCGTTGTTTCCCAGTCACTATACTTGTGTGGAATGATTGTAATGTCTGTTTCTAATACATCATCACATACTGCTGCATACCAATGCCCACGTTCATCCTTACTCCATACTTCTTCATATTGATGTGTATGGG
>JAIDZC010000004.1:18221-38468 GCA_029057785.1 Anaeroplasmataceae bacterium
GCCTTTGTTACATCATCACATACTGCTGCATACCAATGCCCACGTTCATCCTTACTCCATACTTCTTCATATTGATGTGTATGGGAAAGCTTTTCTATGATTCCTGTCTCTTCATATCCGCATGCTTCACATGTACGCTTTTTACTTCCTTCTTTTTCCTCTGTTGCTGGAAGTTCTTCCTGCCACTCGCCATATTGATGAGGGTAAATTGTAATGTCCGCCTTTGTTACATCATCACATACTGCTGCATACCAATGCCCACGTTCATCCTTACTCCATACTTCTTCATATTGATGAACGTGAGGTTTTGTAGTACATGCACTTATAAATAATGCAAACACTATGCATAAAATGCCTAATCCTATTGTTTTGATATTCTTCTTCATAAGTACCACCTTAATATATAAATGCTCATTTATATATCTTTTCCTTTCTTGGTTTTATAAGTAATGAAACAATAATAAATAAAACGATTGGATTAATCCTTATGCTCAATACTAAATAAATTTTTTCATACCATACTTCTATATTAACATATCTACAAGAAAAAAACAAAAGCAAAATTTACTAATAGTCTATTTTGCTTTGCCAAATAAATTATTTATATTTTAAATAAACTTGCTGCTTTCTGCAGTTTCTAAGGAACAATTTTATTGAGATATGGCACTTTTTTTAATAAATATATTACCAATGATAAAAATTGAAAAATCACTATAGGCATTATCAATCTAACCCATAATAGATTAAAATCAACTGATAGATAATCTGATAAAAGGATGATAATAATTTTATGAGAAAGATAAATCCCAAAAGTAAATGAAGAAAAAATTTTACATACAGAGTATAACTTCTCCATAAACCTTGTTTTTTCTAAATCCTTAAATAATGTAAATAAAGAAACTGTATATAAAAGACATGGCAAATTCAAATACCCTTTGAATCTTGTATCTAGCCATCCTAAATTAAAAGAAATCATTTGAGTTCCAAGTAAAATTGTAAGTACCCCTCCTAGACCCAAAAGGTAAATTATATATTTTACCCATTTATTTAGATCATATTTATAAATATAATATCCTATAATGGGATAAATCATATTTCCTGTAATAACTGGAATTTGCCAAGATGCGTTATAATTTTTTTGTGCCATATTAAATGAGAATGGTAAAATAAAATTTAATATGAGTATCAAAATAATTATATATTCAAAAGCTCTTTTTCTTTTATCTTTAGGGATTAAACTGATAAAAGGGATTGTGCAATAAATTACTAGAATGTCAACTATAAAATAATATGTAGATTCTATATTTGTATAGAATATTCCTTTGAAATAATTTGCAAAGAAATCCTTCCATAAAAGTGTACCAATAGCACTATAGAATATGAGCATTATAAATGTCCAAACTAAGAACGGAATTCCAACTTTAGCAACTCTTTTCTTAAAATATGTTTTTGTATTATATCTATCCCTATAATCCATAAGAGTTGCACCAGAGATCATGAAAAACATAGGTGCTGAAAAATAAAATAGTGATTCGATTATATTGGATCCAATCCATGTAGGTGTTTTAGAAAAGCCCCAAAATATGAAATTACAATGTAGGTATAACACGCCTAAACAAGACAGCACAGTTAAAACGGTTATAAATTTCACATGATTTGATTTGGGCTGAACCAAATTTATTTGAACACTTTCCATATAAATCTCCTCCTTTTCTTCTTTCAATATATTTATGCTTTATTTCGTAATAAGAAATCCCTGATGATCAATATCATAGCCTTCAATGCTTTCTAGATTGAAAGAGGCTTTTAACCATGCATCAAAGAGCAATTGATACTTCTCTACCAATTCTGTCTCATTTAAATCCGTATAAATAGATATCAGATTTTTATAAATATTTCCTGTATTATCATAATGTGTTATATACTCATTATTTCCTTCATGAAAAGTCAAATTACCAGCTTGATATCTAGAATTAAGATTATTATTGGTAGTAATATCTGTATTCTTAAGTTCTAAAACAAAAGTCACATCAACGTTAGTATCATATCCAGTATATGTGGATGAATTTAAACCACAGATGGCAATGTCAGCTCCTAAATAAGCTAAATTTTCAGCTGCAGTTCCATAAGGAACCATACCAATAAATTTACCCATACTATCTGTAGAATGGAAATCCATTATCACTTCATTCATAAGCTTATTATAATTATAGGATGATGTAACATATGCATTAGTCCAATTACTATAAGCTCCTAGCACTTCAGATGGATGTCCTTTCATTATAATATCATAAGATGTTCCATAAAGCGCATAGGTGTATTTTAAAACAAAGATATAGTTTATATAATAATTAAAGCATTGAACTCTAACTGCAGATAATTGTTCAGCAGTTGGAGTTGTTTCATAATTATTTACATCATTTATATTTTCAATAAAAATATTATAATCCGCTTCCGTAGGAAATAATAAAGGAATCTTGTATTTAGAATTCAAATCCGCATAAGTATTGGGAACCTCCTCTGCAGTGGTTACACCACCAATTCCGTATGCATCATTTGATGCGATTGCAGGAAAGGATTTAATTCTTGTTCCAATAAAAACCAATTTAGACTCTGGTACTGTAGTAGTGTGATCATCCAATGTAGTTCTTGTTAGATTGGTATATGTATCTTCAAAATACTCACCATACATTAAAGTCAAATAATTTGTTTTTTGAGTTTCATCGAAATTTGATACTGAATTCATAATATTATCATATTTAATATTAAGAGTATATTCTACTGAATCTTGATATCCATCAATGTGAAAACAAGAAAGCAATTTGGAATAAATATCATTATCATTGCTTTTCTCTAAAATGTTTTTTATCTGTGCTTCATCTTGTATCCAATAAGTAAAATTATCTAAGGCAGCCAATGTATAAGCAAAAGGAATATAATATCCAAACTTAGAATCAGTAAAATCGTTTTTGTTTGTAGATTTTACTCCCTCTACTACTTCCTTTGCATAATTCACATAGGATACATAATTATCATATAACTCATCAACTGTGGAAGATAATGCTTTTCCTTGTACAAAAGCTTGTTCTAACGCTATATAAGTTCCTCTTCCATCTTCACACATAATTATTTCATATTGAGAATCAGACAAGTTTGCGTTCATCGCAAGTCCTAATCCAGACAATCCAGTTCCATCCTGTACATAGATGTTGAACTTTTCATTTCCAAATACATTAAGTTCTTCCATTTTAGATGCCATTAGATCAAATTGATCTTTGGTAAATCCAGAACTAGAATTATTATTTGTTGAAAATCCAACATTATGAAAATTAGGAAGCTGTTCTATACCATTATAAGTTTTTCCTCTTTCAATTAAAGCATATGTTTCATATCCATTACCGATTGCATCTAATGCAGCTAACACAGGTGGTATAGTGGCTAAAGTGAATATAATGTTATAGGTTGTTTTATAGGATTGAGCTAGGGAACCATCTGCCAATGCATTAATCCATTCTTCTTCTGTACCTGTATAGTTTTTATGATATTTTAGATAGATTTCATAGGCAGATAATCCATCATTTCCATCTGTACCATTCGTTCCATCAGTACCGTTAGTAACCGTAAATTCTTCACTAGTTCCATCTGTAAATACAATTAAATATGTATCTATCTTTCCTGTGGTTGATTTCTTCTCAATTAAGGCTATTCCTTTTCCGCTAGCACTTGATTCACCAATTGCTTTAAACTCTGTCTTTTCGGAATTGATAACCCAATATCCATCTTCTGATATTTCTATAGTAGCTGCTTTGCCCTCTGTTCCATTTAATCCATCAGTGCCGTTTGTCACTTCAAAAGTGGTAAAGGTTCCATCCGTGTAAAATATTGTATATGTATCAACCTTTCCTACAGTATTTGTCTTTTCAATTTTTAAAATACTCTTTCCTTCTTCTACAGTAGGATCCTTTTCTGTTGGTTGGGTAGATCCTGTAGAACAAGATACTAAACAAAAAATACTCAACAAACATATTAAAAAACTAAAAATCCTTTTCATCCAAAGCTCACTCTTCTTTCTTTTTAATCTTTGCAAAAAACTTTTTAATTTGGTTCATTACAAATTCATCTCTTAAAATTAGTAATATAATGCCATAAGCAGACATACCAATTATCACAATTATAAATGTATTCAAAATGCTTGGCTCAAATTGTAAACCCACAAAATAGCATGGGATAAACATTCCTATACCAGCCAATACATATTTCCAGGAATTTAACAAAACCTTCAAGAAGCTAATATGCTTATGCACAAATGCATACATCACAATTGAAACTACAGCTTCTGCAACTATTGTAGCAATTGCCGCACCATAGCTTTTCCAAAATCTAATCATAATTAAATTCAAACACAAGTTAGATACAGCCCCGATGATAATCGAAATAGTATATTGTTTATCTCGGCCTGTAGGAATCAAAAACTGAAGTCCAAACACATTACTAAAACCGATGAGCAAAATTAGAGGAGACAGCAATTTCATTAAATTTGCCGCCTTAGTATATTCACTACCTAAATACCATGGGATAATATTATCAGCAATTACAATACACCCTAGCATCAACGGAATTCCTATCATAAACACAATTCTTAAAGTAGTATAGATATTCTTTTTCACTTCTTCTACTTTTCCTTCAGAATAGCACTTTGTGTTTCTAGGAATCATCACAATTCCCAAAGAAGTGATAACGGTCAAGGCCATTTTTACTAATTTCTCAGCATATTCATAATTTCCATTTTCAATATCAGCGATTTTTTTCACAACCTGTTCTCCGTTCTCTAGAGTTACAACCACTTCTCCCGGAACTAACAATCCAATAAGTGTCTTATCTAAGGATGTATAAACAGATGTTGCAATAGTAGGTAAAAATAATATTAGCGTAGGAATTAGATGTTTCCAAGGACGAATTTCCTTTAAAGATACCTTTTGGATACTAAACGGAAGGTGTACCCACAACGCCAAATATCCCAATAATACAATTAAACTCTGAATGAGTGTATATTTCCATAAATCATGATAATCTTTGACAAAAATGAAAACTGAGGCAAACCCTAAAGCTTTAACAATAATGTTGATGATTACCATCTTTCCGAACTCTTCATTTGCTTGATAAAAAAATGCAATATCGAATGCAATGGCTACAACATTAATTGCCATAATCTGCATAAGCACATTATAGGCTTGTCCATAAATATTACAGCCAATTAAAGCATAATAAACCACTAAAGACAAAGCCACTGGAATCAACCTAGCAATAAATATCTCCCAAAAAAGAATACTTTGTTTTTCTTTGTTTCCTTGATGCTTCGCCATTTCTCTTTGAGCATATGTAGAAAAACCTAAAGCTGCAAACAAAGTAAAATATGTCAAAATAGAAAATGAAAAGCTATATTGTCCGCTTCCTCCATCTCCTAATACACGCGCAACATAAGGTGTTACAGCAATAGGAACAATCAAAAGAAACAATTGATATATTAAGTTATAAATATAATTCTTCCCCAAACTTTTTCGTTTAGGAGGAATAGAAGGTTCGCTCGTATCTACAGTCACGACATCCTCTTGATTCATTCCTACCACTTTCTTTCTTATAAACCATTAAAATTTTTCAATCAAAGATAAAGCAGATGCAATAACATCATCCATATCATAATATTTATATTGACCTAGACGACCACCAAAAATCACATTCTTCTCTTTTTCAGCTAAAGCCAAATACTGTAAATACAGTTTATTATTTCTTTCATCATTAATTGGATAATATGGATCGTCTCCCACCTTCCAGGTGGATGAATACTCTTTAGAAATAACTGTTTTAGGACTTTCTGTATCAAATTCAAAATGCTTATGCTCTATAATTCGAGTATAAGGAATTTCAAATTCTGTATAGTTAATTACAGCATTTCCTTGATAGTTTTTCTTATCTAAAACTTCTGTCTCAAAGCGAACACTTCTATACTCTAACGCGCCATAACAATATTCATAATACTCATCTATTGGCCCTGTATAAATAAGTGTTGTTCCTAAATTCACTAATTCTTCTCTGTTCTTTAGAAAGTCATAATTCAATTTGACATCGATTCCATTTAACATTTTCTCGATGATTTGTGTATATCCGCCGATTGGAATTCCTTGATATCTATCATTAAAATAATTATTATCAAAAGTAAATCTAACAGGTAGTCTTTTGATTATAAATGGTGGTAATTCTGTACACAATTTTCCCCATTGCTTTTGAGTATATCCTTTTACAAGCTTTTCATAAATTGTTTTCCCAACCAAATTAATTGCTTGTTCTTCTAAATTTTCTGGTTCTTCTTTAAAGGCATTCTTTTTTTCAGCATCAATTTTTGCCATTGCCTCTTCAGGAGTAAAAACATCTGACCAAAGCTTAGTGAACGTATTCATATTAAAGGGTAAGTTATAGCATTCATTTTTATATCTTGCAACGGGTTGATTTATATAATTGTTAAATTCTGCAAATTGGTTAATATACTCCCATATTTTTTTATCGTGCGTATGAAAAATATGTGCACCATATTTATGCACATGTATACCCTCTATTTCTTCGGTATAGATATTTCCACCAATATGATTTCTTTTTTCTAAAACAAGACATCTATATCCTTTTCTTTTTAATTCATATGCACATACGGCGCCATATAAGCCAGCACCAACGATAATAAAATCATATTTTTTGTTTTGCATATATAAATCCTCCTCTTATATTACTTTAAGTTCCTTTTATACCATTCAATTGTTTTTTGTAATCCAATAGCTAATGAATATTGAGGATTCCAATTAAACTCTTGCTTGATTTTTGAACTATCTATGGCATATCGATAATCATGTCCCAATCTATCACAAACAGATATCAGCAAGGAATCATCTTTTTCTAATTGCTTTAAAATCAATTTTGAAAGATCATAATTCGCGATTTCTTCATCGCTAGAAATGTTATAAATGTTACCTGGCATTCCTTGTCTTACAATTAAATCAATTGCAGTACAATGATCAAGTACATAAATCCAATTTCTGATATTTAATCCATCCCCATAGATTGGAATAGCTTTATTGTTACTAGCATTGCATATTATCATTGGAATAAATTTTTCAGAATTTTGATAAGGTCCATAATTATTGGAACACCTTGATATTGAACATGGTAGATTATATGTTCTTGCATAAGACATAATTAGCATGTCTGCTGATGCTTTAGTGGCTGCATAAGGATTAGAGGGACGTAATATTGAATTTTCTGTAAAGGGCGTTTCTCCTGTCCTTAAATCACCATATACCTCATCTGTAGATATTTGATGAAATCTTTTTATCTTATAAATTCTAGAAATCTCCAATAAGGTGTGTGTTCCTTTAACATTTGTTTCTAGAAATATTTCCGAAGATTGAATACTACGGTCTACATGAGTTTCCGCAGCAAAGTTAATCACAATATCTATTTTATATTTTTGAAATACTTTATTTAATTTCTTTTTATCACAAATATTTCCACGAACAAAGATAAAATTTGGTTTTTGTTCGATATCAACTAATCCTTTCAAGCTTCCTGCATAAGTTAAAGCATCATAACAAATGAACAAATCATTTGGATATTTTTCTACAACATAACGACAAAAATTTGTTCCGATAAAACCTGCTCCCCCAGTAATTAAAAACGTCGACATTACGCCACCTCCAATACAAAACTATTTTCTTATAATTTTTTTTATAAAGGTTTTAGTTTTTAAAACAACTGGTTTTTCATTAGGAAAATAGATTGGCAAGTGAACTAAGTTCAATTGCTTATAATATAACCAAACATTAAACAATCTTTCAGATAGGAAGCCAAAAACTCTTTTTTGATAATCATCACGTCTTGTAATATCTATCCTAGATTCAGCTTCAAAAAGAATCGCAAATAGCCATTCACAATACTCATTTAGAAGAGCTTTTTTCATAACAAACATATTGCACATAACCGCATACTTTCCATTAATAATTGCATCATAGGCAGGAATACACTCTGGATATTTTGATTCAATAATGGATCTGCACACATCTAAATCACTAGCAAAATGATTTGCCTTATAATAATTATATAAGCCTTCTTTAAATTTAAATTTCTGAGAAACTATACAGTCATTCTTACTTAAAAGCTTTTGAATTTTTTTAGGAGATATAACTCTAGGTTTAAAAAAGGAAGTCTTTTTACAGAAAAATCTACGATAATGCTCTAAGCCTACATATTCTGAAAAATCATTTTTCCAAATCCAATAAAGTGCAGTCAATTCACAAAAATAAGGATTCTTGTCAGAAATATTTTCACCCTGATTATCGAAAACTTTCACATTAGAAATTGCCTTGTTTTTACCAACACCTATAAAAGTTCTTCCCTCAGGTAAATAGTTTACCTCTTTATGAGTAACAACATATAACGTTAAATCATTCTTCATCTTTTACACTCTCCTGTAGAATATTTCCCAGTCAACCATTTGTCAAAGTCAAAATACTGTTCGTAAGTCTTGGTGCCCTTAAAATTGAAATATTTTGTTAAATCATCAACTTCAGATTTTCTTTTATCTTTGCTTACATAGACAATCTCTTCGTTATTATAATCAATATGAGAAAATAAAACCTTTTTATAAGGAAGCTTTAAAAAATCATCAACTAAATCTGGGGAAAATTTATCTCTGTCAGACATTATAATAAATATATTATCCCAATTGATTCTAGTTTTTCGAATATTCCACTTTTCTTTTGCTTCATCAAAAGTTTTATAATGTAAGAAATGTATCTTTATATCTTTTAAAATCCCAATTGGATAGTTCGTTTTTGACTCATATTCATTTAATTCATAATTCATATATTCGTGTAAGTTTTTACACAATTTGATAAAGTCTGGGGATTCAATGAACAAATTAATTGTTGGGGATAAAAATTGCTGATGATAATCATGATAAATCAAACCACCAATACAATTACAAGAAATTATACTATATGCACTGCTATGATCATATTTTCTTTCTACTACTCTTCTTTTTGAAGATATCAAGCTTTTAAATTTATAAAAGACCTTATTGAGCACCATTGTAAAATTCCTTTCTTTCTATATTTCTAAAGTTTTCCAAACACAAATTGATATGGGAAAACCGCTAATCCTCCCTGATAATACACTGTATATAACGTATAAACAGAATATATTGCAATAAATATAAGTCCAACGGCATATCTGCTTAAATGGTTTTTTTCTTTCAAAATTATTTTAGGCAATAGGATAATTTGAAAGGTTGATGTAATTCGAATGATTCTCATCCACATTTCTTCGTTCTGCAAAAATACAGAACATACACAGCACAATGCTGTAAGGAGTTGTAAGAATGCAAATTTCTGATATATTTTATCTTTAGAATCATAATAAAAGAGTGTGAAAATAAATATAATTATATTCACAATTATAATTAATAAAGAATACCCACCATTTTGTGAATCTAGAAAATATGCATATGGAGTTAAAACAATTATCTTTTTCAGGATGAAACAAAGCGCTGGGGCTAAAACAATACTTAATATGGATAGTTTTATCATCTTGGATTTTTTAACAGGTTTCGCGAACATCAAATTCATTACAATAATATAAAGTGGGATATATACAATCGCCGTCAAATGGAACAAGGTGGCTATCAATATTATGATAAATGCTTTTATTGTATTCTTCTGAGAAAATCCTATAATGGCAATGGCAATTGCTATATATTGTCTTACATTATTCAAAGAATTAAAGAAAAATGAAGAACAGAAAAATATAACAATACTATACAAAGGCTTTGGTGAAAACTTAAAAATATAATAAAACAAGAACCCCAATATGAGCATCCCTGAAATGGCAAACAGCCAAACATAACTCAAATTTAGTGAGACTAAAACAGTATTTAAAAGTTGAAATAAAGGTTCATGCCGATAAGGCTTCCATCCGTAACTTGTATGCTCAAAATATTTCACATACGTATATAAATAGTCTGTACCAACATCATATCTAAAAGCAGTAATAAACCATAGCGGGAAAACTGCCATCAGAAATAAAAATGCACTATATATCTTATAATCAATTGTTCTTGAAAATTTAGAGTTCTTATATGATTCTCTAAATTTTATAAAGCCTGTTGAAAAAAGCAATGTAACTATAAAAGCTGTTATATAAACAATCATATAATCACTCCCTTTCTGAAATCTCATTCATTAATTCATTTTCATATATTCATCACGCAATTTTGAATAACAATGTTCAATGTCGTATTCATTAATTTCTTTACTTGGTTCTACTCTTGCTTCATCCTGTTTGCTAAGTTTTTCAACCCAAATTTTCTTTTCCAACGGCAAGAACTTGATATTAGAGTTGATTCCGCATTCTTGAGTAACATTTGAAGAGATAAGCATTGGAACTCCATTGAATTGTGCTTCAATAGAAATGACTGGAAAACCTTCAAATAAACTAGGAAGGATTAGAATATCCATTGCGGATAACAAATGATTCACATCTTTTCTAGTTCCTAAAAACTGAATCTTAGCAAAGGATTTCAAATTCTTAGCATCCTCTTGTATACTCTCATATAAAGGCCCATCTCCTATTAACAAAAGAGTTACATTATGATTTTGTAAGTATACCTGTTCAAAAACATCAAGAATAAACTTATGATTCTTTTGTTCAGAGAATCTTCCGATGTGGCCTATAACATAATCATTTTTCAAATGTAAAGCGTCTCTATACTGAGTTGCTAAAGTAGCATCATATTTATAGAGTTGACCATTTATACCATTATTGATAAGGATATATGGTTTCTTCTTATATAAAAAATCTCCCGCCATTTTAGAGCAAGCCATAAAACAAGTTGCTCTTGAAATACCAATTTTTCCAAGGAACCAATTCCGAAGTACACGTGATTTTTTTTCTGCATATTTGGTTGCATGACTATGTAAAATGCGATGTTTTATTTTAAACTTTTTTCCTTGCTTAAAATAAAAAGGTGATAAATTTAAAAGATGACAATGAATGATATCATATTTGTTCATCCTAAATATTGCATCTATTTTTTTGTTTAGAGTTAATAGCTTTTTAATAGAAGCATTTCCTACAAAATAAACTAAACCACCAGACTCTGTTATTTCATCATAAAATATGGAATGTGTCTCATTTGCATTTTCATGAACCACAAAATCAATTATAAAATCATTTTTCAATGCTCTATAATAGTTCATTGCGTACGAGGTGATACCATTACACATATCAAGAGTTCCAATTATAAATAATATTCTTTTCATATATGTCTGCACACCTCCTTAAATCAACTTATTTTTGTTGCAGCAAACAATACAAATTTTCTAAAACATTATGCTTAATATCATATTTTTCATCATAACAAATAAATCTTTCTTTTTCCTGCATGCTCGAAAGAATTTCCTTTGACCATAAATCTAGATCTAGAGGTAAAAAGCAGCATTGCCCATTTACTCCTAAATCCATTTCTTTCGTTATTTCCTTAGAAAAAAAACACTTCAATCCATTAAATTGTGCTTCTATTCCTACCAAAGGTAATCCCTCAAATAAGCTTGGCAAAATAAATATATCAAAGCAATTGTAATATTCATTTGAATTATCTATCATACCCGTCATGTTAAAGTATTCTTTCAAATTATACTTTTCAATTTTCTGAGTGATTTCGGAAAGCCTTTCTCCTGTTCCTATTAGAATGAACTTGAATTTTTGATTAGTCTCATTTCTTAATTTATCAGCCAAGGCAAGAATAAAGTCATGATTTTTTTGTTCTGAAAATCTACCTATATGACCTATAACAAAACAATCCTTTTCAATTTTCAATTTCTCTTTAATAGATTCAGAAATTGAAGGATTATATTTATATTTTTCATAATCTATTTGATTGGGAATCACTTCAAAATGACTCTTATCCCCAAACATCCATTTTCCTGCCTTATTAGAACAAGCTAGTAATTTTGTAGAATACCGAATGACTTTTCTCTTATTTATAAAATTCAAGATTTTTCTTATAATTCCTTTAGGTATAAAAGCGTTATGAGAATGTGCTATTATACTTTTTACTTTATTCTTTTTAGATACTGAAAATGGAATTATGTTTGCGCAAGAAAGCATATTTATATGAACAATATCATATTTATTTTTCTTAATCACTTTATTAACAAACGAATAATACTTGAATGGATTTCTTTTGAAATTTGGTGCTACAAACACTTTTCCTCGCTTAGATACTTCTTCTTTATAAGCCATATCATTTGCTGTAGTTAAAAAGTCTATTTCAAACTTTGAAAAATCAAATCTTCTGTAGTAATTCATATAATAATTTTCAACGCCACCAATATTATTGGTAAACCCAAAAACCAAAATCTTTATCTTATCCATTTTTATGATTTTCCCTTTCTTAAAAATTTCTTATAGATAAACTCTCGTAAGAATCCGGGCATCAAGGAAACGATAATTGTTGCATACTTTGTTTTAAAATATTGGCGATATTTTATATAACCTTTTTTATACATCATCTTTTTAAAAGAAATGATTGCTTTACAATACTTTAAGCCACCTCTTCTTTTATAAAAATCTTTACCCACTCTCATGTATACCAATACATCTTGAATATTATAGGAGCTATATCCTTTTTCAAGAATTCTAACCCACATATCGTAATCTTCACATAGATAAAAGTTTCTAAAATTCCCCGCTGAAAGAATAACTTCCTTATAGGTCATAATAGATGGATGAACAAAAGGATTTCGTGTCTTAGAATAATTTATGATTTCTTCATGGCTCTCAGGCATAATTCTTGTGCTTTGTACATTTGTAATGTCATCAATAAACTCTTTTGTATTGCTGCCAAGAAGATCTACTTTTTTTTCTAAAAGGGTATTCAATTGAATTTCAAATCTGTCTTCTCTTGAAATGTCATCTGAATCCATTCTTGCTATGATATCATATTGGCATTTTTCAACACCAAAGTTCAAAGCTAACCCTAGACCTCTATTCTTCTCATAACCATAACAATGAACAAAATGGTACTCCTCTGAATATTTTTCTAAAACTGAATTTAATTCGTCTGTCAATGTTCCGTCTTTTACAATAACAATTTCAGTCGGCATTACAGTTTGATGAACTAAGCTTGAAAGAGCTTTGTCCAAATACTCTGCCTTTTCTTTAAAATATACGGACATTAGAACGCTAAATTTAGGATATTCCATCATATTATTTAGCCCCCTCAGATTTAAATACTCCAATAACAGTATGATATAAAATTCTTATATCCATCCAAAAGCCTCTTTTAACTGGATAATATAGTTCCATTTTAATTCTTTCATCATATGGAATGTCACTTCTACCGTGACTTGCCCAAAATCCTGTCAATCCAGGTTTAACTTTTAATAATAAATCTTTATTATCGCCGTATCTTTCTAATTCCTCTTGCAGAATTGGTCTCCATCCAACAACAGACATTTGTCCAATGAAAATATTCCATAATTGTGGCAATTCATCTAAACTTGTTTTTCTTAAAAATTTCCCTATCCTTGTAACTCTTGGATCATTAGTAATTTTAAAATCTCTTCTATATTCTTCTAATTGTTCCGGCGTCAGTATTTCTTCTAAAGGTCTTGGATCATTTCTCATACTTCTAAATTTCCATACCTTAAAAATTTTGCCTTTTTTTCCTATTCTTTTATGTCCATAAAATACAGGTCCCTTTGAAGAACATTTTACTAGAATGGCTATGATTAAAAATAACCAACAGAAAAGAATAAGGGCAAGCCCAGAAGAAAGAATATCAAAAAGTCTTTTACAAAAAGCAAAAATAGGTTTTCTTTTATATAGATCTATGGAATATTCCATAGATAAACTCTCTTTTACTGATTTTCTCATATTATAACAACTCCTAATCAAAATTATTTTAATTTTAATTATTCGTTTTTCAACATCTAAAAACAGAATTTAAAATAAACTTAGCTTGAGTACTATTTATAGTATAAGTAAAAACCTTTATATTATTTATTTTATTTGTTTTAATGTATATCTTCTTATATACAATTGGTTTTAATCTTGGAATAACAATCTCTATAACAATAAATATTAAAGAAATTAGTAAAGTTAAATGAAGGAAAGTCAAAAGATAATCATAAGAAAAATGTGTCAAAACAAATTCCATTAGTCTGTGAAGTAAAATGGAATTATTTAAACAAAAAATACTATAATAATCTATTTGATTACAAATTGCTATTACATATTTACAGGATAGATCATATAGAAACTCTATTCCTATACCTAGTCTATACAAACATAATAACGCAAAGTACATTGCGGCAGTCCCTAATATAGACAAAAACAAAAATTTCGTACTCTTAGAATAGGCAGAGGCAATTCCTAGAGTAAGAACGCATAAAAATATTAAAATTATATTATTCTCCATAAAGTCAAATAAAAACTCTAACATAAGCCCCTCTCCTTTCTAATGACACTTATCTAATATAATTATTTTACCATTTTTAGGCAAGCGAAACAACAAATATATTTAAAATAATAAATAAAAAGACACATTTTTCTACAAATTTAGAAAGATATGTCTAGTCACTTTAACTTTATAAGCTTTCTGCCTCTAATGAGAGAGGTTCTTTTTCAACAAATATACTTGAATCAACCGCTCCCATAATTACCATCAATGGCAACATATAATAATACATATGATAGGAATTGTCTATAAATCCATATATGTCTACTATAATCAGCCCAATACCTATAGTAATAAAAAATAAAAGATTACATTTCTTTAAATTTCTATATTTTTGTATAAAGTGGATAATAAGAAATAATACTCCGACTAACCCTCCCGCAACCAAAGTTTCAAAAAAAGTTGAGTGGAAAACCAATGGACTATCTTGATACCCCATTGCGGTCTCGATATTTTGTATTTCACAAATCATACCAGGACCAAAAATTTTAGTTAGTGGCGATTCTTTCCAATGCTGATATGCCAAATTCCATATCTCTTTTCTTCCGTTATCATCAAATCCAAGAGTAAATACATTTTCTATTACTTTCTCTATTACAGCGCTTAAAGGTTCTTTCAAACAAACCACACCGATTAAACACAACAAGAAATATATCATAAAGACATTTTGATAAACCCGTGCTTTCTTTGATACAAAGAAAAGACATAGATATAAAATTCCTATCTCTATAAATCCAAACAAATATGCTCCTCTACTTGTTGTTAATATAATGCCTACAATACCAAAAATGATTTTAAAATTCTGATAAATCATTCCACTAATTTTTTCTTGCTTACCCAACAAATAAAAAACAAATGGCAAGGCTAAGCATAGCAAAATTCCTGCTTCATTACACAATCCCCAACCCAAATAATACCACATCGCTAAAATGGGTGTATCTGACCATTTCATTTTAAGTTCATAAACTTTAAAAGCACACTCACATGTCAATATAATAACTAAAAAAGACATACTTACAGCTAATAAGTCTATACCATTTTCTTTTATGCCGTTTGTCATTATCATATACAATAATAAATATCCTAGATTTCCAAAAAACAAAAAGTAAAACACTTCATTGCCTTTTGGCGCTCTACACCAAATAATAGGAAGAATTGTAGTTATGGCAAGCCCTGCTAACCCTATCAAAGATTTCATTCTTTTTAAACGGATTCCATCCTTGAAGGAAAAAAACAAAATAAGTATTGCAAAAATGCCACCAAACACGAGAACAGGTATAGGAAATGAATCACTCGCAAACCCTTCACTAAACATAAAAATAAAATAAATACAATTAGGGATTACATATTTTAAATCTTTTGTTAAAATCAATGCTGCTGTCCCTAGTAAGATCATAATAATCATACCAGCCACACTGCTAAACTTCCACCCCAATATAGTAACAAGTGCTAATGCTGCAGCATAAATCTCATTAAAATATTTCATTTTAGTGATTTTTAAAACATTCATATTCAATTGATTATATTTTTCTTGTATTCTTGCAATCATAATCTAACCCCTCGAATTCTTATATGAGTATAGCACATCTTAACAAAAAATTCTACTATTGTATATTTTTAGCATTTCCAATGATAAACTTAATTATTTCATTGAACCAATAATATCTAAATTTATAGTGATTGTGAAACAACTTCCTTCGTTTGGTTTAGATTCAACTTCTATTGTTCCATTCATCTTATCAACCAACTTTTTTACAATGAATAGCCCTAACCCCGAGCTTTCCACATCTGTATGGGCAAGTGCTCTTTCCTGAGCAAATGGTTCAAATAAATGCATCTGAAATTCTTCACTCATTCCATAACCTGTATCCTTTACGCTAAAGATATAGGTGGAAGTTTCTTCATTTCTCGGTTGTTCTAATACAGTAAAGAATATTTTCCCTTCAGCTTCTGTGTACTTTATAGCATTAGATAAAAGATTTGTTAGAATCTGAATAAGGTGAAGATCATCTACCAATACTTTGTTGTGAATTAGTTTTATATGTTTTTCAAAGTATATTTTCCTTCGCAGCATTTGAAGTTCAACATTATCTAGACATTGAGTTATAATTTCATCCATATTTCCTATGGTAATATTCATGTCTAATTTACCATCTTTTATTTTAGACAAGTCCGTTACATCTTTAACCAAAGCTAACATATGACGAGAAATGCTAGAAATCTTTTTTAAATGTTCTTCTACTTTATCTGGTTGATTCAAGGATTTAGATGCAAGTAAAGTATAACCATCTATTGCATAAATAGGTGTTTTTAAATCATGAATAATTTTGGAAAAATAATCATAATTTTCTTGTTCTCTTTTCTTTCTTCTTTTTTGTATTGTTAAAATTACTATTAACAATATTATACAAAGCGTAAGAAATCCTATGAGTGAAATGAAAATCCACAACAACAAATTAACATGAACCGAAAGCACTATATACATCTCCTTTTCTTTTTATTATATCATAAAAAGAGAAAAGAAAAAATTAATTTCATATGTTAACAGTTTCAATAATAAAGCTTTCATTTGGCTCTTCTACATTGTTTTCAGATACAAAGGTCATTGTTATATTTAGTTTGCTTGCAAAAACACATAATTTTTTTGTCCACTCTTCATTTTTATAATATCCATGATAGTTATCTAAAATAACATTTATTCTTGAACAATCTTTATCAAAGAAAGAAACATCATCTTTTTGAATAATCCCTGATAAAAAACTAATTCCTTTAATTCTTGAAATGAGTTCAGCTATATACTTCTTACCTATAATTAATCCATACTTAAGATTAAAATATTCTTTCATTTTTCTTTTTATATCTTCACACGCCTCTGATGCATTTTCATATGCACAAATATTAATCCTTATTACAAAGTCATAATAATCCTTTCTCTCTTTAAATAGTTGTCCACATTTTATCATTTCCAATTGCAGTTCATAAGCTGCATCAATAAAATCCCTAGTTAAATTTCTATCTCCACATATGCAGTTAATAGATGCTGCTCCTTTGTATTTAAGAAAATCCTGTAGTTTTGTATGATTACTCATTTCAATTTTTTCCATCATATTTGCTTTACCTTTTAAAGTAATATAACGCAATTGAAAAAATCTTTCCGTTAATTTAACCAAAATAAAAATAAAAGCACCCCCTATTTGAAAGAGAATAGGTATTTTATAATAATTGAATTTATCTTGGGTGTAGAGTATGGAATCATAAACTATATTGATTAGCAATAGCATTATAGCAATAATCTGCCTTCTAAATCTTTTGGGACTGTATGTATCTTTAAATAGACTGACAGAATAAAACAAAAATAAACTTGATAATATTAGGTCCAAATAAAAATATAATTGAGAATCAAAATTTATTGGATTCCTATCTTTTATTTGCAAATATATTCCTTGAAATACTACAAAAATAAAACACACTGTTATTAAAATTGTATTTACAATAAGAGAAATAATACCACATCCAAAAGAATCATAAAATATCCCTTCATCAGGATAATCTCTAATCCTTTTATTCCATTCCAATATTTGTTGAACGGGTTCATCTTCTTTTATCTTTGTAATTTGATTTATTTTTATTCCTAAAAATACTACAATTGTTAAATAGGTGATTGAATAAAAACACCCAAACACAATGAATTTAATGGAGGGATGAATTGGTTTAAATATATCAACCAATCTTAATACTGGCAAGGACAAAATCAAGACTAAGAAGACAAAAAGACTCCACAGTAGGATTTGTTTCATTCTTTTTACTCCTTTATTCTTTCTTAATTCTTTGAACAAACAAAATAGAATAAAAATCCAAAAGAACGATGTAATAAAATAAAATGTGGCACCTGTTATACGATTCTGATAAACTATTGGAAAAAATCCCCATAAAAAATAAATGAATGCTATTTTAATTGATTCAATAGCAATTAGTTTTAAAATTTTTTTAATTTTCATTTTTTTACACCTCATATTAATTTATAGTTTTAAAATTTAAAAAAATAAGTTTCTTAAAAAGAAAATGAAAAATGAATAAAGTGTAATTGATGAGCACTATAAATATTTCTCCTTCTCTTATATTTAAATTATAGCATTAAAAAGAAAAAAGGGGAAATTATACCCCCTTTATTTCCCCTTTGTAAGCTATAGAATTGTAATTTTTCCACCTAGAGCCTTAACTCGATTAACTATATCATCATATCCACGTAAAACATAGTCAAAGTTAGAAATTATTGCCTCCTCATCCCCTACCAATGCTAATAATAAAAGTGCAGCACCATGTCTTAAATCACAAGCACTATAATTTTTAGAATGGATTTTATTTGTCCCTGTAATTTCGGCTTTATTGCCTGTAATTTCACAAGCAACTCCACTATCCTTTAAATCATAATAAATCTGCATTCTCTTTTCAAATACCGTTTCTTCAATTCTTGATTTACCAATAGTGTTTACTGCAAGTACTCCAAATATTGATTGCAAGTCTGTAGGAAAGCCTGGATAAATATCCGTTTTAATTTCTATTTCTTTACCATAACTTTTCTTTGCATATATTTCTGATTCTGTATAAGAAATTTGATACCCTGCATCTTTTAGAATTCTCAAAGGAAGTTCTAAATCTTTCGTGTTCACGCGCTTTACAGTTACTTCACCTTTTAATAATCCCAAAACTGCATAAGTCATCGCTTCCATTCGATCTGGAATAACAGTATGTTTGATTAATTTAAAATCTAATTTAGATTTTTCATATTGTATCACTTCATCTTTAAGTATAAGACGATAACCAAGCTTTTGTAAAAAATGTATAACATCTAAACCTTCTGGTTCATATAGACCATTCTTTATTTCATAATGATTCAATCGAAGTCCAGCAAATATTGCGTTTATGGAAGCTCCTACGCTTTTTTTAGTAAGAATCAAGCTAGCTTCTTCATTAACTTTCGTTTTAAATATAGTTAAAATATCATCTTCTATAATATATTTAAATCCCAAATCCTCAAATGCTTGAAGATGAACATCTATAGGTCTACTCCCTATTTTACATCCACCAGGCAATAGAATTTCACATTTAGAAAACAAAGCTAAAAAAACTCCAATAAAATAATATGAACCACGTATTTTTTTGCATTCTTCTATAAGTAACGGCTTGTATTTTAAATTTGTATTGTCTATAAGCATTGTATGTCCTTTGAAAATAACTTTGCAATCTAAATATCTAAGAATATTACAAATATCAAATACGTCACTAATGCGTGGTACATTTCTTAACATAACTTTCCCCTTTGAAAGTAAGCTAGCACATAGTAATGGAATAACAGCATTTTTAGCTCCTGAACAAACAACATTGCCTTTTATGATTGATCCACTTGATACTTTTATATCCATAATGATCACCTAATAAAGCGTATGCTTCATTTGTGATTCTAATGAATTATTTTAAATAACAACCAAAATAACACTTAACAAAAACCGAATTCATTGTTCATTTTATAATGACTTTATCTTCTCGACACTAAGACCTGTGACATCATAAATAAACTCATTTGACATCCCTTTTTCCTTAAGTCTTTTGGCAGTAGTCAAATTAGCCTCAAATTGTCCTTCAGCCTTACCTTCAGCTTTTCCCTCATCCTTACCATCATAATACCC
>JAIDZC010000040.1 GCA_029057785.1 Anaeroplasmataceae bacterium
GCAGTAGTCAAATTAGCCTCAAATTGTCCTTCAGCCTTACCTTCAGCTTTTCCCTCATCCTTACCATCATAATACCCATCATAGTACTTCAAATAGGATATGTCAGCCTCTAATCTTCTCATATCCTCCTCATACCTCTTCACATTCTTCTCATGCTCTTCTTGGTTGATTTCAAATATCATCTTCGCTACCTCCCCAACTATCCCTTCTTCTTTAATGTAGTCTGTTAAGTCCTCTTCTGTCATTACTCTTAACATCCTCGATTTTAGTGTAGCATCTTTTTTTACCTTTTTCAATGCTATTTCTATCACTTCTATATCTTCATACATTTCCCCTGTTGTAGTATTCACTAGCTTTGTTCTTTGGATGTCTTCTCCTTTTGTCTCATAGTCCTCAAAGAAGATCACCTTTGATTTCCTTTCCTCTAGATACTTCTCTCCTTGTTCATAAGCTCTACTATGTAACATACACAAATAGTGAATCTTCCTATGTCTTTGATAGGTTTCTGCATCCACTATATTTCCTTGTTCATCCTTCCCACTGATTTTTTCTCTTTGACTTTCTAAATCAGCAAGTAGATTCTGTGAGTGAATTCTGATGTCAAAGCGTACTGCCTTGACCTTGATATCTTCTTTGGATTCTACATTCTCATAGATGATATCCTCTTCCTTTACATCTAGTCCTAGGACTTGAAGATAGCTTGATAGTATCCTTTTATTTTGAAATATCGTTTTAAAAATATAATCTGTTGTTCCAGTATGTTTCACTATATAGTTTTTAGACATTAGTTTTCCTCCCATGAAGCTACCTTTTTGGTGCTTCATATAAATAATTACCAAAATGTCTCAATTATTTTATATTTATTTAAAAAAATTAAAAAAGTTGCAGATTTTTGTTTGAAACATTTATAAAGTCCTTACAAATAATAAAAAGCGTGATGGGCTTGGTCAATATAGTTAATACTAACCATCTTCCATCACGCTACATTTTAGCTACCAATTTATAATTCAAAAACCATAATTTGACTTGGTCCAGTTAATCGCATCGGAAATCCCCATGTTCCATATCCTCTTGTTATGGCCAATGTAAAGTCATTATATCTATGAACTCCATCAGATGGGCTTTGGAATGCTATAAGATTTAAAAAGAAAATCAATATTTCTCCAGGAAAAATTTGTCCATTATGAGTGTGACCAGAAATTTGCAAATCTGCAAGATCTTTTGCATCCCTATAAAATTGAGGTTGGTGATCCAATACAATAAGAGGTAGATTGGAATCGCTGATAACCTCATTTAATTCTTTTCTTCCACCACGATAGTCAACTCTTCCTACAATACGCACCACATCATTTACAACCACTTCTTCATCTAATAATAATTTAATATTCGTGCCTTCATAAAAGGAGACAATCTCTTCTAAATTATTCTGCATAAATTCATGGTTTCCTGTTACTGCATAAACTCCATATTTACTTGTTATATTATTCATAGTATTAACAAAGAAAGAATGATCTAGATTTTTTATTTTATTATCAAATACGTCTCCTACAAGAAGTACTATGTCGGGATTTGTTTTATTAATATTTTTTACCATATTCTTTAATGATAGAAAGGACCCTGTCGCCCCATAGTGAATGTCAGAAACTACAGTCACCTTTAGTTTTTCTTCTACTCCTATATCCATTTTGTGATATGTATATTCGGGAATTTGTGCACCAAGAAGACCCCAAACACAAATAAATAAACTCATTACACTTGCAATAAGAATGGAAGAGTTACTAATTAAATTCATTTTTGTTTTTCTTATTAAAACAATGATTTTCTTTACGAGCATAACAAAACCTAAGGATAAAACATAATATATAAAAAATGCCAGTTCTATATATCCTATATAAGCAATAATTTCTACAAAACGAATTCCACGCCAAATATAATCTATAACACAGAAAAGTGGAATTGTTCCAAACGATAAAAGTCCAATCATAACTGGAAGCTTTCTTTTGATTTGAAATGTCTTTATTAACATTTTTGCAAGCATAAACCAAATGATATAGTATACTACTGCACCAACAATTAATATCGCAATTCGCATTGGAATTCTCCTTTCTTCCATATTTATAGTTTGACAATTTTCTACAAAATTATACTCACATCTCAGTTTTAGAAATTATACCATAAAGAAAGAGGTTATGAAAACAAAATTTCAAAACCTCGATTCATTTTAATATCGTTCTAAGTATTTTTCAATTTCCCAATCAGATACGTGTCTTCTATATTCATTCCATTCATATTGTTTAGCTTCGAGTAGTTTAGCTGTAATATGCTCACCCATTGCCTCTTGAATCAATTTATCTTTTTTAAATTCCTTCATCGCTTCTTCTAAATTTGCAGGTAAGGAATATACTCCTAAGCTTTCTCTTTCTTCTTCTGTACAGACAAAGAGATTCTCATAAATTGGATCCTTTTCTTCACAATTTCCTTCTATACCATCTAGTCCAGCAGAAAGAATTGCAGAAATAGCTAGATATGGATTTGCTGCCACATCAACACTTCTTACCTCTGTTCTAGTTTTCATACCTCTAGCTGCAGGTATTCTAATCATTGTAGATCTGTTAGAATCGGACCAAGAGATATAACATGGCGCTTCAAATCCTGGTACTATTCTTTTATAAGAATTCACAATTGGGTTTGTAATCAAACAGAACCCTTTTGCGTGATGTAAAATTCCTGAAATCCACTTTCTTGCAGTAACAGATAATCCATTTTCTGTTTTCTCGTCATAAAATGCATTTTTGCCATCTTTTGTTACTAAAGAACAATTTACATGCATTCCACTTCCGTTGATTCCTGCAATTGGCTTTGGCATAAAGGTTGCATGAAGTCCATGCCGTCTTGCAATGTTTTTCACAACCAATTTGAATGTTTGGACATTATCACAAGCCTCTACTGCTGAGTCAAACTTAAAGTTAATTTCATGCTGTCCTGTTGATACCTCGTGATGCGCGGCCTCAATTGTGAATCCAATGTTTTGTAGTGCCAAAACAATATCCCTTCTACAATCCTCAGCCGAATCGATAGGTGAGATATCAAAATACCCACCAAAATCGTTAAACTCTAAGGTTGGGTTTCCTTTCTCATCAAGTTTAAATAAAAAGAATTCAGGCTCTACTCCCACATTAAACGAAGTATATCCCATATCCTTCATCTTTTCTAGATTTCTTTTTAATACACCTCGTGGATCTCCTTCAAATGGTTCGTGTTTCCCATCATGTCCTGGTCTATAAACATCACAAATAAACCTTGCAACCTTTCCATAAGAGTTATCCTCCCATGCCAATACTAAAAATGTATCTAAATCAGGATGTAAAAACATATCTGCTTCATAAATTCTTACAAACCCTTCTATTGAAGATCCATCAAACATAACAGAGTTATCTAATGCATCTTCTAATCTTGTTATAGGAATTTCAACATTCTTTAGCATTCCCATAATATCTGTAAACTGCATTCTAATATATCTTATATTTTCTTCCTTACATATTCTTCTGATTTCTTCCTTGGTAAATTTCATAATTCTCCCCTTTATCATTAAAGAATATGTAATAGAGTTCGGCAATTATACATCAATTTAAAAATCTCGCAGTGATACTTTTTTTTAAATAAAGTCTAGTTATTATACCACTTATAATTCCTGTCCCTATGGATAAAATACCGATAAATGGTAAATAGTACACAACAGCCTGTGTACCTAACATTAATATCGCCGCAATTACCTGTCCTGTAGCGTGGCTAACAGCACCTAATACAGATACACCAATTGGGGAAAATACTTTGATTCTAGAAAATAAATACATAATCAAAAAGGATAGTAAGCCTCCACTTAAAGACATAATAAATGTCGGTGATAAAAAGTTTCCCCTTAATAATCCAACCAACACAATACGTAAAACATCAACAGCTAATGCCTCATAGGACTTAAATTCATAAAGCATAATTAAAATGATGATATTAGCCAGTCCAAGCTTAACTCCCGGAATTCCAAAATGGATAAAGGATTCTAAGATGTTTAACACGATTGCCATAGCTAAAAGCATAGCAATTATACAGAGTCGTTTCGTCTTATTCATACGCCAACATCAACCCCACTTCCCTCTATCTGAATGAATACCCTTTGAGGTAAACAGGTAATCGTTTGTCCTGCAGATTTTATTTTTCCTTGATGTACACAAACCTTGTCCTTACAAGTGGATGATTTTACATATACAGTTTCATTTTCTATTACGATTAAAACATTATTTACTTCAAACTCTTGATTTTGTTTAAGATCAGCAACTTCAACTAGCTCTTTATCACAATAAATATAAACCGACAAATTTTCTTTTTTCTGCAGAGTAAAATACAAAATAAAACTTACTCCTATGATTAAAATTAAACTAATAATTAAAATGATATCATTTCTAATTTTTTTCATAAGCATTCATACCTAAACTTTTATATATTGTATTATTCTCTTTAGAAACAATAAAATTTAACCCTTTTTCTTCTAAAAAAGCTTTAAGCTCCTCTAACTCCATCGCAAATCCAGCTGTAGAATAAACATCTAAAATTTTAGAATCTTCTCCAATAATACTTAATGTATCATAGATTTGAGCAGGATATCCTGTCATAGGATTAAGTAAATGAGAATATGTTTTTCCTTCAATTACAATATTCTGTTCTTTTATAGAAGATGTAGATATAGCTTTTTCTTTTAAAGATAACATTTCAAAATAGCCTGTAGATGTAGCCTTTGAAAGTCCAACTGTAAAGTCTTTTCCATTCTTATTTCCTAAAACAATATTAGAAGATCCGGCATTCAATAAATAAGAATGGCATTCTATAGAATCTAAATATTCCTTAGCCTTACTTGTGGCATATCCTTTCGCAACACCGCCCAAATCTATATTCCCATCACCAATTAATTTAACATGAAGACCATCTAGTTCTAAGCTTGTCTTATTCATAATTAGAAGTTCTTCTTGTATTATGCTATCCTCTACTAGCTTATTTTCTTCTAAAGAGGATTTCCATAAGTGTGATAACCTTCCTATAAAAGGATTAAAGTATCCCTTTGTGTCTTTAAGCATGTCTATACTGAATTCTAACATTTCCTTTAGTTCTTCTGTAATGTCGGCTTCTCTTTTCAAATTCAAATCATAAGCATTAACTTCATTTCTTCCCTCTGTAAAGTCATCGGCAACATTCTCATAGGTAAGATAAATATTTTCCACTTTCTTTGCAATTTCTTTCGTGTTTTCCACGTTATAAAAAGTTAAAGATATGATTGTATCCATCGCATAAAATGTATAGGTTTCTTTTTCTTCTTTTTGAGTACAGCTTGTGGTTAAGATTAAAAATAAAACACTGACAAAAATATATATTTTTTTCAAATTAACCACTTCCTTTTCTTAAATTATACACTAGAAGATATATTTTTTCATTATGAAAATATATTTTCATAAGATAAACCCATTTATTCCTTTTTAATTTTATGATAAAATAAACAAAAGCGCTTACAAAAGGAAGGATGATTTTATGAAAAAGTTTTTTGCGGCGATAGCGTTTATTTTTTGTTTAATTTTGGTTTCTTGTAAAACAACAACCACAAATTATAAAATTACTTATCATAATGAGGGCTCAACTATAGAAATAGAATATAGTCCTAATGAGGTTATACCTAATAAAGATATTTTAGGGAGTTCAAAGGAAGGATATGAATTAGAGGCTTGGTATTTTGATGCTTCCTATTCTTCTATTGTTACTTTTCCTTATACTGTAACTGAGGATAAAGACTTCTGGGCAAAATGGGTCCAAATCCACACTATAACATTAATGAACGGAACATCTATTATAAAAACAGAGAAAGTAAAAGATGGTCAAACCTTCAGCAATCCAGGAGATCCACAAGCTACAGGAGCTGGTACTTTTAAGGGTTGGTCTTCTAGTAAAGATGAGTATCTACCATTCGACTTTAATACTAAAATTGAGCAGAATGTAATATTGTATGCTTTCTTTGAAGAGCCTACATCTACAACAATAACTGTTTTTTTTATGAATGAAGATACGCTTGTTGAAGCAAAGGAAATTCAAAAAAACACAGCAGTTTCAAAGCCTACAGCACCTGTAAAAACGGGATATACATTTAAAGGTTGGTCTACTGATGCTACTTCTTTTGTAGAGTTTGACTTTACAAATAAGGTTGAAAGTGATTTGGTTTTATATGCTTTCTTTGAAATCAATTCATATACTATAACTTATAAATATAATGATATAACTTACACTACTCAAACTGTAGAGTATAATACAGCCACAGAGGCTCCAAAGGCTCCTGTAATTACTGGTTACATCTTCATTGAATGGTGTACAGATGAAACTTTTGAAACAGCTTATGATTTTACAACTAAAATCACATCTGATATCATTTTATATGCAAAGCTTGAGCCTGTCACTACACATACCTTAACCTTAATTATTGATGGAAAACAAACTCAAGTTCAAATAAATGATAATTTTACAATTGATTCTGTTGAAATTCCTTTAAATGAAGGCTATGAAGTTAAAACTTGGTATACTGATTCAAGTTATTCAACCCCATTTGATTCAGCAACTAAAATTACTAAAGATACTACACTTTATGGAAAAGCTACAATTAAATCCTATACAGTTACTTTTATAAATGAATCAACTACACTTTCTACAAAAACTGTAGATTATAATACTGTAGTAACTCTTCCATCTAATCCTTCCAAAACAGGGTATACCTTTAAAGGCTGGTCAACAAAACAAAATGAATATGTGGAATTTAATAAAAATTTACCAGTCACTGAAGATTTAACTCTTTATGCACATTATACTATTAATACTTATACTGTTACTTTCAAAGATGGAGAAACAACATTAAGTACTGCTACTGTTGATTATAATACAACCGTTAAACTCCCAACTCTTTCAAATAAACCAGGATATACCTGTAAGGGTTGGTCTACAAGTGCCACTTCTTTTGTAGAGTTTAATGCAAACACAAAAATCACTTCTGATCTTACTATTTATGCATATTATGAGATTCAAACATTTACTGTGAAGTTTTTCGATGGTTCTACAACCATTGCAACAAGAACTGTCAACTACAATTCAACAGTATCTATGCCAACCGCTCCTACTAAAATAGGATATACTTTTAAGGGTTGGTCTACAAGTGCCACTTCTTTCGTAGAGTTTAATGCAGCTACTAAGATTACTTCTAGCATAAGCATTTATGCAATTTTTGAAATAAAAACCTTTACTGTAATATTTATGGATGGCTCTAATGAACTTAGTAGAGCTATCGTAGACTACAATTCTACTGCTGCAATTCCTTCTGCTCCTACTAAGGCTGGATATAATTTTAAAGGATGGTCTACTAATGCCAATTCCTTTGTAGAATTCAATACAAATACCCAGATCACTTCAAATACAACTCTTTATGCATATTATGTTCAAATATTTACTGTCACATTTAATGTAGATGGTATAAAAACAACAACTCAAGTAGAAAAGGGCAATAAAGTAACAAAGCCAGATAATCCCTCAAAGACAGGATATACTTTTATAGGATGGTATTTAGAGTCTTCAGAATTTAATTTCAATACACCTATAACAGGAAATATAGAGCTTGTTGCAACCTTTGTTAGTGAGGCGGAAGCTCCAATTGAAATTACAAGTTCTAATGGATATAATGAGGGTCTATACTTTGAAGCTACTCCTGTTGTAGGAGCAAGTCTATCAGATTATTCAGTAAAATATAAATTAGCTGAAGATGATGATTCTTCTTGGGAATCAGTTAATCAAGCATTAATTCGTGAACAAAGCAATAAAATACGTTGTGATATTGTTGGCTTACCCGCTGGTTCATATCAAGTTAAAATTGATGTTGTAGGAAAAACAAAAACTCTAGCATTTGAGGTTTCAGAAGATGATCGTTCAGGCTATGCACATTTCAACAATACTTCTGGAGTAGGTGCTTATAATAACGATGGAACTCTTAAATCTAATGCAGTAGTTGTTTATGTTACAGATGCAACAAAGAATACAGTAAAAGCTACAATAGGTGGTAAACAATATACAGGTTTAGTAAAAATTATTCAAGCATGTACAAAGAACTCTTATGCTTTAGATATACGTGTTTTAGGAGAAATTCAAACTACACAATGGAATTTCAAGGAGCATGGAACAGGTAATACCTCAGAAAGACAAAACAATCTTGAAAACACATTTAAGTATACAACTGATTCTTCTAAATGGGATGAAAGTTCTTCTGGCAACTATTCCAAATTAAATGCTGCAGATATTATTTCTAAAGGAATTAATAGTATGTCTACTGATGAAGCAAAAGGTATCACAAAGCTTGAAGGCTTAACAAATCAAGTTTTAAGAAATAAAAAAGCAGATAGTAAAACAGGTGCTTATGAATATGATTCCTACTATAATATGCTAGATGTTGCAGGCGCTTATAATATAACTATTGAAGGCATTGGAACAGATGCTGCTATCTTCCAATGGGGATTCGCATTCAAGAGATGTAATTCTATTGAAATTAAAAATCTTCGCTTCTATAATTACACAGAAGATGCCGTAGGATTTGAAGGTGGTTCTTCTTCTGATAATGACTATGGCAACTATTGGATTCATAACTGTACCTTTGATATTGGTGTAAATAACTGGGATGTATGTTATGAAAACGATAAGATGGATGGAGATGGCTCTACTGATGTTAAGTATTGTCATAATGTAACCATCAGCTATGTTCAATATAACAAAACACATAAAACCAACTTGATTGGTTCGGGTGATTCAGCATTACAATATAATATTACATTACACCATAATTATTATAACAATTGTGGATCACGTTTACCTTTGGTTCGTCAAGCAAATATTCATATGTATAACAATTATTATTATAAGTCTACTGGCTATAGTAATTCCATTCGTGCAAATTGTTACGCATTTGTTGAAAACTGCTATTACGAGGCTGGACAAAACCCTTACGAGGTTGTCACTTCTTCTACATATACAGGAACAGCAATAAAAGCATATAACAATGAATACATTGGTGTAAAGCTTAACGGAAGTTCCTATAAATCTGGAAATACCGTTACTTCAAGAACTGCATCCGTTACAAGCACTTGTAAACCAGATGGTTCAACAGACTATAGTAATTTTGATACAAATTCTACCCTATTCTATTATGATTCAACAAAGCATGCTTCAGATGTTACAAATCTATTAAATCCTAGCGATGTTCCAGCGCATTGTAAAACTTTCTCTGGTACCCTAAAAGCAAATGCTAAAGGATTTGAAGGTGGATCTACTTCTCCAGTAGAGCCCGATCCAACACCAGATGACAATTGGACAAACAAATTAAATGAAACATTTAGTACTTCTGTTAAAATTACTGAAAGAGAATATAGTACAACACCACCTACAGCTGCCGGAATTTATTATAGTTATAGTGGTGGAACAAATGGTTCTGCAACAAATAATAATGTAAGTATTTCTAGTGGGGAATTGGTTATAAATGATTTAGGAGATTCCACTACTTACGGATATTACATCTTTGATCAAACTTATAATACAGGCAAAGTGAGAATTTCTATTGATTTCAAACCAAGAACTTCTAACACAAAATGGGCTATGCTTCATTTCTTAGATGGTTCTAATAATCTTCGTATTTGTACTGGTCAACAGGCTATATTAGGTTATTCCACTGATGGCGGAACAACAATTGAGAATATATGCAGTAATACTATGGCAGCAAATACAACTTATACAATTATCATAACCATAGATTATTCTACTAGCCAAGCAACAATTCAAATTGGAAATGATACAGTGACCTTTGCTTATTCAAATACGATTACTGGTATAATGTTCCAAACAGCAGGTTCTAACGCTCGTACATTCTCCGTTGATAATATCAAAATTGATACTGCAAACTAATACTTATCCCACCAGCCTAGCTGGTGGTTTTTCCTTTGTGGCATAGTACAAGGAATCTGGTATTTGTTTTAAGTTTACGGCCGCTCTTTGCCTTTTGTCCAGCAGTTGTCGTTTTCCCACACCATTTAGGTCCTACTATGTGAACCGCTCCAAAGGCTCTAAGCTTTAAATCCAAAATTGAATCTGCAATCCTTGAATAGCACGTCTTGTTCATTGCTATCACCTACTAATACCGTTGTACTCCGAAATGTGCACAAAATCAATATCTATTTTGGTTTTTTTCTAAAGTAAAAGGGCTGTGTTTAATATTATACACAACCCTTTTGTTATTTAATATTAAAATAATGGAGCAAACAAATAAAGAATATAAGATACAACCTTCTGCCACCAAGGTCTTTTCTTCCATTCCTCATATGCAATTTGATGGCTCTCTTCACAAGCCTTTATATAATCCTCCTGCATATGTTGAATCTCATCATCCAAAAGAATTAACGCTCCACATTCGTAGTGCAAGAACATACTTCGATAATCCATGTTCACTGTTCCTATGAAAGCATATTTATTATCTACTATAATGTTTTTAGCGTGATTAAATCCTTTGGTATATTCGTAGATTTTACCGCCTGCATTTAAAATGTCTCTATAATGAGATCTAGCCAAATAAAATGCAGTTTTTTTATCTGGAATGCCTGGCATAAGAATTCTTACATCCACACCACTTTTAGCAGCAAGCACAATACTTTCTAAGATACCATTATCAATAACCAAATATGGAGTAGAAATATACAGTGTCTTTTCTGCACTTGTAATCAGTGCACGAAATACATCATAGCTATAATTCACTTGATTGGATGGTCCATCTCCAAATGGAATAACAAAACTAGAATTTTTAGAAATTTCTGATTTTACATAATACGCTTCTGGCTTTAGAATTCTCTTTGTAGACATATACCACATCTCTATAAACATCGCCGTAAAGCTAACCACAGCTTCGCCTTCATATTTTCCACAATTGTCTCTCCAAAATCCAAAACGCTCTTTAAAATGAGCATATTCGTCTGCATAATTATCTCCACCACAATATGCGATTCTTCCATCAATAATCGTTATTTTTCTATGATCTCGATAGTTAAATGCTGGATTGATATTTAAACCTAGTGGGTTATAATTTGTGATTTGACAATTAGGAATTTTAGTAATCTTTTTTATGGTCTTGTTTTTCAAAGTAGCCTTAGATCCTAAATCATCATAGATAATTTTTATTTCTACCCCTTCTTCTCCTTTCTGTTGAAGAATAGGAAGAATTTGTGTTAATAAATATCCATCACTTAAAATAAAAGTCTCAATAAAAATAAATTTTTGGGCACGCTTTAGTTCTATTAGAAGATCATCAAATTTAATTCTTCCATCACTAAGAAACGTATATGTAGTATCTTTATAAACGGGAAAGTTTAAAACCTTTGCGTAACGTACAGCTTTAGAATCAAGCATAGCTAATTCGTTGATAACATCATTACCAATATTATATTTTTGTAGTTCCGCATTAATCTTTCTTTGTTTATGTCTTGGCAATCTTCTACTAGAGGAATTTAAAGCGTAAAACAAACTAAATGGTAATGGCAGAACCATAATTAAAATAGACCATGTCAATTTATAACTTGTCAATATAGGCTTATGAATGATGTGCATTACCAACATAAATCCTATAGCCTCAATAATCAAATATAAAATAATATTCAGTTGATTGGAAAAATTAATCTGAAACATTAATGCAAATAATGAAATCTGCAATGCAAACACAAATAACGTTATTATAATGGTAAAGATTTTCTTCCAAATTGGAAGACTTCTTCTTTCGTTTTGAGTCAATTCATACACCTCCAATTATTTTGTGATTATAAACGATACGCCGATAGGTTCATTTTTTACAATTAGCTGCATACCAAAGAAATCTACTGTCTTTTGAACAATGGACATTCCCAAGCCAAATTCTCCTTTACTTCCTTTTTCATAGGGCTTAAAAGAATGCTTTATAAACTGTTCATCTATATGCTCTCCATCATTGTATATTCTTAATCTATCTTTCTTTAAAACTACTTTAATTTTTGTCTTCGCATATCTTCTTGCGTTATCAATTATATTATCTACTACTGTAAAATAATTCTCACGATATCCCTTAAAGAAAATATCTTCTGTTAAATCTAATTCAATGCTGAGTTCAGTTTGGAATTTATATCCCATAACAACCTCTTCAACAACTTCTTTCATATCTACTTCTTCAAATTCACGGTCTTTTTCTAGATACTCTAAAGAATTATATTGTAATAAACGATTGACCTTATTTTTTAAGATTTCAGCCTGAGCGATAATTATTTTACTACTATTCTCATCAGCCATGCCATCTTGTTGAGCTTCGGCATAGGATTTTATTACCGCTATTGGTGTTTTAAAATCATGACTCATATTTTGAAGCATTTCTTGTTTTTGTCTTTCGCTTTTCTGTATTTCAACACGCATAGTTTCAATTGCTCTAGATAATTCACCAACCTCGTCTAAAGCATCATCCTGATAAGCAATATTATACCCATTTTTAGGCAATCCTAAAATATGCCCTTGAAGATGATGTAATCTTTTTGTGAACTGATTACTCCAAACAACAATACAAATTGTTGCAAAACATATAATAATTGCAAAGGCAATAATAATCTGGAAAGAAACATTTCTAGAAAGATTGTTCACATATAAAGAGTTTGTCATGATGACATTCATTCCTTGAGCATCTTCTGAAATGTTTACTACATAATAGATGGTTTTTCCTTCAAGGTTAATCATTTTTCTTTTTATAACTGATTTACTTTGATTTACAAATCCTTCTAAAATTGTTTTTAATTCCGTTTCACTCATATAAGAAGTGATGTCATTAGAGTAGATAATTTTTTGTTCTCTTATCTTTACAAATCCTATTTCCATATCCCTTATAACCACATCTGGCCTTTGATCATGTGAATCCAAAAGTGATGAATAGGTTATAAGCCTAGAATAAGTTTCTTGTTCGGCTACAAATTTTAATCTGTTTAATGTAACTGTGGTAAATAGCGCTGCTGAAATAACTAATACGAATGAGAATAGAAGTGCAATTTGCCCTGTAATTGATAGTTTTTTCATAGCATCATCCTGTATCCAAAGCCATAGATTGTCTCTATTTGAAGCTCGGGCATTTTTTGACGAAGTCTTCTTAAAAGATCATCCACAACACGGTCACTGCCAAAATAATCTTCTCCCCAAACCTCATTTAAAATTTGATCGCGAGAAAATGCCTTCCCAGGATGATTTACAAGAAAAAGAAGTAAATCATATTCCTTTGAGGTTAAAGATATTCCTTCTCCTTTAAACATGACACTTCTACGATCTTTATCAATCATATACTCTCCTACAGCCACTTCATTCTTATGAAGATGTATATTGTTATATTGATATGTTCTTAATAATAAATTTTTCACCCTGAGAACAAGCTCTCTTATGGAATAAGGTTTAGCTAAATAATCATCGCTTCCTAGCTCTAACCCCATAATTTTATCAATATCTTGATCACGAGCAGAGGTAAAAATTACTGGCATTGTAGGCGTTTGTTCTCTAATTAACTTAATTAAATCATATCCACTTACAATCCCAGGAAGCATAATATCTAGTATCCAAAGGTCTATTGTTTCTTCTTTCATACCTTTTAATGCATCCTCACCCGTACTATACCACTTGACGTTATACGATTCAGCACATAAATACTTTATGACTAAAGAAGCTAAATTTTTCTCATCTTCTACGATTGCCACAGTATACATTTTTACACCTTCTTTTTTCTATTATACAACATTTTTAGATAATGATAAAGGGCAACCTACATATTGGGGTTGCCCTTTATCTTGGGAGAGTTATAGTTTGCTTATGAAAAAAGTTTCTATCTATGTAGGGATATTTAGATAGATACTGTCTTTTAAGACACCTATAGTATACTATAAAAAAATAGTAGGATTATCGTAGAATTATGGGAAATTATGGAAATTTTATTTTTATATTTCTTCTTTTTCTTCTATCTTTATACAACCATGAGAAGCCATTAGTTTATCTAGCTTCTTGATTAATCCTGCATTCCTAAAATGAAATACTATAGCTCCTACTGCATAAGGGAAAATTAATATCTCAGATAAAATAATAACTGCTATTAAAACAAAGATATTCCATTTAAATATCGGATTTTTTTCTTGTAGAACTAATCCATCTACTATACCTCTATCGATTTTACCTATGTAATAATAATTCCCATAAAATTTAGAATTGGTAAGTTTAAATTTAAAACGATCTTCTGTTAAATCAGAATCTTCTGCCATTTGGTAGACATTATGCTTTCTATCTATAATACTCACCATAGGAGCAATAAAGACATAGATACCTAAAATAATGATAAGAATTCCAATGCCTATTCCAAACCAGCAATCAATAATTCTGGTATCCGTGCTATCCGCAAAGGACATAATAGCCATTTCTGTTAAAGAAATTGCAGTTAAGGCAGAACATAAGCTAATCATTTTTATATTTCTATAATAATGTCCTGCACCATAAGCATTTAAGCATCCTCTGATGGCAACACCAAGTTCAATAAACGATACAAAAGCAATTAATGTTCCTACAACCATATTATAGCCTTTCATTTCAAATACAGAAAATAACAATAAAATCATATATACTGTATATGCAACTCCCGCAAGCAATAAAAATGTACCCACAAAATTATTTCTAAAGTTGAAAGATCTACGATGAACTTTTGTAACTCCTAAATAACATTCAAATCTTGATAACATCATAAAGACGTTGATTGCAGCAGTGACAAAAAACACTGTATTAATTAAAAAGCCTAAAATGACTTTACCTACAGCTAAGATTAAGTTGAATATTATAGAAAATTTAGCATGAAGTATTGTTCGTTCTTCAAAGCTAAGATTTCTGTATTTCTTGACCAAACTTAACATAAAACCTACTCCAATCTTAAATTTATTATACTATAATCAAAAGAAAATATCCATCTATAAATGATGGACATTTCTTAATTATTAAGCAATTTGTTGATTAAAACCACAATTTGTTTGTTATATTAAAGATTTCCTGCCGTTAATATAATTTTTAAGAATGGTTAATTTTTTAAACAAGCCAACGGAACTACATACACACCATTATCCATACGATATGCAACCTTGTTTTTTGTTATCACCATTAAAAATGCAGGCTTGCCAGTTTTTTCAATATCAATATCTGAAGCAATTTTTAACAAATTATTACTAGCCTCTAAAACATCTGCTTCTCCACCCAATTTTACCTAAATCAAATCCCAAAAGCCATCACTAAATTGTATATTGTTAAGCTAATCCTCTTTTTGATGAATGATTTCATCAATGTTGGAAGGGATATCTTTATGTAATTTAGAAAAAATTCTGCATATTTCTCCACCATGATAATTCACCCCTGCAACCTGAGCTATAGCATACCCTTTGCTGGTTATTACAGCATATACTTCTCCTATATGCTTTTTAGATTTCAGATATTCTTTATATACAATTTCGTTTCTCTTCAACAATTCATCATATTGCTCCATATAATATTCCTTCTTTTTATATTAAATTCTATTTCTTTACTTCTTTTGAATAAAATATATATTTGGTTTTCCCATCTCTACTTCTTCTTTAATAATGATAAAGGTGTTGGTAATGATGATTTCTTTATATACTATTTCGCTTTCTGTCATAATATAGCCTCCATAAAATTTTGGATAAGAAAATTTGTAATATATTTTTTTATTCTAGAAAAATTGTATCAATTCTAAAAAAGATATTCAAGTCAGATGCAAGAGGATAAAAAGAAAAGAGGCTGTTTGTTAGCCTCATCATTTCTTATTCTTCGTACATATCCTCATAATCATCCATTAGATCATTGTACTTATCTTCATTGAAGTCATCTTCAGAATAACGTTCTGTAAGTTCTCCATCGATAATTGCATCGTCGTCTTCATCATATTCATCATCGTATTCAGAATCTTCATCGTCTTCATCCTCATACTCGTCTTCATCTTCGTAATCATCGTCGTCTTCATCATATTCATCATCATCTTCATCAAGAGATTCTTCTTCAACATCTTCTTCATCTTCTAATGGCTCATCATCAAGATCAGCTCCCTTAACATTGAAGGCAGACCCGTCCTTATCATACTCATCTAAAGATTGACGACATTTTAGATCCCATTCTTCTTCACCCATATATACAAATTTCGAACTTGTGGTAATGTCAATATATAATTGTGTAGCAAGTTTTCCATCGGCATCATCTAAGCCTTTAATTTCTAGAACTTCTCTAATAAGAGCACGAATATTTTGTTGTGCCTTCTTTTGTTCCATTAAATAGATTGCTACCTCTAATAGAGACATCTGCGAAACATTTTCCATTTATAATTCCTCCAATATTTGAAACACTAGATATTTTACTAAAGTTTTAAGAAATTATCAAGTGTTATCGTACAAATCTAATGATAATTTTGATTAAAAAGTCTATTTTCTCTACTTTTCAAATAAAACAACTTGAAAAGTGTGCGAAGATAAAATCTCTTCATCCATCTTCATATCATAGTTTACTTTAAGTTTATTTTTTTCTATTACTAGACTTGTTGTTTGTACCCAAAAATCAAATTCTAAGCCTTCTGTATTTTTATATGTTCCTTTAGTGAGTTTGTCCAAACAAAAATGCAAATGCATTTCTATGAGTCCAAAACGATCTAAAACAAAAGAATCTTCTAAAAGGGTAATCTGAATCTGGGTACCTATAGAGGACTTGTCCTCAAATCGTATTATATTTCCATTTTGAATAGCTTCTGTTTGAAAGCTTGTTTTGTTCTTTTCGTTATCAAAACTTAAAAAGGATACAACCATATAATCTCCTAAATTACTAAAAGTATCAATAAAACAATAAACCCTGGCAATCTAAAAAAACCAATTAATAGTATAGACAATGGATTAAATGGTAAAGAAAGATTAAAGAATTGCCCTATCAAATTAAAAACTAGTACAGATACTACACCGATAACAACTGACTTTAAAACGTATTTAATTGCTTTCAGCATAAAATCACCACCTAATTATATGATGATGATTTTTTTAATATTCTCTTCTACCTTCCATTGCCTTAAGTAAGGTCATTTCATCTGCATAAGACATTTCTCCACCCACAGGCAAGCCATGAGCAATACGCGTTACCTTAACTGGATAGCTTTGCAAAAGTTCCTTAATGTATCTTGCTGTAATTTCTCCTTCTAAGGTTGCGTTGGTAGCTAATATAATTTCTTCTAATTCTTCTGTTTGAACAAGCTTAACTAAAGAATCAATATTCAAGTCTTGAGTGCCTACACCTTTAGAAATACTAATGGCTCCATTAAGAACATGATAGATTCCTTGATACTCATTTACATTTTCTATCGTGTATAAATCCTTAATTGTTTCTACAACTAAAACTTGTTTATGATTTCTAGTATGATCCTTACAAATTGTACACAAATCGTCCTCACATATATTTCCACAAGATTTACAAATGTGAATATTATCTTTCACATCAATCAAATGCTTTGAAAAATTGTGCGTTGTTTCCTCGTCCATTTTTGTATACACATATAAGGCAAATCGTTCTGCAGATTTTTTACCAACAGAGGGTAATCTTGTAAAGTCCTCAATCAAATCCTCTAATGGCTTAGGATATTTCAGCATTAGAACAAGCCACCAAATCCGCCGCCAAATCCTCCTAATGCCTTTTGAGATTCAGCTTCAATCTTCTTAGTTGCATCATTTAAGGCAGCAACAATTGTATCTTCAATCATTTCAATGTCTTCTTTAGATTCTAAGGCATCTGGATCAATTTTCACAGATACAACCTCATGAGTTCCTTTTACTTCAACAGTAACCATTCCGCCTCCAGCTGTTCCTGTAAACACTGTTGACTCTAGTTTAGCTTGAGCCTCTTCCATTTGTTTTTGCATTTTTCTTAAACGCATCATTGCTTGTTGATTCATATTATTCCTCCGAAATTTCTATTTTTTCTTTTTCGATGAGCTCACATAGTTGTTCATATTGCTCATCTTTATTTTCTACTTGTTCAGGTTCTTTTCTTTTAAGAACTCCAATTTTTATTTTATCTAAATGTACTACTGGGTTATCTTGAGAATATTTTGAAGCATAATCTGCTCTTATTTTATTCCAAATTATTTTAGGTAAACAAATATAGTCTGTAACTCCTGCATTAAAGGCTTCAAATATCTCCATAATCTTTTGGTAATTTTCATAACGCATAAGTCTATTACAAAAACCCAAATCATTTAATACTACAATCAACTTATTCTCATTGACTGCAACAATTTCTCCTGCAACAAGGATTTGTGCGATAAACACACCTGAATACTCTGATCCAATTTGCTTCCAAATGGCTTGTAATCTCGTTTTTCTAGATTTAGAAGCAGAGTTCAAAATCTCTTCGATTTCTTCAATTTGAACCTCGTTATTGTTTGAAATAGGTTGAGGCTTTGGAGCTTCTACCTTTATTTCCTCTACAGAGGTTTCTAAAATTGGTTCTTCTTGGATTTGTTGAATTACTTCTCTAGTAGGAATACTTACCTCAATAGGTTGGGGTTTTGGAGTCTCCACCTTTGTCATAGAAAGCATATGTATAGTATGTTCTAATTGCTCTATACGCTCTAGCAAATTAGCTTCTTCATTCAATTTGATATCGCTCATCTTAAGTATAGCCAACTCTAAATATGCACGTTTTTGATTAGAAAACCGCATCGTATTATTTGTTTCATTTAAATGATTTAGCCAATCATAAATTATTGTTTTTGAAATCTTTTTTGCAAAATCAATAAACTCTTGTGTATGGAATTCTAATCGATCATCTAATATTGCATTACTTTTAAATAGAAGAATATCTCTTAAGAAGATAATCATATCATTAATAACTCTTGGAACCTCTTTCCCTTCCTTTAAGACATTATCTACAAGCTTTAGAGCTGCTGTCCCATTGCCTTCTAAACATGAATCAAGAATCTTAAGCAATTCCTTATAACTAACATTTCCACTTACCGCAAGAACATCTTCTAAAGTAATCTCATCATGAATACTAAAGGATATTGTTTGATCAAACAAAGATAATGCATCACGCATTCCACCTTCTGCAGAGGAAGCAATTTGATTAAATGCTTCTTCGGTCATATGGATATTTTCTGCTTCTGCAACAATCTTTAATCTTCTTAAAATATCTTCAATTGCTAAAGATTGAAAATCAAATCTCTGACAACGAGATAAAATGGTACTAGGTAACTTATAAGGCTCCGTTGTCGCTAGAATAAAGATAACATACTTTGGTGGTTCTTCTAATGTTTTCAATAACGCATTAAACGCTGCATTAGAAAGCATATGAACCTCATCAATGATGTAGACCTTATACTTTCCTACCGCTGGCATATATTTTACACTGTCTCTTAAGGCTCTAATGTCGTCTGCTCCATTATTAGATGCCGCATCTATTTCAACTACATCTGCCACTGTTCCTTTTTGTATTCCCTGACAGATTTCACATTCATCACAAGGCTCTATAGATGGTCCATGTACACAGTTTAAAGCCTTAGCCATTATTTTAGCTAATGTTGTTTTACCCGTACCTCTTGGTCCACAGAACAAATAAGCATGGGCTACTTTATTTAATTTGATTGCATTTTGTAAGGTTTTAATAATATGCTGTTGTCCAACCACATCACAAAATTTTTGTGGTCGATATGCACGATACAATGCTACATATGCCATACCATATCCTCCTTTATTTAGATTCTAAATAATAAACATACTCTACCCCGTCATTATCAAAATAACGGTAATAGGTTATATAGGTTTCTCCACTAATCAGTAAATCATAAATAGACGTTGTAAAGCCATCCTTATTCAAATTTACTCCAACAGGCTCAAATGCCTTTCCAACTAAATCACTACAATAGGACTTGTTTTCTACATCAAATAAGAATGAATAGTTGTAAGGATCTCCTGCAAGTGCTAATCCTCTAGCTACTACTCTTGCACGTTCCTCGTCTGTCATACGAACTCTCAATCCTATAATGGGGTACTTATATTTATTCCAAAAGGTTTTAGAGTATGTATCAGCCAAATTCAAATCATCATTTAGTCCTGATGATTCTATTGTATACATTGTATCAATGTTATCTATTTGATCCTCATAGTCATCTAAAACCAGGGCTGAATGTCCTCCTGCAAAAAAGGAAATGATTTCATGAATAAGAGGAATTTCTAATTCAGACTTTAATGTAATAAGAATATCTCCTGCATTTCCTGGATAATAATCATTACCTATTTTTTCGACTGTAGGTCTTTCCTCTTCTGATGGAATAATGTATACCTTAAGCATGCTAGACGAAGCCTCTTCATCAAATACAGCTTTCCTCTTAAAATTTTCAATTAAAATATCAGAATAAATTGTTTTTGTGATGGCTGACGTAAGTCCACCTACTGCCACAAATAATACCGCAGTTTCTATTCCAATAAGTATCATCTTAATTATTTTTTTCATACTTCTATTTTACCATATTCTATATCAAATTGGTATACCTTTAAAAGAGATTATTCATATTCCTTTGGTCCGGTATAAGGTTCAAATTGTCCTTCAAATAAAATCTCTTCAATTATTTGAGCACAATCCATAACACATCCTCTACAGCTTCTCAAACGATCTGTTATACCATCAGTACCTCTTAATATCTTACATATAGAAGTTGTGTTCATTTCCTCAAATCGGTCAATCATTCTATGACCTATATCAAATGTTGCAAGCTTAGAAGCTGGTTTTTCCATATTGGCATCACTATTTTTTAATCCTGCTGCCAAAACCATTGCACAAACAGAACCACAGGTTCTATACTCTTTTGAAATTCCCAAGCCAAACCCTTCAGATACTCTAAATGCAGTAACCTCTTCAATTCCTAACAAATCTGCATAGGTACAGATTACACCTTGACAACAATTGTATCCATTCTTATGTCTCTTTGCAGCCTCAATGACTCTACTTTCCATTTTTAATTTCCTCCTTATTTTTTATGTAAAAATAGTTTAAAGTTTTGTTTCCACATTATACGATATTTTTTAAGCATTTTTCTAAAGAACGCTCTTTGTTTTGATGTTAAATTTTTATATCTTTTAATTGTTCCATGAATAGAACGAATTGGGTGTCTAACCCAATCTAAAACTGTTGAATAGGAATGCTCCATACTGACTTGAAACAAAATTTCAAGGAATCTTTTTCTAACCTCAACAGAGGCGGTTTCAATAAAATCATGTGTTGTTTTTTCAAAAGTCTTAGAAAATATATTTGCTTTATCTACAAGTTTAAATTTTCCATTTTTTCTTACTACCCAATTATAGGGATCATGCTGGAAAATACTTAATCCCTTCGTCTTAACAAAGATTAAATCTTCACTATGATATAATAATATACCAACCATAGCCTCACGACATGTGTATTTCTCCATCCGTGTTAATAGTGGTTGCATCTTTTCAGTTTTATGAATATCGGTTTGAAACCCCGGACCATCATAATCATAGATAAAAACTATTCTATCTTGAATTTCTTTATTGATACAATATGCTGCATAAACCGCCAAATTTCCACCCTTAGAATGACCTCCTAAATATATAGGTAACTCTCTTTTTCCTGCTACTCTTTCTAAATAACGCGTAGCTTCTTTTTGAGACGGAATGATATCTAAATATGACATATTTAAATTTTCTTTCCATCCTAATAAAGTGATATCGGTTCCTCTATAGGCTATAAACATAAAGTCTTTAAAAAGAAAAGTCATTGCACAAAATTGTTCTACCTCTTCTACATTAAATTGGTTAGAAAAATAGTTCATACATAATCCTTCATATCTTGTTGTTTTTTGTAAGAGTTTAATCAACTTATAATTCTTTTTTCTATCCAAAGTATTTTCACAAGCAATTTTTAAATGTGCTTCATCTAACACTTCTAGTAAGGAAACATCTTCCATTGTATCATCAATAGTAGGAAGTACAGAATCTAAATTCATATAAGAGATTTGAGAAAGAATTAAACCATCTACTTCATTAAAAGGGAAATCCTCAAAGGAGCAATTTCCAAATTGTTTTACATAATATAAGATGTTTTTCAAATCATTTCACCTCTCTTATTTTTTGTCAAAAAAATTCTCTAATTCTTTTTTTAAATGATAAGAATCTGTAATAACCTTTTTGTTTAACCAATGCTTAGGCATTAGTGCCTGATACTTCATATGTGTAAATCTTTCATCTAATAATATAACCACACCTCGATCGTTTTCGCTACGAATCACACGTCCAACAGCTTGAACCACCTTTGTAAATCCTGGATAGGTATATGCATATTCAAATCCATTTTGATATTTTTCTTCAAAGTAGTCTTTTAAAATATTATTCTCATCACAGTACATAGGAAGCCCAACACCTACAATAATAACACCATTTAACCAATCTCCAATTAAATCAATTCCTTCAGCATATACTCCACCTAATACAAAGAAACCGACTTTACAAGAACCTGTTTGTTTAAACTCTGAAATGATTGCGTTTCGTTCCGTTTCTGTATCCGAAGATTTTTGGACAATCACATCAAAGCTAACTTCTCCTAATGCATCTACCACCATATGTAAATATTGATAAGACGGAAAAAACACGATGTAATTTCCTGATTTTACATTTGTTAAGGTTTCTATTGCTTCTAATATAGTATCCACAGAGTATGCACGTTCCTTATATTTTGTTGATACCTTATTATTGATGATAATATCTAAATTAGCTGGATCAAACGGAGAAGGAAGTTCTAAGAAGTTTCCTTTTCCTTGGGTTAATAAATCCGCATGATATTGAAAAGGGGTTAGGGTTGCAGAAAAAAATACAATTCCTTTTATAGATTCTTCTATAGTTTCTAATATGAAATTGGATGCATCTAAACACATCATAGAAATAGTACATATATCTTTATCTAGTTTGGCTATTAGTCTATGTGTAGGTCCATAATAGGTGGAGATATTTGAAAAATCTAAAAGTTTAAAATAAATCTCTAACACTTCATCTTTATTTTGAATCTTTTTGTTTTCTAAAAACAAAGAATCACATTTGCTAATCAATGCCTTTATCATTGCCACCAAATCAGAATCCAATGTAGTGTTGACATAGATAGTTTCTTCCACTAAATATTCTCTGTAGGAGTTAATATGTTCAATCAATTTATTACAATCAGAACGAACTAAAGGTTTATATCCTGTTAATAATTTTCGTAAAACTCTGATATCTTCTTCACTAATTGTCGCTGAGTACATATCCTTACTTCTAGATATTAAGTTGTGTGCTTCGTCAACTAAAACCTTTGGATGATAGGCATCACTTTCAAAATAGCGAATCAAACGCACTCTTGGATCAAATACATAATTATAATCTGCTAATACAATATCACAGTAATAAGATAAATCTAAGCTAAACTCAAACGCACAAATCTTAAATTGATTTGCAACTACAGATATGATATCTTCATCATAGGTATTCCAATTTTTAAATATATATTCTATAGCATTTCGTATTCTATCAAAATATCCTACTGCAAAAGGACATTCCTCTAGTTTGCAGGTTTTAAACTTCGCATTACAAATTTTATTCTTGGCAGTTATATTGATTGTTTTAATTTTTAGCCCTTTTTTCTCTAAAAGCTTAATTGCTGTAAGTGGTGCATTTTTGCCGCTTCCTTTAGCTGTACAATAAAATAACTTATCTTTTCCATTTAATGCCTTTAGAGTAGAAAACATTGTTGCCATAGTTTTGCCTATTCCTGTTGGTGCAATCGCATATAAGATATCATTATTTTTCATAGTTTGATAACATGCCCTCATCATATCTCTTTGGCCAGGACGCATTTGATCAAATGGAAATTTAATTGTTTTAATTGTTTCTTCTTTATCTTTTTGAGCTTCTTCGTTGAGTTCTACCCACTCCATATATTGTTCTAAAATATCAAAAAAGAAATCCTCTAATTCTTCTAAAGATAAAATGTAATCATATTCCTTGACCTTATAGTCTACAACTGAAACATAAGTCAGTCTTGCATGTATAGAAGGCATTTCATGTTCTAATGCATATAAATATGTATAAATCTTTAATTGAGCTAAATGTTCCTCTTTGGGTTCTAATTCTTCAAAATCAAGTTTTGTAGATTTTATCTCTTCAATAGTAATCTCATCATCAATATCTAAAACTCCATCAATAAAGCCATGTAAAATTAAATTTCTGTTATGATATGTCATTTCTTTTTTAATATAAACTTCACTCTGACTTTTTTCATTATATTTTGTTTGAAGATATTTATGTAATTTTGTTCCTTCTTCTAAATCGCGTGATGAAAAATATTCACTTGTTAAATTTCCAGACTGACAAATAAAATGAGCCAATTCTTTGATTGCTATTTTAATCTCCATCTTTTTCACCACCTATATGGTATTATACCATAAATTAGTAGAATACTAATATTAAAACATAAGAATAATTACAATTCATTTCTTTTTAAAATAAAATAGACAAACACTTGAAATTATGTTATTCTATTGATAGCAGTTACTGTTTTAAAATCAATATAAAAGGAGGCAATTAAATGAGTTACAATTTACAAAAAAATTTATCTCACCTTGGAACTATTCTTTATAGATTTTCCTTCTTTGGTCTACTTTGTTTGATTGGACTTTTAATATCAGAGGTTTTTGTTTTACTTATTCAATTGGTTTTGGTAATGATAGCATTCTTAACTCTTTTTACTTTGTTTTTTGATGAAGGATTTAGAAATTTGTTTGATGTCACTGCGTCTTTTAATGATGTTATTATAAACGCTAGAAGCTACATTCCTTTAGTTGTCGGAATTAGTCTTGGTCTACTTGTGTGTGCTTTTGTTTGTCTTCTTCCCGACTATAAAAATAAACAAACAAAAAGACGTCTGATTTTTTGTGTTGGATTATTTGTTTTATTTATAATTCTTCTTCTTGTTGGTTTGCAAGGAGGTGTTTCTAATGCCTAATTTAACAATCAACATAAAAAACTATTCCTCTTTGAAGCCTACTATTTTTGTAGATGGAAAAGAAACTAAAATTCAAAAGAAAAATGGCAAACTATTTTGTATTACTCCTTGTAATCCTTCAACCACATTAGAAATCAAAACCTATCATCCTTTAAATCAAAAATTTGGTTTTATATTATGCTATTTCTTTTTTATCATTAGCTTGTTAGGAATTTTTGATATTCGCTATAAGAATAAAGAAAAAACAGTATTGTTTTCTGCTGAATTATTTTTGAAGACAGATTCTGTTGTAGAATTACATTATAATGCTTTTTCAAAGAATCAAGAGGCACTAGAGTTAACTGGAGATTGTGCATTTCAAATTTTAGAAAATCATTATACTCTAGATCAAACTTTAAAAAGAAAAATAAGGTTACTGTACATATTAAAACTAGCTACCTGGGTTTGTTTTATAATTATACTAACCATTGTTATGTTAAACCTCATTTTTTAAAAATTAAAAGATTCTTTCATTTTAAAACAAAAGGGAATGATATTACTGTCATTCCCTTTTCCTATCTCGTCGTTTTGTATTCAGTCTTACACCGGAAGAATCTGGTTCTCTTGGAACGCTTGTTCCTTCTGTTTGAAGATTAAGCATCATATTTTGTTGATATTCTTTATTTGATTCTGCAACCAACTGTTCAAGGCTTGCCTTTGTTTCTTCATCAATAACCTCTGCTTCACTCCTCTTCTTTTTATCCCATTCAATAGAGTGAGATAAAAATAAGGAAGCTTTCGCACAGGACGGACCAACAAATTCATATAAAACTGATGAAGCTAAAATAATAGTAGATAAAAGATTTCCTAAATCTGTTGGCAGTAACCGTTGTCCTAAAACAGATAATCCTATTGCTACTCCTGCCTGTGGAATCAAAGCTAATCCTAAATTGTATTTAACATCCTTATTTTGTTTTGTTGCCAAACATCCCAAGAAAGATCCCAAGTATTTACCAACAATACGAATAAAGAAATAACTTACCCCAATCACTCCAACACTGAGTAATGTTTTTAAATTTAATTTCATTCCTGACAAAACAAAGAACAATAACATAATAGGTGGAGTAAAATTATCGATTTGATGGAATAAATATGTGTCATCTGTAATATTGACATAAACTGTACTAAATATCATACATGCTAGTAAAGGAGAAACATTTAATATAGAACAAACTGCACATAAAGATAATAAAGCCATTATAACTAAAATTAATCGATTTTCCTTACTTCTTTTTGGATTTAGAATTAAACGCAAAAGGATAGCAAGCCCAACTCCAATAGCAATAGACAATAAATTAAATCCTATTGGTTTAATAATGTCCATAGCTTGGAAGCTTCCATCTGATGCAGTAGCTATTGCAGTAGCAACACTAAACGCTAACAAACATACAATATCATCTAGGGCTACTACTTGTAATAAAACATCAACAAACTCACCTTTAGCCTTATATTGCTTAATTGTCATCATTGTAGAAGCCGGTGCTGTAGCAGATGCAATAGCACCTAAAATTAAGGAGAACTGCCATGACATTTTAAAGAAGAAATGCATAGAAAGTGTAACTAACAGCATAGCCATCAAAGCTTCAAATACTGTAATAATAATCACTTTAGGACCTGCTTTTTTCAATACTTCTTTTTTGAAAAACTTACCAACTCCAAAAGCAATAAAGCTAAGTGCTATATCACTTACAAAATCCATATGACTTACCATTTCTTCGGATACCAATTTCAAACAATATGGTCCGATAAGAATTCCACCTATAATATATCCACTAACATTGGGAAGCTTAAATAGCTTTGTTATTCTTGTCATTAAAAAACCAGTTAATAACATAATACTTAAGGAAATTAGAACCTTAGAGGTATTTGTTAAATCCTGATAAAATTGAAAATCTACCATAAATAAAACCTCTATTCACAACAAAATACTATTCTTGTTCTTGATTTTATTCCTAAAATGAATTAAAATCAATTTATAATAAATTGTATAGTTATAAAATTTACTTATATCAGGAGGAAGTATGATTACACAAAGACTACAAACCTTACTTAAGGTAGCAGAAACAAAGAATTATTCCAAAGCTGCAGAGGAACTCAATTTAACTCAACCAGCAGTAAGTTTGCATATAAAACAGTTGGAACAAGAATTGAATGTAAAGCTATTCAGAAGAACAAATCATAGTGTGGAATTGACTAATGAGGGTGCAATTGTAGTTAAATATGCCATTAGATTGAATAATATATATGCAAATCTTGAACAATCACTTTTAGATCATCAATTCAATATAAAACGCCTAACAATTGGTTTAACTCCATCAGCTGAAAGCAGTATTATCAGTAGGATTTTAGCTAAGTTTTCCTTGGAAAAAGAAAATTTGCATATAACAATTATTTCTGATACTATAAAAAATCTTTATAATAAATTAAAGAATTTTGAGATTGATGTGGCCTTTGTAGATGGTAAAATCTTAGATGATCATTTAAATTATATTCTTCTTGATACAGATTCTTTGGTTCTTGCTGTATCAAACCACAATCCTTTATCAAAGAAAAAAATTATATCTATAAACGAATTAAAAAAAGAAAAATTAATTTTGCGTTCTGAAGAATCAGGAACAACAGAATTGTTTGAAAATCAATTGCAAAGCATTGGAGAATCCATTCATAACTTTGAAGTTATGATGCAAATTGATAATATTGCCATGATAAAAGATTTGGTACGTAATAATTATGGAGTTTCTATTTTAGCAAAAAGTACTTGTTTAAGAGATATTGAAAAAAATCATTTCAAGAGTATTTCTATTGAAAATCTAAGTATGATTCGTGAATTAAATATTGTATATCATAAGGATTTTTCACATGTTGATATTTTAAGTAAAATAGTAGCTATGTATCAAAACGAGAAAAAACAATACGCATAAAAAAGAGTTGTTAGTTATTCCAGTAAGACTAACAACTTCTTTCTTTATTTCGTAGATGTGTGTAAAGTTTTTATTTCATTATCAATTTTGATTAAAAAACTTTTGGTATTAAAATCGATAATGATTTCATATTTTTCTTGAGTTTTTACTTCATTTCCTAAAATAAGAATTCTCTTATTTTCTTCCTCAATTGTCACAAACTCTGAAAACATGGAATAAAATTCTTTACATTCTGTAAATGATCTTGTTTCAAAAAACAAGTCTATAAACATTGTAGATGTTGGTTCAGTATCCAAATCTACCCACATTGCTGCAGGTAGTGGAAAAAACACATCCAAATGATTATAAATCAACTCACACAATAACGTTTTAACAACATAATAATCATTACCCTTATAACAAAAGTAATAGGCATTATTCTTAAATAATAAATTTCCTTCTTGCAATCTACCGGAAATATAATAATTTCTTTCTCCTACATAATAAGAAGTTGACACTATTTTCTCAATATCTTTATCACTTGGATTGTCAACAATTGCACTAAAACAATAAGGAAGAGAATGTGTAATAGGTTTTTCTGAAATTTCTGCAATAGTATCAGAGTTTTTGCTATCATACCACAGAGCTACTTCTATGGTACTTTTTTTATTATATTTAATGACTAGTGTTACACTTATAATTATTGTAATCAAAAGTACAATTGAGCAAGTAATAATAGTAATTTTTTTCTTCATTTTATACCTCTTCAAAGTAATTTATACCAATCAAATCAGAGGATAGAACATAACTATAATTATCATCGTATTGTTCTTGAGTGGCTCCACCGCTATCTCCCATAGTTGAATTAGTCCATCCTGTATTTATAACAACAAAATGCAAAGTAACTTTCTTTGTTTGAGTCATAAATAATATTTTTTCTGTATAAGTTATTTCTTTCGTATAATAACCAGCAATTGTTGCAATATGTCCTGTAGTTGCTTTATCAAATAAAATATATCCTAAACAAGGCAACCCTTTTTGATAACACAAATCAATTTGATTTATAATGTTTTTTTCTGTATATATCAAATTAAATTTACTATTGTTTCTTTTTGAAAAATGATTAATAGCATTTGTTGTTTGGGTTTGAGTTGCTACATCCCCTTGCCATCCACACGAAATATATGAATCAACAAGTTCATAAAAAACATTAAAAACATCATTAGGATCATCTGTAAACTCTCCATACAAAGCATTTTTAATTCTTGGTGTATAACTTAATTTTCCACAGTATACTAAATATCTAATAGCGATTGCTGCTGCAACAGGAGAACAAATTCCTATGTCATCTTTATCTATGCTATCTTCCCATGTAATAATATTATCTCCATTTAAATCAAACTTATTATTTATTGAAGTCATATCTAATTGATAGTTGTATTTATATTTGAGAGTTCCGCTACTTACATTCCGTGTTGATAACACACCATAATTATGAGTTGTTGTAAACTTAAAATCTGTTTTATTTCCATAGGTATTTTTAATATATTCGTCAACTTCATCCTTTGTATCATATATTCCAGGCTGGCTTATACCCCCAAAGATGTTTTCATTTTTAGTAAGACTAATAACTATGCCACTAACAATAAGAAAAATAAAATTCACAATTATAAATAATTTTTTCACTATATATTTCTCCTTTTTTATAATCTTTATTATTATTATAACAGTATTTTTTTAAAAAGCAAGTTTTTAAACTTTTGTAATATTCTAATTTTTTGCATAAAAAAAGAACTTAAAACTAACTATAAAAGTCATTTTTAAGTTCCTTTATATATTATTCTTGTTTAGGTGATTCAGTTTCAGTAACACCTTCAGAAGTTGGAGTTACAGTTTCTGCATTAGGTACTGCATTTTCTAATACTTCTTCTTCATCTACCTGTCTATCAACAATTGCTGTATTAGCGATAGATTGATCATCCTTAAGCTTAATTAGAATAACACCTTGTGTATTTCTACCAGCTAAAGATATCTTATCAATATGCATACGGATGATAACACCTTTATCTGTTGTTATAATTAAATCTAAATTTGGATTTACACTACGTAAAGCTACAAGCTTACCATTCTTTGCGGTAACATTGAAGGCTTTAACACCCATTCCTCCACGTCCTTGAAGACGATATTCTTCTGCAGAAGAACGTTTACCATAACCTTTTTCAGTTACAATAAGAACTTCATTCTTTTCTTCTGTTACGATAGCCATACCTACTAAATAATCCTTTTTAGCTAAAGCTATACCTTTTACACCAGCTGCACTTCTACCAATAGGACGAACTTCTGATTCCTTGAAGTGAATTGCCTTACCTGAAGAAGATCCTAAGATAATATCTCTATTACCATCCGTTAAAGATACTTGTAATAACTCATCATTTTCTTGTAAGTTAATAGCAATAATACCATTTGTTCTAATATTTTTAAATTGAGATAATCTTGTTCTTTTTACAATACCCTTCTTAGTAGCAAAGAACAAATAAGAATTTTCATCCTCTAAATTTGGAACTGCTGTGATAGCAGCAAGCTTTTCGTCCTCCTGGAAGGTTAAAATATTAACAAGTGGTAATCCCTTTGCAGTACGAGACGCTTCAGGAATAAAGTATCCTTTAATTGCATATACTCTACCTTTATTTGTAAAGAATAAAAGATAATTGTGTGTACATGTTGGAATGATAAATTCAACATCATCATTCTCATGAGTTTTTATACCACTCATTCCAACTCCACCACGGCTTTGTGCTTTATAAGCATCTTGTTTCATACGCTTTGCATATCCATTGGATGTGATTGTTATAACAACATCCTCACGTGGAATTAAATCTTCATTTTCAATGCTGATGTCTGTACTTAAACAAATTTCAGATTTACGAGGATCATTGTATTTATTTTTGATTTCTAACAATTCTGCCTCTATAATAGATTTTTTCTTGTTATCATCAGATAATATAGCTCGATATTCTTCACATGCTTTTGTTAGGTCTGCATGCTCTGCTAATATTTTTTCTCTATTTAAACCAGATAATCTTCTTAATTGCATATCAAGAATAGCCTGTGCTTGAATTTCATCTAATTTGAAATGCTCCATCAATTTTTCTTTTTCAGTACCATCTGTGGTATGACGAATTATCTTAATTACTTTTTCAATATTATTTTGAGCAATAATATAACCATCTAATATGTGAATACGAGCTAAAGCTTTATCTAAATCAAATTGAGTTCTTCTAGTAATAACCTCCATTTGATGTTTTAAATAAACCTCTAATGCTTCCTTTAACGTAATAGCTTTTGGTTGATTATCTACCAAACAAATCATATTCATACCATAACCAGTTTGAAGTTGAGTATATTTGTATAAGTTGTTTAGCATTACTTCGGCATTAACATCTTTACGAAGTTCAATCACAATACGAATACCATTACGTCCTGATTCATCTCTTAAATCTGTAATACCTTCTACAATCTTATTCTTGGCTACTTCTGCAATACGTTCAATTAATTTTGTTTTATTGACCATATAAGGAATTTCGGTAACAATAATTTCATTCTTGCCATTCTTCAATTGAACAATTTGAGCTTTAGAACGAATGACAATAGATCCATTTCCTGTGGTATAAGCATTTCTTAAACCTGTACGACCTAAAATTTGTCCTCCTGTTGGAAAATCTGGTCCTTGAATATATTCCATTAATTCTTCACTTGTAATCTCTGGATTATGGATGACTTCAATCACGCCATCAATAACTTCTCCCAAATTATGTGGAGGAATATTTGTAGCCATACCAACCGCAATTCCGGTTGCACCATTGACAAGTAAATTTGGAAAACGAGATGGTAATACTAAAGGTTCTACTTCAGTTGCATCATAGTTATCTCCAAAGTTAACTGTATTTCTATCAATATCTCTTAACATTTCCATAGCAATCTTACTCATACGGGCTTCAGTATAACGCATTGCTGCTGCACCATCACCATCGATGTTACCAAAGTTACCATGACCATCAACTAGTGTATAACGATAACTAAATGGCTGAGCCATACGTACCATTGCTTCATAAATAGAAGAGTCACCATGAGGGTGATACTTACCCATTACGTCACCGACAATACGTGCTGATTTTTTATGAGCTACATTAGAAAATATTTTAAGTTCATTCATACCATATAAAATACGTCTTTGAACTGGTTTTAAACCATCTCTTGCATCTGGTAATGCTCTTGCAATAATAACAGACATTGCATAATTTAAAAATGAGGTTTTTACCTTGTTATTAATATCTAATTGTTCAATTCTATCAAACTCTTGTTTTTCTAATTCGACAAAATTTTCTTTATCCTTATCCATATTCTAAACCCCACTTCCTAAATATCTAAGTTGTTTGCATAATGTGCATTTTCTTGAATGAAATTCTTACGTGGATCAACATCTTCACCCATAAGCATTTCAAATGTTTCACTAGCAATATTAGCATCCTCTAGATGAACTTGAACTAATGTTCTTAAGGCTGGATCCATTGTAGTTTCCCACAATTGCTCAGGATCCATTTCACCAAGACCTTTGTAACGCTGAACATCAGGCTTACGATCTGAGAATTCCTTTTTATACATTTCTAATTCTTCATCTGAGTAAGCATATCTTACAGCCTTACCAAATTGTGCTTTGTATAGAGGTGGCTTTGCCACATATATATATCCTTTTTCAATAAGTTCGGGCATAAATCTAAAGAAGAATGTTAATAACAAAATACAAATATGTTCACCATCTACATCGGCATCGGTCATGATTACGATTTTATGATATCTTGCTTTTGTGATGTCAAACTCTTCACCTATACCTGTTCCGATAGCTTGAATCATAGATAAAATTTCATTATTACTTAATGCTCTTTCTAATCTTACTTTTTGAACATTTAATACCTTACCACGTAGTGGTAAAATTGCTTGATATTCACTGTCTCTACCTGATTTTGCAGAACCACCGGCTGAATCTCCCTCGACAATATACATTTCAGATTTTGAAGGATCCTTACAACGACAATCTGCTAATTTAGAAGCAAAGCTTAAATTATCTAAAGGAGATTTTCTTCTGGTCGCTTCTCTGGCCTTACGTGCTGCAATTCTAGCACGTGATGCTAATAAACACTTATCAATAATAGCTTTCGCATCATTTGGATTTTCTAAGAAATATCTATCTAAGGTTTCACCAAGTAATTGAGATACAATAGCACGTACTTCTGTATTACCTAGCTTTGTCTTGGTTTGACCTTCAAATTGAGGATTTGGATGTTTAATAGAAACAATTGCTACTAATCCCTCACGAACATCCTCATTGTTGATTTCTTCATCCTTTTTTAAAAGATTATTAGATGTTGCATAATTCTTTATACAACGAGTTAAGGCTAATCTAAATCCTTCTTCATGTGTACCACCCTCATGAGTGTGAATATTATTAGTAAAGGAATAAACTAAAGCAGTATAAGTATCATTATATTGAAGTGCTACTTCTACCTGAATATTATCTTTTTCACCAGTACAATAAATAATCTTAGGTGCAATGACTTTTTTTCCTGAATTTAAGAATTCAACATACTCGTTGATTCCACCTTCATAATAGTAGACATTTTCTACTACATCAGAAGTTCTCTTATCACGAATGGTAAGCTTAATGCCACGATTTAGGAAAGCTAGCTGTTGAATACGATGACGTAATGTTTCATAATTGTATTCTGTTGTTTCAGTAAACATAATAGGATCTGCCTTAAAAACAACTTGAGTTCCTGTATGTCTAGAATTTCCAATTTCCTCTAAATCGTATTTTACTACACCACGTTCAAAGCGTTGTTTATATTTTTTACCATTTCTGTTAACTGTAACCTCTAGCCATTCAGATAAAGCATTAACTACTGAAGCACCTACACCATGTAGACCACCAGAAACCTTATAAGAACTACCATCAAATTTACCACCTGCATGTAATACAGTAAAAATAGTTTCTACTGCACTCTTACCTGTTTTTGGGTGAATATCAACTGGCATACCACGTCCATCATCTGTTACACTGATAACATTTCCTTTTAAAATTTCAACCTCAATGTGAGATGCAAATCCTGCTAAAGCTTCATCAATTGAGTTATCCACAATTTCCCATACTAGATGATGTAAGCCTGCTGGACCTGTTGTACCAATGTACATACCGGGACGCTTACGTACAGCTTCTAAGCCTTCAAGAATTTGTATATTTTCCGCATCATAATGAGTATAATCTTTTGCCATTTTTTTTACCTCTCTATAATCTAATAATTTGAGCCTCTTTTAATAGTTCATCTGGAATATTAAAAAGTGATGTTGTAGTAATGAATGTTTGATGTTCATTTTTTATATATTCCATAATGTGATTAATTCGCTTTTGATCAATACTTGCAAAAACATCATCTAATAATAAAATGATATTTTGTCCTTTTTCTTTATAAATTTCCTTTAATGCAAATTTAATTGCTAGAATTGCATTTCTCATTTGACCTTCGGATGCAAATTCTTTTGCTTCTAAAGTGTCTAATTCTATTTTAAAATCATCTCGATGCAATCCAATGTTTGTGGTTTTTGTGATTAAGTCATAAGATAACTTAGATTTAAATGATTCCTCTAAATGATTGATGTCATATGTAGGTATATAAGATAATTTTAATTTTTCACAGTCTAAATTCTTACAAACAAATTCTAGTTTTTGATTTAGCTTTTCTAAAAATCTTGTTCGTATATTATATATTTTAGAAATATACTCACAAATTTGCTTAGTAATTACATCTAAAACCAGTTTTTTTTCTTCTGTAAATATCTTTAATAGTTCATTTCTCTCTTTAACGAGCTTTTTATAGCCCATAATCGCTCTTAAATAACTTTTATCTATAAGTGATAGTTCTAAGTCTAAAAAGCGTCTACGCACCGATTTTGAGCCTTGTATAAGTTCTAAATCAGATGGAGAAAACATAACTACTGGAAAACCACCAATGAAATCACTTAATTTAGGATAAGAAATATCATTGATAAAACTTTGTTTTCCTTCCTTTGTTAGAATCATTTTATATTTTTTATTTTCTTGAATTTGAATAATAGTAATATCCTCATTATTTTGAATTAATGTGGATAAATCATTTGTCCTATGACTTTTGGATGTAGATATTAAATAAATAGCCTCTAATAGTGTTGTTTTTCCTACAGCATTTTGTCCTGTAAAAATCACGGTTTTATTTTTAAAATCAAGTTTTAAATTAGAAAATTTACGAAAATGATGAACTTCTAATTGTTGAATCATTCCATTTCATACTCTTTTCCATCAACACATACAATGTCTTTAGGATATAATTTACGACCTCTTCGTGTTTCTAATTCTTGATTTACATATACCTTGTGTTCTGCAAGATAATACTTCGCTTCTCCACCACTAGATATAATGTTTTGTATTTTTAAAAATTGTTGTAAGGTTATATATTCACTATGTAATTTTAACCGGTCCATTTTTAACACCTACATTCTATATGATTATATCATATAGGCTTTTTTTTATCAAGAAAAAGTATCATAAAAACACTTTATTTTTTGGGTGGAATCCCTATATTGATAAAAAGAAAACGCCTTATTCAGGCGATTTTGAACTTTATTTAGAATTTTTATCAAATTTAAGAGAAAAAGACCTAGTTATAAACTAAGTCTTATTTCTTTTAGTCCATACGAACTGGTAAAATTAATTGTGTTAAATTAGGATCTTTTTCACCTGTAATAACAAATGGACGAATACCTTCAGAACAATTTAGAGATACTTCATTAGAATCAAAACTACGTAAAGCTTCAACTAAATATCTTGAAGAAAATCCTATTGTTAAAGGTCCATTCATTTTTGTTTCAAGTGGAATCAATTCTTCTTGAGCATCACCAACAGAAGCGTTTGTTGTAGAAATTACAACACTTCTATCTGGAGTAACGGTTAATTTGATAATACTATAAGATAATTCACTTGCACTCATTTTTTCTCTTGGAGATAATAAAGATACACGTTCTACTGCATCTAGCATCTCATCCTTATCAAATTTTAAAACAATAGGGAAGGATGCAGGGATGATACGAGAGGTATCTGGATAATTTCCATCTAATAATCTTGTTTGGAATAAAACATTTTTAAATTTAACCAATAATTTATTCACTGCAAAATATAATGTAACATTTTCATTATAATTATCCATAGCTTTTGCAAGCTCATCTAATGATTTATTTGGGATGGTTATATTAAATGGTCTATAAGTAGGTACATCTAATATAACTTGAGCTAATCTAAATGAATCTGTTGCAGTTACAGTTAATTTATCTTCACTTAAAGTAAGGTGTACACCAGTTAATATAGGTTTCTTTTCACTTTGAGCAGTTGCAAAGCTTGTTTGCTTAATTAAAGCCTTAATTCGATCTGCTGGTAATTCTAATGGATTTTCTAAGGATACAAAATCAATATTTGGATAATCAAGTGGATCCATAATATGAAGCTTATATTCACCACGATCTGCTTTTATCACAAGGATTTTATCTTCCACTAAACAAAAACTAACCTGCTTAGAATTAATTTTACGAATGATATCTATAAAGAATCTACCTGGAACAACTGTTTTTCCTGGTTTTTCTATAGATAAAGAGACATCTGATACAAAAGTTTCTACAGAAATGTCTGTGTTGGAAGATGTCATATATAAATCTGTAGTAGTAACTTCCATCTTTATACCTGTTAATATAGGCATCGGACTTTTTGCAGGTAAACCTCTAGAGATTACATTTAAATTTTCTAGTAAGACTTCGCGGTCAATTGTAAAATTCATAGTTGGAACTCCTTTTTTTCTTAAAAAATTTATATTTATTACTCTTAATAGTTATTATTAGGAGCGTGGATATGTGGATAAGTCATAAATATCACGAAATATCAATAAAATTATATCATATTTCTTTGTGGAAATCTATTATTTTGTCCACAAAATTATATTTTCTTTAAAATTGTTTCTAATGCCATTTTTAGTTGTGCATTTGATTTTAATTCTTCTTCAATTTTTGTACAGCCATTCATTACAGTTGTATGATCTCTTCCATTAAAGATTGCCCCAATTTTTGAGTAGGTCAAGTCATAATGATTCTTCAAAATATACATAGCAATATGTCTAGGTAAAACATACTTTGCATTCCTAGCTTTTCCTAATAAATCAGCAGTGCTAATACTATAAGTATTAGAAATTACACTTATTGCAGCTTCATAGTTATTTTTTCCTTGGGCTCTTTGAGCTTTAATTAAAACTTCTAAGGCTTCTTTTGCAAGTTCTAAAGATGGTTCTTTATTGTAGACTTCACTATACCATAAAACACGATTTAATCCACCTTCAAGTTCTCTGACATTATCAATAAAATTTTCTGCAATATAGGTTAATATTTTATCATCTAATTGCTTGTTTGAATTTTCTGCAAGCTTTCTTTTTAAAATATTGACTCTCTGGGATAAATCAGGCTGTTGGATGTCCACACTAACGCCCATTTGGAATCTAGAAGTTAAACGATCCATAATACCAGTAAGTTTTTTTGCAGGACAATCTGAAGTGATTACGATTTGTTTTTGTCTACCAATTAAATCATTAAATAATTTAAAAAATTCTTCCTGGGATTTAGTACGCTGTGCAAGCATTTGAATATCATCTACCAATAAAGCATCTAAATTCTCATATTTTTCAGCAAAAGCAGCTGTATTATGAGATTGAACAGCATTTACATAATCTGAAACAAAATCAGATGCTTGAATATATAAAACATTATTATTAATATTATTTTCAACAATTTGATTACCAATCGCATGCATAAGGTGTGTTTTACCAAGTCCAACTCCACCAAAAATATAAAGTGGATTAACAAATTCTCCAGGTTGATCAGCGACTTTTAAGCTCGTTAAATAACTTAAACGATTAGAATCCCCTACAACTAGAGATTCAAAGGTGTAGTTATTTTTAAGATTATTTTTATTTAGGACGACTTTCTTTACTTTTTTAGGTTGAATTTCACCCTCACAAACAAATTTAAATTTTACTCGTTTTTCTGTTAAAGAAGAGACAATTTCTCCTATTTTTCTTGCATAAATATTATTTATCTTTGTTTTTATATAAGTAGATGGAGTTAAAACATAAATAATTCCATTTTCTTCTTGAATTACCTTTTTTACATCAGAAAAAATTTCTTCAAAGGTTTCTTCTGCAAAATAAGATGATAATTTGTCTCTTGTTTGATTCCATAAGTCTTGATAATCTTCCATAATAACACCCACATTCCTAATTATCATAGCATAATTTTTTTATTTGACAAGAATTATTTTTCCACCAAAAATGTGGATAACTCAAAAGGAGTTTTGTCTAATTTTTCATAAAAATGTGGATAAAACACCAAAAAAAGGCTGATTTTAAGCCATTTTTCTACTTTTTCTACAAATAAACAAGTGGATAAAATCGTTCATAAGTTATCCACATTAATAAAAAAATTTTTAACATTTTTCTCAAAAAAAATTTCTATAAAAAAAAGGATATTCTTAATATAAAAAAAATTAGAAAAAAATATTTGACAACCCTATTCTTTTTTGTTAGAATATTATAGCGTGGTTTCGTAAGAAAGGTAGGTATGAAAATATGAAAAGAACTTATCAACCTAATAGACGTAAAAGAAAAGTTACTCATGGTTTCCGTGCTAGAATGGCTACAAAGAATGGTCGTAAAGTTTTAGCTCGTAGACGTAAAAAAGGTAGAAAACAATTAACTGTATAATTTTATAATAAATATTGACAAAACATGTACAACCAGAACAATATATAGCGATTTTTGGTTGTACTTTTTGTTTATTATAAAAATCTGCAGGGTATAATCTATGAAAAAACAATATCGCGTAAAGAAAAGTAAGGAAATCGAAGAAATTTTAAAAAATCATCATTTTTCGAGCAATCCTTACTTTACAATTTATATAAAAGAACAACACGAAACCAACCATTTTCGTTATGCGATGAGTGTCGGGAAAAAAATAGGTAATGCTGTAGTAAGAAATCATTTAAAACGTCAAATAAGAGCAGTGGTTAGAACTTTTAATGTTGTTGACACTGTAGATGTTTTTATCGTTGCTAGAGGAAAAGTTGTAAATTTAGAGTTTCAAGAGATTGAAAGAGAATTAAAACACCTTTTTCAAAAGCAAAAATTACTTGTGAAAGGAGAAAAAAATGATTCAATTTTTAAATAGACATAAGCATAAGCTTATGATGCTTGGATTTTTGTTTGTTTTACTTCTAGGTTTAACGAGTTGTAGAACAAATTCCAATAGCTGGACGAATAGACCTTATGTAGATAACTGGGCAGGATATTCACAGGATTTTCGATTTGATTCTTCATGGGAGGCAATGTGGGGATGGCCAGTTTCCATCTTATCTTGGCCAATTGCTTGGATTTGTTCACACATTGGAAAAGGCTTAGGAAATTCTTTCTTTTGGGGTATATTATTTACAACATTGATTGTTAGAACTTTAGCATGGCCTATTTATTCTAAACAAAATAGTATGAGTTTGAAAATGACTTTGATGCAACCAGAAATGAATCGAATTCAAAGAAAGTATGGAAATCGTAAGGATCCTCAATCTCAACAACAAATGCAAATGGAAATGATGAAGCTTTATAAAAAATATAAGATGAATCCACTAGGATGTATCTTACCAATGTTTATCCAATTTCCAATTTTTATGGCAATGTATGAGGTTGTAAGACGTATTAATGCCACTTCAACAGTAAATGTGAATGGTGTTGATGTTGTACAATATGGTACATTTGCATTACAAAATACAAAACTATTTAATTTCTTTGAATTAAATACATCTTTCTTTGATGCAACAGCAATTCAAGATAAAATTTTTGCAGTTGTGATTGCCGTAGCATTTGGTGCTTTGACAGTTTTATCTCAAAAATTAGCACAAAGAAAGCCTAAATATTTAAAGGATTATAAAAATCAGAGATCAAATTCTCAACAAGATCAACAGCAAAAGCAGATGAAGATGATGAGTTATGTAATGACAATTATGTTCGTATTTATGTCATTATCTTCCACTTCCTTAGCTTTATATTGGTTAATTGGTGCAATTTATCAATTATTCCAAAGTTTTGTAGGACGTAAATTGAATGAAATTAATTATTACAAGTCTCAAAAAAAGAGTACTGTAATATAGGAGAGGTGTATTATGCAAAAGAAAGTAGAAATTGTTGCAAAAACAACAGAAGAGGCCCTAGAAGAGGCAGTAAAAAGATTACATCTATCAAGCGATAAAATATTTATTAATGTTTTAGGAGAAATACCTGAAGGATTAAACTGCGAGGCATTAATAGATGTTAACTTAGCATTAGAGGGAAAAAAGTATTTAGAAAACATTTTGAGAGCCTTAAATATTGGTTATCAAATTGAAGCTAGAACAGTAGGCGATTCTCAAATTTATTTTAATATTGATAGTAATGAAAATCCTTTATTAATAGGCGTAAAGGGTAAAACATTAGATGCTTTACAAATTCTTGTGCGTACTCTTATTTCAACCTATACTAAAGATAAAATTGTTTCAACACTAGATATTGGAGCTTATAAAAGTAATCGTGCTCATCAATTAGAAATACTTGCAACCAAAACTGCAAAAGAAGTTGCAAAAACAAAAATTAGTGTTAAATTAAAACCAATGAATTCATATGAAAGACGTGTAATTCATGAGAAACTAAGCGAATGGCGAGACGTTTATACTGAGTCAGAAGGTGAAGGAGAAACACGCGCCATTGTAATTAAACCAAAGAATGTTTAATCAAAAAAAATAAGAAAATGATAAAAGCCAAAATATGTTGAAAAATCAATGTATTTTGGCTTTTATTGTTATTTCAATTTTAGGATTTTATTTTGTATTTTGATAAGGATAATAGTAATTGATTTCTTCATCAAATGTTACATAATTTAAGTAAATTGTGAGTAACAAATAACGCATATTATTAGATGGGTCAGAAATAATAATATGATCCTTTCCTGCAGCTTCTAATTTACCTTTAAATATCTTAGAACCCCATTGTGAATTTTCAAAATTCATGTAAACAGAAACTAATTTACCTAGATTTAAACGTAAAATATTTTCAATATAAGATTGTTCGTCAGACATATCAGTGGTTTGTTGTTGAAATGGATAATATCCGCCAGTATAGCCTCCACCGTAATAGCCATATGGATTTGGATTTGGGTAAAAATAATTCATTTGTTTTTTCCTTTCTTAATAACAATTTTCGTTTTCACTTGGAGCATAGAAGCAATGTTGTTTATAGGTTCCACTATGCTGTTGATTCCACCATGTTTTTCTACATTCGGATCCATGAGGATTATAGAACCATAATGCATGGGTAGCTGGGTGAAATTTTTCACCTTCGAGAATACGTTTAGCTAGTTTTTTATCTACTGAGCGAGCTGCTTGATAAAAGTATCCTTTAGACGTTGCTTCAAAGCCACCAGGCTTTTGCATGACCGCTTTTTCAACCGTATTAATTTTTTTGAAATCAAGGCAATTTGCAACAGCACGATTCACACAAACATTACCAACCAATAACATTCCTTTTTGGCCTTCTCCCTCGGCCTCTGCTCGCATTAGCCTTGCTAGTAGCTGTAGTTCCTTATCGGTATAAGCTATTCTTGCCAGTTGAATCACTCCTTACATCATAACAATATGAGAATAAGAAGAAAAATATAACTTTAAGTAGAAGGAATTAATAAAGTTTTTTGAAGAATAGAAAACAAAAATTGTTTTATAACATAAAAAATCAAGGAAACAATTGACTTTTTTTATATTTGTTATAAAATAGGAATATATATCTAAATCTGTGATGAGGATTGTTCTATTTAATATTGTTTTTAGAGAGTCTATGGTTGGTGAAAATAGTCAGCATAAAATAGAATGAAACACCTTTGAGAGATGGAAGAAAATTTAGTAGACCCATCCGTATTTCCGCGTTAAGGAATATGAGTGCTATAGATATTTATATCTATAGAAATAAGGTGGTACCACGGAAAATTCGTCCTTAGCTTAGGCTAGGGATTTTTATTTTTAAGGAGAAAAAAATGAGAACAAAAGTAAAGCAATTATTTAGTAAATCAAACGAATTACAAAATCATGAAGTAACTATAATGGGTTGGGTAAGAACGAACAGAGCCCAAGCTCAATTTGGATTTTTAAATATAAATGATGGAACATATTTTGATAATCTTCAGGTTGTTTATGATGAAAAATTAAAAAACTTTGAAGAAATCTCTAAATATCGTGTTGGAATGTCTGTAAAGGTTGTTGGAAAGGTTGTTTTAACTCCTGAAATGAAGCAGCCTCTAGAGATACATGCAACAAGTGTAGAGATGTTAGGGGATTGTACTGAAACTTATCCAATTCAACCAAAGCGTCATACAAGAGAGTTCTTAAGGGATGTTGCTCATTTAAGACCTAGAACAAATTTATTTAGTGCAGTTTTTAGAATTAGAAGTGTTGCGGCTATGGCAATTCACAAGTATTTTCAAGAAAATGGGTATTTGTACGTTCATACGCCACTAATTACTTGTGCAGATTGTGAAGGATCAGATCAAATGTTTAAAATTTCCACATTAAACTTTAATAATTTACCTATTGAAGATGGAAAAGTGGATTTTTCTAAAGATTTGTTTGGAAAACAAGCTTTTATTACAGGCTCTGGACAATTACATGGGGAAACTTTTGCGATGGCATTTAGTGATATTTATACCTTTGGACCAACCTTTAGAACAGAAAATTCTAACACAAAAACTCATGCAAATGAATTTTGGATGATTGAACCAGAAATGGCATTTTGTGATTTAGAAGGCTTAATGGATATTGAAGAAGAAATGCTTAAATTTGTTGTGGATTATGTTTTAAAAGAGTGTCCTTTAGAAATTCAATTTTGTGATCAGTTTGTAGCCAAAGGATTGAAACAAAAATTAACAGATTTATTACAATCTAAATTTGTAAGAATTTCTCATCACGATGTCATAGATATTTTAAAGAACGCAAAAGTAAAATGGGAATTCTTACCAAACTATGAGGATGATATTGCTAAGGAACATGAAAAATATATTACAGAATATTTCAATGGACCTGTATTTATTACAAATTGGCCAAAGGACATTAAAGCATATTATATGAAATTAAATCCAGATGGAAAAACAGTTGCTGCAGTGGATTTAGTAGTTCCTCAAGCTGGTGAATTAATGGGTGGTTCTCAAAGAGAAGAGGATTTAAATAAGTTACTTGCTCGTATGAAAGAATTGCACATTGACCAAGAAGGAATTGATTGGTATTTAGATACAAGAAGATTCGGTGGCTGTGTTCATTCGGGCTTTGGTATGGGATTCGAAAGACTTGTAATGTACTTGACAGGAATAGAAAATATTAGAGATGTAATTCCATTCCCTAGAACTCCAAAAAATTGTGAATTTTAATAATAATTTGAAGGCTCTTTCTTAAGAAAGGGCTTTTTTCTCGTCTAAAAATTACAAATTGTTTTTTAATTCTAAAATTTTATAAAAAAACCTTGGTAAAAATACTTTTTTCTATTTTCTTTTTTGCCTTCATATGGTACAATTAAAATAGAGAGAATTTTTGGTTTTGTGTTTCCTTTGTGTGCTTTAATCTATGGTTCACACTGATAAAATTCTTTTTAAGAAAAAATAAATAAGGGGTTTAAAAATGAAGATTGTACTTAAGAATTTAACTAAGGTCTTTACAAACAAAAAGACACAATCAGAAGTTAGAGCGGTTGATAATCTAGACATTGAGATTCCTGATGGCAAGTTAGTTGGTCTATTAGGACCATCCGGCTGTGGAAAATCTACAACTTTGTTTATGATTAGCGGTTTACAGGTTCCTACTTCTGGACAAATTTTCTTTGGTGATGCAGAGGTTACACATCTTGCTGCTGAAAAAAGAGGAATTGGTTTGGTTTTCCAAAACTATGCATTGTATCCACATATGACAGTTTTGAAAAACATTACCTTCCCACTAACCAATCAAAAGGTTAGTAAAAAAGCTGCAAATGACCGTGCAGTGGAAGTAGCAAAGTTAGTTCAAATTGACCAGTTGTTAGATAGAAAGCCAGCTGAATTGTCTGGTGGACAACAACAACGTGTTGCAATAGCACGTGCTCTTGTTAAAAATCCAAATGTATTGTTACTAGATGAGCCACTATCTAACCTAGATGCTCGTTTAAGATTACAAACAAGAGAAGAAATTAAGAGAATTCAAAGAGAAACTGGAGTTACAACTATTTTCGTAACACACGACCAAGAAGAAGCAATGAGTATTTCTGACTTTATCGTTGTTATGAAAGAGGGTGTTGTTCAACAAGTAGATGAACCACAAAAGGTTTATGATGATCCAGTAAATCTATTTGTTGCAAAATTCTTAGGAACACCTCCTATCAATACCTTCTTAGGTGAGATTAAAAAACACAAGGTATATATAGGAAAAGAAGCAATTATGGATACCGAATTTGATGATCAAGAAATATATGTTGGTATTCGTCCAGAAGGATTTATTGTTGCAGATAAAGGTGTATTATCTTGTCAAGTTCAACAATTAGAAGTAATGGGTAGAGACATCTCTATTGTTGCAAGTAATGAGTCTTGTGAAAAACCTACTCTTCGTGCAATTGTAGATGTTGATACTAAAGTTCCTGCTTCTGGAGTTGTTAAATTTAATCTAAAACCTAACAAAGTATTCTTATTCAATCGTGAAACTGAAATAAGATTGGGTAAGGAAGACCTTTTTGTAAAACAAACACAAAACGAAGAACAAACAGAAGAGGTTGCTGAAGCCTCAACAGCAGAATAAGAGGTGGTTTAAATGGAAGGTTTAAACACCAAAAAGGCATGGGCCTTTCTAGCACCATGTTTGATTTTAATGGCTGTATTTACATTTTATCCAATGATATCAACTATCGTTTATTCTTTTATAAATGATTATAATGGATTAGAAGCAGCTGGTGGTACTCAGTTTGCAGCTGGTATAGAAAATTATAAGAAGTTATTTGATAATTCTGCGACTTCTAAAAGATTTTTACAAGCGCTAGGCAATACAGCAATCCTGGTTGTATTTACAGTACCTCTATCAATTATAATTGCGTTATTGATTGCAGTTGCATTGAATAGTATTAAGCCTCTTCAAAAGGCATTACAAACAATTTATTTCTTACCATATGTAACAAACGCTTTGGCTATTGGTTCTGTATTTGCCTTGATGTTCCAATCCTCAACAACGATAGGTACGGTAGGAACGGAAGGTATTATTAATACATTCTTAGGATGGTTTGGAATTCCAGCAATAAACTGGATAGGACCAGGATCAACTTATGCTGCAAATGTTACGGTTTTAGTTGTTTATATCGTATGGAGTGCACTACCATTCAAAATTTTAATTTTATCAGGTGCATTACAATCTGTAAATAAACAATATTATGATGCTGCTAAAATAGATGGAACCCCTAAATGGAGAGTTTTAACTAAAATTACAGTTCCGTTGCTTTCTCCAATGATTTCCTATTTGTTTGTAACAGGATTTATTGGTGCATTTAAAGAATATTCTTCTGTAGTAGGTATATTTGGTACTGATATGGGACCAGCAAGTGATGCTGGACGTATGAATACAGTAGTTGCAAGAATCTACGATTTTATCGAAAGAGCTGATTATGGACGTGCTTCTGCAATGGCACTTGCTCTATTCTTTATTATCTTGCTCTTGACAATCATTCAGTTCCGAATTAATAAGAAGAGAGTACACTTTTAAGAGGAGGAAGACGATATGGAAAATACATTACAATCTCAAATGTTTGACTCTGAAGAAAAGGTACAAGCTGCCATTAAGCGTCAAAAAGTTCTCAAGATTGTTGCTAAAGTGTTCATTTACATTTTCTTAATTCTTGTAGCAATCACAACACTATTCCCATTTTATTGGATGTTAAATACATCCTTCAAATCAATGGATGAATATATGAGACTAACACCAACGTTCTTTCCAGAAAATTTTATTTGGAACAACTATTCAAATGCTGCCCAAGTAAAATATTTTGCAAGAGATATGTTAAACACCGTTATTGTTGCTATTGTTTCAACAGGATTGTCTATGGTAATTATAGTTCTTTCAGCATTTGCATTTGCAAGACTAGAATTCAAAGGAAAAGATTTGGTATTTACTATCTTGTTAGCAACTATGATGGTTCCTGGTGAATTATTCACGATTTCAAATTATGCAACAGTTTCTTCATTGAAATGGACAAACTCATATACCGTATTAATTGTTCCTTTCTTAGTATCTATATTCTATGTATATTTATTAAGAAATGCATTCAAACAAATTCCAGATTCCTTGTACTATGCTGCAAAGGTTGATGGAACAAGTGATATGAAATATTTGTTGAAGGTTATGATTCCTTTGGCAAGTCCAACAATTACTTCAATTACAATTCTAAAGGTAATGGGTTCTTGGAATTCTTATATTTGGCCAAGACTTGTAAACGAAGATAAAAATTTCCAATTAATTTCAAACTGGTTAACAAATAGTTTCGTTGATCAGGAATTAAATATGACAAACTATCCTATGAAAATGGCGGGCGTTGTTATGGTGTCATTGCCGTTGATTATTATCTTTATATTCTTCAGAAAGTATATTATGAAGGGTGTATCTAAGAGTGGTATTAAGGGTTAAAAAAACCTTTAATATATAAATTTCAAGCTTTAAAAAAAATGAAAAAGGAGAAAAACACATGAAAGCAAGAAAGCTATTATTAGCCGGTGTTACAGTAGGTTTAGCATTAACAGTTGCAAGTTGTGGTGGCAATCGTACAGCAAACTATGTAGTACCAGAGGAAGGATTTGATACGTCTAAACAAATGACAATCAAATTTTATCACACAATGGGAGATTCTTTACAAACAGAATTAGCTACAGCAATTGAGGCATTTGAAAAGGATTACCCAAATGTTAAGGTTGATTCAACACAAGTAGGTGGCTATGATGATGTAAGAAATCAAATTGTTCAGCAAATACCACAAAATCTAGAACCACATATTGCATATTGTTATCCTGACCACGTTGCTCTATATAACAAGGCAAAAGCTGCAATTCAATTAGACAATTTAATCAATGATTCTAAATATGGATTTACAAAGGAACAATTAAACGATTTTATTCCTGGTTATTATGAAGAAGGAAAACAGTTTGGAGATGGTTTTATGTATACATTACCATTTTCTAAATCAACTGAAGTTTTATATTATAACAAGACTGAATTCGAGAAGAATGATTGGGAAGTTCCTACAACTTGGCAAGAAATGATGACTCTTTGTCAGAACATTAAACTTCTTAAAGAGGGTGACACAGAGAAGTATCCAAACGTAATTCCTTTGGGTATCGATAGTGAAGCTAACCTATTCATCACTTTATGTGAGCAAACAGGATCAAAGTATACTTCTGCAACAGGTGATCATTATTTATTTGATAACCAAAAGAACTGGGATATGGTTGAACAATTCAAGACTTGGCATCAAGCTGGATTATTCACAACTCAAAAGATTTTAGATAGCTATACTTCATCATTGTTTACAGCAACTGACAAATCTAAGCCTTATAGCTTTATGTCAATTGGTTCTACTGGTGGTGCATCTCACCAATATCCTACAGGTGATGCATTTGAAGTAGGTGTTGCTCCAATTCCTGTATGGAATGGTGGAAAATTAAAGGTTATTTCTCAAGGACCAAGCTTATGTTTATTCAATAAAGCAGATCCTCAAGAAGTTTTAGCTTCATGGATTTTTGTTAAGGATTATCTATTAACATCTGATTTCCAAGCTCAATTCTCTTATGCAAGTGGTTATAACCCAGTATTAAAATCTGCTGCTAACGGAACATTATATGGACAAGGCGCATCAGGCGAAGATATCACATATCAAGAATGGTTAGATAAGGGTGAAGGTACATCTTCAAAAGGATTAATCGCTTTAACTGCTAAGCTTTCTAGTACTTTAGTTGATAATTATTATACATCTCCAGCATTTGTTGGATCATCTACTGCTCGTGACCAAGTTGGTTCATTATTTGTAGCAGCAATCACAAACTCTAAATCAGTAAGAGATGCATTTAGAGATGCAATTAAAGAGTGCGAAGATTAATAAAAAGAAGTTGATATTATGAAAAAAATACGTAATATATTATTGATTTTATGTTCTATCTTAGCCTTAGGCTTCTTTGCTTCATGCAAAAAGGAAGAAGAACCAGGATATATTGACTATGTAGAACAAACAAAATTAAATATTAATGTTACGGCATCTCATAAGTTTTTTGGTGAAGATGGCATTGCGTTTGCAACGTTAGTTCGTTGTGTTGATGGTGATACAGCAGTATTTATTGCCAACGATACAGAATTTACTGCTCGTTTTCTGGGTGTAGATACTCCAGAATCTACTGGTCAAGTAGAAAAGTGGGGAAAAACAGCATCCAAATTCACAGCAGAAAAATTGACAAAAGCTGTATCTCTTGTTGTTCAAACCAATGGAGGTGCTGCACAACTAGATACAACAGGAAATCGTTATTTGACATATATTTGGTATAAACCATCTGCTGATGCAGATTATAGATTAATTAATCTAGAACTTGTACAAGAGGGTTTATCTTATGGTAAATCAGAAACTGCACCACTTTATAAAGAGGTATTAATTGCTGCACAAAATCAAGCTATGCAACAAAAACTAAGAATTTTCGGGGATGATATCGATGAAAACTTCTATTATGGTGATGCAAAGCAAGTAACGATTAAATACATTTTAGAAAATTCTGCTGAACTTCTTGCTGAAAATGCAAAGGTTAGATTTGAAGCTACTGTAGTTAGAAAAGATGGTTTATATATTTATGTTCAAGACTACGATGCTGAAACCGATAAGGTATATTCAATATTATTATATACAGGATATAACTTTGAATCTAAAAAGATGGTTGTTGCAAATCGAGTTTCTATTTGTGGAAACATTCAAGAGTACGAAGGTAATATTCAAATTTCAGGTTTAAGAGATACTGCTTCTAAAAATCCAGATAATATCCAATTTATTGAAAAGGATTATGAGATTAAAACAACATCTATTACAGCAGAAGAACTAATTAATGCAACTTCTCTTATGGAACGTATGTTTGTAAAACTTGAAAATGTAAAAGTTACCAGCTTATGGACTACTAAAGAAGGAAGTAGTGCAGGAGCTATAACAATTACTGGACAAGTAGATGATAAAACTGTTACAATTCGTACAACGATTTTAAGAGTGGATTATGAGCTTGTTACTGAAGATTATTTTGAAGGTAAAACAATTACGGTAATGGGATTTATAGAGACATACAACGAAGCAAAGCAAATTAAACTTGTTTCTGTTGATGATGTTGCTTTTGTAGAATAATATAAGAAAGGGAAATATATGAAAAACTTTAAAAAAATTATGTTTGGCGTTGTAGCTGCATTAGGTGTTACAGCGTTAACAGCTTGTAATGATAGTAAACAAGAAACTAAGTTGGTTGATGACGTTTTAGGTAAAATCGTTCTAATTCAAGATAGAGCAGATGTATCAGAGGACTTCGTTATTCCTAAGACTGTTGTTCATCAAGGAACAACTTATGATATTACATGGACTTCAAGTGATTCTTCTGTATTATCTTTTGAAGAAAGAACAGAAAAAGATGGAGTTAAGTATTATGCTGATCTTCATCGTCCATTTGATGGAGACAAGGACATTGTTTTAACTGCATCAACTACTGCTGCAGATGAAACAGGTTCATTAGAATTCAAAACTACAGTATTATCAATTGATGAAAAAACAGCAATTGAATCAGAGATTTCAAAATTAGTTAAATCTTCTTATGGTTCTAAAACAGAAGTAAATTTACCTGCTTCATCACATGAGTACCAAAATGAAATTACATTTACTTATGCATTAGGTGGAGAATATGTAACAACAAAGCTAGAAGGAAATAAGCTTACTGTAGATCCTACTTTATCTGAAAAACCTGAAGCTGTAGTTCTTAAGGTTAAGGCTACATCTGGTTCAACTGTTATTGACAAAGATGTTAATACAAAAGCTTCTTTAAGACCAGTTTACTTAACTGCTGCAGAAGCATTAGCTCAACCTGTAAATACTATGATTTATGTTCAAGGTAAGATAAAGAGCGTTGCATCTAACGGAGAAACATATGGCAATTTCTGGATTGAAGATGAAGATGGTAATGAGATTGAAATCTATGGTTTATACAAAGGTTTAATCGAAGAATGCTATGATGCTGATAACAAGTGGACAAAGAAGGGAACTCGTTATGATGCATGGGATGCTTCTGAGAAATTAGCTGTTGGAGATTATGTTTATGCATATGGTACTAGAGCAGTATATAATACAACTCAAGAAGTTTCTAACTGTGTATTTATGGGTTCTGTAGAAGGAACTCCTGTTGGAACTGTAAAGGAAGCAAAAGATACTGAAAAAGGTGATTTCTTAGCTGTTTATGGAAAAGTAACAAAGGTTGCTAATGAGACATATGGAAACCTTTATTTACAGGATTCTGAAGGCAATGAAATCTATGTATATGGTTTATATTCAGGCAAGGTTTCTGAATGCTATCCTAATGGCACATGGACATCTAGTAAGGGTGTTCGTTATGACAAGATGGAAGATAAGCCAGTAGTTGGTGATGTAATCGCTGTTTACGGACCTATGGATGAATATAATGGAACTCAACAAGTAAAGAATGGTATCTTATTGTATTATGTTACTAAGACTGAGCGTCAAACTGCAACAAAACCAGAAGAGCCAAAAGAGATAACTGTTACTGGAACTACAATAGAATTCAAATCTTTAGGCTATGCAAATGCCGAAGATGTTGGTAAAATTGCATTTACAGACGGAACTTTAACTTTTGCTCAAGGTACAAATGAAAATAATTCTCCTAAATACTACAATACAGGTAACGCTGTGCGTATGTATGGTTCTAACACATTAACAATCAAGTCCGACAAAAAAATTGCAAAAGTTGAATTTGAACTTGTTGTTAGTGAAAAAGATAAAGCTTATGCATTTACTGCTGATAATTGTTCAATTTCAGCAGGAACAATGGATTATGCAACAAGTGTTTGGACTGGTGATGCAAATGAACTTGTACTTACCTATACTCCAACCTCTGGACAATTCCGTATTGCAAAAATTATTGTTACTTACGCAGAGTAATTGATAAAATAAGATTTAGGGATAAAGCTTACTGCTTTATCTCTTTTCTTTTTTCTCAAAATTGTGTTATAATGAATTTGTTGAAATATGGAGGTGGCTATGAAAAAGATATTCTCATTTTTATGTTTATTATTTTTATCTTTAAGTTTGGCATCATGCGAAAATGATTCCCAAAAAGAATATACTATACGATTCAATTCTGCTGGCGGATCATATGTGGCCTTACAAAATGTTTTAAATGGAGAACTTGCAACCAAACCAGAAGATCCTACTCGAAGTGGTTTTATTTTTGAAGGTTGGTTTTGGAATGATGAAGAATTTGATTTTACGAAAAAAATTACAAGCGATGTTCAATTGGTTGCGAAATGGACCAAAAACACTTCTGCATTGACAGGCTATTATGCATCGATGGAAGGCCATTTAGATGAAACTTTTAAAACCTCTTTACATAAATTGCTCAAAGAAACACATACAACAAAGCGATCTTATTCTCAACTATGGGAAGATTTAGCAAGCTTGGACCAAGATCCTAATAATAGTGAAAATATTTTATGTATATACACAGGAAGATCTATTCCTATCGCAAATCGAGATAAAGGTACTGCTAGAAATAATATTTGGAATAGAGAACACTCTTGGCCAAACAGCCATGGATTTAGTTCACAAGATTATTATGCCTATACAGATTTACATCATTTATTTGCATCAGAGAAAAATATAAATGCAACTCGTGGAAATAAAGATTTTAATAAGGTTACAAACGGAAATCATGATGAATATGGAAACAAGTGGGATAATACCTATTTTGAACCTAGAGATGAGGTTAAGGGGGATCTAGCAAGAGCTATGTTCTATTTGGTTGTTCGATATGATGATCCTAATGAACTAGATTTAGAATTAAGCGAAACATCTACAGGCTCCTCTTCAAATAAAACAGGAAAATTAGGAATACTTTCAGTTCTTCTTGAATGGAATATATTAGATCCAGTCAGCGAAGAAGAAAAGCTACGAAACGAAAAGGCGTTTGCTATTCAAGGAAATAGAAATCCATTTGTTGATTATCCTGAATGGGTTAGTTATTTATATTCTCAAGCTTAGGGGGTAAGTTATGTATTTAGTTAAGAAAAATAAGCAAGGAAAATGGATTGTTATAGCTAAAGGAAATAAGAGAGCTAGTAAAGCATTTGATTCTAAATTAGACGCCATTGCTTATGCAACTAAAAAATCTAGAGACGAGGATACATCATTTCGCGTTGAAGATTCAGAATCCTCTAGCTCTAAAACAAAACTTTGGGTTCTATTAATTGTTATATTACTGGTTGCTCTTGCTGTGTTGATATTTTTGTTTGCTACAGGCAAGATTAAATTTCAATTTCCTAAAGAAGAAGTTTATACCATTGAATTTGTAGATAATGGGCACGGAACTGCTCCAACAGAAATAAAAGAAGTAAATACTTTACCTGACCCTCTTCCTGTATTAGAGAATGTAGAAGGTTGGGAATTTAAAGGTTGGTATTTTGATGAAGGCTTTGAAAAAGAAGCAAAACCAGGAGACCCTATTTCTAAGGACACGAAACTATTTGCAAAATGGTTAGAAATCAAACCTTCAGTTGTTGAGGAAGGAGAATTAGCTATCCATTTCCTAGAACTAGGAAATTACTATGCGGGAGATTGTGTGTACATTAAAGCAGGAGATATAGATATTCTTATTGATGCTGGTTCTAGAGCAGCCAGTTCTACTACAATTCATAATTACATAAAAGAATACTGTACTGATGGTAAACTAGAATATGTCATTGCAACACATGCACATGAGGATCACATATCTGGTTTTGTAGGAACCAACTCTAATCCAGGTATATTTGATTTGTATGAATGTGAAGTTATAATTGATTATGCATTTAAGAATACATCAAGTCAAATTTCTAGTAGCTACGAAACAAAGCGCGATCATGAGGTTACATTGGGTGCTAAACATTACACTGCAAAGGACTGTGTAGAAGGCACTAATGGAGCAACCTCTAAATACACTTTAACAGACTCTATCAACTTTGAAATTTTAAAACAAAAATATTACTATGAAAAATCATCAGATGAAAACAATTATTCTGTTTGTATGATGTTAAACTATGGAGATAATCATTTCCTATTTACAGGAGATTTAGAAAAAGAAGGTGAGGAGTCTTTAGTAGAAATGAATACTCTTCCTCACTGCAAAGTATTTAAGGGAGGACATCACGGATCTAAAACCTCTTCTAATGAAGTTCTTTTATCTAAAATAACTCCAGAGGTGGTTTGTGTTTGCTGTTGTGCAGGATCAAGTGAATATACAGATAATGTTGATAATATGTTTCCAACACAAGATTTTATCACTCGTATTGCCAAATATACAAATCGTGTATATGTAACCTCTTTAGCAAAATATACGATTGCATCTAAAAACGGGAAAGAATATCCTAAGGTAAATGGTTTTGAATCTATGAATGGAAACATTGTGGTTACATTAGATAATGATGGAAATGTTGTGACAATGTGTTCTAATAACGACACCATTCTAAAAGAAACTGAATGGTTTAATTCTACGATTACATTAGATGGTGAAGAAAGAAAAATGAGAATATGGCCATCAGATGGCAAATAAAACAATGCACACTAAAGATGAGGAAGGGCTTTGACTCCCCTACTCATTTTTGGGAAAATAAATATTAAAGCACTAAATAAAATTAGTGCTTTTTTCTATTTGTCGTGGTATAATAAAAAACGGATGACAAGAAAGGATTAGTGCTATGGAAACAATAAAAGAATATATAGAAAAGTATGATACAATTATTATTCACGGACATATTCGTCCTGATGGAGACTGCATAGGTAGTCAGTATGGATTATATTATTTAATTAAAGAAAATTACCCTAATAAGAATGTTTATGTCACAGGTGAAACAAGTGATTTTGTTGGCTTTATTGGAAAGCCTACATTAGTAGATGAATCTTTATTTAAGGATGCTCTATCTATTTGTGTGGATTGTGCTACAAAGGATCGTTTATCAGATCCAAGAGTGGATTTGGCTAAAGAATATATTAAAATAGATCACCACATTCCTGTTGATGATTATGGAGACTATCAATATGTAGATGTCACAGCTCCAGCATGTTCTCAAATTATCACCGAATTATATTTGATGTATAGAAATGAATGGGAGTTACCTAGAGAAGCTGCACAAGCATTATATGTAGGTTTATCTACAGATACTGGCAGATTTAAATTTGATTCTGTAACCTCTAGAACATTCCTTGTAGCTGCAACATTAGTAGATGCAGGTGTAGATTTAGGCTATATCGATAATCATCTTTCTGTTGAAAGTCTTGCATCTTTAAAGTTAAAGGGATATATTTTATCTAACTTCAAGATGACCGAAAATGGCTTTGCTTATGCAACACTAAAGATGGAAGAGGTAGAGAAGTTTGGGGTAAGCTATGAGGATGCTGCTGCCCAAGTATCCACAATTTCTACAATAGAAGGATGTCCAGTATGGGCATTATTCTTGGAATATTCTAAGGAAGAAATTCGTGTACGTTTACGTTCTCGTGGACCAGTAATCAATTTACTTGCAGAACAATATCGTGGTGGTGGACATGCTAAGGCAAGTGGGGCTACTTTATTAGATTGGAACGAATTAGACGGCTTTGTGAAAAAAGCTGATGAATTGGTAAAAAAATATAAAGCAAAATAATTGAGGTTTTAATATGATTAAATATGTTGGTGTAAATGATCATCAAGTTGATTTATTTGAAGGACAATACCATGTTAAAAATGGTATGAGTTACAATTCCTATGTTATTTTAGATGAAAAGATAGCAATTATGGATACTGTCGATATTCATTTCACAAAAGAATGGCTTGCGAATATTGAGAATGCGTTGAGTGGAAAGCTTCCAGATTATTTGATTGTTTTACATATGGAACCAGATCATTCAGCAAGTATTCAAAAATTATTAGAAGCTTATCCCAATATAACAGTGGTTGGAAATGTTAAGACTTTTCCTATGATTGAACAATTTTTCCCTTCTTTAAATATTAACCATAAAGAAGTAGTAAAAGAGGGCGATGTTCTAGCATTAGGAAAACATTCTTTAAAGTTTGTTTTTGCTCCTATGATTCATTGGCCAGAGGTAATGTTAGCTTACGAAACTACAACAAAATCTTTGTTCTCAGCAGATGCGTTTGGTAAATTTGGAGCTTTAGATGTAGAAGAAGAGTGGAAGGAAGAGGCTAGAAGATACTACATAGGTATCGTTGGGAAATATGGCCTACCTGTTCAAAATTTATTCAAAAAGGTTGCGGGTATAGAAATCAATACCATCTATCCATTACATGGCCCAATCTTAAAAGAAAATTTAAATTACTATTTGGATTTGTATAATACGTGGTCTAGTTATAAAGCTGAAGAAGACGGCGTTTGCATTGCATATGCATCTATTTATGGGAACACAAAAAAAGCTATAGAAGAGTTAACTTCTAAATTATCATCTTGCAAGGTTGAAGTTTTTGATTTGGCAAGATGTGATATGGCGGAAGCTATCAGCAAAGCTTTCCAATACTCAAAATTAGTTATTGCCTCTCCGACATATAATAATGGTGTATTTCCACCAGTTGAGGCATTCTTACATGGTTTAGTAGAGCGTAGCTATCAGAACAGAGTGATTGGTATTATTGAAAATGGCTCTTGGGCCCCTACTGCCAAGAAATATATAGAACAATATTTTGCAAATTCTAAAAACATAACTATATTAGAAGAATCTGTCACAGTGAAATCTAGCTTGGATGAAGCAAGCAAAATGCAGATAGAAAGCTTAGCTTGTAAATTAAAAAGTATTTAAAAGTGTTAAAATTTTCTTGCATTTCGGTTATAAATAAAGTAAAATAGAAAAGGACTCTAAAAAAGAGCCTTTTTATAGGACTATAGCCAAGCGGTAAGGCAAGGGACTTTGACTCCCTCACGCACAAGTTCGAATCTTGTTAGTCCTGCCATCTTAAATACAATAAGGTTAATCTTTAGATTAGCCTTTTTTCTTGTCTAAACACAATAATAAAACTTTGAATTGTTTTTTCTTTTGATGGTAGAAAAAAACAAAAAAATCATATATAATAGAAGAGTGTTTGTGAGGTGTTATTTATGGTAGATAACATATGTGCTTTAGCTACTCCTTATGGTACTGGAGCTATAGCTATTATACGCTGTAGCGGCCCAGAGGCTATCAGTCTAGTAAACAAAATATTTAAAGGTTGTGATTTGACAAAAGCATTATCTCATACAATTCATTATGGACATATTATGAATGGTCAAGAGATGGTGGATGAGGTTTTGTGTAATGTGTTTATTTCTCCAAAATCCTTTGATGGAGAAAACATGGTAGAAATCAATTGCCATGGTGGAGTATTAGTAACAAATAAAATAATGCAGGTATTATTGCGTAGTGGATTTCGTTTGGCTGAACCAGGAGAATTTTCCAAACGTGCATTTTTAAATAAACGTCTGGATTTGACTCAAGCAGAAGCAATAATGGATATTATTCATGCTGAAAATAACATTGCGTTAAAGGCTGGTCAAAATTCTTTAAAGCAATCTACTACTAAATTAATTCATACATTTAGAGATCGATTGTTGGATGTTTTAGCAAAAATAGAAGTAAATATTGACTATCCTGAGTATGAAGATAGTATAACAGTTACGCAAGAATATCTTTTACCTGTTCTAGAAGATATGCGTAAAGATATGAATGAAATTTTAAAAAATTCAAGTATATCTAATCTTGCGATACATGGAATCAAAACAGCAATCGTTGGAAAGCCAAATGTTGGTAAATCTAGTCTGTTAAATATGTTATTGGATGAGGACAAGGCTATTGTTACAGATATCCCAGGAACAACTAGAGATTTAGTAGAAGGATCCTTAACTATAGGAAATCTTACATTGCATCTAATTGATACTGCAGGTATACGTAAGAGTGAAGATGTGGTTGAGCAGATTGGTATAGAAAGAAGTGCAGCAGCAATCTCGCAGGCAGATTTAGTTTTGGTTATATTTGATGCATCACATCCCTTAGACGAAGAGGATAGAAGCTTATTAGAATTAACAAAGGATAAACCTAGAATTCTTGTTGGAAATAAAATGGATCAGACTCAAAAACTTTTTTTAGATCATATGATATTGATTTCAGCTAAAGAGAAAAAGGGAATTGATGCTTTGGCTGATGCTATAGTGAAAGAAACAAGTATTGATCAAATTGACTTAGATGAGGGAAAATTCCTTGCAAATCAACGCCAAATTCATTTGATGGAGCGTGCAGAAACAGCGCTAAATCAGGCCTATCAGGCTTGTTTAGATGGACTAGATGTCGATTTGATAGAAATAGATTTAAAACAAGCATTTGACGATTTGGGTGCTATAACAGGTGAATCTACACCAGAAGAGTTAATTACAGCACTATTTACAAAATTTTGTTTAGGAAAGTAGGAAGAAGAAATGGGAACACTAGTAATTGTTGGTTCACAATGGGGAGACGAAGGAAAGGGTAAGGTTACAGATTATTTAGCTCAAGAAGCAGATGTTGTTGTACGTAGTCAAGGTGGAAACAATGCAGGGCACACCATCCTTTTTGATGGACAAAAATTTGCATTAAGAAGTATCCCCTCTGGTATATTTAATCCGAACATTAAGAACGTTATGGCAAACGGAATGGTAATTGATCCAAAACAAGCGCTTGAGGAACTCCATGGATTGGAAGAAAGAGGAATAAAGAAATACCAACTATTTATTTCAAATCGCGCTCATGTTGTTCTTCCTTATCATTCTGCTTTAGATGGAGCCTTTGAACAGTTTAAAGGAGATAAAAAGATAGGAACGACAAAGCGTGGCATTGGACCTGCATATGCAGACAAGGCCAATCGTATTGGAATTCGTATGGGAGAATTTATTGAACCCGAAGTATTTAAAGAACAACTCAAGGTGACTTTAGAAATCAAAAATATGGAGCTTAGAATGTTAGGCTTAGAAGAGTTTGTTTATGAGGATGTATATAAAGAATACACAGAATATGCACGTCAACTAAAGCCCTATGTATGTGATACAGCTTTGTTATTAGAAGAAGAAATTGAAAAAAATTCTAAGATATTATTTGAGGGAGCACAAGGGGTTATGTTATGTTTAGATCACGGAACATATCCTTACGTTACATCATCCTCCCCAACGGGAGCTTCTGTGCCACTAAATAGTGGCGTAGCCCCTAGATATATTACAGATGTCTTAGGTATTTGCAAGGCATATACAACGCGTGTTGGCGAAGGTCCATTTCCTACTGAACTAGATGGAGATTTGGCAACCTATATTCGTGAACGAGGTCATGAGTATGGAACAGTAACAAAACGACCAAGAAGAGTAGGATATTTAGATTGTGTAGCATTAAACTATGCCAGAAGAATATCAGGGATTAATCATTTGGCGTTAATGCTGTTTGATGTTCTAAGTGGGTTAGATACAGTAAAAATATGTTATGCTTATGAATTAGATGGTAAAAGAATTGAGACAATACCAGCAACAACATACGACTATACCAGGGTAAAGCCGCTATATATTGAACTGCCAGGCTGGAAGGAGGATATAACGCACGTTACATCTTTTGATGAATTGCCAGTAAATGCTCAAAATTATATCCGCAAGATAGAAGAATTGACCAAAATAAAGGTGTCTTTATTTTCTGTAGGTCCAGATCGTAAACAAACAATTTTATTGGAAGAGCTGTTTAAATGATGAAGTCAAAGCTGTTAATATCTGCATGCTTATGTGGAAAGAATACAAAATATAGTGGTGGAAATAATCTACTTCCTGGATTTGCTGAAATAGAAGAAAAATTTGATTTATATCTTGTTTGTCCAGAGGTTATGGGAGGATTAAGCACGCCAAGAGACCCAAGTGAAAATAGAGGAGATTTGGTGTTTTCTGATAAGGGGAAGGATGTCACAAAGGAATTTTACTTGGGTGCACAAAAAGCTTTAGAGATTGCGCTAGAAAATGATATCCATCTCGCTCTTTTAAAGGAATCGTCTCCATCCTGTGGGTCTCACAAAATTTATGATGGTACTTTTTCAGGAGTTAAAATAGCTGGTCAAGGTGTTGCTGTGAAGCTATTACAGAAGCATAATATAAAAATTTTTAGTGAAGAAGAAATTGATTTGCTTTTATTAGAAAAATAAAGTTTTTCTTTATAAATAAAGAAAGCTTAAAAAGGGTGTGTCGCTTTTATGGGGATTTCACCCTTTTTAAAATTCCATCTTCAACTAATTGGTGTTGAATAAAATTTGAGTTTGTGGTAAAATTCGTTTCCGAGGTGGAAAAAATGAAAACAATATTAGTTACAGGAGGAGCAGGATATATCGGCTCCCATACAGTACTAGCATTATTAGAGAAGGATT
>JAIDZC010000041.1 GCA_029057785.1 Anaeroplasmataceae bacterium
GCAAGAGATGCATGGAACTGGCAAAAAAACAATCCAAATGGATATGAAAATGAATAAATTTTATCCTCTTAGTGAATGACTAAGAGGTTTTTCTTTATAAAATGAAATATTGTTTAAGTAAGTACATAGAGATATATCTCTATGTAAATAACAAAACTAGAGGAAAACTCCACTTTTTTTGAAAAAATGGGGTTTTTATTTCATATTTTTTTTGTTATAATTATGTTAAGAAAAAACAATGACGGATAAAGGAGTACAAAAATGAAACCAACTTTAGTTGTTATGGCTGCAGGAATGGGCAGTCGCTTTGGAGGATTAAAACAAGCTGAACCTATCACAGAAGATGGAAAGGGAATCTTAGATTTCTCTGTTTATGATGCAAAAAAAGCGGGATTTGGGAAAGTAATTTTTATCATACGTGAGGATATGGCTGAAGATTTTAAACAGTTAGTAGGAAATCGTATTTCAAAGACAATTCCTGTGGAATATGTCTACCAAACAATGGAGGATGTTCCTGCAGGAAGAACGAAACCATTTGGTACAGGTCACGCCATTTATTGCTGTCGTAACGTAGTTAAGGAGCCTTTTGCAATTATTAATGCAGATGATTATTATGGACAAAATGCCTTTTTTGAAATAGGCAAGCATTTATCTACAGCAAAACCAGGAGAGTATGCTATGACTGCATATAAACTTGCAAATACGCTAAGTCAAAATGGAACAGTATCTAGAGGAGTTTGCAAGTTAGAAGAAGGGTATTTGAAAAATGTAACAGAGTATACAAAAATCAATTCGGATTGTAGTTATATTCTTGATGGTGAAGAAGGGGTTCTTGCTAAAGAAACTCCAGTATCAATGAACTTGTGGGGATTGACACCTGATATTTTTGAGCACATTACTAAAGAATATCAATTATTCTTAAAAACAGCTAATTTAGCTAAGGATGAGTTTTTCATACCTTATGTCATTTCAAATACTGTTAACGCTGGGCATGCTACTGTGAAAGTATTTACTAATGCAGATAAATGGTATGGAATTACCTACCGCGAGGATTTAGCAGAAATTAAAGAGGCTATAGGAGGATACATTGAGGATGGACTATACAAAGGAATTTAAGGAAGCTGCTGAAGCTTTCCAACTTGATGGAAAGGTTATTGAGATTTGTCCCTATGGAGAAGGACACATCAATCAAACTCTTTTGGTTACAACAACAAACAAACGTTATATTATGCAAAAAATGAATACAAGAGTTTTTGCAGATCCAGATAGTTTGATGAAAAATATTTGTTATGTAACAGAAGCCTTATCTGCAAAAGGGATTGAGACTTTATATGTTGTTCCTACAAAAGAACAGAAGCCTTTTTTGAAAATCAATAAAGAGGGAAAGGAAGAGTGCTTTAGAGTTTATGACTTTATCGAAAACACAGTAACCTTCCAAAAGGTAACAGATAAAGAAGTATTTTATAATTCTGGTAAAGCATTTGGAGAATTTCAAAACTATCTAGCTAGCTTTGATGCTTCTCTTCTAACAGAAACAATACCTAACTTTCATAACACTCCTAAAAGATATTTAGATTTTGAAGCAGCTTTAAAACAAGATAAATTCAATCGTGCTAAGGATTGTAAGGAAGAAATAGAGTTTATTTTAGCCCATAAGAATACTCTTTCTAAAGTAGTAGATGGAATGAAGGATGGTAGTATTCCTTTGCGCGTGACACATAATGACACAAAGCTGAATAATATTTTGATGGACGAAAAGACACATCAAGCACGCGCTGTTATTGACTTGGATACAATTATGCCAGGATCTATGCTATACGACTTTGGAGATTCCATTCGTTTTGGAGCCTCTACTGCAGCAGAAGATGAGAAGGATTTGAATAAGGTTCATTTTGATGCCGAATTATTTAAAGCATATGCAGAAGGATATTGTCAAGCTGTCTATAAAAGTATAACGCCAAGAGAGTTAGAACTATTGCCTTACAGCGCTTATTTATTGACTACAGAATGTGGAATGAGATTTTTGACAGACTACTTGTCTGGTGATACTTATTTTGCCACTAAGTATTCTGATCATAATTTAGTTCGTACTAGAACACAATTGAAGCTTGCTAAAGAAATAGAGGAAAAACTAGAAGAACTCCAAAAAATTATACAAGATATTTACAAAAAATTAATTTAAGGCCCTGTAAGGGTCTTTTTTTTACCAAAAAATGTAAAAAATGGAGCAAATCTTCAATAAAACAAAAATTTTTGTTGATACGCTCCAAAATATATGATATAATCATACTTACAAAAGGGAGAAGTGCGCACAAATTTAGAAAGCGCTTTCAAATTTAAAGGGGATGACAGGTATGCTGAAACTAAAAATTGTTAATGGACAAAACAACGAATTGTTTATAAGTCCTACGCAAGAAAGTATTTGTAGTATATATAATTTCGAATATCAAGATGGGGATTGGCTTATTGTCGATTGTGATAAAAAAGGCGGTTTTTATAAAATCCGTTTAGAAGACACAATGCTAGAATCTATAGTCTATGTTCCAGGCAATTGTCTCATCTATCATATCCCTGTTAAAAGTCAGAGAAGTAATTATTCTCCAAAATCTTTTTATGGAGATTGTCATATTATTACCGTTTCAGAGGCAACAGAAGAAGAAATTTACCAAAGAAGAAATCTCGCGTTTAATCCATATGATCAGCACGAGAACGACAGCTTCTTTCCACACTCCTCTGCAAATGTGGAAACTAGAAATGAATGTGTGTTTGCAAGTAGAAATGCAATAGATGGGTATTTCTTTAATGAATCTCACGGGAGCTTCCCTTATCAAAGCTGGGGCATAAATAAAAACCCTAATGCTGAATTTAAAATAGATTTTGGTAGAGATGTTCTTATAGATGAGATTGTTTTAACCCTTAGAGCTGATTTCCCTCATGATAACTTTTGGAAATCTGCAACACTAAGCTTTTCTGATGGTAGTGAGCTTGTAATGCAGTTAAATAAAACTGCAGAAAGGCAATCTATATGTTTTGAAGCCAAAAAAGTTAGAACGATTGTTTTAAAGAATTTAATCAAGGGAGAAGAGTTATCTGATTTCCCAGCTCTCACACAATTTGAGGCGTGGGGCTATGAAATAAAAAATAATAAAGAAAGGAGAGAAAAATGAAAAAGGTTAATTTAGAAAAAATTCAAAAGGAAGAGTATAAGATTTGTCCTAAATTTTCTAAAGAAGATATTAAAGCCGTTTTAGACAAGGTTGTTAAAATTGTGGATCATATGTTACTGAAATTCCATGACGATTCCTTTCCTAGAGCTTGTAGTAAGGGATATGTATATGACTCAGTTGGAAATTTAAAATGGGATAGCAGCAATAATGAAAGTATATGGACCACATCCTTTTGGACCGGTATTCTGTGGTTGGTTTATGAGTATACAAATGATGAGAAATACAAGATAGAAGCACAAAAGCATTCAGAATCTTTCCGTCAAAGAATAGACAATTACTATAACAAAAACGAAGAAGAGGCCGGTTTAAATCATCACGATCTAGGATTTCTCTACAGTATCTCCACTGTTGCAGATTATAAACTGACTGGATCTAAGCGTGCTTTAGAAACATCTCTTATGGCTGCGGAACTCTTATCTAAGCGTTACATTGATAAAGCTAAGATTTTACAAGCCTGGGGAGATATGAATGATGAAAATCAAAGAGGCCGAATGATTATTGATTGTAATTTAAATATTCCACTTCTTTATTTCGCAAACGAGTATAAAGAAGATAATGAGTTTTACTGGATGGCTTACAATCATGCTAAAACAGCAAGTCAATATATTATCCGTGAGGATGCCTCAACGTTCCATACCTTCCATATGGATACGGAAACAGGAGAGCCTAGATTTGGATCTACGCATCAAGGCTATAGTGATGATTCTTGTTGGGCTAGAGGACAGGCTTGGGGAATTATGGGCTTCCCAATTTCCTATCGTTACACCAAGGATTTAGAATTTGTTGATAAGGCGAAATGCTTAGCAAATTATTTCCTAAATCGATTACCTAAAGATTATGTATGTAATTGGGATTTGATCTTTTTAGGAGAACATGACCAAAGAGATACAAGTGCAGCAGCAATTGCAGCAATAGGACTCTTAGAGCTTTCAGATATTCTTCCAGAAACAGATAAGACTAAAGAAATATATAAGAATGCAAGTTTGTATATAGCAAAGTCATTATCAGAAAATTACTTGGGTGATAATTTAGAAGGCATTTTAAAAAGTGGTGTATATTTTTATCACGGTGGTCTGGGTATTGACGAATATGTAATATTTGGGGATTACTTCTTCGTTGAACTATTATTAAGATTATATAAGAAATGGAATTCATATTGGTAGGAGGGGAAATATGGAAGTAGAAATCTTAGAAAACACTGAAGTTGTACAGACTGATGAAGTTAAGGAATCTTCAGAACAAAATTTAACGACAAACACTTTCAAGGATAAAATGAAAAATTATACTAAGACTTTCAAAGATAATATGAAAAAGTATATCAAGTATAACTGGCAAATCTATTTATTATTTTTACCAGCGTTTATTTGGATGATCATGTTTGTGTTTGTTCCGTTTATTTCCAATGTCTATATGTCTTTTATGGATTATAGTACAGAAAAAGGACTAATTGGTAGTCCTTTTGTGGGAGTAAAAAACTATGCAGAATTCTTCACAATGGATGGATTCTGGGGTCTGTTGGGAAATACGTTGCTATTAAATGTGTTGGTTTTAGTTATCGGATTCCCTGCAGCAATTTTACTAGCAATTATGATTTATGAATCTAAGAGTAAAGTGGTAAAGGGTATTGCCCAAACAACAACCTTCTTGCCTTTCTTTATTTCAGCAGTTGTCGTTTGTAATTTAGTGATTGAGTTTTTAAAGTCTGACACGGGTATGATTGTTAACATTCTTGCAGCTTTGCATATTGTTGATCCAGAGAACAAGCCAGAGTTATTAGAAAATCCGGCAGCCTTTAGATGGATATATGCACTTATGGAGCTATGGCAAACGATAGGATACAATTCCTTAATTTATCTTGCAGCATTATCTGCGATAGATACATCTCTATACGAAGCTGCATCAATGGATGGTGCTGGAAAGTTTAGACAAATTTTCCATGTAACATTACCAGGAATTGCACCAACAATTATTATCACATTGATATTGAAAATCGGAAAATTATTATCAATGGGATATGAAAAGGTCTTGTTATTACAAAATGTTTATAATAAGCCGACATCTGAAATTATAAGTACGTATGTATACACTGTTACCCTAGGACAAGAATTGGGTATACCAAATTATGGTCTAGCAGCAACGATTGGTTTATTTGATGCAGTAGTTGCAATTGTGTTGGTTACTATTGTAAACAAGGTTGCTAAGAAAGTATCAGATACTCAGTTATGGTAAGGCGGGTGATTAAAGTGAAAATGAGTTTAAATTTACAAGATTTTAAAAAGAAATTAACTGTGGATAATATCTTAGGTATTGTTAATAATGTGTTATTAATTGTTTTATCCATAATAATGCTTTATCCAATACTTTATATCTTTATCACTGCTGTAAGTGATCCACAATCATTCACAAACGCAGTGAATCACAATAAGTTCTTACTATTTCCTCAAGGATTTACGGCAGAATTTTTAGTAGAACATTTAAAGTCTATTGAAATTTGGCGGGCTTATGGTAATACAGTTCTCTATACTCTTTTAGGTACTGCTATCAGCTTATTCTTGAGTATCACTTGTGCTTATGTTTTATCCAGAAAAGGATTAAAGGCAATAAAGGTGATGAGTATTATTGTTGTTTTAACTATGTGGCTAAAGCCAGGTATGATAGCAACTTATACAAACATTTTAAATTTAGGACTAATGGGAAGTATCTTTGGTATTTTATTACCATTTGCTTTCTCAGCCTATAATGTTATTTTATTAAGAACCTATTTTGCAGCAATTCCTCAAGATATTGATGAATCTGCACAAATAGATGGAGCATCTCACTTTAGAATGCTGACAAGCATTTATATTCCAGCGAGTGGACCTGCAATAACTACTGTTGGATTATTCTATGCTATTGAGCGTTGGAATGGATATTTCTGGGCAGAGCTTGTCTTAACAGATCCAAACAAACAACCTTTACAAGTAGTAGTTAAGAAGATGCTTGAAAATCAAGGAGATGCTGTCGGTCTATTCAATAATGGAACTGTATCAGCATTCGCATTAATTATAATCGCTATTGTTCCAATCATGTTAATATTCCCATTCATCCAGAAGTATTTCAAAAAGGGTGTCATGGTTGGTTCAGTTAAATAATAAAAAAGAAAGGAATGAAAAAAATGGCGAAATTCAAAAAAATATTTTTAAGTGCAGCAATGCTATTTGGCATTTGCGCTATAGGGGGGGGTCTTACATCTCATGCAGAAGATGGTGACCAAACACCTGTAGAATTAACAGAACACTTTAGTTTTACAGAAGAATTTGATTATGGAGATGGCACTATTGATGCTTATGGTGGAGCAAACAACCATAACATTTTTGCTATCGGCAATAACGCGGCAAATCTTGTGTCCACTTCACTAGAAAATATGGATGGATTAGAGGTTTTAAAGATAACAGGTTTATCAGACGGCGCTCTACAAGGACAGGTACAATTTAGAGATAATGGTAGTGCTTCAAGCTTATATAATCAACCTGGAACTTCTATGGTTCTTAAATTTAAATTTTACATTGATCACGCAAGAGAACAACAATTTACAATATGGTTTGGTTCAGATGATATTGGTGCCAGCAGAACGTATACATTGTTAAGAATGCGTGATGATGCAACTACTTATCAAGTTGCGGGCGGTTCTTGGCAAACAATTGATGTTCTAACCGAAAGAGTTTCTACCGATACATGGCATGAAGCGACTTTCATTTTTGAAAACAATGGAGGCTTAACTAGTGATAATAAGTCACAAGATAAAATCATTGGTTTTTTAGATGGACAACGCATTTATGAAACAAATTTTGCCAATGGGGATGATTTTGATGGCAAATTAACACAATTTGCTTACAATCTACCAAATGGTAACACTGGTCGAGATCTGCATACTTATATTGATTATATTAGAATTGGTGAATATAATGCACCAGTTGTGAATAATCCAGAAAATATGGAAGCATTCACAAACATTCCATTCTCAATTGGATCTTTGGTGATTGGAACAAATGCTGCATATTTGCCTTCTATTGTACCTTCTTATGATGTAGAATTTACACTTAAAGATTCTGGAGATTCATTAGAAAAAACTACATCTGGAAATGTTACCACATATTCATTAGATGGTACAGACTATTTAGAATATTCAAGTTTAACAAATAAGTATACTGCATTAACAGAAACTGTGTTAACTGCAACAGCAACTTTCTCTGACACATTTGATCCAATCACTTTTGATGTTTCTGTTAGTGAATACACACAGCCAATTCCAGTAGAAAGAATTATTATTTCACAACCAGATATTGTAAAAAATGATTCAATTACTTTAGGTGTTGGAGAAACATATGATTTAACTCAATTATTTAGCGCTGATCCAATTACTGCTACTGACTTAAACGTTACTTATACAGTAGAAGACGAAGGAATTGCATATGTTACAGATTCTACTTTAGAAGCTTTAGCAAGTGGTTCTACAAAGTTAACTATTACTGCAACTGGTGGAGGTGCAGAAGTTTCAAAAGAAATTACTCTTAATGTAACAAAAGGACATTATTCAATATTAAATGGCTATACAACAGAAGACACATCTACAGAAGGTAATCAAGAATTTGCTGGATATGTGAGTTCAAAAGCTAATAATAAAGAGTATGCCCCAGTTACTGTTATTACAGATCCTCTATTTGGTAATGTGATAAAGTTTACAGGTGTAGGTGAAACTACGAATGGTTCAGCAGCACATTTAAATCTACATATTCCTCTAGAAAATCTTGTAGCAAATAAGGATTACAAGCTTACTGGTTGGGTAAAGATGGAAAATAATGGAGCTACAAACAAAGATGCAAGATTAGATGTTAAAATTATTATGTACTATGTTGAAGGTGACAATTATGGATATCCAGATCAAGGTGTACTTCCTTACCGTGTTGAATATGCTACAATAAAAATTAGTCAAGCAGGCCAGGGATGGAGACAATTTGAAATGGATGTTCCTGCAAACTTAGATATGAATGCAAATGGATTTGATTTTGCAGGATTAAAAGTGGAAATTGCCGCTTGGAACGTACAAGAAAATATAGATAGTTATATTACTCATTTAAATTTAGTAGAACAAGATAGCGTATACCTTTCTAGCTGGGGATTAGCTGATGAAGAGGGCGCTGCTAAAGAAGAATATACTTTAAATACTGGAAGCACATTACAGTTAAATGCTGTACCAGTTCCATCAGCTGCAACTGTTGAGGCAACTTATGAATCAGCAGATAATACAATCGCAACAGTAGATGAAAATGGATTAGTAACTGTTTTAAATGTAGCAGGTGAAACAACAATAACTGTTACTGTAGGAACTGTAACAAAAACTGTAAAAATTACAGTAACTAAGGGCGCAACAGCTATTACTAGTGATAAGAATAGTATCGAAATGACTATTGATGAATTTGAAGAAGAGGGACAATTTGACCCTGTTTGTACAATCACAGTAACACCAGCTGATTCAACTAGTAAGCTTGATGTTAAAGTAGCTGATGAAACGGTTTGTAAAGCAGAATTAATTGGTAATGAATTATGGTTAAGTGATGCTAAAGTTGGAACTACTATAGTTACAATATTCTCTAAGGATGATCCTACTGTTAAGTTTGAAATTACAGTTACCTTTACAGAAGAAGGAAGCGAGACTCCAGAACCAGATACTTATACAATTACTTATAATGTACAAGGCCATGGAGAAGCACCGGCAAGTGTATCTAATGCAACAGCATTACCAACAAATCTTCCTCAAATTACAGCAGAAGGTTATGTATTTGGCGGTTGGTATTTAAATGCAGATTGTACTGAAGCAGCACAAGCAGGCGCAGCAATCACAAAAAATACAACACTATATGCAAAGTGGACACCAGAAGGTGAAGAACCAGCAACAACTTATACAATTACATATGATATACAAGGTCATGGAGAAGCACCAGCAAGTGTATCTAATGCAACAGCATTACCAACAAATCTTCCTCAAATTACAGCAGAAGGTTATGTATTTGGCGGTTGGTATTTAAATGCAGATTGTACTGAAGCAGCACAAGCAGGCGCAGCAATCACAAAAAATACAACACTATATGCAAAGTGGACAGCAGAAGGTGAAGAACCAACAACAACTTATACAATCACATATAATGTACAAGGTCATGGAACAGCACCAGCAAGTGCTACAGGAACAAAGCTTCCTGATGAATTACCTGTATTATCTGAAACAGGATATACATTCGGTGGTTGGTATTTAGATGCAGATTGTACTGAAGCAGCACAAGCAGGCGCAGCAATCACTGAAGATACAACATTATATGCACAATGGACTGAAAAACCAGTAGTTAATCCAACTCCTGAAAATCCAAAGAAAAATGGTCTTTCTGGAGGCGCTATTGCTGGAATCGTTATCGGTGTTCTTGCAGCTTTAGGATTAGCTGGAGGTTTAGCATTCTACTTTATTAAAAAGAATCAAGCTCCAAAAGCAGCTGAAGAAAATAAAGAAGAACCAGAAAACACAGAAAATACAGAAGATAAGGAATAAGTGAATTTATGAAGAAAAAAGTTATATTATTTAGTGCTTTATTTCTTCTGATTCTAACATGTTTTATTGGAACTGCCATTTCTTTGGACCTAAGGGTACAAAAAGATGGCAGTACTTCTCCTTCCTTTGTAGCTACAAGTAGCGAAAGGAGAAATCCTTTAAAGAATAAAGAAAATCAAGTAATTGATGTTGGCGAAGAGTATGAATTCACTTTTATGCCATATGTCAAAGAGGAACAAAAGCAAAGTCTTCAAATTGAAATAGAAGATGAAGAAGTATTATATTTAACAAAATCTAAATATAAAGTAATCGGTTTAAAGGCAGGCACCTCAAAGGTTACAATTTCTTCAGCTGATTACTATGCAGAAGTTGAAATTGAAGTTCGATTAAAAAATCTTTCAGAGGATGGTGATTTTTCATCATTTGCATCAGATGCAGAATGGCTTACAGGAAATCAAACCGTTAATGGATGGAGACTTTATACAGGTTCAGGCAGCAACGATCTAGATAGCAAGCAGGTTGTTAAAATCGTTGAAATCGATGAAACAAATGAAGCTAACGAAACTGTCCAAAACAAGGTTGTTTATTATAATCACCAAAAAGAAGCACAATCTGTTTTATATAGAACCTACGATGTAGGTGCAGGACAATATTATGTTACTGCTAGAATGAAAACTGAAAATGTTTCTAAAACAACCTATTTACGTGTAAATCAAGATAATAAAAATACTGTAGTATCAGACAGTTTAACTGGAAGTACAGATTGGATGCAAGTTTCCACTCCAATTTTTAGAATTGAAGAAGGAGAACCGAATCCTTTAAAGATTGAGCTTTATATCGCAAATAGTACAGGTGAAATTTGGTTTGATGATATTCAAATTTATCGTATTATTCAACATGATTATTTGTCTATTTCTTCAGAAAGTATGACAGAAGATTTAGAGGTTGGAGAACAAAGACAGATTAACTGTTTTACAAATCCTGCTTCAAAGGTAGATTACCAGTTTGAATATGAAGTAAAAGATGAGAATATTGTTGAAGTTTCTCCAACAGGTGTAATGACTGCTAAAGCAGCAGGTATTACAACAATCACTATTAAGGATGAAATATTTGGTTATACAACAAAGTTTGATGTTATCGTTGGTGCAAAGGACAAAATCTCAGCAAAGGTAAATGATAACAACAATTTAGTTTATACTAAGGAAGATACAACTTTAGAAATTTCACTACAGGTTACAAATAGTACATCTTATCAAATTGTAAAGTATAGTTCTGCAGCCTATGGTGATTACTATATTAAAAACAACAAGATTTACTATACACCAAAATATAATGTCTTTACTACAAATGAAAGAGATTCATTTGAGGTGGTTGTTCTTGATGAAAAAGCAGGAGCATTCTGTATTGTAAAGATAACTGTTGATGTTTCTGCAGAAAGCGATCCTTGTATTGCAACAGATTTTTGGTTGACTACACCAAAGAATACAGCTTTAGAGTGGACAACAAGCAAAAATAAATATAATTACTCTGCAGGTGGAAAGTATAATGGAACATCTACAGATATGATCTATAACGGAGCATATTTACAAATCACATGTGATGATGTTGAGGTTATCTATCCTTATACTACAAGAAATCAATTTAGAGAGGCAGGAACAGAAGCCACTTTAAGAAAAGCCAAAGTTGATCTTTACCAAGCTATTTATGCAACTGCAGCAGATGGAAGCTTTAAATTCACGACTTCAAACGGAGGAACAGTAGAAATTCTTCGAGGCGGAAAAATTGATGAAATCCAGGATAGATATTATTCTCAAACAGGAAAGATTATTCATGGTTTATTATATAACTATACTCCTAAAGAGGGATTCTATGGATATGATACATTCAACTTTACACTTCATAACGGAGAAAGAGAAGATGTTGTTTCAGCAACAATTTATGTTCTTCCTGGTGATGAAGAATTCAAATTTAAAAATTTAGATTTGGATGGCATTTATTTATTAACAAATAATGCATGGTTAGAAGAAGTAAGAGCAGGATTTGAAAATGGTGATCCTTATATCTGCCGCTGGGTAGATTTTTATGAAAATCAATTAAGAGGACATAACTTAACAGGTATTCCAGCTAATGCACGTTCTGCCATTGAACAATTTGCAATTCTTTATCAGGTGACTGGTGAGGAGGAATATGCAGAACGTTGTTGGGAACAGTTATCCGTAATTGTTGGTAAGGATAGAGGATTAGACTGGGGAGGATCTTCTAATGGATTCTTGGATGCAGCAATGGTTACATATAGTGTTGCTTTTGCCTATAATTTTATTAGAGATACTTTAACAGAAGAACAAAAAGCTCAAACAATACGAGCTCTTTATGAAGAGGGATTCTATTTCTTTGAGACCCTTACAAATGTAAATGTATTATTACATGGTAACAACCACTGTTTGTTAATTTGTGGAAATTTAGCTCTTGCAGCTTTATCTACATTAAGTTATGAAGGAAAATTAGACGTAACCACAAATGGAAAAACATCTACAATAGATGTTCAAGAAATGTCAGTTCAAGTTATTATTACAGCACTTAAATTCTTACAAACAGGATTAGTTCATTATTCTGAATCAGGTGGATTCCCTGAAGGTCCAGCATATTCCATTTATGCACATAGAAATATGGTGCATTTGCTTGCTACCTTAAGAAATCTATATGGTGAAGAAGATGGGAAAATTTATTCCTTTGGATTAAGTGATATTAAAGGTATTATGGATTATACAAATTATCCACTATATACCTCTACTCCAAATTATGAATCTTTCTATTATGCAGAAAGTGAATATTCAAATAACCAACCAGCACTTATGTGGTATACAAGAATAGATGAATCTAATATAAATGCTGCGGTTTTAAGTAAATTAGCTGATGAAAACGAACAATATAATATTCTAAATTTATTGTGGTATACACCAGGATTATTTGATAAGGTGAATCTACACGAAATGGATACGCTAGACTATTTACTAGAAGATCATGAGCTTGCAACCTTCCGTTCAGCCTTTGGTGATGAGATGGCTATCTTTACTGGTTTAAAAGGCTTTGATACGGATAGTGGAGCATATACTCATAGAAATCTAGATAGCGGAACATTCGAGATATATGCATTTGGAGAAAGATTTATAGGAAACTTCTCAGATGAATTATATAGTGCTGATGTTGGTGTTCCAAATGGATTCTGGGACTATGACTATCAAAGATGGACATATTATAGAAAGAGTGCTCAAGGACAAAACACATTAGTGTTTAATCCAGAGAAGAACCCTGTTCTACAACAATCCCCTTATGAATATGCACCGATTGTTGATTTCAATTCTAATAAGAATGGTGGATACGCAGTAATCAATTTATCTGATGTATATAACACAGATGTTACATCTGCTTATCGTGGATTAAAATTCTTCGATAATCGTTCAAAGATTATGATTCAAGATGAATTTGAATTACGTGACACATCCACAGTATATTGGAGTGCCCACACAGAGGCTAAAATTGAAATTATCAATGAAAAGCTTGCTAGATTGATATTGAATGGAAAGAGCTTATACGCTTATATTAATAGCGAAATCGGAACATTCTCTGTTATGCCAGCAACTGCTCTTCCTGGAACAATTGGAGAATTCTGTCATCTAGATAATACAGATATTAACAAGCTTATTATTAAATTAGAAAATGTTACATCTGGTGTCTTAAATGTAGTGTTTGTTCCAACATTAGAAGAGATTACAGAATTCGAAAAATATGAAATTGTTTCTCTTGCAGATTGGACATTAGAAGATTTACCTATCATCCCTGATATTTCAGTTGAGAATATTGAAGTCAATGCAGAATTAGGAAATCAGTTTAAATATGTATTTAATCCTTATCAATATGATTATATTGTTAAATTAGATAATACAGTTAAAGAGGTACCTGATCTTACTGTAGATTATAATTCATCTAAATATGAAGTTACAATTGAAAAATCAAAGCTATTTAATCAAGCAACTAAGGTCATAGTTACAGATATTGAAACAAAGGAAACTCGAGAATATCGCTATCGATTCATTGTGGATACAATTATAGATGAATATGAATATGAAGATTACACGCAAATTACTGTTGCAGATGTAACAGGAAATGAAGGGGCTTCTAATTTAATTGATGGACGTAACTCTACAACCTTTACATCTGATGAACGCGAAATTGTAATATTTGAATTTGAGAAAGTCTCTAAATTGACTAATGTATTAATGCGTTTTTCAGGAGGTCTATTGAATACTTATTACTTTGATATTTACTATAGCTTAGATGGAGAAACTTGGACAACCTGTTATTTTGGCGGTCAAAGCACGAATAATATGGGAAATGAAGTTTATTCTCTTGGTGCAGTTGAAGCAAAATTTATTAAAATAGTATTTAATGGAAATAATCATAGTGAGAAAGTAACTATTTCAAGAGTTGAATTTTATAATAACAATTATGATGAACAAGAAGAACCAGGAGAGGATCCAGGTTACAATCCAGGAGAAGATCCAGGATATGATCCGGGAGAAGATCCAATTGACGAAAAGGAGATTAACAATCTTCCAATCATTTTAGGATCTCTTTTCGGTGTAATAGGTTTAGCAGTTTTAGCTGCTGCCGTTGTAATCATTATTAAGAGGAGGTTAAAAAAATGAAAAAATTTTTACTAATGATAGCACTAGCAATTTGTAGTATTTTTACTCTTGCATCTTGTGGTGGTAATACTGATAATCCAGGTGGCGGTAATACCGATAATCCAGGTGGTGGTAATACTGATAACCCAGGCAATGTTAATAAAAAAGAGTTCACAATTTTCTTACAACAAGATGGCGTGATTTATCGTTCTGATATGCCTGTTTTCCAAAAGGCAAATGATTATGCCAATATTAAATTGACAGGTATTTTACAAAAATACGATACAAACTACGATACAATCTTTAATTTAAGAGGAAAAAATGCAAGCTTAGTAGTTAATGATCAAGATACAATTGAGGCTTATGCATTAAGAGATAAGCTTTATGTAGATTTAACATCTTTAATTGAAGAGCATGCTCCTAATTTAAAGAAATTCTTTGATGAGAATCCAAAACAGAAGGCTTGGGCAACTGCAAGTGATGGAAAAATTTATGGTATTCCATTCTATACTGATGGAAAGACTGCAAAAGCTTTCTTTGTAAGACAAGACTGGGTTAACATTCTTGCAAACAAGAACGCATTACCAAAGGGCGTTACAAAAAATAATTTAAATAATATGACAGTTCAACAATTCCATGATTTGTTGATGGCATTTAAGGACAACAAGAAGGATTTAACTTCATACTCAAAGATTATTCCATACTTTGATAGAGATTCTGAATTTGCAATTTCTGAATTGGCTTCTTTATGGGGCGGAACAGCAGAGTATTATTTAGATAACAATAATAAAGTTCAATATGGTGCAATTATGCCAGAATTTAGAACTGCTATAGATAATATTTCTGTGTGGTTTAAAGAAGGTTTAATTGATTCAACAATCTTAACTTCATCTTCAAAGGATAAGAGAGAAACTTACTTTGCTCAAAATAGCGGTGGTGCTACACATGACTGGTTAGGTACTACTTATTCATTTAACGATGATGTTTATGCAGAAAACATGGTTGATGGATTTGAATTAGTTTGTATTGCTCCACCTACAAGAAGTGATGGAACAAAGTATGAGCCTACTCTTCGTAAGCAAATCGGTACAGTAACTGCAATCAATGCAGCAACAAGTGTAGAAGATCAAATTCAATTAATTAAATGGATTGATTATTTCTTTACAGAGACAGGTCATGATCAATTGAATTTTGGTATTGAAGGAGAACATTTCACAAAGAATGGTTCTACTTATGAGTATACAAATAAGATTATTAATGATAACGGAACAGCGTTAGCAAACCTTTATAATATTGGATCTCAGCTTCAATCTCCAGGTGTTCAATCCTTTGCATATGAAAAGGCATGGTTATCTACTCCTGCAAGTGAAGCAATGGAGATGTATGAAAATAACAAATATTTGAACTTAAAGTACAATGATTTAATTTATCCTAATATTAAATTAAGCAATGCAGATTATCAAACAATCAATGCGGCAAGAACAGCTGTAAAGAAAGTTTATAATGATCAGGTTGCTAAATGGTTAAAGGCAGGAACAGCAGTTAGCGATAAAGATTGGAATGCATTTGTTGCAGCTATGGAAAAGGCAGGAACAAAGACCATCGTCGCTACACTACAAAAATATGTAAAGTAATTTTAAAATCAAAAGAAAGGGGATGATCTAGTGGATTTTCATAATGACAAGCCGGGAGATTTCTATTTGGAGATCAAAGTTTTAAAGGATCTTGATTGTACGGATATTAAATATCATGTTGATGGAAGAGAGGGTGTTCTTCCTATATCCAATCAAGGATATTATGCAATTTACTTAGGTCATTTCTCCTTTTGTATGATAGAAGAGCATAAGGATGCAGAGTTTGTTTTAAAGACTTGTGATTCGAAATTAGATAAAATCATTAGGACTTATAAGGATTCTTTGTTAGAGACTGTTGAATTGAATGTTTTAGAAATTCAAAATTTATATGAGAATTTACCTAAAGAAAATACAGAAAGAATTTATCACATCTTTAAAAGGTTGTTGAGTCTTGTTAAGCAGGGCTTACTTTCGCAGAATGAGAATTTACTTAAAGAAGTTATAAAAGAATTACAAATCAATATTCAAAAGGAATATAGCGGAAAGAAAAACTATATCGGAAATTGGTGGGTATTTGAAATTGGTGTTCCAAGATGTCTAAATGAAATGATGATATTGTTATATGATTATATTCCTAAAGAGGATTTATTCTCCTATATGGCAATAGAAAACTTTTACTTGCCAAATGCAGAATATGAGTACTATAGAAGAAACTATCCCATTGTAAGTCGCTTCAAAACAAACTATGCAAATTTGGCTGATAACATTTATATTTGCCTTTTAAGAAATGTTTTAATTCAAAACAAAGAAGAGATTATGTATTTACATTCTCTTTTACCAACTCTGATACAAACAACAGAAGAAGGAAATGGTTTTTATGAGGATGGAGGATTTCTTTACCATACGAATATCCCTTACAATGCATCTTATGGTGAAGTTCTTCTACATTCTATTGCAAAAATTCTTGAGGTTTATGTTTTATTAGAAGTGGATTGTACAGAATATTTTGAAAAGCTATATTTGATTATTGAAAAGGGTTATATGCCGTTTTTGTATCGACAAAGAGCGTTGGATTGTGTTCGAGGAAGGGCTTCTAGCCGAACAAGAGGAGCACAGTATAGCTTTAATACAATTATTGCTTCCTTTCGTAAGCTTTCAAAATTATTTTGTAAGCAAGGGTTTATAGATTATATTTTTAATGAAGAGCAGTGCTATGATTACAAGGCAAAAGCTTATGTATATAATTCGATGAATCGATATATAAAAAGAAACCAAGAATATCTTATAGCTATATCGTCTTATTCAAATCGAGTTGCAAATTATGAGAGCATCAACAATGAGAATCTAGTTGGGTTTTATCAATCCAATTTCACATTTGATGTATATTATAATGAACCCGTTGATCCGGATGCAATTTTAAAAATAAATCCATATTATCGAAATGGCTCAACAAACGTATTGAAGCCAGAAGAAGCAAACGCACCAATGGAAAATATGATTTCAGCAGGTGTTGCTTTCAATACACTTTTAAATACTTGTTATCATCAAAACAATACTGTAAAAGGATACTTTTCTAAAATCGTATTAGAAAATTCTATTGTAGCTATAGGAACTCATATTTCTTCTGATCAAGAATATGTTTCAACAATCTATAGCTTTGATGAACCATATTCTTTACATAAGGATGTGGTAGAAGCAAGCTTCAAGCTTATTTGTAAACAAAAACCGATATTTGAAAAATTTAAAGAAGAACGTTCTTATTATGATATGAATCTAAATGAAGAGGATAAACCTAAGTGTTTTTCAGGAACTCGTATTTATTATAAGAACCCTAAAGAATATGAATATCAATTCTATCCAAAAATGTATAGCATACAAGATGAGTATGAAGCAGTTACTCTTCCTGCTGCCCATATTGTAATGTATAAGAATTATATTTTCATCAATAGCTTTGACGAGCTTTCTTGGAAGTATAAGAGCTTTAAAATTCAAGGACGTGCTTCTATGATTGTGCTTTTGAAAGATGAGCAAATAAAAATTAAATTTGCTGGTGTTCCAAATCACAACCTATCCTTAAGCATTGATGGGTATGAGTGTGTTGATACAGATGTATTTAGAGAAAAGGATACGTTTGAAGTAAAGGATTATTTCGAACATACTATAGTGTATAGGAGAAAATAATGAAACCAATAAAAAAAATAATAGGGTTGTTTATTTTGCTTGGTGCACTACTATTCTGTATATCTATAGATGCTGCTGAAAAGAAACGCTTGGATGCAAAGGACTACATTACTGAAGCATCTGAAGATCAAACCAGCGAAATAAACAATTTCTTAATAACCTGTAAAAACAAAAATGCAGATGCCTTTTTTAGTAAAGGTGTATATAAAATTGATGGTACAATTGTCTTGGCAAATGGTGTATCTTTGTATGGTGAAGAGGGAACCATTTTTCGAGGAATGGGGACAACCTATCAAAGCTATATAAGAGACACAAAAGAAAAGGTAACAAATATTACAATTGAGCATATCATATTTGATAATATGACAATGTACTTTCAGAATGGTAATTCTACGAACATCACAATTGAGCATAATATTTTTGCGAATGCGAAACGAGTAGATTTGTCTATATCCACAGGGTTAAATCCAGATAGGAATAATCAAAATGGTGGAGAATCCACAGGATATTATATTGCTAAGAATCATAAGACGATTACCATAAAATCCAATTTGTTTTTTAGAGATGAAAACAGCTTGGGAAGATGTCTTTCTATTTATTATACAGAGAATGCACTTATCCAAGATAATTATTTTGGATTAGTGGAGGATATTGATAAAAGCATTGTCAGTCCTGAAACAAAGGCCTTAAAGGAAGAAGCTATAGCCTCAGGGATTCTATCAGAGACATCCAATCAAGGATATTTTATGTCTGCGATTAATGTAATTAACTCAGATAGGAATGCCAAAATTATAGGAAATCATTTTTCTATAAATACCGATATTACAGAAGAGAGGTATGAAGATAAATCTCAAGCCACCTATGGATACAATAGAGATCATATCATTTATGCCAAAATGTTTAACGGCTTAGAGGTTGTAGGAAACTACTTTAAGGGAATGAATAAGAATCAAGATGGTGGCATTAAATTTAGAAATGGTGAAAATCTTTTAATTCATAAAAATGTATTAGAGGATACAATGATTTTGATGTATGTGCAAAATGCGAACACCAATCTTTGGTTTAGAAATATTTATATTAAAGAGAATATATTTATAAATAGGTTTTATACTACAGATTCATATACCTCTAGCATTACAAATAATAAAAAGAATTTCAGTGCTGAGTTTTTATTTCTATTAATGAATTACGATCAAACTGCTGATGTAACAAATATTACTATGGAATCGAATAAAATGATTTCTCCAAAGTTTGCGAATGAAGAGATAAGAATCGATAATCGTAACTTTGCGATGCCTACAAATGTTACCGTAAGGAATAATATCAATGGTATTGTAAATCAGCCTATGAGAATCCGGATTGTCAATACAAATGGCATTTCGAATTGGTATGACTCTAATACTTCAAGTCCAAATTTTAGTAATGTTACAGCAGGAGCAGAAGCATTTACAATGGATACCTCATCTTATGAAGATATTTCTGTAGATGCATTAGTCAATCTTGATGAAGTGGAATATTCGATAGAGGATAGAAAACTTGTTACAGATGCCAACCTTATATTTGTAGATGGTGTTTCTTATACACCAGAAGAAAAATTGGAGTATGGCGAGCATTATATCTTCCTAACTACTCCCACTACAGTTCCGTTAGTGGTTGAAGGAAATGTGCGTACACTTCAAACGAATTTGTTCACTGCTTTAAAAATTGTAATAGAAAGACAATTTAGACTAACCTATAATACGAATCAGCATGGAGAAACGATTGAAGAGGAGTATACCCCTAGATTACCAGAAACTCTACCTATATTAAGTGAAGATGGATACCGCTTTGATGGTTGGTTCTTGGATGAAAGCTTTACGCAAAAGGCGGTTGCTGGAGAGGGGATAGACCAAGATACGATTTTGTATGCGAAATGGACTAAGCTCTATAATGTCACCTATAATGTATTGGGCCATGGTAAAGCACCAGAAGATTTATTCAACATTTCTCTGCTGCCAGAAATCCTGCCTGTGTTAAGTGAAGAAGGATATCGTTTTGATGGTTGGTATTTAGATGAGAATTTTAAAACTGGCGCTATAGAAAATGCAGTTCTTTTAGAAGATATTACGCTTTATGCGAAATGGACTAAAATACCTGTATACACAATAAGCTTTGATAGCCAAGGAGGATCTTCAGTTGATTCTATATCTTTGTTAGAAGGAAACAAGCCTTCTATGGTTAAGGAACCAACAAAGGCAGGATATCTCTTTATGGGGTGGTATACAGATAAAGCTTGTACAGTTCTGTGGGATATAGACGCTGCTGTAGAAAATGATCTCACGTTATATGCAAAATGGAATCCTATACCTAAGGAATTTAAGGTGACTTTCCAAGCTATTGATGGAGAGGTATATTCTGAAATAGTTGTAAAAGAAGGCACCTCAATTCAAAAGCCAGAGGAGCCCAAAAGAAATGGCTATGATTTTGATGGCTGGTATACGACCAAAGACTACACGACACGATTTGATTTTGAAAATAAACAAATCACAGAAGATACTATCTTATATGGAAAATGGATAGTAGTGGTAGTAAAATATACGATCACTTACCAAATCAATGGTCATGGCAAGGAGCCAGCTAAGGTTGGTGAAGTGGTTCAACTTCCTAATCCACTGCTTGTCTTAACTGCAGATGGCTATGAATTTGGAGGCTGGTATTTAGATAAAGATTTCAAAACACCTGCAACAGCGGGCGCTGAAATTACTGCTAACACAACATTATATGCAAAGTGGACAAAGCTTAAAATTCGTTATACAGTTACATTTTATGTAAAAGATGAAGGAGTATTTCATACGGATTCTATTTTAGAAGCGAGCAAAATAGCACGACCAGAAGATCCTCAAAAAGAAGGATATGAATTCTATGGGTGGTATGAGGATGAAACTTATACTACACAATGGAATTTTGAACAGGATGCGGTTGTTAACAATATTACGCTTTATGGAATGTTCGTAAATGAATCCGGTTCTACTGAAGATAATTCAAACATTTTGCTTTATATTCTCCTTCCTGTGCTTTGTGTGTTTGTGGGTTGTGGAGCTGTAGGAATCGTGATCTTTAAAAAAAGAAAAAAATGATTGTTTGTAACGCTTTAAAAATGTGACATATTTTGATATAATAATATATATTTAGATGTAAAAATATATCGCAAGGGCAGTGGTTATATATGATTATCGATAAAATTAAATTTGAGAGCATACTTGTAAAGGAACATATTAATTTTTCTAAAACAGAAAAAAGAATACATAACTATATCGTCAATAATCCAGAACAAGTAATTTATGATACGTTGAATAGTATTACAACTAAGCTTCAAGTTGGAGAAGCATCTATTGTTCGATATTTTAAAAAATTGGGATATTCTAATTTTATTTCCTTTAAAATGGATATATATAGAGTTCTACAAGAGTTAAGTATAAAGAATGGACTTCCTTATATTGATAATATCACAGACAATATGATAGATGTTATACAAAAAACAAAAGCATCAATTAATATGGAAGCAATAGAACAAGCTACAGATTTAATTCTAAATTCAAAACAGGTCATTATAGCCGGTATGGGAACAAGCCATACTACTGCGTTAGATATGTTTAGTAAAATTATACGTACTGGTGTGAATGCAATTGTGATTAATGATTCTCATTTTGGTTATATGTATACGGCCACTTTAAATGAAGAATCTTGTGCAATTATTTATTCCTTTAGTGGTGAAACTGAAGAAATGATTAAATTTGCGGTCAACTGCAAAGAAAAGAATGTTAAAATTATAGTCATTTCTAACTATTCAAATTCAACATTATATCAACTTTCAGATGTGTTTTTAAAAACAAACGGATTTGAAAATGAGATTAGTGGTGGGTTCTTTTGTTCTAAAATATCACAGGTTTATGTATGTGATGTTCTAGTGACAAGCTGCGCATTGCGAGATATTGAAAAGACAAAAAAATATGTTCAAGGAGTTACAAATACCGTATTAAAATAAAGGAGATTGTATGTATAAAATACAAAACGAAATCTTTTGTTTGAGTATTTCAGAAATCGGAGCAGAGTTAGAAGAGGTTTTTGTTAAAGGAATCAATGTTCTTTGGAACGGACAAAAGCTTTGGAAAGGTAAAAGCCCATTATTATTTCCTATCATAGGGAATTTAAAGGATGGCTATTTCATGTATGAGAATCAGAAGTATTTTATGAATACTCATGGTTTCTTAAAAGAACAACGCTTTGAAGTGATTCATCATAAAGAAAGTAGTATAACGTTAAAATCGAATTATACAAAAGAGACTTTAGCTCAATATCCATTTCTTTATGATTTTTATATAACATATACAGTATTAAACCATCAAATTAAAATTCAAATAGAGGTTTGTAATTTAGATGAGAAAGAAATGTTATTTTCTTTAGGGTTACATCCGGGATTTGATTATAATGGTTTAAGAACTCTTTTGGGAGATCATCTTGAGGTTTCGCTTTCTCCTAATCAATCAAAATCTATATTTTTTGATCCAAATTTTGTGAAGAAGATAGAGAATATAGAATTACCCCATTCTATAGATTTGCCAAGCTTATCTTTAGAATTGCTTAGAGAAAAAACAATATGTTATCAAGGAATACATCAAGTTGACTTGAAGTCTCAAACGAACGTTTTAAGAATTAGACACTCAATGCCATTTGTGGCATTTTGGCAAAGTAAACCAGAGAACCCAGAATTTCTTTGTATAGAGCCTTGGTGTGGTTTGCCAGATGAATGTATTACAAACCATCAGTTACAAGATAAATTATACATTCAAAAATTAAAAGGTAATGATTCTTTTAAAACAGATATAATAATTGAATATATAGAAGGAGTTAAAGAATGAAAATCATTCGTTGTAAGAATTATGAAGAGGCCAGCAAGGTTGCGGGCGAAATTATTTCAGCATCTATTAAAACAAAACCAGATATTGTTTTGGGATTGGCTACTGGCTCCTCTCCAATTGGAACATATAAAAATTTAATACAAGATTATGAAAACAATAACATTTCTTTTAAAAATGTTAAAACATATAACCTAGATGAATATGTTGGCTTAGATAGACAGAGCCCTCAAAGCTATTACTACTTTATGAATGAAAATCTATTTGATCATATTGACATCAATAAGGAAAATGTGCATATTCCTTATGCACAAGCTAATGCTTTGGAGGAATCCTGTAAAAAGTATTCTGAGGCCTTAGAGAAGGCTGTGGTTGACATTCAACTATTAGGAATTGGAGCAAATGGACATATTGGCTTTAACGAGCCTAAAACACCATTTGAACAAAAAACATTTATTGTAAATCTTACTGAGAAAACTAGAGAAGACAATAAAAGATTTTTTAGTTCAATAGATGAAGTTCCTACAAAAGCTATCACAATGGGTATTGCAGAAATCATGAAAGCTAAAAAGATTATTTTGATTGCTACTGGAAAGGGTAAAGCAGAAGCAGTGAAACGTCTTTTATCAAAAGAGATTACTACAGATTTTCCTGCAAGTGCATTACATCTTCATCAAGATGTTGTTGTAATTACTGATGAAGAAGCAATGAGTTTGGTGAATTCCTAAAATGAAATGCTTGGGCTTTAAGAATTCAAACGTTTATGTTTTCGGCAAAGGGCTAGAAAAAACATCTTTATGTATTGAAGATGGAAAAATCAAAGAAATTGGCAATGCCATTCAAAATCAAGCGCTTATAGAGCTTGATGAAAAATATATTGTTCTTCCAGGCTTTGTTGATAAACATACACATGGAGCTAATTCTGCAGATTTCATGAATCCTTCTAAAGAACAGATCAAGCTGATTTTATCTGCAGTTGCTAAAGAGGGAACAACGAGCTGTTTGGCAACAACGATGACCCAAAGTATAGATAACATCAATTTGAGTTTACAAACTATAGCAAGTTATATAGAAGAAAAGCCATTGGGAGTGGAGATACTAGGAGTACATTTAGAAGGACCGTTTATTAGTCCTAAGCATGCTGGTGCTCAACCTCTAAAGTATATTATTCCTTGTGATATCCAAACCTTTGAAGAATTGAATCAAAAGGCTAAGAATCATATCAAGCAGGTTACTTTAGCTGTCGAAGAAAATGGAGTAGATTTGGTTAAGCATTTAAAGGATAAAGGCGTTGTTGCTTCTTTAGGTCATACGGATTGTACTTATGAACAGGCAGTAGAGGCTGTAAATCAAGGTGCAACCTCCATATCCCATATGTTTAATGCTATGCGTGGTCTACATCATAGAAATGCAGGGACTGTAGGAGCTGGTTTATTTTGTGATGAGTTAAAGTGTGAGCTTATATGCGATTTGATTCATGTTTCAAAGCCGGTTGTACAACTATTGTATAAGAATAAAGGAAAAGATGGAATCTGTTTAATTACAGATGCTATGGAGGCAAAGTGGATGCCTGATGGTGACTATCAGTTAGGCGGCCAAAAGGTCATTGTTAAAAATGGCGAGGCAAGGCTAGAGGATGGAACTCTTGCAGGCTCGACTTTAAAGATGAATGAAGCAATTCATAATTTTATGCAAGCTACAGGAGCGTCTTTGTTAGATGCTGTTGATCTTGCAACAATTAATCCTGCAAGATGCTTACATGTTGAGGACAAAAAGGGAAGCATTGAGGTTGGCAAGGACGCCGACTTCGTTGTTGTAGATAAAGATTTAAATGTCTATATGACAATATGCCGAGGAGAAATTGTGTATTCAAAATTATAGGAGTGTGAGATATGTATATATTTGGAATAGATATAGGCGGGACTTCTGTAAAGATAGGAATGTTTGAGGATACCTTTGATCTTTTGGATCAATGGGAAATACCTACACACCCTGAAAATTTATTTGAAGAAGTTGCAGATGATATAAAAGCCCATTTAAAGAAAAAAGAAATATCTTTTGCACAAGTTTTTGGATATGGAATAGGCATACCTGGTATGGTGAAAAGTGGGATAGCAATAAGCTGTGTGAATCTTGGATGGCAGAATGTAGATGTGAAAAAAGAATTTTCTAAAGCATTAGGCTATGATGCAAGAGTATATGTTTTTAACGATGCAAACATTGCCGCTTTTGGAGAAGCCTCCTACTTGAATTCAAAATGGGATTCAGTAATTTTCATCACATTAGGAACAGGAGTTGGTGGTGGAATCATATTCCATCATGAAATTGTTGAAGGTGCAAATGGTTTAGGTGGAGAAATCGGACACATTTGTATAGATGATACATATCACTTCACTTGTGGATGTGGTAAGACAGGCTGTTTAGAAACTGTTGCCTCTGCGACAGGGATGATTAGATTGGCCCAACATTATAAGGACAAGCTATCTTCAAGGCTTAACTTCAATAGCAAGCTTGCAGCAAAAGATATAATTGATGCAGCAAAAGAGGAAGATCCGCTTGCTTCTCATGTGTTTGACGAGGCATGTCAAGCACTTGCAAAAGCAATGGCAAATCTTTCGGTTATAATTAATCCAGATGCTTTTATCATTGGCGGTGGAGTTAGTAATGCTGGAGTATTTTTGTTAGAGAGAATCCAAAAGCATTATTTGAATTTATGTTTAGAACAAGCAAAACATACAAAAATAAATTTAGCAGTATTAAAAAATAATGCAGGCATTTATGGTGCTTGTGCTTATTTGATAAATAAAAAACATGAGGTGGAAAACAATGGCAAATGTTAGTTTAAAGAATATTAATAAAATATATCCTAATGGAGTTCAAGCAGTATTTGATTTTAACCTAGAAATTGAGGATAAGGACTTTATTGTTTTAGTTGGTCCTTCCGGTTGTGGTAAATCTACAACGTTACGTATGGTTGCAGGATTAGAAGAAATATCTAGTGGAGAATTGCGTATTGATGGGGAATTGATGAATGATGTTCCTTCTAAGAATCGTAGTATCGCAATGGTATTTCAATCTTATGCACTATATCCTCATATGACTGTATTTGATAATATGGCCTTTGGATTAAAGCTTAGAAAAATTCCTAAGGATGAAATTAAAAGAAGAATTGAAGAGGTTGCAGTTACTTTAGGATTAACTGCGTTTTTAGATAGAAAGCCAAAGGCTTTATCTGGTGGACAAAGACAAAGAGTAGCTTTAGGTAGAGCAATTGTACGTGATGCTAAGGTGTTCTTGTTTGATGAACCACTTTCCAACTTGGATGCGAAGCTAAGAGTACAGATGCGTACTGAAATTGCAAGAATTCATAAGAATATAGGTGCCACCTCTTTATATGTAACACATGACCAAATAGAGGCAATGACAATGGCTTCTAGAATTGTTGTAATGAAGGATGGATATATTCAACAAATTGGTACACCAAAGGAAATTTATAATTCTCCTGCCAATGTGTTTGTTGGAAGCTTTATTGGTACTCCATCTATGAATTTTTTACCAGGTACAATTAGTGAAGAAGGAAATTTCGTTTCTACTCAAAGTACAATAACACTTCCTTTAAATAAAGAACATAAAAAGTCAGCTAAAGAACAAGGCTTATATGGCAAAGAGATTCTTTTAGGTATTCGTCCAGAAGATATTGTGTATGAGGCTGTAAAAGAAAAACCAACAACAATTGAAGCAAATGTTGAACTTTTAGAAATGTTAGGGCATGAGGCTAATCTTCATTTTAAAATTGAAGAAACATCTTTGATTTCAATTGTGAATTCAAGAGCTCCTATTGATGAAGGAACTAAGGTTAAACTTACGTTCGATATGGATCACTGCCATATATTTGATGCTGAAACACAGTTGAGATTGTGCTAATTTTTATGTTCTTTTGTAAAACAAAATTTGAAAATAAGGTTTAAAAAGGGATGGAATTCCATCCTTTTTAATATTTTGGAACGGTATAAAAAAAGAAGGAAGTAAAAAGCGTATTGACAATATAGAATATATGTAATATAGTAAAGATAGCTAGTAAAAGTTTATAAGTAAGAACTCTACTTCTTATAGATGGCTAAGACAATTGAATGTAGTAGAGTGATTTTCCGTAATGGATAGCGTGATTGAACATGATAAGTACAAATGTACTATCAAATTTGATCACGCTTTTTTGTTTAAAGGGGAGATAAAATGAAAAAGAAGTATTCCAGGTATGTAAACTCAAAATCTAAGCGTCTTAATTCTATACCAGTAACAATAGGTTCTATTATTGTAGCTTATTTATCTGATTATGAAAGATTACCTAAATATGTAGAGGATCATAAGAGAGAATCTGTAGTGGTACTTAAGGATATCAATAATGAATTAGGAGTAGTGTATATTCATGGATTAAAAAGCATTGATGGAAAATCCAGGCACAAGAAGAAGGAGGCGGGTCTATGGGAAGAAATTGAAAAGAATGGACAAAAGGTATATGTGGACTTAGATATTAAGATTACAGACGCAGAAGGGAAATCAATTAAACAAGGAGCTAAGTTTCAAAATACAGGAGTAATTTTGAGTTCTAAAGAGATGAAAAAAGTAAAAAATCACATATTTGGTGTCACTCCAAAACAAAGAGTAAACGGCGCCGATAGAATAATTAGAAAAAATAGAGCATTAAAAGAAAAAAGGAAAACCCAGTAATAAGGTTTTCCGAGAATTTTTTTGAACCGTATATCGTCATCGACAAATTCTAACGTACTTAAATTCTAGCATAGCGAATTTTTATTGTCAATTCTAATTTTTATGAATATTTATTATGAGGGAGATAAAATGAAAAAGAAGTATTTTAAGTATATAAATCCAAAATCTAAACGTCTTAATACTATACCCGTAACAATAGGTTCTATTATAGTAGCTTATTTATCTGATTATGAAAGATTACCTAAATATGTAGAGGATCATAAAAGAGAATCTGTAGTGGTACTTAAGGATATCGACGATGAACTAGGAGTGGTGTATATTCATGGATTAAAAAGCATTGATGGTAAACCAAGAGTAAAAAAGAAAGAAGCAGGACTATGGGAAGAGATTGAAAAGAATGGACAAAAGGTATATGTGGACTTAAATATCAGGATTACAGATGCAGAAGGGAAACCAATTAAACAGAGGAGCAAGTTTAAGAACACAGGAGTAATTTTAAGTTCCAAAGAGATAAAGAAAGTACAAAATCATTTATTTGAGCCTGGGAAAAGGAGTCATTCGGCAAGAAATATTGTAAGAGATAACAAAAAAATCCGAGAAAAAAAGGCTAATAAATAGCCCTTTGGATTTTTAGTTGCCGTATGTCGCTCCCGACCAAATCCTAACGTACTTAAATTCTAGCACAGTATATTTTTAATGTCAATTCTAATTTTTCAAAACGAGATTTATAAGGAGGTGTAAAAATGGATAGAAAAATGCAGAGCATTTATTTAAGGGAAGGAAATATTATCGAATTACCCATAACTGCAGTTGAGATTCTAAATATCAAAGCGGGTGATGAATTAAAACTTCTTTTTACAGAGGATGCGATAATTATAATGAATTCTAGTAAGTTTGGAGAAAAACTTTTGAAAAAATTAAAAAATTAGCACTCGCATATTGACATTGCCAAAAAATGTGGTATACTATAATTGTGTTGGCAATATAATATATAGAGTGCCAATTAGAAAGGGTGAACAAAGATGTTAATATTTAATAATGTATTTGATGAATTAAATGATTTCTTTTATGGGCAGGGAGGATATAAGAGTTTTCCTGTTGATATGGTAGAAATTGAAAATGGATTTAAAGTAATAGCTGAAATGCCTGGTGTTGAGAAGAAAGATGTGCAAATGAGCTTTGAGGATGGCGTTTTAACAATTGAAGCTGATCGTAAAAAGGACGAGAACGAGAAATATCTCATTAATGAACGTGAAACTACTCATTTGAAACGCAGCATTAGCTTTGGAGAAATTCATGAGGATTCTATTCAGGCTAAATTAGAAAATGGTTTATTGATTGTTACTATTTTGACAAAAAAGCCAGAAGATAAACCGAAGAGAAAAATCATCATTGAATAAAACTATTATTTTCGACATAAACTAAGATTGGAGTGAAGATTATGTATTTTATAAAAAAGAATAATGAAGAAAAGAAAAATAATTTAGTAGATGATTTTCAAAATTTCTTTATGGATTCATTTTTTTCCAACAAAGCCTTAAAAACGGACATTGTTGAAACAGAGAAGTCCTATATTTTAAAAGTTGATCTTCCTGGTGTTGAGAAGAAAGATGTAAATCTGGATTTCAACAACCAATATTTGACTTTATCAGTAAATCAAGAGGAAGATAAAGAGGATAAGGATCAGCACTATATTCGTAAAGAAAGAAGTCGTTTCTCTTATTCGAGAAGCTATTATTTAGATAAGGCCGATGAAACAAATATCAAAGCCAAATTGGATAATGGGATTCTAACAATAACGATTGGAAAAAACGAAGAAGACATCAAAAAAACTATTACAATCGACTAAGAAAAAATATAAAAGGCATATCTACAAACAAGATATGTCTTTTTTTCTTGTTTTAGAAATAGTATAATTATAGAAGATTATAGGAGGATTGTTTATGAAGCTACTTGCAGAACATAGTATTTCCAAGGAGGATAAAAGTAATATATTGGTATTAGGCGGAATTGCTAAAGAAATGAAAGCTAAGGATCCTAGTGTTGTAAATGCAACTATTGGTATGTTATATGACGAAAAAGGAAAATTATTTACATTTCAAAGCGTGGATGAGGTCTTAAAAAATTTAACTGCAGAGGAAAAATATGCATACTCATCAACTCCAGGAAATAAGGATTACCATGATGCATTAAAGCGTTGGATTTTTAAAGAATATTATGATGAAATATTATCTACTATGAAATGTTCTGTTATTGCTACACCTGGCGGTACAGGTGCTATTGCCAATACATTTTCAAATTATTTAAATCCCAACGATAGAGTTTTATTACCCGATTATATGTGGGGCAATTATAAGCAAATGGCATATGAATGCTTTGCATCTTTTACAACATATTCGTTATTTGAAAACAATCATTTTAATCTGAATTCTGTACAAAATAAAATCAAGGAATTAAAAATTTCACAAAAAAGAGTTGTTTTGGTAATTAATGATCCTTGTCATAATCCTACAGGATATACCATAAGCTATGAAGAGTGGCAGAAGCTAATTGATATTATTAACGAAGCCACAGAGGATGGGACTCCATTTGTTCTACTCTATGATATGGCATATATTGATTATGACAGTAGAGGATTTGAGGCAACAAGAAAAAATATTCGGTTATTCCAAAAACTAAATTCTTCTGTACTTACAATTTTAGCTTTTAGCGGCTCTAAAACAATGGCACTTTATGGCTTACGTATAGGGGCTCAAGTTGCTTTAGCTAAAGAACAATCTATAATAGATGAGTTTACTCCTGCTAACGCATTTTCAGCCAGAACGAAATGGTCTATGGCAACTAATTTAGGAATGCATTTGGTATCTAAGGTTTTATTGACAGAAGAGTATTGCAAGAAATTTGAAATAGAATTAAAGCAAGCAAGTAATATGCTTACTGCTAGAGCCAATGCTTTTTTAGAGGAGAGTAAGAAGGTAGGACTCCAAACATTACCATTTATGTGTGGTTTTTTTATAACGATTCCTTGCCAAGAACCTGATAAAGTATACCAAAAGCTTGTAGAAAGAAAGATACACATTATCCCATTGGGAAATGTTTTGCGTGTCACGATTGCGGCGATCTCTCTAGATGAGTGTAAAAAACTTCCAAAGGAAATAAAAACAGCAATAGATAGTTGTTTAGAATAGTTTTGAATTTTTTTGAATTGACAATAATTGAACAGGGTGTTATACTATAAGTATAATAGGAGGAATAAATATGCTTGAAATCAAATCCGTTTCAAAAACATATAAAAAATCAAAAGTAAAAGCTATAGAAGATATCACCTTGACAATAGAGGATGGTGACATCTATGGTTTTATCGGACCTAATGGTGCAGGAAAATCTACCACAATTAAATGTGTTACAGGTATTCATCCTTTTGAAGAAGGAGATATTTTATTAGATGGTGTATCTATAAAAACCGATCCTATTGCCTGTAAGAAAAAAATGGCGTATGTTCCAGATAATCCAGATGTTTATGAAAACTTAAGTGGTATAACCTATATTCATTTTATTTGTGATGTGTATGGTGTTGGTGAAGAAAGAAACAAGTTAATTCATCAATATGCTGAAATGTTTGGAATCACTGACAGATTATCTGACAGTATTAAAAACTATTCTCATGGTATGAAACAAAAAATTGTACTCATTGCTGCGTTAGTGCATAAGCCTAAACTTTTAGTTTTAGATGAACCGTTTGTGGGACTGGATCCAAAGGCTGCCTATGATTTAAAAGAAATAATGAAGGAATTATGTTCAAATGGAACAATGATATTCTTTTCATCTCATGTGTTAGAAGTAGTAGAAAAATTATGTAATAAAATTGCGATTATAAAGAATGGTAAAATTATAGCAAGTGGAGAGCTAGAGGCTGTACGTGGTGATACATCACTAGAAAATGTATTCTTGGAGTTATTTAATGAGTAAATCTTTTAAATCCTTGTTTAAGGTAAGTTTATCTCAGAGCTTTGACTTCAGAAGGAAGGATAAAGCAAAAAATGCCTCTATTCTTGTACCGCTTATTTTAATCTTTATATTTGGAACCTTGTTGTCTGCTATATATAGTTTTATTTTTAGTATCACCTTATATAGTTCAGAATATAAAAGTCAAATGAATATAGTTCTTTATGCTATGGCAGGTCTTTCTTCGCTGCTAGCTTTAGTTACAGGGGTAACAAAGGTAAAAGGAACATTGTTTGGTGGGAATGACTATGATTTATTAGCGTCGCTACCCGTATCTAAAAAAAGCATCATTTTTGTTAAACTAATTAGCCTTTATTTGATGCAAACTTTTTATACAATTATATTTGTTTTACCTGCAACTCTTATTGTCACGATTTTAGGAAAACAACCTTTATGGTTATTAGATGGAGTATTACTAATACTCTTTTCTCCAATCATTCCATTATTTTTTGCAGGTGTGTTTGGAACCATTGTAAGCTTTATATCTGATCGCTTTAGATTTGGAAATATAATTTCTGTAATTTTCTATATTGCTTTTTTAGGTGTAGTAATGTATTCATCTTTTATTCTTAATAGTAGTGGAAATGGAGATGAAATGGATGTCTCTGGCATATTAAACCTCTTAAATATCTTTGGATGGTTTAATCCTGCTACAAAGCTGTTGACCTTAAATTATCTTATTTTACCACAAGTAATATATGGGGTATTAAATCTTTGTTTGCTGGGGGGAATGATTTGGCTATTTGCACATTGTTATGATTCGATTCATTTCTTAATGACTGCAACGAAATCTCATCAAAAATATGTAGAAAAAAACATCAAGCAAAAAGGGCAATTTATGGCTTTGTTAGTTCTTGATTTTAAACGCTATTTTTCATCAAAAATGTATTTACTAAATACCATTACAGGTGGTGTTATGTCTATCTTATGTTTGGTGATTATGATTGTTACTTTTCAATCCATCGATAACCCTGAGGCAATTACCATATTAAATCAAATAGCGCCTTTCTTTGTTTTGTTAATTGTTTGGTGTATTGGTATGTCGGTTCCCTCTGCAGTGGCAATCAATTTTGAAGGAAAAACAATGTGGCAGATGAAGTCTTTACCTATTAACTACAAAAAGTATGCTAAGAGCAAGATTTTAATGTCTTATTTGATATTAGCACCTTTTGTACTCATTGCATCTTGTGTTCTAACTATTTTCACAGAAAAAAACTTTATCCATATTTTCACCGCATTTGTTTTACCTCAGATTTACTTATTTAGTATGAGTTGTATTGCCTTTTGGATAAATTCTATGTTTTATAAATTAAAATGGTCTAATGAAACAGAAGCTGTAAAAAATTCTGCGGGTATGTTAATTTCAATGTTGATTGATTTCGCTTATACAGCAGTCCTTTGTGTGGTCTTAATTCTTCCTGGAGTTTTGGGATATTTCTTTATTGGTGCAATACTTACTATATGTATCGTTTCAGTAGTGGCTATTAGTTTTTATGTTATTGTTAAAAAAACCTGTTGTAGGAATATAAATATAATTGAAGTTTAATAGAATATAAAATAGGGTAGTCATTTTGATCACCCTATTTATTTTATAAAGGGGGAATAGTGATGAAGCATTTAACAGAAGATCAAGAAGTATACGCTGCTTTAAAAAAAGAACAAGAAAGGCAAGATTATCATATAGAACTTATCGCTTCTGAGAATTTTGTTTCTCAAGCGGTATTAGAAGCACAGGGAAGCATACTTACGAACAAGTACGCAGAAGGATACAGTGGAAGAAGATATTATGGTGGCTGTGAGTTTATTGATGAAGTAGAAAATATAGCTATAGAGCGTGCATATAAATTATTTAACGCAAAATATGCTAATGTTCAACCCCATTCAGGTTCTGCTGCAAATATGGGTGCTTATGGCGCATTGCTATCTATTGGGGATGTCATTTTAGGAATGTCTTTAGATGCAGGCGGACATTTAACACATGGGTATGAAAAAAGCTTTAGTGGAAAACTATATAAGGCCTATTCTTATGGTCTTGATGAGAATGGCTACATTGATTATAAAGAGGTAGAGCATATTGCTAAAGAGGTTAAGCCTAAGCTTATTGTTGCAGGGGCAAGTGCATACTCTAGAATTATTGATTTTAAAAGATTTAGAGAAATTGCAGATTCTGTAGGAGCTTACCTTATGGTAGATATGGCTCATATTGCTGGATTGGTTGCTGCAGGATTACATCCCAATCCATTGGAATATGCTGATATAGTAACGACTACAACACATAAGACCTTGCGTGGCCCACGTGGAGGTATAATTTTGACAAATAATAAAGAGATTGCTAAAAAAGTAAATTCCTATGTATTTCCGGGTATACAGGGTGGTCCTTTAATGCATGTCATTGCTGCAAAGGCAGTAGCATTTAAGGAAGCTTTAGAACCAGAATTTAAAGAGTATGCGAAGCAAGTTATTTTGAATTGTAAAGCCTTGGCAGATGAATTATCTAAATTAGGGTATACACTCATATCTGGTGGAACTGACAATCATTTGGTATTGGTTGACATATATAATAGTGTTGGAATTACAGGAAAGCAAGCAGAAGATATTTTATATTCAGTCAATATAACCTGTAATAAAAATGCTATTCCCAATGATACTCTGAAGCCAACAATCACTTCGGGCTTACGCCTAGGTACTGCAGCAATAACAACAAGAGGCTTTAAAGAAGAAGATTGTAGAATGGTTGCAGGTTGGATCGATCAAGTTTTGAGGAATAATACTGATAAATTAACTTTAACCAATATACGTAATAAGGTCATTGAAAGAATGAAGCAAACTTTGTAAGTGATTTAACTAATGTTTTTAATTAGAACTTTTGTGTTTATAAAATCTATTTTGGTTAAAACAAATCTCTTTTTGCCAACATCCTTAATAGAAGCCCCACATAGATAGATTGTATCATCTATAATGATAAATCTATCGTGTATTTGATTTGTTTTAATGACAGTAAGATTGTGATTGATATTAAACTTATCTATATCTTGATTTGTAAGTGTAGAGGATGGATAAGTATAGATAGTTATAGGTAGAGATATGCCTATTAGCATATCTAATACAGATAAATCTACATAACCATCAATAAGAGTAATAGAAGAATTAGCAGATAGAAAGAGTTGTTTCACATAAGAATAAGCATCAAATATATCTCCTTCATAGAATAGTTTATCTGATAATAGAGAAGTAGGATTAGAAAGACTTTGTATATCTTTAGAATGCTGAATATCATGCTCTAGTAAAGTATTCACTTTATTGTTTAAACTGACAAGATTTTCTTGGCATTCCAAACAACGTTTTTCATTAATTGAATATCCATTCAACATATATTGTTTTAAGATAGAGGTAGCCCATTTACGGAAGAGGATACCTCTTTTTGAATTTACACGATAACCAACTGCTAGAATCATATCTAAATTGTAATATTTGATTTTTCTTCTAATCAGTCTATTCCCTTCCATTTGAACTTGTTCCAAAATGGAACAGGTTGAAGTATCTAACTCTTTGTTTGAAAGAATATTTGAAATATGCTTTAATATGGCAGGTCTTTGTACATTAAAAAGCATAGCCATTTGATTAGCAGTCAACCACACAGTATCTTCATTAGGACTCACATTGACATCTAAAGAGAACTCACCATCTTCAAATTTGATTAAATCATAGTTGTTATTTTGCATAGTATTATTCCTCCCTAATTTCTTTTAATAATAGTTCTTTAGTTATAGTAGATAATTTAGTTAAAACAAATCTCTTCTTACCAACATCTTTAATAGAAGTCCCACATAGATAGATAGTATCATCTATTATGATAAACCGATCATGGATCTTATTTGTCTTAATAACCGTAAGATGATGTTTAATATTAAACTTATCTATATCTTGATTGGTAAGTGTAGAAGATGGATAAGTATAGATGGTAATAGGAATGAATATATCTGTTAACATATCTAATACAGATAGATCTATATATCCATCTATAAGAATGATAGAAGATTTAGCAGAAGCAAATAGTTGTTTGATATAAGAATAAGCATCAAAGATTTCACCTTCATAAAACAATTTATCTAATAGTAAAGTATCAGGATTGGATAATGATATGATCGTGTTTTCAATAGTATTGATTTTATCTTTGATAATTTCTACATCATTACTTAAATTCACTATAGAATCACTATGTGCAAGACAGCGTTTCTCATTTAGTGAGTAACCATTCAACATATATTGTTTTAAGATAGAGGTAGCCCATTTACGGAAGAGGATGCCTCTTTTTGAATTTACTCGATACCCTACTGAAATAATCATATCTAAATTATAAAAATCAACAAAATATTTTTTTCCATCATTTGCAGTATAGGCAATTTTTGCCCAAACTGAATTTTTTTGTAATTCATTTTGCTTTATAATATTTCTGATATGCTTGCCAATTACACTGATATCTCTTTCAAATAGTGCTGCTATGCTAGAAATTGATAGCCATACAGTATCTTCAGTAGGACTGACATTGACATCTAAAGAGAACTCTCCATCTTCGAATTTGATTAAGTCATATTTGTTTGTATTTTGCATAATTGAATTACTCCTTTATTTCTTTTAATAATAGTTTTTTAGTTATAGTTAATATTTTGGTTAAAACAAATCTCTTTTTGCCAACATCCTTAATAGAAGAACCACATAAATAGATAGTATCATCTATAATGATAAATCTGT
>JAIDZC010000042.1:0-43835 GCA_029057785.1 Anaeroplasmataceae bacterium
TATTATCTCCTTTCAAAACCTATTCATTATTAGCACTACACAAAAATATTTTAGCATATTGCTCTTATAAAGTAAATACCTATCAATTGAGAATAATTATCCACCAGCGCTATTCGTAATCCGCCTTCTGCTTCTTTTACTTGCTACCCGTGAACGGGTCTCCCCCGAAATCAAAACTCAATTGTTCAAACTTTCTATCTTCATCTAGTTGATTTCGGATGTATTCTGCTATTTTCTTTGAAGAATACCACCCTTCTATATTTTGGAACAAATACAATATGGCACTTACAATTCCACGTTGTATGTGCTATATTATTTGTGACATCATTCATTTGATGTTCCCCCCCTTGTTGTATTTTTTGTTGTGCAGTTGGCGGACTACACTTCAATTATACAGCAAGGGCTTTTTTTTATTCTATTCATAGCTATAAGCTCTTGGAAACTCCCCAGCCTAACTGGGGATTTCTAAAAGAAAAAGATGCCTGAAAGTCACAGGCATCTTTCAATATAATTCTTTACTAATCAAAATCAATATCTTCTGGATGTTTATAGCTGATTACTAAAATGTATGGATAATATATTATTGCGAAGGCACCACTAATTAAGCAAGCTGCAATAAGCATAATTCCAGAAATTATAAATGAAATAATTCCAAACAGTATTTTTATAAGAATAAAGGATATAATTCCATTTAAATCTAAAGTAAAGATAATTCCTGGAAATTTAATTCCGAAGCCAGCAATTGTAGAAAAACAGTTAGTAACTAAGTTATCTCCTAATAATGCACAAGCTATAATGAAATAAGCACATACACCTGCCACTGCTCCAACAATCATCCAATCCGTATCGCCACTATTCATAGCCATAGCAACAGAAATTCCAAATAAAACTGCAAAAGCTGCAAGTCCTAGAACATATCCTAATATTCTTCTAAAACTGACTTTTTTTGCATGTTCTTTTGCTTCATAATCCTTTTGTATGTTACGAGCGGTTTGAATTGCGTTCCAACAGTTTGGACAATATGGTCCTTCTGTATGTCTTCCTTTTCCTCTCCTACTTCTAGTTTTTAATTGTGATGTAGGATACTGCTTGCCACAGCTAGTACATACTCCCATTGGTTCTGCAGATACAGCTGTTACAGGTGCTGGCGGTATTTCTTCTACAGCTTCTTCTGAATGTGGTTCGACCTTTTCAGGTGTATAATCATTATTTAAAAATTCATCTAATGATACATTAAATAAGGAGGATAGTTGTTTTAAAGTGTCTATACTAGGTTCAACATCCTCATTTTCCCAACGAGAAACTGCCTGTGCTGTCACATTCAACTTATCCGCAACATCCTTTTGCGTTAATCCTAATTTTGTTCTTTGTTCTTTAATATTATTTCCTATTCCCATGTCTATACCTCTCATCACAAATAGTTTATAATCATTCATTATAATTGTAAAACAATTTGTTGTTGTTTTCACTAAACATTTTGTTTAGTTTGTAAACATTTTGTTGAAAACAGCCAAAAATAGTATTTTTTTTAAGATTTTTAACGCAATTTTGCCTTATAAACATAGTCTAAACGATTCAAAATAGATTTAACAAGCTTATCTACATCTTCTGTTTCTAAGGTCTTTGTTGGGTCTTCAAATACAAGCTTAAATGCTAAAGACTTCTCATCAGCACCAACATTTTCTCCTGTATAAACATCAAATAATTCTACACAAGTTAATGTCTTTTTTCCCGTTTGTTTAATCAGTTTTGCGATGTCTTCTGCTGGGATATCATTTTTACATACAATCGCAAGGTCACGAACAATTGTAGGGAATTTATTTAAAGGCTGATAATGGAATGGTTTCACTTCCTTAATAATTTCCTCTAAACAAATCTCTAAAGCTACTGTGGTTCCCACTCCCATATCCTTACTGAATTTTGGATGAAGCTGACCTAATATACCAACCATCTTGTCTTGATAAACAATTGCAGCACATCTTCCTGGATGGAATGAGGCTACTCCCTGATAAGGGGTAAAGGAAACCTCTATATTCAACTTTTGGAATAAGGATTCTAAAATACCTTTTAACAAATAGAAGCTAGCCTCTTGTTTTACTCCCTTCCATAAGTGAGAGGAATATAGACCTGATAATGCAATAGCAAGCTTGGTTTCTTCCTTATCTTTTGAGTATGTCTTACCAATTTCAAAGAAGGCAAGATCCTCATTCTTACGTGCTTTATTGTAGCTGATTGCATCAATCACACCATTTAGCAAGCTTTGACGCATAACAGCACGATCCTCTGTCATCGGCATCAAAACACTGATAGGATCTAATTCACAAGTTGTATAAAGGTTCAAATCTTTTTTCGCAATTAAAGAGTAGGATACTACTTCATTTAATCCCATATTCGCTAGAATTTGGCGAATCAAACGGATACGCTTTTGTTCATAGGTTAAACCACCCTTATCTCTAGTTGCTGCTAGGGTAGTAGGAATATTTTCATAACCATAAATTCTTGCAACATCCTCGGCAATATCCTGAACAGATGGCTCTAAATCCATTCTGCGATAGGGAAGATTTATCGTATATTCTAAATTGTTTTTGGTATAGGAATATTGTAAACGATTAAAGATATCCTCAACTTCTTCATTAGATAATGTTGTTCCTAAAATAGAATTTATTTTTTGGGCAGTAACAGTGACAGTTTGAGACTCAAGAACAACCTTTATATCACTTGCAACACCATCATAGATTTCAGCACCACACAATTCTTCCATAAGCTGTGCTGCATAATCTAGGGCACGCTCAACGCGTTCATAATCAATCTTACGTTCAAAACGAATAGAGGATTCACTCTTCAATCCTAGTTTACTAGAAGTTCTTCTAATACATAGTGGATCAAAATATGCAGCTTCTAATATGATATTCTTTGTAGTCTCTTCTACCTCAGTTGTAAGACCTCCCATAACTCCTGCAACACAAACTGCTTCCTTGCCGTTTGTAATCACGATATCCTCATGATTTAGGGTACGCTCAATGTCATCTAATGTCTTAAGCTTTTCTCCATCATGAGCCATACGCACAACAATTTTATTTCCTAAACGATCTCCATCAAATGCATGTAGAGGCTGTCCCATTTCCATCAACACAAAATTAGTAATATCGACTACATTATTAATTGGACGAATTCCACTTGCAATTAATCTTGCCTTCATCCATTGTGGTGAAGGTGCAATCTTTACATTAGCTAAATATCTAGCATGATATTTATAACAGTTTTCTGTTTCAACAGTTACAGAAACAGGATTCTTTTTAGAGCTTACCTCAAAAGAAGGTTCAATAGGTAAAACCTCTTGATTTAAAGCTGCACCTATATCATAGGCTGCACCCTCTATAGATAACAAATCAGAACGATTCGATGTTACATCTAAATCAATGATGGTATCATCCAAGCCTAGATAAGCTAAAGGATCTTCTCCAACTACAGCTTCATCATCTAAAAGGTAAATACCATTTTTAAATTCTTCATCCACATATTTTTCTTCAATACCTAATTCTTGTAAAGAACAAAGCATACCAAAGGATTCTACACCACGAATCTTAGAAGGCTTAATCTTAAAATCTCCAGGAAGCACTGCCCCAGGTAAAGCCACAATTACCTTAACTCCCTTCTTCACATTAGGAGCTCCACAGACAATCTGAGAAACCTCACCAGGCTTTACTTCAACCTGACAAACATGAAGGTGGTCACTATCTGGATGCATTACACATTCTAATACCTTGCCAATAGATAACAAAGAAGTATTAACTAGTTTTTTCATTGTTTCAATTTCACAGACACGGAAACTAATTTGCTTATATAATTCTTCATCAGAAATATGATCTAAATCTAAATAATCCTTTAACCAATTTTTAGAAATCTTCATCTTACTTAACCTCCTTAAACTGATTTAAGAAACGAATATCATTCGTATAAAAATTACGGATATCGTCAATACGATACTTAAGCATTGTAATACGCTCAACACCAATACCAAAAGCAAAGCCTTGTATCTCCTCAGGGTCATAGCCACACATCTTAAGTACATTGTTGTTGACCATACCAGCACCTAATACCTCAATCCAACCTGAACCCTTGCAGACAGAACAACCTTTTCCACCGCAAAGTCCACAAGAAACATCTACCTCTACAGATGGTTCTGTAAATGGGAAAAAGGATGGACGAAGACGAATCTCACGTTCTTCACCAAACATCTTTCGTGCCATTTCAAGTAAGGCACCCTTTAAATCAGCCAAAGTAATATCCTTACCCAACACAAGTCCTTCAAATTGCATAAACTGATGAGAATGCGTTGCATCATCTGCATCTCTACGATATACCTTACCTGGACAAACAATCTTAATTGGCTTACCTTTTTCAGCTAGCATAGTCCTAACCTGAACAGGTGAAGTCTGACTTCTAAGTAATAGCTCTGGATTAATATAGAAGGTATCCTGCATATCTCTTGCTGGATGTCCCTTTGGAAGATTTAACTTTTCAAAACAATACTCATCTGTTTCAATCTCTGGTCCCTCAGCTATTTGATATCCCATACTGATGTATAAATCCTCTAAATCCATAATCGTTTGATTTAAGGGGTGAATTCCACCTGTTGGCAAATGAACACCAGGTAGAGTTACATCAATGGATTCACTTTTAAGCTTCTTTTCAATTACAGCATTTTCTATAGCTTGTCTTTTTTGTTCAAAGCGTTCCTCTAAAATCTGTTTAATCTTATTAGAACGCATACCAATTTCCTTTCTTGCTTCGACTGTTAAATCACGCATATTAGCCATCACAGTTGCAAGTGGGCCCTTCTTTCCAAGATAGTTGGCCTTCTTTTGTTGTAAAGCATTTAAATCATTAATGTCATTTAATTCTGCATCTAATGAATCAACAACTTTATCTAACTGTTCTAATTCCTTCATTTTTCATTCCTCCTAATAAATAAAAAGTCCTTAAAAGATTTTACTCTTCTAAGGACGAAATTTTTCCGTGGTACCACCCTAGTTCTATATTTCTATAGCACTCATTTTTGGTTAACGCCCAACATACGGATGGTATTAGCATCACTCCAAAGGTGAATTCACAAAGCTATTTATCTGAGGCTCTCACCTAACCCTCTTCTCTTATCATAACATCACTTTGTTACTAGTCCTTTATCTTCATATTTCATATACGCTTTAATTCTATCAAAAATGAATTCATTTTTCAATCTTATTTTAATTTTTCTTGTTTTTTGTGCAATGTTTTTTTCATTTGGAAGTAGGAGAAAAATACACCAATACCTCCAAATACTACAGCTAAAATCATATCCGTGATAAAACCACTTTTAACTTCATCATCCAACTCCATAAGTTCAAATAAAACAGAGAGTGGATTTCCCTCTAATCCATTTTCAGCCATAACTGATTTAACAATTAAAATGTAGACAAGAAGCATGGAAATCACTACATAGCATAAGGTTACAATAGCTGATACAACAAATTTCATATTTGTGGCTTTCCCTTTCATCTTATCGTATCCTAATCCTGCTAAAATTGCAATTAAGAATGCAATCCATCCAGACATAACACCAGCTAAAGCACCAAGAACAACCCAAACAATTGCGCCTAATGCACCACCAACAATGGCACCTAAAGTTCCTTTTAAATAATTGTTTGGAGCATTTTGAAAATCTTGTTCTGCTTTTTCAATTTGGGCATTTAATAATTCAACACTTGCTTCATTTAAAAATACTATAAAATCATTATAATATAGTTTTCTCATAGTCGCTTCGTCAAGTGCGTCACCTGTAATTGGACAATATTCTTTGTTTTTGGCATTTTGAGAGTTTAAATAATTTGTTATGCGTTGAATGGTATCCATTAATGTATCAAAGTGATTCATAACAGCAATGAATACTCCTATTTCTGTAACCTCATATCTTATTAAATGCATGCTTCTTTTGTTTTCTTTTATGAAAGCTTGAATGGTTGATAGTTGTTCAGCTTCTAAATGACTAAATACTTGAATTGTAGTAGACATCCCACCATACAAAGCATTTTGTGTTCTTTCTTGACCAATAGATACTTGATAATCATTAACATATGAATATGCACTTTCAGATTCTATTGTAAAATTATTTTCTGTTAAAAATGTAATTAATTTTTTATTCATTATTCTTCCCTATCCTTTACTTTTTTATATTTTCTTTTTTTATAAAACGTTATACTATAACCATAAGTTAAAACAAAAATCACTATTGCAGGCATATAAATCCAACCTGTGTTATATAACCATTTCCATCCCGTAAAGCTAAAAAATTTTCGATATAGCTGGGCAATAGAATCCAATCCAAAGAATATTCCTTGGAACACGGTTTGTGCATCTGGAGCACCTTTAAATATAAAACAGATAAAATCACCAATTCCATTAAAAATCATTGGTACAGTGATAATACTAAAAACGCCTTGAAGTATTCCATATTTTTTATAATGGTAACAACACACCAAGAAAGGAAATATAGTGACTACAATTGCTAGTAAGATAACATAGATCTCATTTGATAACAACTTCTCTATCATTGTCTACTCCTTATAAATCTTAACCTTATCTAAAACACCTATCGTATCTGTAAAATGCTGTGACTCTGTCTTATTCAATTCTTCTCCTAAAACTCTAAACTTAGAATCAATGGTATCAATATACCACAGCGCTACTGCCTCTGGTGTCATCGGACGCTTTGCTGCACCAAATTGGGGTTGTCCATGATGAGAAATCAGCATATGCTCTAGGCTTCTTACTTCAGATGTATTCCCATAGCCTAAGCGATCTGCTATCTTACTTATCTCTAGGGCCCCCATAACTAAATGACCTAAAAGCTGTCCATCTACAGTATATTCTGTAGCCTCTACTCCTGTAAGCTCATTGGTTTTACCTAAGTCGTGTAAAATGATTCCTGCATATAAATAATCTTTTTTTAGATATGGATAATTTTTTATGAATGTTTCTGCAAGTTTTAGCATTCCTATTGTATGATAAGCCAAACCTCCAACATAGGTATGATGCATTCTAGAAGCGGCAGGATAAATAAAAAATTTCTTTTCGTTTGCCTCTAACAAGGTTTTAGTAATATCTAATACAATCTTATTTTCAATTTGTGTTATCGCATTATAAATGAATTTCTTAGATTCTTCTAAGCTATATGGGGAACTAGGATAAAACATTCTAAGAAATCTATCATTTTCCTCTATGCTTAAATTTTGAACTGCTTCATATTTTTCAACTACATAACTAATACGTTCTTTGAAATTTTTCTCAACCTCAAAGATATACACATGTCCAATTTGAAAGGTAAGCTCTAAGGAAGCCTTGACGTTCCATGGAGCATTATCTTGATCTACAATAGAGAGATTTGCCATTCCATCTGAAGTATTTATTGCAACAACCTTACCAATAATCTGCATTATTTCGCCTCCTTAAAAATATATATACCTGCATCATCCAAAACATATTGATCTTGTTTAAGAGAAGATGCCTTATGACCATCAAATAGCATTTCACTATGATTTAACAAAAATGTATAAGATTCTTGTGTATTTTTCAATATAATTGTCAAACGATATTCTGTTCCATCTAAGCAATAACAAACTCTATGTTCATTAGATAATTCTTCAATAAAAATCATTTTTCGTTCTATATCACAAGGATTTTGCATACGGAATTCAGGATAATATCTACGAATTCTTAATAAGTCCTTTAATCCTTCAATGTCCTCATTAAATCTATTTCTTCTTGTATAATCAAAGTGATTGATAGATCCTTCCGATTTATAAGAATTTTCTACACCTTTTTTGGTACGATAAAATTCTTGCCCCGCATGAATAAATACCATACCTAAAGAAACTGCAATAATCTGTAAGGCAACTCTTCCACCACGTATAGCTGCTTCTTCACTAGCCCCTGCAGCATATACAGCGAAATCAAACAAAGTATAATTATCGTGGCATTCTACATAATTTACACTTTGATTTGGGCTTTGAAATCTATAGCCATCCTGTAAACTACCTCCCATAAGATGGAAAATATCTTTTGGCTGTGCTTCTTGCCCAAAAGCATACCCTAAACAACGATTCCACTGACTTCCTTTAAAGGTATCTCGATATTTATCATTGAAAAATCCATAATTTGGTAGTTTATAAGAATTATAGGCATGAGGCCTATAGGCATCTGGTATTGTATTAGGCATATTCCAGCCTTCTCCATATAAGAGAATATTGGGATCAATTTCCTTTAATTTATGATGTGTAGCCTTTAAGGTTTCCATATCCAAAAGTCCCATCAAGTCAAAGCGAAAGCCTGATACTTGAAATATCTTTGTCCAGTAAACTAGATTATCTACAATAAATCTTGAACACATTCTTTTTTCTGTTGCTAAATCATTGCCGCACCCAGATACATTTGTATAATTTCCATAGGCGTCCACTCTATAATAATATCCTGGAACGAGCTTTTCAAATGGAAAATTCTTTCTATCATAGACATGATTAAAGACAACATCCATAACAACACGCATTCCTCTTTTGTGTGCTTCATCAATCAAATGTAGATACTCATTTAAGCGGGAATAGGCGTCCTTAGGATCAAAGGAATACCAACCACTAGGAACAAAGTATTGTTCTGGATTATATCCCCAATTATAATATAAATCTCTTTTTTTATCATCTACTCCACCAAAATCAAAAACAGGCATAAGTTGAAGATGCGTAACACCTAAGGAAGAAATATAATTCAATCCTTTATTCTCCTCTTCCTCCACTAAGCCGAGATATGTCCCCTTCAATTCATTAGTTAAATGACTTGTTAAATCTCTGATATGTGCCTCATAAACGACTGCATCTGTAGGTTGACCAGAAAAGTATGGCTTTTCATGTTGTATTTTATAGAGTTTATTTATATCAATAACATAATTAAATTCTCTGTTTTCACTGGCAGCTAGTCCATATGGATCTAATACTTTCTCATAGTAATCGAATATTTTGACATAATAGACATAGCATACACCATCTAAATCTCCATCTATGGTTGCTTCCCATACTCCATGATTATGATAGTCAAGATCTTTTCTATCTAAGCTCCCGTCTGGATAGGATAAGCTGACATAAATGGCTTTAGCAACAGGACTCCAAACTCGAAAGGTTGTGGACTTCTTTGAGTAATCAAAGCCTAGTTTTCCATCATAAAAATATTCAGATTCAAACTCAGTTGTTCTTACGATACTTCCAGAGTACACAGGAACGTGATGCTTTAAATCATCTACTATAAAATAATTATGATGTAAAATCAGTTTTGTATTTACTCTCAAACTAATTTTAACCATATTATGTTCACTATTACTATAATTAATACTTAATTCTTCTACAAATAAATCCTCATCATATAAATAAAAGTTCTTGGCTTTAAATCTATTTTTTCTTTGAACTAAGAACGTGATTTCATTGTAGTTATCAATAAATGCCATCATTGTATAACGCATAGTTTATTCCTCTATTTCTAAACACTTTTGCAAAGCATCATTTTTATTTTCGACTTCACCATTTAATATCAAGTTTTCTAAAAGCTTCGTAACCTTTCCTCTTTCTTTAGAAGCAACTCGGCTCCAATCAAAATCTATATCCTTAGAATTTTGAATAGGTAATGCTTTAATTCTTCTTTGAATATCTTCAACTAAAAGATTCGTTCCCTTTAATGCATTATAAAGTTCTACTGCTTCTTTCAACCATTTTAAGCTTCCATAATATAAAGCTAGAGGATTAAAATCATTTCTAACCAAATAGGCAATGTCCTTTGCAAGCTTTATTTCTTGATTAGATATTTTTATGTTGGATGGTAAGAAATTGTGCTTACAAAAAAATAGTGCAAATATGTGCTTTGTATATTTTGTTTGATATGCTTCCTCACAAACCACCTGATAAAATGGAAATGCTCTAAATATTTGATACTTGCTAATATATTTCAATCCAATAGGATAAGGATTACGAGCAATTTTTTCTATCATAGAAACTATATATTCTTCTTTAAGATAAGAAACATTGTCATAGACAAAACTTTTTAGAATATCATCATCTAAACAGTAATCAAAACGAGAAGCAAAATCTAACGCTCTTAGTACACGCAAGGCATCCTCATTAAAACGAATTTTAGGATCTCCTATCATGCGAATTTTCTTGTTCTTTATATCCTCTATTCCATGATATAAATCCACAATCTTTCCTTCTCTATTCATCGCAAGAGCGTTCATCGTGAAATCTCGCCTAGATAAATCTTCTTCTAAAGTTTTTGCAGGAATACTTTGAGGATGTCTATGATCAATATAAGATACATCTCTTCGAAACGTAGTCACCTCAAAGGTACACCCCTTATAGTGAATACGTGAACTTAGATAATTCTCTCCCTCCATTGAAACATCAGAAAAAATTTCTTTAATATCGCTAGGCTTGGCATTTGTCGTAAGATCAACATCTTTGATAGTGTCCTGTCTGATATAATCTCTAACCGCTCCACCTACAATATATGCTTCAAAGGAGTATTCATTCAATATATTTATAATTTCTAAGCCTAATTTCAATTTATCCACAAGTAAACACCAAATTAATTATAAAACAAAACGAACCTATTTGCAAAGAAAAAATAATCATTGTATAATATCTTTGGTGATATTTATGAAATATATACAAGGAAAATGGGAAAATACGATAGTAATCCAAAAATCCAGATTTATTGCAGAGGCATATCGTGTGAACACTGTTGAAGAAATTGAAGAAATTTTGACTGCTATTCGTAAAAAATATTATGATGCAACACATCATTGTTTTGCCTATAGATTAAAGGATAATATTCAAAAAATGAGTGATGACGGAGAACCAGCTAAAACTGCAGGAGCTCCTATACTAGATGTAATTTTAAAAAGAGATATCACAAATATTTTAGTTGTTGTTACTCGTTATTTTGGTGGAATTCTTTTAGGGGTAGGAGGCTTGGTAAGAGCCTATAGTGGAGCTGCCAGTGCTGTATTAGATCAAGCACCTTTATACAAGCTTTCTGAACAGAACAAATTCCAGCTGACTTGTAGCTATTCTTCCTATCAAACAATATTAAAAACAATGAAATATATACAAATAGAAAATACCTCATTTTTAACTGAGGTAACAATTCTAGGCTATTGTAAAAAAGAACTTTTTTCAAAACTGAAAGAGGATTGTTATACATATAAAATAGGAGATACACAAATTATGGATTTGGGCGTATTTCCAATCGAGGTTCCTGATGATGATGGTACTTTAATCGAGTAGCCTCTCCGCCACGTAAATGGCGGATTTTTTTATTATATTCTAAAAGCTCCTTAACCTCTTCATAAAGCAACGGATCAATTTTTTCTAGCTTAGTCGTTAAATCATGATGGACTGTTGATTTGGAATACCCTATTCTTTTAGCAACCTCCCGAACTGTTCTTCTCCCCTCTAACATTAAATAGGCCATTTCTAATACCCGTGATTCATTTTCAATCATTGTTCTTCACCTAGTATTAGATATGCTGAATTATTCTTTTTTATGTTTCAGAAAAAAGAAAAGGCACTCTTGTGCCTTATCCTTGGTATTACTTACCTGTTTGTACTTCAGACAATTCTTTACCGAATACTGTTGTTGGATTTACATATGCATTGTTGACCTTAACTTCAAGATGTACATGTACTCCAGCTTCAACGTCAGCTAGGGATGTTGATGCCTTACCGATAACTTGTCCTACCTTTACAGTGTCGTTTACCTTTACGCTTACATTGCTTAAGGAGGAATAAATACTTACTACGTCATCAGCATGTTGAATCGTCACGCAAACACCGTCTAGTTCATCCTCTTCTACAGATGTAACCTTGCCATCGTAAATTGAACAGACATCAAAAACGCTATTATCGGATTTTGCATAGCTAATTCCTTTAGACTCTACAAAGTATCCACCTACAGTAATGATTGCATCTTCTAGTTCTTCATCAGATAATGCTAAATCAAAGAAGATTCTTACAACTTCACATTCGCCTTGAACAGGAACAGCAAACTTAACCTTTGGTTGTTGTACAACTGGATTATCTGGAGTTGGATCATCATCACCTGGGTTAATTGTTGGTGTATCCCCATTTCCTGGATTTTGAATAGGATCATCATTTGATACAGGAGTATCATTTAAAGCAAGTGAAGCAATAGTAATTACTGTTGCAAATACTACAACAACTACCGCGATGAATACTAATAATTCCTTCTTGTCTATGAAAAATCTCTTAATTTTGTCTTTCATTTCTTTCACCTCACTTGTAGTATGGTCTACTCCCTAGGAGGTTATACAAAGAAATTAAAAAAAATTAAAATTTAAATAAATTAACTAAATAATTCAATCCATAAGTAATTAAAAATGCAATTACAAAGGATAGAATAAAATAAGCAAGTCGTATATGAACAATTTTCCCTTTCTTAAAGCATTCTTCTAATCTTGATGCTTGTAGCACTAAAAAGGTTACTACAAAAAATATACAAAAGCCTACTGAAAAGATTACTCCTTCAATCATTAATAAAACTCCTTTCTAGCGAAAAAAGAACTCTGCTTGAGTTCTTTTATAATTGACCAGCTTTAGAATTTCTTAAATGTTCACGCAATTCCTTTTCCTTTTGCGTAAAGTCAACCTGTTCCTTACGATTTTCATCTAAGCGTTGCTTTCTAAAGTCTTCTAACTGTTGTTTTGCTTCTTCCTTATCTTTTCCTAGATGTGCTTCTTGGGCAAGAACACTTGCTATATTGTCATGGAATTCTAAGATGCCATTTGTAATCACTACATAAAATTCATTTGCATCCTTTACCATTTTCACATAGCCCTCATCCATAACAGCAATCACTGGAATATGTTCCTTTAGAATCGCAAACTCACCATCGGCATTATGTACAACAACATAATCAACCTCTTCATTATATAAGACACCCTGATGGGTAGAAACAATCAGCTTCATGACTCTAGTGTCTTAGCCTTTGCGATTGCATCATCGATGGTACCAACAAGACGGAATGCTTCTTCTGGTAGGTCATCATGCATACCATCAAGAATTTCTTTAAAGCCTCTTACGGTTTCCTTGATTGGAACATAGGATCCTGGAATACCAGTAAATTGTCCACCAATGAACATATTTTGTGATAAGAATAAACGAATACGTCTAGCTCTTAAAACAACAAGCTTATCTTCTTCAGATAATTCGTCCATACCTAAAATTGCAATAATATCTAAAAGTTCATTATATCTTTGGATAATTTGTTGTACACGTCTTGCAACCTCGTAATGCTCTTGTCCTACTACTTCTGGAGATAAAGCACGAGAGGTAGATGCAAGTGGATCTACTGCTGGGTAGATACCTTCCTCTGTTAGCTTACGTGAAAGGTTAGTTGTTGCATCTAGATGTGTAAATGTTGTTGCTGGAGCTGGGTCCGTATAGTCATCTGCTGGAACGTAAATCGCTTGAATAGACGTAATAGAACCATCCTTTGTAGATGTAATTCTTTCTTGTAATTTACCCATTTCTGTAGCTAGAGTTGGTTGGTAACCAACGGCAGATGGCATACGTCCAAGTAGGGCTGAAACCTCTGAACCTGCTTGAGTAAAACGGAAAATATTATCAATAAATAATAATACATCCTGATGCTCTTGATCTCTAAAATATTCAGCTAAGGTTAATCCCGTTAAAGCAACACGCATACGTGCTCCTGGTGGTTCATTCATTTGACCAAAGACCATGGCAGTTTTATTGATAACTCCACTTTCACTCATCTCTGAATAAAGGTCATTTCCTTCTCTTGTACGCTCTCCAACACCAGTGAATACAGAAATACCACCATGCTCTTGAGCTACATTGTGAATCAACTCCTGAATAAGTACAGTTTTACCTACACCTGCACCACCAAATAAACCTATCTTTCCACCCTTAATATAAGGCGCTAAAAGGTCTACAACCTTAATACCTGTTTCTAAAATTTCTACAGTAGAGGATAACTCCTCTAGCTTAGGTGCATCTCTATGAATTGGCATATGAAGTTCTTCTTTTAAAGCATCCTTATTATCAATTGGTTCTCCTAAAACATTAAATAAACGTCCTAATGTCTTTTTACCAACAGGTACCATGATTGGTTTTCCAGTACCTTCTACCTTCATTCCCCGTACCAAGCCATCTGTAGAATCCATTGCTATACAACGAACAATTTTATTTCCTATATGTAGGGCAACCTCTAGTGTTAAATGGATTTCTACATCGTGGTTTTCTTCTTTTGGAACATTAATCTTTAATGCATCGTTTATTTGTGGAAGGTTACCATCTTCGAATAAAACATCAACGACTGGTCCCTTTACCTCAATGACTTTACCATACATTAAGCATCTCCTCCTATCGCATTCGCTCCACCAATGATATCTATCAACTCTGTTGTGATAGCACCCTGACGAGCTCTATTATATAATAATTGTAGTTTGGCAATTACCTCTGTTGCATTGTCTGTTGCATTACGCATAGAATTCATTCTAGCAGAATGCTCAGAAACCTTCGCATCTAAAATAATGCCATAAATCATATCTTGAATATACATAGGTAATACAATATCCAAGGTTTTTTCTATCCCTGTCTCATAGATATATTCTCTAGAACTTTCCATCTTCTCTAAAGAAGTTATAGGAAGGAGTTCTTCAAAACGAATTTCTAAGGATAAGCTATTAATGTAATGATTATATATAATCACTAGCTTATCAATTTCTCCAGATAAATAAGAATCAATAAAGCTATTGGCAAGAGGTAGTACATCTATAAACATGACATCATCTCGAACTAATGTAGGAGCATCTGAAATCAAAGGGTATCCCTTTCTTTTCAAATAAGCAAAGCCTTGCTTGCCAATCGCTCCACAAATGATATTTTCATTTTCTTGATTGGCCTCTTTTAATCTTTCCTCAAAAGCCTTATAAATAGAGGAATTATACGCTCCTGCAAGACCACGATCTGAAGTGACTAACAAGTATGCAATCTTACCTACAGGTCTTTCCTTTAATAATGGATGAATATAATCCTCATTTGATTTAGCTACCATTTGGCGAACTAAATCTGCCTTACGTACCATAAAATCCTGATAGCCCTTATAAATACGTTCTGCCTTCTTTACCTTAGATGAACTTACCATATACATTGCTTTTGTAATTTGAGCTGTACTTTCTGTAGATGAAATACGCTGTTTTACCTCACGTAAAGAATTCGCCATTGTCTCACCTACTTAAAAATTTTTAACAAACTCAGTTAAATAAGCATCCAGTTTTTCCTTTTCTGGTAACACCTTATTTCTTTGAATAAAGCTTGCAATCTCTTTTCCGGCTTCATTCACCTTTAAATCTAAATATAATTGATCTTCAAAGTGTGCTAAATCCTCAACTGCAATTTGATCCAATAAACCACTCGTTAAGCAATATAAAATAATCGCCTCTTCTTCCATTGCTAAAGTCTTATGTAGACCCTGCTTCAAGATTTCTTGAGTTCTCTTACCACGGTCAAGTCTTGCCTTAGTTGAAGCATCCAAATCAGAACCAAACTGTGTAAAGGCTTCAAGCTCTCTATAAGAAGCTAAATCTAGACGAAGTGTACCTGACACCTTCTTAATTGCCTTTGTCTGAGCTGCTCCACCAACACGGGATACAGAAAGACCAGGATTAATTGCTGGACGAATTCCCTTGTAGAAATAGTCTGACTGCAAGAAGATTTGTCCATCTGTGATAGAGATAACATTTGTTGGAATATAAGCTGAGATATCTCCAGCCTGTGTTTCAATAATTGGAAGTGCTGTAATACTTCCTCCACCTAACTTATCAGACAATTTTGCTGCACGCTCTAAAAGTCTTGAATGTAGATAGAAAACATCTCCTGGATAAGCTTCTCTTCCTGGTGGTCTATGTAATAATAATGACATCTCACGATAAGCAACTGCATGCTTAGATAAATCATCATAAACGATTAAAACATCCTTACCCTGAAACATAAAGTATTCCGCTAAGGAAACACCAGCATATGGTGCTAAATATAGTAATGGTGCTGGGTTAGAAGCAGATGCAGATACAATGATAGAATACTTCATTGCGTTATGACTCTTTAGTGTTTCATAGACATTAGAAACTGTAGATTCCTTTTGTCCAATCGCAACATAAATACATATTACATCTTGTCCTGCCTGATTTAAAATGGTATCAATAGCAATTGCTGTTTTTCCTGTTTGACGGTCACCAATGATTAGCTCTCTTTGACCACGACCAATAGGTACTAATGCATCTAGTACTTTAATACCTGTTTGAAGTGGTGTATTTACACTACTACGGTCCATAACACCTGTAGCCTTTACCTCAATAGGTCTCGTCTTGGTAGCACGAATTGCACCATTGCCATCTAAAGGTTGTCCTAATGGATTGATAACACGACCTATGAATTCTTCACCAACAGGAATCTCTAATACTCTACCGCTACATTTTACAATGTCGCCTTCCTTAATCTTAGAGGAATCTCCTAGAAGAATAACACCAACGCTATCCTTTCTTAGGTCCTGAACCATACCATATACATCATTCGGGAAGATTAAAAGCTCAGATGACATTGCATTATCTAGTCCATATACTACGGCAATACCATCACCAACTTCTACCACACGACCAACATTTTCTGTATAAATCTGTTCTTTATAAGCCTTAATCTGTTCTTTGATTAGGCTTGATATTTCAGATAAATTAATATTTGGCATATATTTATCCTTTCCTATAGTGAATTCTTTAATTTTGTCAACCTATTTTTCAAACTCATATCTAGGCTTTCTCCATTACAGATGATTTGTAGACCTGACAAAATTTTAGGATTCACTGTATTTTCTATTTTAAGCTTTTTGTTTGGATAACGCTGTTCTAAGCTCTTTGTGACTTCATTAAGTCTTTCCTTAGAAAGCTTTTCCGAACTAATCACTTCTATTTTCAATATAGAATTATAATCGCTTAACATTTGATTATATTCTTCTGTAATTTGTTCAATTAAAACAAATCGATCATTTTTAACAAGTACACACAAAAACTCTTTAAAGGTAGCATCCATACTATTGAAAACAGTATGAACCATCTTTAGCTTTTCATTAATATCAACTAAAGGAGAAGCTAACATCTTATAAAAATCCTTGTTTGCACTCATCACATCTAAAATTCCATTTAAGGAATCTAAAAATAGCTCTGTCTTTTTTTCTTCTATAGCTAATTCAAATAATGCTTTGGCATATTCATATTCAACCATGCTTATGCCCCCTTCAAAATCTCATCAACAACATCCATATATTTGTCTTGATCGATTTCTTTTGCTACAATCTTCTCTGCAGCAGCAAAGGCAATATCAACAATTTCCTTACGAATTTCTTTTTGCATATTATTCTTTTCTTGTTCTAATTCCATCTCTAGATTTTCTAAGCGCTGCTTTGCCTCTTGTTTTGCTTCGCTGATAATCTGTTCTCTTTTAATATTTCCATCTTTTTCAGCCTTAGCTAAAATATCTTGAACCGAAGCCTTTGCCTTTGCAAGTTCATCTGCTAGTTCTTCTTCTAAAGCCTTAGCATTTTCCTTAGAGTTTTTTGCATCCTCTAATGCTTGATCTATGGCTTGTCTTCTAGTCTCTAAAATATGTGTAATAGGCTTCCATAAAAAGACACGAATCACAACAAATAAAAGAATTGTTGCACATAGCTGAATGAGTAAATCACGAATATCAGAGCCTGTAACCTTTAAATCCTTTAAAGGTCCTAAACAACTATTGACTGCTTCAGCAATCTTTTCTAATATCTCATTCATTGTTCTTAAGCATTGTCAGTTGACAATGTTCCTTTCTTTTATTTTACTTACCCAATAACATTAACGCAATAATAAAGCCATAAAGACCTGTTGTTTCTGAAACTGCTTGTCCAATAAGCATTGTAATTGTAATCTTACCTGAAGCCTCTGGTTGACGGCCAATAGCCTCTACTGCCTTTGCAGCAACACTACCTTCACCTAGGGCTGCACCAATACCTGTAAATACGGCAATTGCGGCTCCAATATATGCCATACCGCTCTTGAAAAATTCATTGTAAGTTCCAGCTGTTTCTGCTAATAAATTTGAAATAAATGTTAAAATTTGCATCTTCTTTTCTCCTTAATCTAAACTAAATATTTTTTCTTCATCCTTTATTTTCATCGACGTGAAGATAATCGATAATATTACAAACACTGCTGTTTGTATTAAACCAAAGCCTATATCAAATACAATATTAATAAACGGCATAATTGGAATGGCTGCCCATCCAGCAAAGCCCTTTATCAATAATGCGATAACCGATCCACTAATAATGTTACCAAACAAACGTAAACACAAGGATATCGGTAAAGATATCTCACTAATTAGGTTCATTGGAAGCATTACAGGGTTCGGATCTAAAAATCCCTTTAAATATCCTAAAATTCCATTGGATGCTATACCTGCACCTTGTATCACAAAGAATGAACTCAAAGCTAATGCCAAGGTTATCATAATATAGCTTGTTGGATTTTCAAGTAGAAATACCGCTGAAATATTTGATATGAAAATAAATATAGCAATACTCAAAAACCACGGGGCAAAGGTTTTCCATCTTTTCCCTATATTTTGTTTTATGAAGGTATTGATCATATCTACCAGCATCATAAATGGCACTAGCCATAATGGTGTTTTTTGTAAAGGGTCTACCTTTTTAATTTTAAAACTTAGTAATATGAAAATAATGCACAAAACAACTACGATGATTAATGTAGAAAGAATCGGCTTTGATATTGTTCCTACATCGCAGAAGCTGCGCCAAAATTCAGCCACTACTCACTCACCTTCCTTCTGAAAATCAAGTATACAATCACAAGAACCACCTTAACTGTTGCATATCCTCCAAAGGCAATCACCAAATTCCATGCTCTACTCTCATCTTCATTTTGGAAGACCTCCTTGAAGAAAATTGCTAAGAATATTCCTGCAAATACTAAGATTCTAAGTAACACACCTATCCAAGCTTGTCTTTTTGCCATCACTTGAGCTGTATCAGGATAAAGTTCAGATAAGCGTATTATTTTTCTATTCGTTTTCATCATCAATCCAAAGTTCAATAGTCCTGTACAAACACCTATGAGATAATACATCCAATCATAATGTGTCGCCCATAAAACTATAGTTACTATTGCTGCTACAACCCATGTTATTGGAACAACAAATAAACTAATCTTCAGATCTATTGGTTTTTTCATTCTTGTTTTTATCCTCCTCTTTTAATAATTTTAAGAGAGTATAGATAAAGCTGACTAATCCGCATAGTGCTCCAATAGCAGCTAATACTCCTGGCCAAACGGATTCTACATCTATAGCTCTGCCAATAAAGTAGCCTATAACCGCAAGGACAATCATAGTAAGAATGCCTTGTGTTGTCAGCACGTAAAACCTAGCATATTTAGAGAACTTCATTATTTTGTACCAAATAAGCGGTCTCCACAATCTCCTAATCCAGGAACTATATATCCGTTCTCATTTAGCTTTTCATCTAAGGCCGCCAAATAAACATCTACATCAGGATGCTTCTTCTGTAAAACCTCCACACCCTCTGGAGCCCCTACTAGTCCTACATAACGGATATCTTTACATCCACGCATCTTAAGCATAGATATAGCAGCAGCAGCGCTACCTCCTGTTGCAAGCATAGGGTCAACAACTAAGACAATAGAATCTGTAATTGTTTCAGGAAATTTCGCATAATACTCACAAGGTTCTAATGTCTCTTCATTACGATATAAACCAATGAAGCCTACCTTAGCTGTAGGAATTAATCTTCTAATTCCTTCTACCATACCAAGACCAGCACGTAAAATAGGGACAATGACAACATCTTGCGCAAGTTCATGCTGAACAGTATCACAAATTGGTGTTGAAATTTCAACTTCCTTTAATGGAAAATTTCGTGTAATCTCATAAGCCATCAATCCTGCAATCTCTTCAACATTCTGATAGAAGTCTTTCATCTTTGTATCCTTCTTACGAATATTTGTAAGCTTATGTTTAATCAAAGGATGATCCAACAATTTAAAACTCATACATGTTCCTCCTCATATTTATTTATTTTCTCTACTCTTCTTGTATGCCTTTCTCCAAAAGAAAAGGGCGTATCGAGCCAAACGGAAATAATCTCCTTTGCTTCTTCTAAAGGTGTATACTTTGCAGATAACGCAAGGCAATTCGAATTATTATGCTCACGTGTAAGTGCTGCCTCTTCCTTATAATGGACTAACGCACAACGAACGCTTTTCACTTTGTTAGCTATAATAGACATCCCAATACCGGTATAACATATTAAAATACCACGCTCTGCTAATCCGTCTCTAACATCTTCAGCCACTTTAATTCCAAAATCTGTGTAATCACAGCTTTCATCGCTAAAAGTGCCATGGTCCTTTATTTCATGACCCAATGCTTTTAAATAGTTAGAAACCTCATTCTTGAGTAATAATGCAGAGTGGTCACAGCCAATTGAAATCTTCATATTTGGCGCTCCTCTTGTTTTTATTTTACCATAATTTTACAATTATAATAATTCATTAAAATTATATCATAAATAAATGAAAATAAAAAGCATAATTCAAGAAGATTTTTTCGAAAAAAACAGTCCGTCCCAACTCATTTATTTTAATAAAAATAAATAAGTGGCAACAAAATTAATTTACATATGTTATAATATCTTTATCGGTGTAATAGTTTGTAGAAAGATGAGGAATTCTCTTATGAAAGAAGATTTACGAATAGTTAAAACAAAAAAGGCATTAAAAAATGCCTTACTTGACTTACTTAAAACAGAAACGTTTGAAAAAATAAGTGTATCAAAAATTTGTGAATATGCAAAAGTGAATCGTGTAACATTTTATTCACATTATCAAGATAAATATGACCTTTTTCAAAGTTATATTGAAGAGATTAAAAATGATATTTTAAAGAACGCTTATTCTATAGTTTCTAAAACTAATTCTTCTGTAGAAAACTTAAACTACTTCTTCAGTAATATATTTATAAATATGATTAATGTCATCCATAAAGAACGAGAAATAATCATTCACTTTGGCAAACAGGAAAACTCAATGCTAATGTATATGATTAACACCTCTGCCTATAAGAGTCTAAAGGAGGTTTTTTCTCAATTGAAAAATCACTTTAGATTAAAATATGATGAGGAATATATTATTTCTTTTATCGTTGGTGGAACAAATTATATGATACACAATTGGATGCTTAAAGATAAAATGCTTGAAATAGATCATTTTAAAAAACAGATCAAATCTTTTTTAAATGACTTGAATAAATCTGAATTGTTATTTGAAAATATAAGATAACGCCAATAATAGGGCACCATTTCCCGGTAAATATAATGGCAAATCTTTTCTTGGAAGCTGAGGATTATGACCATTTTTAAGATAAGTATTTTTGGCTACATTCATTTTCAAAATCCGAATAGCAAGTTCTCTTTCCCCTAGCCTATTGGCAACCATGGAAAGCATTGGAAAATCCCAGCCCCAAGTATGTTCAAAATCCCAACATTCTAATATTTTATATAAGGTATTTCTAATTCCATCTAAATCTACTATACGACTTTGAAAAAAAGAATACATTCCAATCATTATAGGGTGATCATAATTATATTTTGTATAAGTTTGAGTACAACCTACATATGCTTCATAGCACCCATTATGAACCTCTAAAGGAACATGATTCTTAATGATTTCTTCTATTCTAGTTGTATCATACAAGAAATGATATTCTTCTTTCCATTGTTTAAAAATTTCAAAAGCATAAATAGTATAGCACTCCTCAAATATAGGTGTATCACAATCGTATGAAACATTTTCGTTTGCTGGAATCAGTGGTGAATCTAAATGGTATTTTCCATCCTTAAGATAATAAAAACTCACCATAAAATCAATCAAGCCCTGTAATGTCGGCATCCATTCCTCTAATGAAATTGCTTTTTTATCCTGTTTCATAATCTCATCAAGCAGAACAAAAAGATGGGGCATTTGCCATATCAATAGACAGCCAATATTAGAAGGTGTATCTCCTCCTCTATAATCTGTCATTTTAGGAAAGCGAATCCCTTGATACCCTTGTTCTTTTGCTCTTTTCTTAGAGGATTCATAAATGGACAAATACCACTTTAATGAGGGAAGTACATAAGAATACAATCCCAAACGTATCAAGCCCAAATGATGCCACAAATGCATCTCTAAATGGAATTTGCCATACCAAGAATTGCAAGTTAATCCAGTTTCAGCAGGAGGATAAATTCCCAAAGCATTTACCTTCATTAAATATAAAGATAAAACCATTCTACGATTTAGTTCTTCATCTTTAGTATCAATACTTTTAGCAGTGTTAAAATATTCCCCCATCTCATTATCATCTTGAAAATCACCATCTAGAGAAATCTTTAAATAAGAATAGTCTTCTACATCAAATGTAGAATCTCTTCTAAGCATATTTGTCTTATAAAATAATTTATAAGTTATGAATGGAGATTCAATCTTAATTTGTGAATCACTAAAATCGTATGAATTAAGGATTTCAAAAGTGGATCCAACTAATGAAGAGTCAGGTTTTAAAAATAACAGTTGAATCTGTAAATTTTTTAACTTTGTCTTTACATTAATTTGTAAATTATTATGCTCCTGTGGTATTTTTGTTTCAACATAAATTTTTTCATTTTGATACTGAAATTCTGATTTAATCTTTCCTTCATAAATCAAGAGTTCCTGATAGATTTCTGTAACTTGATTTTTTTCTAAAGGACACCCTTTATACAAAAAAATTAATTTAAACAAATCGAATTTAAAAGAATCATCTCGATATTGATGATATGTCTCAGCTTGAGTATCTGTCATATATTTTACTACTGTGTGATTACTTCTTTTAATATAATTTTGATAAGGCAACTCCCCCTTACCTTTTTGAGTTGCCCAAAACAAATTGGACATTGTACAAAGAGGAATACTTTCATATTCTTTATAAAAAGTTTGCAACCCCGTAACATCACATGTAAAAGCAAAATCACCATTTCCTACTGTTAAAGGATTATCTTTATCAAAACTTTTGTGAACTATATTAAATTTGGAAATAAATTCTTTTTTCATCTTATCATCTTCTTAACTACTATATTAACATAAACAGAGGAATAATTCAACAAATGAAAAATCGATGAATTGAAACATAGACCTGTTTCATGCTATAATAAAAATGAGGAAAGAAAAATGAAAAAAATTGATGCAATAGAAAAATATATAGAGCGACTTTTAAATGAATCTACTCCAGAAGCACCCATTTGGAATGTAGAAATTTTAAAAGGCAGAAAAGCAAGTTGGAACTACATTGATGGCTGTATGCTTTCATCAATTTTAGAATTATATAGATTGCATAAGGAAAAAAGTTATTTGGATTTTGTTATCCTGTATACAGATTATTTCATTATGGATGATGGGAAAATAAGAACATATGAGCCTACAAATTACTCTCTTGATGATATGAGTGAATCTCGTATATTATTTGATCTATGGGGATTCACACATAATGAAAAGTACTTAAAAGCAATTCATTATACTTATAACCAAATAAAAACAAATCCAAGAACCTTTGAAGGAAATTTTTGGCATAAGCCTAGACATCCAAATCAAGTTTGGCTAGATGGCTTGTTTATGGCTCAAGTTTTCTATATGCGATATGAAACATACCTAAATCATATGCAAAATTATTCTGATATTAGAAAACAATATGAAGTTGTTAGATTACATATGTTTAATGAAAATACAAAGCTATACTATCATGGATATGATGCAAGCAAGGAAGCATTTTGGTGTGACAAAGAAACAGGATTATCCAAAAGTCACTGGTTAAGAGCAATTGGATGGTATATCACTTCTCTTGTTGAAATCTTATCCGATATGGATAAAAAGCATTCTGATTTTGAATTTTATAAGAACTTATTAAATGAAGCTATCGAGGGAATATTACTATATCAAGATAAAAAAACGAAGTTGTTTTACCAGGTCGTAGATCAAATGGATAAAAAAGGAAATTATTTAGAAACTTCAGGCTCAGCAATGATTTCTTATGTATTATTAAAAGGAAGCAGAATTGGTGTTTTACCTAAACGCTATCACGAAAAGGGTAAAGAAATTTTTGAAGGAATTTGTAGAACATATTTAACTATTACTGAAGACAAAATCAATCTAGGTGGCATTTGTTTATTAGCAGGATTAGGGAATGCCTTATTTAGAGATGGAAGCTTTGAGTATTATATTTCCGAACCTATTGTAGAAAATGATGCTAAAGGGGTTGCGCCATTTTTGATGGCATATATAGAATTGTTAAGATAAATACTTTATTATAAAAATAAAAATGTCTCTAATTTTATTAAAGAGACATTTTTATTTTTATTCTTCTTCAAATTCTTCAACAAAGTTCTTGATATACTTTTCTTTTTTTAATCCTTCAAAAGTAACATTTTGAATACGAACATGATGAATATAATTAAATAAAATACCTTCACCTACAAGAGGATCTAATCCATCCATCATAGCTGCAAGTCCTTCAACAGGATTCGGAGAATATTTGAAGTGAATATTTTCTAAGGAAATTGAATGAATTGGTGCTTCTGGAATTCCAAAGAATGTTCCAGCTGCAACATTAACATTTTCACATGTAATATTTTTAAAATGAAAATCGCCTAAATAAGGTGTTCTATCATCAACTGGAAGTTTCTGTTTTGTTTGAACATATTCGGAATGTCCATCTGGATCACAATAATAAAACATATTGATTACTAAAGGTGTCAATACATCCTTCATTTCTATGTTATCAAATGTTATTCCATCAATACGAGCATCTTTTCCTCTTCCTCTACGTGTCTTAATTCTAAGCCCACGATCCGTTTGGTTAAATAAGCACTGAGATACTGTAATATCTTTAATTCCACCACTCATCTCACTTCCTAATACCACTGCTCCATGACCGTAATTCATAGAACAATTTCTGATAGTGAATCCTGATGATGGTTTTTTATATTTCCGGCCCATATATATTTTCCCTGATTTGATTGCTATACAATCATCACCAACACTAAAATATACACCAATGATATCAACTCCATCACAAGACTCAGGATCACATCCGTCTGTATTGGGAGAGCTTTTTGGGCTTATTAGTTTTAAGTCGATAAAACGAATTTGAGAAGAAAAATAAGGATGTAAATTCCAAGATGGAGTATTTGTAACTGTAACCCCTTGAAATTGAATATTTTTACAATGGTTCAAGAAAACACCTCTTGGTCTCCAAGCTATTCTCTTTTCTTTAACATTAATCCACCAATCTGAGTTATGGGCATTTCCATCAATAATACCCTTACCAATAATTTTTACATTTTCAACATTGATTCCTGTAATAATACTAGCAAAGCAATCTAAAGGATTTCCTTCCCATGAACCAAGATTATATTCATCTTTTTCATCAGAAGTATATGTCATTCCTGGTAAAATTGGATAATGAGTTCTATCTGTATCACCAATCAAATGAGCCTGTTCATCTAATTCTATTGTAATATTGCTCCTAAGTAACAAAGGACCAGTATAGTAATTTCCTTTTGGAATATATACTCTACCACCATTTGGACAGGCATAGATACATGTTTGAATAAAATTTGTATCATTAGAAATCCCATCCCCTTTGGCTCCAAAATCACGAACATTTAAACATACGAATTCATCATCTGTTTTAAATTGACACTCACAGCTTCCTATTTTTATTGTGTAAGTTGTATTTGGAATTAAATGATAAACAGAATAGACATTTGTGCATACATCCTCCGCTATGCATTTCCCATTCAAATAAATATCATATGGCTTAGTAGAATATACATCTTTGTTATTTAATTCTAATGTAATACTAGTGGAACTAGTAAATATTATATTAAACATATTATAAACCTGCTTTCATAGCTTTATTATATTTAATTCTCTTAATTGTATCGATAATAGTATTTCTAATAAATAAGAAAACAAAGTCAACAACAATATAGGATAAGGCATATGTGAAAGGCTCTATGCCGGCATTTCCTGCAGTACCAAACAAATCTAAAACAAGACCATTTGGACTCAAAACAAAAACGGTTATAAAGAATAAAATAATTGAAATAATGAGATGATATCCCAAATTAGCAAATAAGGATAGTATACCTTTTACATTGACCATATTGAAACGATGTGTATTATTCTTACGAGAATACATCATGTTTACAACAGGACGAATCATATAATTCATGAATAAACCCATAAATAAACCTAATATAACAATGATGACAATATCTGTTGATAAAACAGAAAGCGGATCATTCCCAGTTTCACTAAAATCAAGTCCAATAGATAAACCGCCAATCAAACTAAAGAAAACGGCAGCCGCAGCTGCCCAATACTTTAGTAAAAGAATAATTAGCCATGACGGAATTTTAGATAACTTGTCCAAAGTACTTGGTTTATTTCCTGTAACAAACTCTTCTTCTTTTACTTTTTTACTCATTAGAATTTTACCTTTTTATAATTTCTATTGTATCTAATAAATCCTAAAATACAACCAGCCAATGAACATAGCATTGATAAAATAACTGAGACAATAGACATAATTGTTGATGATGTAAATACATATCCACCAGTTAGGTTATGGCCTCCTTGTTCAAGAGGAATTGTACATAAATAACTTGAATAGAATATTTTTTGAATCCATAAAACTCCACAAACAATAATGACTGTAGAACAAATTGTAGAAATAATTACGGATCCTAAATTTCTCTTTGAAGAAAGAGTCACACCATTAAAGATATTAATACATCCCATTAAAACAAGTATAAACATTAGCAAGCCTGAGAAATCTGCTTCATTTTTTACATTGTTTACCAAGAAAATTACATTACTGTGAAAACCTAAAAAGAATCCAATAAATAAACCAGGTAAAGCAACTAAAATACCAGCTAATTTACAAGGGTTATATCTAAATGAATCAATGAAATTGTACCAAATTCCATATAAATAAGACAAGAATGGGTTCTTTTTAGCAACATTTTCATCTGCTACTGGTTGAGAAACAGCTTCACTTTTAGGTTCTGCAGTAGTAACTACTACTTCATCTTTTTTATCTTCCATATTAACACCTACCTAATTCTGATTTCTGTTTCTTTATCATAGAATAACATTTTTTCTGCTTGGAAACAAGCATCAATAACATTTTCCTTGATTTCTTCACGTCCGTTAATCTTAGCGATAATTTTTTCGCCACCGAACTCACCGTATACTAATTTATATGAACCTAAGAATTCATAATAATCTACTTCTAGTTTAAATGACTGCTTTGCATTTGCTTTCAAAGTTGCATCATCAGTAAATACATAATCAGGACGAGAAGCCATAACAACTTCTTTTCCAGCATAATCCTTTAACATCTTAGACTGATCAGCAGTTAAACCAATTTCAGCACCAGAAACATGAATAAATTTTGTTACTTTTTCATCAATCTTTCCGTTATAAAAATTACAAGGTGGAGTGCCTATGAATCCTGCAACAAATATATTTTCAGGATATTCAAACATTTCCTTAGGTGTTGCAATTTGTTGAACATAACCATCCTTCATAACTACAATACGAGAAGCTAATGTTAAAGCTTCAATTTGGTCATGTGTTACATATACGAAAGTAGACTGTAATCTATCATGTAATTCTGTTAGTTCTTTACGCATTTGGCCTCTTAGCTTAGCATCTAAGTTAGAAAGAGGTTCATCTAGTAAGAATACTACTGGATCACGAACGATAGCACGTCCTACTGCTACTCTCTGTCTTTGCCCACCAGAAAGCTGCTTTGGCTTTCTATTTAGATAAGGAATTAAGCCTAGTACAGTTGCAGCATACATAACTTGTTTATGAATGATTACTGGATCTGTTTTTCTAATCGTTAATGAGAAGGCAAGGTTTTGGTAAACTGTCATATGTGCATAAAGCGCATAGTTTTGGAATACCATTGCTATATCTCTATCCTTAGGCGCAACATCATTAACACGTTTACCATTAATGATTAAATCACCACTAGAAATCTCTTCCAATCCTGCAATCATACGTAAAGTTGTAGACTTGCCACATCCAGATGGACCAGCAAGAACTATAAACTCACCTTTTTCAATATTAATATTAAAATCATAAACTGCATGAAACCCATTAGGGTAAACTTTGTTAACGTCTCGGAGTACAACGTCATAAATTGGTTCTTTAGATAATTCTTGATTTTCCATTGTTATACCCCCTTAGTAACATCCTGAGTTGACATATATGCAGCATACTTCTTAGCTCTTATAAGACCAATAATACCTGCAGCAACGAAAAGTACAGTTGTAATAACTAATAAAACAATTGCTATAACAGCTCTTATATCAGCATTTTGAGTTAAATAAGCTTGTGTCTTATAATCCCCCATAATCGTTGGTCCTAAATGCTTGTTAAGATCAGGATTATTTGGATCTGCTTTATATTTGCCATACCAAATCATTAATTGTAATGGTCCCCAGAAAATTCTGGCAAAGCAGACAACTCCAATTCCACATAATACATAACTATATTCTTTAGAATATGATTTCACTTTCTCTACAGAAAGGAAACCAAATAATAATATAATAATATTACCTAGAATTTTTATAATTACAGACGCATTCCAAACAAGCGAATTCAAACTGATAAATGAAGCCAATACGCTACATAAAATTGCACCCATTCCAAGTTTATATGATAAAGAATTTGTACGATATCTAAGCATCTGACCTTCAATATTATTTGCATCATAATAAATCTTTTCAGTTGTAGATCTTACTACTTCATTATTTTCTACATTATTAGACATTTGCATCAACCATCCTTTCAGATAATTCTACTTTTGTATCATCTTCAGCGATGTCTGCATTTACTTCTTCTTCAACTACATTAGATAACTCCTTACGAGTATCTAAATATCTATATACTGCATATGCTATCATTGCACCAGAAGCAACAATGAATAAAGCAATTATTACAATAAAGATGATTAATGGTGTTGCATTAACTGAAAATGCGGAAGTATCTCCTGCCTTGAATTGGTCAACGGCACGATTATAATAATCGCCATTTGCTAAAGAACCCCAATTCAATAACTCATAATTTGCATTAACTTCCCCTACACAAAGAATAATAAATACTATTGTGATAATGCTCATTATGATGCAAACACTTGGACAAGCAACACCTGATACCAAATTAGAGATATAGTATTTTTTTCTAGTTGCATTCGTACATATAAACATAATTGCTGACATTACCAATGAAACTGCTCCAAGATATAACATCATATTATTTGCATTTTGTAAAACTGCGTTAACATCAAACATTAGACCATATAATTCACCATAACTGATACCTGTCTTAGAACAAAAAGTATTTAATCCTATTAATACCGTTGGTTTACCAGAAATTAAGAAATCTTCTGTATAATCTACCGCAATTCTACTATAAGTTGTCATAAACACACAACTCAATATAATAAATAAGAAACTAAACACTGCAAAAAGTATATAAAATAATTTTGCATTTTTCTTTAAAAATCGGGTCATAATAAACCTCCTTACATGATAAATAATGGGTAGGAAAGAAGGAGTTTCCTTCTTTCCATACCAATTAGAAATAATTTAATTATTGACTAGCTGCACCTTTTTTAAGTCTTAAATAGTCATTGTAGAATGTTAAGTATACTTCGTCTGCTTTAGCCCAAGTAGCTCTTAATGATTCTTTAGTTGTAGTAGTCCATCCATCATTAATTACAGCTCTCCAAGCAGTATTACCCATACCTTGCTTCCAGAAGTCAACTAATTCAGTAATTTCTGTTGTAGTTGCATTTTGAGAATAATATGCAGGAACAGTAGCACCGAATCCAGCTGGACGAGCAGTTGTAGCACAAACTACAGCACCAGAAGCAACTGCACTTAATAAGTTATTTAAACCTACCTGTCCAACAGGGTGAGTAACTTGATAATCTAAACCATCAGAACGAACATGTCCCATACCTTGAGTTGTACCAACAACATCTCTCATCCAGTCATTCCAACCTAAACCAGATTTATTGATAGCAGTAAATACACTAGTTTTAATCTTATCATATTGAACACCAGCTAATGTGATTTTACCATCAACATAAGCAGCTGGACCATAATCTTGTAAAGCTGCACCAGCATCACCATAGAAATAGTCGATTAATTGACAAGCTGCGATAATTTGTTCTTCATCAGCACTCTTGAATACAACAGATCCAGCACTCTTGAATGCACGAGTATCTTCAGTATATCTTGTATATAGATATTCATTAGAGTTAATATAGTTATCTTCCCATTCAGTTACAGGAGGTAACACTGGCATTAAACCATTATATTTTGAAGTTGATGTACCGATACCTGTAGTTGCATCTAACTTATTATTAACAACCTGAGTAGCATTGTAATCATAAATCATTAATGCAGCACCACTAGCACCTGTTAAATATTGATAATAGAATGTACCATTCTTAGCACCTTCAGCATCCCAACCATCAATAATTAATCCTTCTTGTTTTAATTGATGTAACTTGTCTAATGCATCCAATGCCTTTTCAGTAGTACGTAGGTCAACTAAGTTACCATTGTTATCATAATATAGCATATCTTTTTCAGATGTTAAACCACGAACACCCCAAATTTGAGCTAATTGAAGAATTGTAATAACACGGTTATTAGCTTGTCCACGTGGAACGATACCATGAACTTTTCCTGGTTCGCCATATAAATAAACTGAGTTATTTACAGCACAACGCATTAAAGCAATCATATCATCAGTTGAATAACATGCCTTTTCAGAATTAAATACTTCTGAACGTTTAGTATATTCACCAGAAGTCATATAAGCCTTGTCGATATATTCTCTTAAAGCTTCTGTATAAGTCTTACCATTCTTAGTTGCTAACTTATTTTGAGCTTCAACTGGGTTTGTAGCTGCTTTTACAACTAAATCTTTTGCTTTTCCACCATCAGAAATTAATACTTTATAATCTTTTGAAGTATTGATAAATGGTTGATAAGCAGTTTCTGCAGCTGCAGTTTCATCAAATGAAGGATTTTCTTCATCTAATAATTTTTCTACTAATTCAGTATTGAAAATGAACATCTTTTCAACTGAATCCAATCCATCAAAATATGGAGCCAAATATAAATTTCCATTAGCATCAACTAGCTCTGAATATACAGATGGGTGCTCTTGGAAGAATGTATATAAGTTTGGCATATATTGGAAATAATCCGCTAAGTTAACTAAATGGTTATCTGTAGCATACTTAACAGCATTTGCTGAGTTGGTCATCATAATATCAATATTCTCGATATTTCTGTCTGAACCAATTGCTGTATAAATCTTATCTTCACTATCTTGAGTATAAGCATCAGCAGTAAAATCTCTTACAGCATCATGAATAGTAACACCTAATCTAGATTCAACTTCACTCCACATTGGCATTAAATCGCCTCTAGCATAAGTCTTACCATCAATAGGGTTTTGGTATGTAGCTCCTAACTTAGACTCATTACCAGTGTATGTAACACCAGATTTTGCCTTATAGTTAAGGTACATATTCATTGTTTTACCAGATAAACGACTAGTTGTGTCAAATGTGATATCTGGCAATTTGACTTCTGTTCCACCAGTTGGAGGAACTACAGGTGGTCTTGTATTTTTTCCACCACAGCTTGCTAATGTTACAACAGATAAAGCAGCAACACCAGCTAATAATAATTTCTTTTTCATTTTTTTCCTTCCTTCTTTCTTTTTTCTATTCTTTAACTCCACCAACGTTAACACCCGCTGCAAAATACTTTTGTATTTTCGGATAAATAACGATGATAGGAATGATAGAACATACTAATAATGCATATTGCATTGAATATGGGGAGTAATTTACTTCTGCTCCTGATTGATCACCTTGCATAACGTCTTTCAATACGGTACGAATATAAACCTGTAATGGTTGATCATCAGGGCCTAATAACATTTGTGCCCATAAGTAGCCATTCCAACGAGAAATAGCATAGAACATTGTTACTGTTGCAATAGATGCCTTTGACATTGGGATATAAATCTTTGTCAACAATTGGAACTCTGTTGCACCATCAATTGTAGCTGCTTCTTCGATTTCAGTTGGAACAGATGAGAAATAATTTCTCAATAAGATAATATTAAATGCATTAAAACCTAAAGCAATAATATACATATATCTGTTATCTACGCCTAATTGAACAAAGTTGTTATATGTAGGAATCATACCTGCACTAAACCACATTGTAAATACTAGCATAAAGTTAAATCCTCTACCAAACATTAATCTTGATTTTGATAAAGCATAAGCACCTGTAATTGCTACTAGCATTGAAACAAGTGTACCATACATTGTATAGAACAAGGTGTTACAATAAGATAACCAGAATCTTGATTGGCTGAAGATTTCAGCATATGCATCAATTTGCAATCCACCACCTTGAGGGTTTGGCCATAAATAAACTTTACCTGTATCTACAGCAGCTTTACTAGAAACTGATGCTGATAATATAAAGATAAATGGATATAAACATACTAATGCAAATAATGTTAGAATTACATAGGCAAAAATTTTAAATATAATTTCAGAACGGTCTAATCTTTTCATAATTCATTTCCTCTCTTCTACTAGAATAATGAAGTAGATGATACCCTTCTACTAATAGCATTTGCACCTAATACAAGACACATTGCAATTAATGAGTTAAAAATATCAGCAACAACACCTAGATTTTGAGCTGCACCATTAGCGATTGTAATCTGATTGTTTTCACTTCGACCAGAACAACGATATACGAACGTTGATATAACTTCTGATGTTTCATATGATGACAATTGATCACCAACTAATAGAATTATTTTCTCATAACCTACATTTAAAATCTGTCCAATACGCATAATTAACATTATTGTTAAAGTTGGCGCCATACCAGGCAGAGTTACATAACGAATTTGCTGCATTTTTGATGCACCATCGATTCTTGCAGCCTCATAATTTGTAGGCGAAATCGCCATTACGGCAGCAAAGTATACGATAGAACCATATCCTGCACCTTCCCATACACCCGAAATTTGATAAATCGGTCTAAAGAAACGTGGTGCAGCGAGTACATCTGCCTTAATACTATTCATTCCCATAGCTGATAGCATTTGGTTAATAATACCAGCAGAGTTACTTGCAGTTTCTCTTTGACACCACAATGTAATTAACGTTGTAACTACAACGGCAGATACAAAGTGAGGCAAATAACAGCAAACTTGAAGCACACTACGATACTTATCATTCTTAATTTCACTAAATAATAATGCAAGGAAAATTGGAATAGGGAAGCCGAATAATAAACCATACATACTATTTACAAAGGTATTACGGAATGCACGCCAGAAATCAGCAGCAAACGAACCAGTGAATAGCATTTGTGCATAAAATAAACCGCTCCATTGATCATCTCTGAACTGACCAGCCTCTTTCCATTTAAAGCCCTGTAAGATACCAGCGATAGGTAAATACTTATAAAGCAAAAGGAAAGCTAGCATTGGAATCAACAATACATAAAGCCTCCAGTCTTTAGCTAATGTACGAAGAGTTCTTTTCCAGTGTTCGCGTTCTACTTGATCAACTACTTTTTGATCAACTACTTTCTCCATCTTTTAAATCTCCTTTCTCTTTTTCTACATTCTCTTCTTCTATGTTCAATCTAAAGTCAGAATCATCAATCCTCTCCTGACTTTTTTCTTTCATATCCACTTCAACATCTATTAAAACATTTTGTCGTTTAAAACAATATACACCAACTAATAATAAAACAAACGAAAATGCATTCCATGCCAAAAATCCCAAAATCAAAAAGTCTTTAGATGCAGTGAATGCCATATATAACAAAGATAAGGTCACTTGTGAAACAACAATATCCATCAAGCATAGTCCCAAAGATAAGCCTATACTTTTGAATGTCTTATTATAATCAATATATTTAAACCAAATCAAATTCACAGAAAGCGATAATAACGATCCTAATGTTGATAAGTATAATTCCCAGCCATATAAAGCTCTAAAATCTAAATGCGGATTAAAGAAACGACCACTTATTATAGTGGCAAGTGCTAAGAATGGTGCACAAATCAATCCCTTCCATCTCCACCTTGTAATAGCTACTACCATTACTAATAAAGAAACGGCCGAGGTAATCACAGTCGCTCTTAGCATAAAATTGAATACAAAAATCCCTAATGCTTCTATAACGACCCCTATTCCTATTAACAATGATAAATCTATTAACATATATTTTTTTAACTTCACTAGAATCCCTACTTATACTTATAATGGAAATTATTGCGATATTTTTAGTAAAATCAAGCTTAAAATAACGCTTTCAGTAATTCATATGTATTATATCACTTTTATTTTATGGTGTAAATAGAAAACGCTTAATTTTTTTTAAGATGCTTTTGTATTTATATTTTATTTGAGTGTTTACAAAAAAATCATTGACTTTTAAAGGGAGTAAGAGTTGGTATATATTTTTATGTTATATATACCAACTCATGCGTGTTATCTTAAAGAAATTTCATCAGCAAATTGCCAAATATGTTCTAAATCAAACTCTAATGTTTCTTTGAAGAATTCACTTTTCTTTAAATTGTTTTCGAAATCATCTGTTCTACTATCGTAATCTGAAACGTATTCTCCAATGGATGCATAGCAGTTTGTAACATATGTATGACCGCCATTATTACTTGTTGTAGAACGACCAATGATTGGACTACAATTCTTTAAAGCAATGGTAAATTCTGTTCCATTATATACACATTCAAACTTACTTACACAATCTTTCAAATTAATTAAACTGTGACCATAATTGAAGCCACCAACTATACCACCAGCATATGTTCCAGCAACAATTTTTCCTTCAAAATATACTTTTTCAATATCTAAAGTCATCCAGCTTTGACGGTTATCAAAACGGCCTAATACACCACCAACATATTGGTCTCCAGATTTACCGACATTAGCTTTTACATAACAGTTAGATACATGGATTTCTAGTTCTGTAGCCTTTGTTTCATTTTGTACGAATCCAATAATTGCTGCTGAACGGCTTCCTGTAATAATATGATTTTCATCATTAATTACAGAAATTTGAGAGAAATAATTTTTCCCAATACCTACTTGACCAACAACACCACCAATTCTATCAGAACCTACTGAATTGATATTCTTAATATGAACATTATGGATATAACCACCAGACATTGTAGAAATAATACCTACTCTCTCTTTGTCTGCCTTGGCACTATTTAAAGTGATTTCTTCAAAATCAAGATTCATAATAGTACCATTAGACATTTTATTTATAAGTGATTCAGCAGTTGTAGTTATATTACTTACTTTATGTCCTAAACCATTTAATAAACCTTTGAATTGTGCCGAACTAGAACCCCATACCTTATCAGTAAAGTCTAAGTCATTTTGTAATAAGTAAATTGTTGTACTTTCAGAAGATCCGGTTAATAAATTATAGAATTCAGCTTCTGTAGTAATATTTGTAACTTTGATTTCTTTCTTATAAACTGCAGATGTCTTACTTCCACTCTTATTTTCTACAAGATAATGAATGAAATATCCGCTGTCATTGGATTGATCAACATCAAAAGAAACAACATCATTTCTAAATTCAAATTTTTCTCCAGATTCTTTAACTTGCTCAGCAGTAACAGTTTCTTCATTATTCGCTAATATGTAGATATTACCAGTAACGTTGCTTAGTTCTCCTGTTAAATTGAATCCATCACGATGAACAGAAACACTAACAGAGCCTACAAAATCAACTTCTGATGCTGGACTACATACATAAACTGTATAACTGTAGTTTTTAACTTTTGTCGCATCATCCTTCATTTGTACTTGATGAGTAACAGTATAAACGCCTGGTCTTGAAGAATAAACAGCATCAACTGCATATGCTTTAGCTGTTTTAGACTCCTGATATGTATAAGTAGTCTTTAAGTTATATAAATCCTTAGATAATTCTTTTCCAGAATAATCAGCTAAATTTGTAACAACTAAAGATGGTTCAAAGAATCTTTCAAATTGATCAATAATCACTTTGTCATCTTCAACATTCTTAACATAGATTTCTCCTATACCTGGAGTATCTTGCATAACATTTAATACAAATTCTTTTTTCTTTGAACTATTGTTATATTCAATTTCTGCTGTAAGAGTTACTTGTTTTGTTTCACTTGTTCTAAATACAGAAATTATAATCTCCTGAGTTCCAGAAATAGAATTTCTAATCTCATCACCAACAGAAACTAAGTTTGTATCTGAAGAACTCCAATAGATGCTACATCCAGCAAAATTAGCTGGAGCAAGGAAATCTTGGTATACAGCAGTTGCATTACAATTTACACGTAAAGCATCATATGCAGATTGCACTTTAATATCATCTTCTGTCATATCTTCATTTAATTCACTAGGTGTATAATGAGGATATTCATCATATGAAGTTTTTGTTAAATCTGCGCCAATATTAGAAGATTTAAGCTCTCCTGGAACCAAACTCAAGAAATCACCCAACTGTACAGAACCATCAGCATTTCTCATTGTTTTATGAATATCACGATTATTTAATCCATTTACCGCTGTTAAAGATTTAAAGGATTCGTTATTCAATCCATTAAATGGTACACCGCATTTAGAAGGATTTAAACAAGATGCATCTAAATGTTCTGTGATTTTTAGATAGTTTCCTGTACCAGAGTAGAAAATAGAATTCTCTGTTGATCCTAAATAACGATCTGGTTGAGTTGTAGCATTTGTTGCATAAGATAATAAATTTGTATAATTATTATAACTATTTGAATCTCTTGCTATATCAAAATTGCTTGATTCTGCTTCATTAGATCCTTTTGTAGTATCTTCTGGAGCTAAAACAACACCATTTTCATCAATCGCAGCACAGTTATTATAACAAGTACAGTTATTTACAGAAATAACACCAGGGTTGGAATTATCACCAATACCATGTAGACGGTTATTGAAAGCCACGCAGTTTTCCATAACAACGTCACCCTTCATTGTACTACCGCCAAGCTTAAATCCAATACCATCACCATCACGTGTAATAAAACGCTCTACTCCTGCTTCTGTAGTCTTGTTTAATAAGAATCCATTTTCAAATGATACACAGTTGTATAGGAATACAGTACCAATGTTACCACTATCTTGTTTTGCAAATAAATCCCAGCCATCATCACTATTACGATAAGCAATACAGCCATCAAATACATTTCCATAACCAACTGTTAGCTTAGCCGCAAATCCATCCGCATTCTCACCAAATGTTACATCATCATAATTATTGTAAGATGTACAATTTTTAATCAAATTATAAGACGGCCAATCTTTAATATTGTCATATGAACCACTTCCACGTCCTAATTGAAGACCTGTATCACGATTTTCATGGAACTGACAATTTTCAATAATATTATGACTTCCACCAATATATAAACCATTATCACCAGCATTAACTATTTCAAGATTTTTAAAATGCCAATAATTACCATTCAATTCAATACCACGGTTTAAACTATTAAACTCTAAAGCACTAAAGTCAAATATAGCCGGCTCAGTTGAATCATTTTCTAAAGTAATATAATTAAATGGATCACCGGAGATAGTAAGATTTAATCTTCTTGGAACCATATATCTACCAGGTAATACTTTCAAAGTATCTCCTTTTTTCAATGCCCCAACACCCGTCAAAATATCATATGGGTTTGTTTCAGAACCATCGTTCTTATCATTTCCATTTGGACTAATGTATATTGTTTTTACTCCTTCATCCACAGGTGGAGTCTTTGGTTCTTCTTTACATGCCACCAAACTTAATCCTGCTAAAAGGAGTGTTGGAATTATCAAAAATTTTCTTTTCATTTTTATTTTCCTTCCTTTCCTTATGCTGTAACCTTTATAGATGCTATTCTACCAGCACGTGTAGCAGTAATATTTGTAGGTTGTGAAACATTAGTTGAATCATCAACGCCACTCACAAAGGTAATTGTATAAGTTCCTGCAGGTAAAGAGAATTCTACAGTTGTATTTGTACTAGAACTATAAATAGAAATATAACCTACTGATGTTTCTGGCACAGATGTGGATTGATGTTGTAATTCACCATCAGAGTTCGTTACTTTTAATAATGATGTGTTCGTTCCTCCATTAGATGAAACTGACATTGTCAACTTAGAAGTTCCTTCGATAGTAAATGATATAGAACCATCTTGTGCTACTTCAACACCTGAAACACTTACTTTATCTGACTTAAAGTATTTTAGAACTGTTCCTTGTAATGTGAAGAAATCATCTACCTCACTAGCAGGAAGTGGTTGTTTTCTATTGCTCTCTACTTGAACACCTTCTGTAACACCCAAGCTAGAAGCAACTAAACTCTTATTGATATGATAGTCTGCGTTTGGATTAGGTAATACTTTTACAGGAACAGAAATTACTTTTGTAACATCCATTTCTTTATAAGCAACACTACAATTTATAGTTCCTGACTTGAAAGTATCTATAGTAGAATTTGAAAACTGTGTATTATTAATCTCTGCAGTTGCACCACTCGCATATGTAACTAATACTTTCCAATCATCTGTACTAAATTTAGATCCATATTCAAATTCAGTAGTTCCTTCAATAAAACTTATAGATTCTACTGGATCTGTTACAGTAATTAAAACAAAGTTTTTCACTGTCACTTCTTCACTAGCACTATCTTGTGAATAATTTTCAGAATACTTAATGACAAGTGGATAGATATTAGGCTGTGTCATATCAACTAGCCCTTTATCAATAACATAGTCATCGGCAGTTAAGTCTTTTGTCGTTTCATCAGAAAATACAGCGGTAACTTTTAAATCTGTTAAAACCAATTCTGTATTTATTGAAAACTCAACCTGTTCTTTTTCTACTTCAAGTCCTACAACATGTGGATCAATCATATCTGCTATTGACTTCACAGTAACATCATATGAATTTCTACGAACCCTACCCTCATATTCATATGAAATAATTATAGGATAGCTACCGACAACTGTATTGTCAAAACTGTCAGAATTAACAATTACATCATCAGAAACATCTGAAGATGTACCATCAGTAAATCTAGCGGTAACTTTTAAATTGTCTTTGCTAAATTCCTCTCCTAAATAATAGGTATCTTTTACATTAACAGTATTAAGTTGTATTGAGCTTATTGATTTCTTTAAAACTGGTGCTGGTGGTGTAGGGGGATCTACAGGATCAACCGGCTGGTTCGTTTTACATGAAACCATAAAAAAAATACTGCCAACAAGTAACATTGATGATATTACTTTTCCTATTTTTTTCATTTTATTCTTCCTTTCCTTCCTTACCTCAATATATTGGGGTAAACTTTACAAAAAGCTATAATAGCGTTTTCATAGTTCTTTTATATTGTATCATTTAAAAACTATCTAGTCAACAATTCAAAACTTTTTTTTCAAATCTCTATATACAAAAAAAAGAAAATCTTTTATAATATTTATGATTGAGGTGAATGCTTATGGTGATTGAATTGAATCATTTACAAAGTATAAATAATGCTTTGGCTCAAATGTCTTCGGGTGATGTCTTGATTCTTAATGATGGAATTTATCAAGAAAAAGTTGAGATATGGTTAAATAATATTGTTATTCGTGCTAAGCATCCTGGGCAAGCAATTCTCTCTAATAAAGATTATTATCACAAGATTATGCCAGATGGCAATGAATGTAACACATTTCATACCTACACACTCTACATTGGTGGAGATCATATCACTTTAGAGGGCCTCATTATACAAAATGAGGCTATGCCTTCTGAAATTTATGGGCAAGCTGTTGCCTTACATGTGGATGGCAATCATTTCCTTTGTGAAAATTGTATCATTACAAGTGCACAAGATACTTTATTCACAGGACCTCTTCCACAGGATTTATGTAAAAGATATGCTTCCTTCTATCCACCTGAAAAATTAAAGGGGCTACCTTCTAAACAAATTTATAAGCACTGCACAATAAAAGGAGATGTAGACTTCATTTTTGGTTGTGCAACAGCTTTATTTGAAGAATGCACAATACTCACCTTAGATTCTAAAAAAAACACCCCTTCTTTTGTTTGTGCTCCAGCACATCCTAAAGAGCTTCCTTATGGATATTTGTTTTATCATTGTGAGTTTATAGGGAATGATAAAACATATCTTGCAAGACCTTGGCGAGATTATGGGTGTGCTTCATTCATAGATTGTAAATTGGGTAATCATATCCTCCCAGAAGGCTTCAATAAATGGAATGATACAAATCGCGATAAAACGGCTCGGTTTTATGAACATACAAAAGGAATTGATATGAAGGACAGGGTACCTTGGTCACATCAACTCACTTCCCTTGAAGCAGAGAATTATATCAAAAACTTTTATGCATATTTACTAAAAAAAACTTAGAAAAAATCATTTTGTATAGATTTCGACAATACTCGACACTTTTGACTAAATAGTTGATTTTTTGCAGAAATAATCTTCCATTTATTTGTCGATTTGATAAAAAGATTTTATAAATTTTAAAAATTCTCTTGTATTTCCTAAAAATATCCTTTATTATATCTCTTGTAAATACGGGAGGAATAATATATGACTAAAATTATTGTGGCTGACGACAACAAAGAATTATTAAATATGGTCAGCGAATTTTTGAAAATGCAACCTAATATGGGGGTTGTAGAAACTTTTACTGGTGGTAAAGAATTATTAACTTACTTGGAGTCTAATACAGCAGACATTCTGTTATTAGATGTATTTATGCCTGATTTAGATGGTGTTAATGCTTTAAACGAAATCAAGTCTAATCCAAAATACAACAGACCTAATAAGATTGTAATCATCACTGCATTTAATACAGAATCTATCATGGCAAAAACCTCAGCCCTAGGTGCTGACTATTTTATTGTTAAACCAATTGACTTAAATAATCTACACAAAACTTTAAATCAACTGGTTAATGAAGAATCTACAAAAGGTATTACTTATAACCTAAAAGAAAAAAGTAAAAGCGCAAATGTTGATTTGGATACAGAAATAACTGAAATACTTCATGAAATTGGTGTACCAGCACACATTAAAGGATACTTATATCTAAGAGAAGCCATTACTATGGTTTATAATAATGTAGATATACTAGGAGCTATCACAAAATATCTTTATCCTACAGTAGCTAAAAAATATAAAACTACTTCATCACGAGTTGAAAGAGCTATTCGTCATTCTATTGAAGTTGCATGGAATAGGGGAAATGTTGAGGCTATTTCTCAAATCTTTGCCTATACCATTAGTTATAACAAAAGTAAACCTACAAACTCTGAATTTATTGCAATGATTGCTGATAAACTTAGACTTGCACATAAAGTTGTATATTAAAAAAGAAGCCTAGATAAAAAATCTAGGTTTCTTTTGTTTTAAAACATAATTTATACAAAGTTTGCTCAAACTCTAGCTGTTTCATCCATTGTTCAACTTCTTCTATCAATGAACTAGCAGGAGCAATATTTTCCAATTTTGCTCTAATTAGAATGTTTTTAGGAGTTGCCTCCCAATCAACAAATTCCAATACCTGAGTTTTATATCCAAAATATTCTAAAATATTTGTGCGAATGGAATCCGTTAAAATAGCTGCAAAGCGTTCCTTTAACAAGCCATGCTTACTAATTGGATTTATACTTTTATTTTTTATTTGAAGATTAATTTCATGCTGACAACAAGGAACCGAAAAGATATATCTACATTTCATTTGAATAGCATGAAATAAAGCATAATCTGTTGCGGTATCACATGCATGAAGTGTAACAATCATATCAATATCCCGTTCTGCTTTAAATTGCGAAATATCCCCTTGAATAAATTTCAATTTCTCATATCCATATTTTATTGCTATTTCATTGCAATGCTTAATAACATCACTCTTTAAATCTAGACCAATGATTTGACAGTCTATTTTTTTAATATATGTCAAATAATAATATATTACAAAGGTTAGATAACTTTTACCACAACCGAAATCGATTATTTTTAATTTTGATTCTTCTTTTATGCTATCTTCAATCATTTCTAGAAAACGATTAATTTGCTTAAATTTATCAAATTTGGCTTTGACAACTTTACCTTCAGAAGTCATAACACCTAGATCAATGAGTGGAGGAACTATCATTCCTTCTTCTATAAGATACTTTTTCGTCTTATTATGTTCTAAGACAACAAAATCATGTTTTTGCTGTTTTTTGTTTGTTAAAAGTTTCCCTTTGCTTGATATTTTATATGCATATAAATATTCTTTTGTATAAAGCTCTAAACTTCTAAATTTTTGGTCTAACATTTCATTCAAATAGTCTTCTAGGTTATTTAAGGAAATATTCTCATGAAATACTTGTTGTTGAGTATATAAGCTGACTTGAATAACTTCTTCATTTTTGATGCCAATGCGTTGTAGTTTAGCTTTTAAATAGGGCTGATTCTTAACTTTAGGAATAGAAAAAATTCCTCTTATAACATCATTAGGAAATGATATTTTCATAGTTTCTCCTTTCTAGAAAAAAGGGCATCAGCTAAACCTGATGCTCAAAAATTTCTTTTATTTCGTGAATTACTTCTTTTCTTCTATTTCTGCATCCTTGAAATAAGATGCTACAGAAAGTGCAGCAGATTCTGCTAATTGCTTTGAGTTATAAGATTCACCAATTGTAGCAAGTCTTCCACTAGCAGTATAGATGTTATAATGGAAGTTACCATTTTTATCCTTAAGAATCTTAAAGGTTCCAGTTTCTACATTCTTTTTAAAACTTTCAATTGAGCTTAATGCACCACTCTTAGATGTGTAGCCTTCAGCTTGACAAAGAATTTGACCATTGGATGCTTTTAAATCCCAACTAAATTCTCCATCATATTTTTCAACGATATATTTTCCGCCTGTTTTCACATCTGCAATAGTAATGTCTATATATGGTTCAACAATATTATCTTGATCTGCAGGTGTATCAATTTCAACAGTAGTTGCTTTTAAAGCAAAGTTTTTAAATGACTCTGAGGAACGTACCGCACTCTTTTCAGTTGAATAGCTTGAGCCTAAAGCTAATACTCTATAATTCTTAGAAGTTAATTTAAATTTGTATAGACCGCGCTTATCTTTAATTATTCTAATCTCGCCATCTTCAACATTACGCTTTACAGCATCAATAGCTTTCAATGCACTATCTTTAGTAGTATAAACTTCACTTACAACTAAAACTTCACCATTAGAAGCTTTTAAACGATATTGATAACCATCTGCACTTGGATAAACTTCATATTTTCCACTATAAGCTCTACTCTTATCTTCAGCAGGTGTTGCTGCAGTTGTTGTTTTCTTTGCTGGAGCTTTCTTTGGCTCCTCTTTCTTTTC
>JAIDZC010000042.1:43935-50048 GCA_029057785.1 Anaeroplasmataceae bacterium
TTTCTTTGGCTCCTCTTTCTTTTCTGCAACAGATTCTTCTACTACAGGTTCATCCTTCTTTGCAGTTGACTTGCTAGCAGACGCCTTCTTAGTTTTATTAGATTTCTTGGGTTCTTCTTTTTGAGGTTCTTCCTGAGCAGGTTCTGGTTCTTCAGTCTTTGCCTCTTCAACAGGTTCTTCAGTTACAACATTTTCTTCAACTGGAGTTTCTTCTTTGGTTTCAGTTTTTTCTTCTGCAACTGATTCTTCTTGTGATACTTCAGTTTGTTCTGCTTCTTTTTTAGCAGCCTCTTCCATTGCTTCGTATTTCTTATCCTTTTCTTTTTGTACTATTTTAGATACCACAAATACGATTATTAGCAAACCTAAAGCAACCGCAATTGCACTAAAAAATACTACATCAACTTTGTTTGAAAAAAATCCGCTTCCGGCTAATAAATTTAAAATCATAACTGAGCCACCTCTTCTATACTTATTCTACTTCATATTATAAACTAATCACAAACTTTTTTCTACAAAAAATAAAAAAAATTCTAACATTTATGTTATTTTTTTTCATAATCCTAGTTTTTTCATTCTAGCTTGTAAAAGGAACACGGAAAAAAATTCATTTTTGCAATTCATTTTCGACTTTAAAAGCAAACTGAAAATTTCGTTTTGCTTTTGAGTTCACTCTAAATGTCAATTTTTATCATGATATTATATTATAATTTTTAATTGTATAAATGCGCATATCGTGTTATAATTCATAAATGAAATTGTGAAAAGAGGGATATTAGATGAACATCTATTTGGACTTGTTTTTGACCTTCTTTAAACTGGGGGCAACTACCTTTGGTGGGGGTTATGCCATGATGTCACAGATTAAAGAAAGTGTTGTTGAAAAAAAAGAATGGTTGAGTAATGATGAGTTATTAGAAGTATTCGCTATATCTGAATCTACACCTGGTCCTGTTGCCATTAATATGGCTACATATATAGGATTTCAAAAAGGGAAAATATTAGGTAGTTTATTAGCAACTTTAGGAGTCGTTCTTCCTTCTTTTATTATAATATTTATTATTTCTTTATTCTTAAATAAATTTTTAGAAAACCAATATGTTGCTTACGCCTTTGTCGGAATCAAATGCGCAGTTGCATTTTTAATATTAAAGGCTGGGCTCAATTTATTTAAAAAAATGCCAAAAAGCATTTGGCAAATTTGTCTGTTTTTAATTGTCCTTATTGTAATGATTGTGTTAGAATTGTTTTCTAAAAACTTCTCTTCTATATATCTCATTATAATAGGTGGTGTGATTGGAATATTCATACTTACTCTACAAGAACATATAAAAAGAAAGAGAGATGAAATACAATGATTTATTTGCAACTCTTTTTAGAATTCTTTAAAATAGGCTTATTTACTTTTGGTGGAGGTTATGCTATGATTCCTCTTATTAAAGAGGTTGTTCTAAGCTATGGTTGGTTGACTGAAGAACAATTTATGGACTTCATAGGAGTATGTGAATCTACACCAGGACCTATTGCAATTAATATGGCCACTTTTGTAGGTTCCTCTCAAGCAAGCATAGGAGGTGCCGCAGTTGCAACCTTAGGTGTAGTCCTTCCTTCTTTCATTATCATTTTATTAGTTGCATCTATCTTAAAAAAATTCATTAAAAATAAATTTGTTGATAGAGCCTTAACAGGTATTAAAGCTGTAGTTATTGGATTAATTCTTTCTACAGGTATTATCTCCTTAATACAATGTATAGGTTATGAATCACTTTCTTCTTTTAATGTAAATTATGCATCTATTATTATCTTTTCTATTTTGACTGCAATATATTTTATCTATTTAAAAATCACTAAGAAGAAGCTAAATGCTATATTGATCATTATTGTTGCAGCATTACTAGGCTTAGCAATCTGTCCTTTCATTTAAATGAATAAAACTTTAAACAAAAAATACTGTTCACAAAGGAATAGTATTTTTTTATCTTTGTATGATTAAATTTATAAATTCTATGAGTTTATTTTTGTCTTCTTCTAAAAATACTAAATACCCCATCACATTAGGATATTGAGAAATTAGGACAATACTTCGATAGTTTTCTAAAGTGACTTTTTCCAAATCGTTCATTAAATATTCTTCAAAAATAACATCCAAGTTTTCATTTTGTTCTTGTATCACCATTTTGTAAAGTTCGGGAGCAGAATGCTTTTTAAATTCATCTAAACTGATTTCTCTATTTGTCTCAGCACAAAAATGATTTATGTTTACTTCAGTACCACTCATATTAAAATCAATCAAACCTTTAAAGTGATTTTCTTCTACCAGTATGTTTGACCAATTTAAATCTCCTTGGATTACACAGCGAGGTAATTTCTTATATACCTTTTCAATTGCTTCTCTATTTTTTTGATTAAAGCGAATTACTTTATTCACAACATCTATTTCTCCACTATCTTCTAAAGCCGAAATAAGTGTATTAAGGTTTTCCTGTTTCTCATCAATTTCTACATCTAATGGCGCTAAGTCAATAATGCTCCACATAGAATTTATTAGAGATAGATCAACATTAGTATAAAGTCGAGATAGCCTACCTATGCTCCTTAGTATTTCCTTTTTAATTTGTGCATGATTACATTCATTTTCTAATTCTTCTTCTGTCTTATAATTTAAATAATCTGATAAGTAGCAATTATAAGCATTATATTTCGTAAGATAAGTTCCTTCAAGAGAGATATATAATTTAGGTGTAACTATTCCTATCTTGCGATAACGTTCACACAACCTAGAAATCGATTTTAATCTTTCTTCAGTAATGCTATCACTATTGATACGTAGAACATATCTATCATCAATAAAAACATTTAGTCGATAATCATTTCCTTTTGTAGTGTCTAATTCTTTATATTTAGAGAAAGAATGTATATTGTATCTTTTTAAAATTTCTAATATTTCTTGTCTTGTCATACAAACCTCATGAGTCAATAAAAAAATAGGATTGTTATCCCTATCATTTTAAAAAATATTTATATATAAAAAAATGGAGCAAGCGAAGGGAATCGAACCCTCGTCATTAGCTTGGAAGGCTAAGGTTCTACCATTAAACTACGCTTGCTTCTATAACTGGTCGGAAAGACAGGATTTGAACCTGCGACCTCCTGGTCCCAAACCAGGCGCTCTACCAAGCTAAGCTACTTTCCGATATATAAGATGAAGTGAAAATCTTTTTTCACGCTTGTATATTTTAACACAATGCCTATAGGAATGCAAGTATTTTTTTAACTTTTTTAAAGAAAAAATAAAGACTGATATATCCAGTCTCATAAGGTAGATTTTATTGTAAGCCAGAGGGGAAATTCCCCTCTAGTATACATTTGATTGTTTTAGAAGAATCCAAAGGAATTTCTACGGTTACAGCAATTAGTGCCAGTATTAACTGTAGGTGTATTGTCAAAGTAAGCAGCTATTGAACGAGCGATAATATCGCATAGGTTACAATCTTGAATAATCTCTACAGGATCTGTATTGATAAATGCTTGGTAGTATTCCATATTATTACAGCAGTTTTCTCTAACAGAAATTCTTGCTATACAATATACAGAAGTAGGAACATTACAAGGTGTTGCAACTAAATCATAAGTATTTTCATTGATTTGATTCAATTCATACTTAAAAGTAGTATTACCTACTAAGATTTCCTGTCTTCCTTCTCCTCTACAATCATGATCGTGCTCATGTCCACACATAAATTAAATCTCCCTTCGTAGCAGTTGCTACAGTAATAATATATGAAGGGAGATTTTTTTGTTATGGGTTTTTATAATATATGTAATTTTATTGTATCTGTTATAGCATTTCCTACTGCAGATGCACCTGTGATAATAACCTTATCGCCTTTGTGTACAACATCAGTTTCTAATGCCTTTTCTATTGCATATGTAAATAATTCATCAATAGAGTCCTTCTTTTCAGCATAAACAGGATATACATTCCAAGCAAGATTTAGTTGACGACATGCCTTTTCGTTCACTGTAACAGCAATAATAGGACATGCAGGACGATAAGCAGAAACCTTGAATGCAGTTAAACCATTTGCTGTAACACAGATGATTGCCTTGGCATCTACTTGATATGCAGCACTTACAGCAGCATTACAAATTGTAGATAAGAAATCTTCACCTAAATCTAATTGATTTTCAACAAAGATCTTCTTAAAATCCATCTTGCTTTCTGTAAAAGATGCAATATCCTTCATTGCAGTTACAGATTCAATAGGGTATTTACCTGCAGCTGATTCCCCAGATAACATAATCGCAGTAGTCTTATCATAAATCGCATTTGCAACATCACTTACCTCTGCACGTGTAGGTCTAGGATTTGTTTGCATAGAATCCAACATTTGTGTTGCAGTAACAACAAGCTTACCAGCTTTATAACACTTATCTATCATTTCTTTTTGAATAGATGGAAGCATCTTAAATGGTACTTCTACACCCATATCTCCACGGGCTACCATAATACCATCTGAAACTTCTATGATTTCATCCATCTTTTGAATACCTTCAGTATTTTCAATTTTTGAGATAATTCTAATTTTTCCAGAGGTATCATACTGATCTAAAAGCTTTCTTAACTCTAATACATCTTCTTTTCTTCTTACAAAGGATGCAGCGATAAAATCTACACATTCTTGAATACCAAAGATGATATCAGAACGATCCACTTCAGAAATATAAGGCATATCTACAATAACATTTGGAATATTGATGGATTTACGATCAGATAGTGCAGCATCATTTAATACCTTACATACAACGTTCTTTCCTTCAACTCGTAATACTTCAAAGGAAACTTTTCCATCATCTGCTAAAATCTTAACTCCAGGCTGATTTACGTATACCGCTAAATCAGGATAAGTTAATCCTACCTTAGTTTCATCCCCAATTAAATCATAGTCAGAACAGAAAGTAAATTCTTGTCCTTTCTTTAATTCAACCTTCTTATTTTTAAACAAACGAACTCTAATTTCTGGTCCTTTAGTATCTAGTAAAATAGGAAGTGGGATACCTAATTCCTGACGAACCTTTTTCACTCTATCCATACGAACCTTTTGTTCCTCATGAGTGCCATGAGAAAAATTAAATCTTGCGCAGTCCAAACCATTATGAATCATTTCTTTTAAAATTTCTTCTGAATCGCATGCTGGACCCAATGTACATATAATCTTTGTTTTACGCATTGTGTTCACCTCATTTACTATCTTACCACAAATTGGAAAAAAAATCATCTATCTATAATAAAGAAATAAAAAAAACTATTACTTTAGGGTAATAGTTAATTATCAGATGGTGCCGAAAAAAGGAATCGAACCCTCAACCTACTGATTACAAGTCAGTTGCTCTACCAATTGAGCTATTTCGGCATTAAAATGGTGGAGGTTAACGGGCTCGAACCGCTGACCCTCTGCTTGTAAGGCAGATGCTCTCCCAACTGAGCTAAACCTCCAATATTCACTTGCACTTCTTTATTATAGTCAAAACTCAAAAGAAATCAAGTAAATTTTAATATTTTTAATAAAAAAGTTTAATTTGCCAATACAATTATAAACCTTTACTCAAAACGATTCATAGTAGCAAGATGAGAAATTCCAATGAAAAAATTAGTAAGCTGAACAAAGGTTTGATTCGTTTCATATTCACCTAATACTTTTTTTACACAACCATCTTCTATATATAAAGAAAACATCTTACAGATTTGCTTGATTCTTTTTTGGTAATTCTCCATAACAATTCCATTGTTCTCAAAATATTTAAATACGTTCCCATTATCTGAAACAATAAAAACACCTATAGGATCTTCTTTTATATGACAAGAGCTTATATGATCATCGTTATAAAGTTTAAAAGGAAAAGCAATCTGATATCCATCAGTCTCTTCAACATATTTTATTTTATCCATATATTTTTCAAGGAAAACTTTTATATCCATAATCTACACTCCTAATCTCTCATAAATTAAAAAAGCCTTTAATAAGGCCAAACTATAATGGCGCCCGCAGTAGGACTCGAACCTACGACACCTTGATTAACAGTCAAGTGCTCTAACCAACTGAGCTATGCAG
>JAIDZC010000043.1 GCA_029057785.1 Anaeroplasmataceae bacterium
AAAAATATTAAAAGAATATGGAGAGATAATATGATTTTAGCACTTACAGGAGTACCTTTGGTAATCGTCAGTATTATAGCCTTTATTGTAATTTTAGGTATTATCATTATCATACATGAAGGAGGCCATTTCTTTTTTGCTAGAAGAGCAGGAATTCTATGTCATGAGTTTTCTATAGGTATGGGACCTGCAATCTATAAAAAGAAGTTTGGTGAAACCACCTTCTGTATCAGAGCCATTCCGATTGGTGGATATGTTTCCATGGCTGGAGAAGAGGTTACAAGTGAACTCGTTAAGATTGGACAGGAGATAGGCTTAAATATCATTGATGGTAAAGTCAGTGAAATTGTAACTATTGAAGATGCAGAAGCTCAGGTTCGTAGTGAGGTAGTGGATTTGGATTTATATGGCAAGGATGGAAATCCATTATTTATTACGATCAACGATGGCTTTCAGAATCAGTATTATGAGGTTTTAGAAGATGCATTCTATGTTTTGAAAAAGGATTCTAAGCTACAAATAACACCATATGATAGAAGCTTTGAATCTAAAACTTTACTTCAAAGATTTTTAACTTTGTTTGCTGGACCTTTGATGAACTTTATTTTAGCAATTATTATTTATCTTATTGTCAGCTTTGCAACAGGAGTTCCAAACTACAATTCGAATGTGGTTGGTTCTGTTTCTACAGTGAATTCAAGTATGCTTGTAGAAGAGGATGGCAAGACTACAACACTATTGAAAAAGGGAGATAAAATCCTAGAGGTCAATGGTAAAACGGTTGCTACTTGGACAGAGATGAGCAAGGAGTTAGATAAGCTATTAGAGAGTGCGACTACAAAAGTTGAATTAAAGGTTGAAAGAAAAAATGAAACAGAGCCTATTACATTAAATCTTGAATGTTATACCTACATTGTATCCTTAGGTATTTCAAATATGCAGGTGAGTAATGATGCATTCCCTAGTGATGTTACAAATGGTGTACGTTTGGGAGCTATTGGCATCCGTTATTTAGATGATGGTAAAAAGGGAGATTATCCTATTCAATCTGGAGATATCTTAACTAAGATCCGTATGCAGAAGGTCAATACGACTGAGACCATTGAAGAAGATATAGTATCTTGGGATCAGCTGATTGGATTATTTAAAGATGCAGATATTGTGAATGTCCAGTTTGAATATTATTCTTATAAAAAGGGAGGCATTGTTGCTTTAGAGGATTGTGCAATGCTTCAGACCTATGGTAATGATGTTTTAAATAATCAAAGAATTGATAAGATTGAAGTAAAAGTAGGATTTTCTCCAGTAATGAAATTTGATTTCTTTAGATGTATAGGAAATGCCTTTGTGGATTTCTGGGATGATTTCACTTTGATTTTTAGAACGATAGGCTTGCTTATTTTCCCTGGCAGTAGTGGAATACGTCAGGTTGGAGTAAATGATTTATCTAGCTTTGTTGGTATATTTGACTTAGTTAAGACATTTGTAGGTTCAGGACTTTTATCCTTGCTAGCATTTATGGCTATGCTATCTGTAAATATCGGAGTGATGAACCTACTTCCAATTCCAGCTTTAGATGGTGGAAGAATCGTATTCTTAGGCTATGAGCTAGTTACTCGTAAGAAGCCAAGTAAAAAGGTAGAAAATATCATCAATAATGTCTTCTTTATTCTGCTGATGATATTGTTTGTGTATGTTACTTATAATGATATTATTAGAATGATTCGAAAGGGGTAATCTTTTATGGACTATACCAATCCTATATTGTTTCAGGATTTTTCAGATCCAGATGTAATCCGTAAAGGGGATAATTTTTATATGATTGCATCTAGCTTCAATCATACCCCTGGAGTACCTGTTTTAAAAAGTAAAAACTTAGTAAATTGGAAGATGATTGGCTATGTTTTTGATACACTTCCAATGGAACGCTTTAAGGATGTATATCACGGAGAGGGTGCATGGGCACCATCTCTTCGTTTTTATAAGGGAATCTATTATGCTTGTATTCCTTTTCCAGATGAAGGAATTTATGTAAGTACCTGTACAGATATTGAAAAAGGGAATTGGACAAAGCCTTGGTGCCTTATTGAAGGTAAGGGATTAGAAGATCCATGCCCTATTTGGTTAGATGGAAAATGCTATATGGTTTTAGCATTTGCTAAGAGTCGTGCAGGCTTTAACTCCTGTCTAGGATTATATGAGGTTACTCCTGATTTAAAAAAGAAGATATCAGAAACCTATACCATTATTTATGATGGACATCATATGAATCCAACAATAGAAGGACCAAAGTTTAACACAAGAAATGGTTGGATTTATATTATGGCTCCTGCAGGAAGTGTAAAAACAGGCTGGCAAGTATGCTTAAGAAGTAAAAATATCTATGGACCATATGAACCAAAGATCGTTTTAATGCAAGGAGATTCTAATGTAAATGGTCCACATCAAGGAGCTTTAATAGAACTAAAAAATGATGAATGGGCGTTTATTCATTTCCAAGATTTGAAATGCTATGGAAGAATTACACACCTACAGCCTGTCACTTGGATTAATGACTGGCCAATATGTGGGCGTGTAGGAGATGAGCTTTTAGCTGGAACTCCAGTTTCTAAGCATGAGTTTCTTGTGGATAAAAAGTCTAGTTTTAAACTGGAGACAAGTGATTTATTTCATAAGGACAGGCTAAACCTTATGTGGCAAACTCCTGCCAATAAACAAGCAGGCTGGTATAAATTAGATAACGGTTTAGTTTTATCCTGTTATCATCATTCTAAAAAAGCGGATTTAGCTTTGAATCAAACACCAAATTTATTTTTAACAAAGCTTGCATACCCTTCCTTTAAAACAACTGCCTTCTGTGCTTTAAGACTACAAGAAGATGGAGATGAGGTTGGACTATGCTATATGGGTAGTAGCTATAGCTATATTTGTGTAAAGAGAATCCAAGGAAAGAATCATCTTCAGGTAAGAACTGGGGCCTTTAACCAAGCAGAAGATGTGGTACTCTTTGATTCAATTTATCAAAATAATGAAATTGAGTTTATCTTGAAATTTACTTATCCAGGAAAATATCAACTTGGATTTAATAAAACTATTTTCAAAAATGAATACCAAGCTCTTCCAGGACGTTGGATTGGAGGAAAGGTTGGTATTTATGCAAGAGGAGAAAAAGAATCTTCAGGTTATGCAAGATTTAAGTATTATAAGGTAAAGGCTGTGAATACCAATGAAAGAAAAGGATAATTTTATATTAGACATTAAACGCTTAGGCATTAATGGAGAAGGTATTGGCTTTTATAATCGTAAGGCAGTGTTTGTACATAATGCTATACCAGGAGAAGGACATAATGTTGAGGTAATAAAAGAAGATAACAAAATGGCATTTGCCAAAACTCTTGAAATTAAACATATTTCAAAGGATAGAGTTACTCCCTGCTGTCCATATTATGAGGAGTGTGGTGGCTGTAATGTTTCACATATTGCCTATGAAAGAATGCTTGAATTTAAAAGAGATTCAGTTGTAGAAGCTATTTCTAGATATACAACACTTAATCCTAAATCCTTTGAGATTAGAAAAACTGTACCTTCTGAAGATATTTTCCATTATAGAAATAGAAGTCAGCTTTCAGTTAAAAGTGTAGATGGAAAAACATACGTTTGTATGTTAAAGCCTAATTCAAATCTTATTGTTCCTATTAAAAGCTGTCTTGTTCAAAAGAAAAAAATCAATGAGATCAATTCCAAGGTTTTAGAGTATGCAGATGAACTAGGAATCAGTTCTTACATTTCCAAATTTGGAAGAGGTATTCTAAGATATTTAGTTACTCGTGTGAATGAACAAGATGAGGCTTTAGTTTGTATCGTTTGTGGAGAGAAGAGTAATAAGATTAAAGAACTTGCCAAAAAGGTTATCACTATCGATGGAGTTGTTGGAGTCTATGAATCCTTTAATGATTCCAAAAAGGATATTGGCTTTTTTGGAACTGATCCCAAGCTTTTAGAGGGTAAGTCTTATATTATAGAAAAGCTTGGAAAAATATCTTATAGAATCTATCCTAATACATTCTTCCAATTAAATACCAAGCAAGCTAAGAATATGATGGATATCATTCTAAAGGCTTGTAAGCTTTCTTTTAAAGAACGAGTACTTGATGCCTATAGTGGTGTAGGAGCAATCGGCTTATATTTGGCTCATATGGCTAAAGAAGTTGTAGGCATTGAATACAATAAAGATTCAGTAATAGCAGCAAATGAGAATGCAGAAATAAATAAAATCAAAAATGCTAAATTCGTTCAAGGAGATGCAGCCCAGTTATTACCAAAACTTTTAGAAGAAGGTACATTTGATGTGGTAGTTGTTGATCCACCAAGAACAGGACTAGAAGAGAAGTTTATCAATGTATTATTACAATCCAAAATTAAAAGAGTAGTATATGTATCATGTAATCCTGCAACTTTAGCAAAGGATTTAGAAAAACTTAGTAAGGCTTATCAAGTGAATCATATCACACCTTTAGATATGTTTCCGCAGACTGCTTTAACGGAGAGTGTATGTCAGTTATCCTTGTTAGAGAAATGACATATCAAGAAAACTAATAATATCAAAAATTATAGTTGTTAGTAGATAATTACTCTATTAACAACTTTTTTATTATCTATAGGTGGATTTATGAAAATTGTTCAACGGGTGAAGAAACTAAATATGTCACTTAAAATATAAGTAGTTTTTAGATACGTGTCACCAATGCCTAATAATTAGGATTTTGGCTATTTACTTTTAATTTTATTTTCATTATAATTGAAATAGTAAAAAAAGTTAATCGTACTAAAAAAACACAGTTAATTTTCTTTCTCTAGTTAAAAAAATAATTTGATATATAATTAAATTGTAAAGAGGAGGAAAGCAAAAATGTTTTATTTAGTTACAGTTAAATGTGGGCATGTTGGAAGAGGAAGATATGTGGAAAAGAATATACCATTGTATTCTAACACAAAAAAAGATGCTTCTAAAATAGCCTTAGATCATTCAAAAGTAAAGAGGCATTTAAAAAATGCAGTATCATTCGTTCAAGAGATTTCTTATATTGACTACATAGAAAAGAAAAAAGAGTATGATGAGGATAGTTATTTTAGAGCACATTCCAAACAAGAGTTATCTTTTATTAACTTATCAATTCAACATTTGAGTAAAAGAAAAAGATATAAGTCAGAATATGAATTTAAAAGTCGTGCAGAAAGAATTAATTATAAATTGAAAAAAATGAGAATTGAGGAGCAAAATGATTATGAATATGTTTATTGAAAATTATGAGTTTATTCCTAATAAAAAGAAAACTGGGGAAATAATAAACAATTTAAGGAAATCAAAAAATATGACTTATGAGGAACTGGCTAATGAATTGGATGTTTCTCCTGAGACTGTTAATAAATGGATTCAAGGAATTGCTTATCCATCAATTCAAACACTTTCTGAAATAAAAAAATATTTTGATATTTCATTTCAAGATTTATTATTACCAAATGCAACATGTAAGATTAATCAATTTTCCAAAACTAAATCCTATATGGAAATAATAAATGATGAGCATTTTGAAATAGAATATTCAAATTTGAAATATCAATATGATGAAAATGATTATCCTATAATTCATAACATACAGAAAATTGACTATAAAAGTATATTTTCTGAATGGAAGAAGAAAGAAATCCGATTTGATTTTTTATTGCAAAAGTATTTCTTTTCTTTTACATCAACTGCTGAATATATAGAGTTATGCAATTATATTAGAGGAACAAAAGATACAGATGCTTTTGTGATACATGTCGATAGCGCTCCTAATCGTTTAAAAAAAATAGAGAATTATTTTTATATTAAATATGGTAAATCATACAAATTAAATTTGAGTATAGATATAAAAAATGCTATTATATTTGATTTGCAAAAATCCTTAAATAAGTATTACGATGACCCATTCGAATGGTTGTTATTATTTAATGATTTTGAATATAAAAAAGCATATGTTGATAGTTTGACACCTTTGAAAAAAGATTTGTTATACAATGCTTTAATTGAGGCATCTATAGATGATTTTGATGATATATTAGATTACTTGTTTTCGTTAGGGGCAAGAAAACTTAATGTGTCATTGAATTATTCTGAATATGAACAGAATCGATGTAATGGAGTTCATCCTTTTATAGAACCAGATCCATTATTGAATTACATACATATAGAATATGAAATTAGCTCAATATTTCAAGATGATTTTAAACGTTCTCAGCAAATAGTGCGTTTTAATAAAGCATTTAAGTGTTTAAAGTATTATTTAGAAAGAATGGATTATAAGGAGTATTTAGAATTGAGAGGAGGCAATCATTTATGAAAGAATTGAATGAGGAAATACTAAAAGAAAATGCCCAAATTGGAGAATTTATCAGGGTGAACAGAATGAGAAAAAACATTTTAACAAAAAATCTTGCTGATATATTAGATGTTTCTCCTGTTGCAATATCGAATTGGGAAAGAGGTGAGAAGCTTCCGACGATAGAAAGAGCAGCAATGTTGTCCCAGTTATTTGGTATAACATTAGATGATTTTTATTCTTGCAACTATTCTATAGATATGTTAGAATCTGTAACAAAACTACAGGAATATGTCTTTAAGAGGGATGCATTTGCATTTGATAAATTGGATCATAAAACTCAAAGGGAAATAATTAGAGAGTTCATTCTAGCATTGAAACAGTTTAACATATATGTATCAAGTTTTTTGAATGATGAAGAAATAGATGAAAAAAAATTTGAAAAAATATCTTCTTTGTTATGTACTTATTTTTGCAATACCAATGAGATCATTTCACCTTATTATGTAATATATAAAATTGATAATGATTTTGATGTGGAAGATTTTTTCAATTCACAATCAAAATCATTATTCTTGAGTTATATAGATGATTCACATTTTTCTATATCTTTACAGAATGGAAAAAATGATGTTCTATTTTTGACAACACTTAAAGAAAAAGATAAAGAATTTATTTCTAATTATGAAGAATCTCTATTAGAAGTAGCTTCTGAACATGAACCTCATATAAAAATGGAAATATACGATTCAAATGGGAATGCAGCATTATTTACTAGTTATGGGTTTGATGGAAAACTAACCAGTAGAATGATGAAAGAATTTAGACTTATATGCAAGATACGTGGGATAGATAGTACTATTTTATATGATAATATACTATTTGATTATATAAATGATTTTACCAACTATTTATTTAAAAAAGAAAACATTGAACTTCTTAAAGGAATATTACTTGAGATTCCAAAGGAATATAAAAATGAGTATTTATGTTTGTCAATGGATAGTAAGAAAAAAGACATAAAACTATTGTACGAATTATTAATGTCTGGTGCCACTTTTGATGATTCAAATAAGACAATATCATTATTAAAAGATATATGTAAAGCACTTTATAAAAATGAATCATATATAAAATAAAAGGAGAAAAAAACATGCAAAAAAAATTGAATTTAGAAATGATACCTAGTGATTATGATATTAGCAAAGATATCATTAGAGAAGATTTTATTATGGGTGAAGAATGTGAAGAATTTGATGATGAATATGCTGATTCGGAATATGAAGATGATATGGAAATGGATTATGGATATTTAGAGGATGAAGAAGATGAAGAGTCTTATTATGAATCAATTTTTTATTAGAAATCACTTCATTTAAAAACAACTTTAGTCCAATTTAAAAAAATTAATGATATAAATACTTTAATAATATACTTGCGTTTATAATAAAAAAAGTCCAGTAAGGTGAAGAAATATCACTTTATTGGACTTTTTTCTATTTTATTAGGTGCGAAATTCCATATTTATGTCTAGTAGATTGAAGGGGTAAAAATTTTCACTTATTTTTATACTTCACAAAACTTCTATTTTTTCCAGTATAAGTGAAGAACAAAAACACTCTTCAAAAAGGAGGATAAGACTATGACTTAAAATCAACAAATTCACTTCATAAAATAAAGAATCAAGTGTTAGTCTAGCGTGTCCAGAGGGGGCTTAACTAATAGCCCCTCTAACGCGGACTAACACGACCTTTATGTAAAATTGAATGAAAGGAGGAAGAAATACTATGGAAGTGAAAATAGATTATTTTTCAGTGACATTTCCATTAGATTGTTATTTTGATGAACTAGTTTTTTTTAATGTGTATGATATGCTAAAGCTTATATCTCAATATTTGAATGTTAAGCCCTTTGAAATCTTACAACAGCCATATGCTCAAAATAATTACCATTATCAGTATCTTTTAGGAGAACATATTATTTTAAGATTAGATGGACCGATGGACGAGAACTATCATAAAACCTGTCATTTAGAAATGAAAGGAGAAGGCTGTAGAGATTTTGAAAGAAGAAATCCAGATAAGACATGGATAAAGCTAATTCTTACTATGGTATACCTTAATGCCAAATTTAAAAGGATAGATATAGCTGTAGATGACTATGAAGGAAAATACGTTACTATGAAATGGCTCTTAGATAAAATAGAAAAAGAACAATACACCTCTATATTTAGAAATGAGCCAATGCCTATTGGAACTTTAAAAAGTGGTTTAACCCTTCAGTTTGGCACACATGATTCTAATAATATGCTTGTTATCTATGATAAAAGGTTAGAACAACAAAAAAGAAAAAAGCTGTGTGATAAGGACTATTGGGTACGTTATGAGATGCGATTTAGAAATCAAGTGGCATCAGGAGTTATAACAAAGCTAATCACAGCTTATGATGATGAAACTATTCCTATCTATGGCATGGATATCAAGCAGTATGCTTTTGAATTACTATATGGATTATTAGATATAAAAGAAGAAAATAACTGTAGTGATAATAATCAACATAAGGTTCAAACAGATCCTTTATGGAGTTCCTTTTTAAATCATGTATCTAAATCAAAAATACCAAGAGTAGAACCAGCACAGATTAAAGGATTTGAGTCCTATTTAAAATCTGCAATTCCTTATGTATCTATGTTTCTATTTGTGAAGTTCCTAATTGTCAATCAAAATCCAGATCTATTCGAAATAGAGCTTTATAAATTTCTGAAAAATGATTTATACTTTACTAAAGCTAGATTTCATAAGCTAAATCTCTTTTTAAGTCAACATAATCTTGAGCCAATTGATAATGATGCATTAGGGAAAATCAAAAAAAGATTTAGTGAAATCTTAGAAGACAAAATGTTACCATTTTAATTCAAATAAAAAAGAAGGAGTAAATCCTTCTAAACCTCTACTTAAAAATATTTCTTGCTGCCTTCTTTAATTCTGGAGAAGCCTTTCGATATTCCTTAATTAATTCCATTTCTTCAGTAGATAAATCATTTGGATTTTCAATGCCAAATAATTCATATATGGATACATTAAAAAAATCAGCAATCTCAGGAAGCTTAGTAAAAGGAGGACAAGCAACAATATTCAAATTAACATAACCTTTAATATTCTCATTTGTAAAACCTAATTCTTGCATAAATCTTTCTTTTGTATCTAGGTTTTCTTTTCCTAAGAGATGATCTCTTAAAAAATTCTTAAGATTTATTCTAATCTGTTCCATATATTCATACCTCTACCTTTTAATTATACATAAATAAATCCTCTAAAGCAAATGAAAGATAACAAAATTATCTAAAAAGTGATTGACAAGATAATATAAATATCTTATAATTAGAATATAAGATAACATTGTTATCTATCAAGGAGGATATATGAAAAAAATAGAAGAATTAACTGAAAAAGAATTTAAAGAAGAATTTATTAAACACTTTGGAGAAGACAGATGGAACCAATCCGAAGTTCTACCTATCCTACAAGAAAAGGCAGAAATTCTATGTTCCTATTTAGACATAGAAGAAATACCAATTTTATGTGATCCCATCAAGGAAGATTCTAGATACTATCCAGAAGAGAAATTTATCATCATCTCAGATAAGGTTATTTTAAATGAAGTAGAGGCACTTAAAAGTCTAATCCATGAAATTAGACATCACTTTCAATATACATGTGTATCTACAAACAAGATGAAAGAACCAATGCTTGAACAGTGGAGAAAGGAAATAGAGATTTATGATACTCTATCTCCTAGTGTCCAATTATGTACCTTCCTAGAAATAGATGCCTATGCATTCACTAAGGTCATAATGAAAAATTGGTTCAATAAGGATATTATCTTTCCAGATGATGAATACGAAAAGGCAATCAGCCTTTACATTAAAAAGTATTTATCCTAAATCATCTTCCTAGTTTGTAGATATGCAAGCTAGGAGGAACAATGGATGAAGAAAAAGAAAATCCATTAAAAGAGGAAGAACAAGCTAAAGAGGAGCTTATTGAATTTCTCGTTTTAATGATAAAGAAATACAAAACAAACTAATTTAGAAAGGAGGTTGCCCTTATGATGCGAGAAGGAAAACGCTGTGTCATATATGTACGTGTTTCAACTGAAATGCAGGTTGATGGCTTTAGCTTAGATGCTCAAAAGAATGTATTAAAGAAATTTGTTGAACGCGAAAATATGAAATTAGTAAACATATATGAAGATGCAGGTAAGTCTGGAAAATCTATTGAAGGGCGACCTTCCTTTAAGAAACTACTTACTGATATTGAAAATGGACTTGTTATTGACTATGTTGTTGTTTATAAGTTATCTCGATTCGGAAGAAATGCAGCAGACATCTTAAATTCACTAGAATTTATTCAATCTTATGATATTAATTTGATTGCTACTGAAGAAGGCATAGATTCCTCGCAAACTAGTGGTAAGCTACTCATTTCTGTTTTATCAGCAGTTTCTGAAATCGAAAGAGAAAACATCATTGAACAAACAATGAATGGAAGAAAAGAAAAGGCTAGACAAGGTGGTTGGAATGGTGGCTTTGCTCCATATGGCTATCGGCTAGTTAATGGAAAACTAGAGATTAACGAAGAAGAAGCTGGTACAGTCAAAAAGATATTTGAACTGTATGCGAAAACTAACATGGGCTGTGGAACTATAGCTCGTGAATTAAACCTACAAGGAATAGAAAAGGTTATACGGCATAATGGGAAGCTATCTTTATGGATCAATACCACAATCAAAAAAATCCTTTGTAATCCAGTTTACATTGGAAAGGTTGCTTTCGGTAGAAGAACTAAAACAAGAGTGAAAGGAACTAAAGATCAATATAGGATTGTTGAAAGCAAAAACTATATCTGTGAAAAAGGACAGCATGAGCCCATCATTGATTTAGACCTTTGGGAACAGGTAAGAAAAAAGTTTTCTATTGCTTCAAACACACATAATCCAGCAGAAACAAATCGAATCCATTTATTATCTGGTTTGCTGAAATGTCCAGAATGTGGAGGACCGATGGTAGCACAAAAAACTATGTGGTATCTAAAGGATGGTACACCAAGATATTTCCATGACTATCGTTGTAATTATCACAATGGATATAGAGGATATAACTGTCAATATAAAGGTAGAATATTAACCACAGATATTGAACCCTATATCATTAACATTGTAAAGAATTTAATCAATAATGAAGAATTTATAGAGAAGATTAAATCTCAATTATGTACTAAGGTAGATACCTCTCTTTTTAAAACCTCTAAAGCAAACTATGAGAAGAAGCTATCTCAAACCATCAAGAGTAAAGAACTCTTAGAAATACAAATTGATAATCTCACAGCTTCAGCTAATTTCAAAGAAACTATCTATAACGATATGACAAAACGTCTATACAAGATGTATGACATCATTGAAGAATTAGAGAATAACATCAATGACTTAAACTTACAAATTAAAGGACTTGAAAACAATTCTCTATCTCCAGATAATATATTTAATTTCTTAAAGCTATTTGATGAAGTCTTCGATCAAATGACAGAAGAAGAAAGAAGAGAAATGATGAAAATGCTTATAGATAAAATTACCTTTAACATTGATGGGAAGATAGAAAAAATCTATTTAAAATTCACCATAAATAAGAATGGTAATTTAATCAAAGAAGTATCAATGAATAATACTAAATATTCAGCAGATTATGCTTTAGAACCTAAGGAGAGTATCTCTCTATTTATTCCAGCAGAAAATCCTACCAAAGGAATAGAAACTAGTGAAAGACGAAAAACTTTCCCTAAGGAGAAAAAGGTAACCTATAAAATGATTCAAAACTATGTGCTAGATAATTTTGGATTAAAAGCTCATACAAGATACATTGCAGAAATTAAAAGAAAAAATGGAATATCTATGGCATGTGTAAGAGAAGCAGAAAATCCTAAAAATCCTATTCCTCATCCTACTCCTGCAATGACAGAAGCTATAACAAGTGCACTAAAATTTTATAATCTTATTCAATAGAGGCTGGTTTTCAGCTTCTTTTTTAAATTTCATATACATTTATCTACTTTTTTTTGACAAAATATGTTAAAATTGCTATATAAAAATATAATTGAGAGGTATTAAAATGAGTTTTATAGTAGATGATTTATGTGAACCCGAGTTATGGAGTCTTGAAGAAATTTATAATGCTTTGGTAAAATCTAAAGCGAAAAATAATGATGTTAAAATTGTTATACCTATGTTTCAAAGAGGTAAAAGATGGGAAGAGAAAAAAGAAGAAGGCTTTATAGATTCTTTAGAAAAAAGATATCCTATAGGATCATTACTTTTTTATAAATATGATAATACTTATTCCCTTATTGATGGACTTCAAAGAGGGAATACTATAAAAAAGTATTTATCTAATCCTTCTAAATATTTTAGCCCTGATAAAGTTCCAAATGAAATAACAGAGTTTGTATTTGTTGAAAGTGGTATACGAAATTCAGAGAATATAGTAAAAGAAAGTATTAATTCTATAATAACTAACTATATAAAGGAAACTGATATAGATGATTTTGAATGGTCGGATTTAAATTATAAAATATGTGAAAAATTTCCATCGTTTCCAAAATCCTCTATAGAATTTAGAAATTTAATTAAACCATTTTTGAATTCTTATAAAGAGCAGGTCGATTCTTTGCGAAAAACAAAAATTCCTGTTGTTGTTTATTCGGGTGATGAGTCTACACTACCAGAAATATTTGAAAGAATTAATTCTAAAGGGGTTGCTTTAACACCTTATGAGATATATGCTGCTTCTTGGCCTAAAAATAAATTTAAAATTGGAAATAGTATTATTATAGATAAGGTTTTAGCTAAGTATGATTCGTTAAGTGATGATGATTATGAGGTGGAAGGTTATGATAGAGATGATTTACGAATCAATCATAACGTAAATGCATTCGATTATGTATTTGGATTAAGTAAGTTTTTAGCAGAAGAATATAGTATATTAAACTTTCAGATGAGCAAAGATGCTGATGAGGTTAATAATATAGGATTTGAATTATTAAATGCATGTTTTTTTAATGCTCACAATCAAATAAAAAATGTGCATGAAATTATTAAAAAATTTGCAACTAAAATTGATGAACTAGAAGACAAGTTACAACAATGCATTGCTTTTGTAAATAAAATTATAGGACCATATATTAAGTTTAAGGGTAACAAAAGAAGCAATAAATCAAATTTACATAGTCAATGGCAAATATTGTCAATGATTTCTTTTGTGTTTAGATGCAAATATAATTTGAATGATTTATCTAAAAAGAGTAGTTGGAATATTGATAAAGAATTGTTGAAGAAAAATATGCCTCTGCACTATATATATGATATTATTTCAAACATTTGGTCTGAAGGTGGTACAAATAAAATTCATTCATATAATGATTCAAGAAAATATATTTCAGAAATAGCAAAATCAACTATGGAAAATGCTCTTATTTCATTTAATGAAAAAACATTAAGCAGACATGAAAGAAAACAGGTGGACTCACCAAAATCAGAAGAATATATAGTTTTGAATGTCATTTATTTGAACGAATTTACTGCAATGGATCAATTATCTATTGATAAATTTGATGTTGAGCATATCTGTCCAAAAGAGCAAATGAAAAAACTAATTGCTACAACCACTCAAAATGATGGATTACCTATAAGTGCATTGGCAAATTTATGCTATTTGCATGAAGGAATTAATCGTTCTAAAAAAGATAAGAATTTTTATCAAGATTCAAATTATCTTTCAAAAACTAAATATTCTATTGATGAGATTGAATCTAAATTTAGTTTTACTAAAGAAGAACAATTAGAGTGGATGAATGCTTCATATAATTCAAATGATTATAATATTTTAAAAGAATTTTATTTGGAATTTTTAAATGAAAGATTCAAGATTATAAAGGAAAAATTTATTAATTCATTGTATTAACAAAATTATTAAATAAGCAATTATCACTTGTGTAGATGCTTAGTAGAGTTTTGCTCGTTTATATAACATTTTTAAATCCAATTAAATTTGATATGTTTCTTGAGACCTAGGATAAGGGATTTACAGTTGAGAGTATATGTCAGTTATCTTTGAGAGGTGAAACAAAATAACTCTATTTTTAATTAGACTAATTCATTTAATTGAGTTGGTCTTTTTATAATGCATGATTGTATTTTTTTTAAGTTGTTTAATAAAGTATTCATTCAAGTGACAGAAGATATAACAAGTGCATTGAAATTTTATAATCTTATACAATAGAGGCTGGCTTTCAGCTTCTTTTGTTTTAATTTATTTGAAACTTATGATATAATTAGTAAAGTAAAATTTAACTTTAAAAAATCAGTTAAAAAATAAATTAATTTTTCTTTGTCCTATTTCTATTAAGCACAGAGGTATAATACCAAGTGTAAATAGAAAAGGGGTTGATTATATTGAAATATTACAAAGTAAAAGCAAAATGTGGACATGTAGGAAGAAATCATTATATTATAAAGGATTTCTATGTGAAAGCGAATAACGGCAAAGAAGCTGCCAAACAAGTAAGATATACTCCAAGAGTCAAGCACCATCAAAAGGATGCAATACAAGAAGTGAAGGAAATATCTTTGGAAGAGTTTGTTTTAGGAAAAAGGGCTATGGCAGAGGATAAGTATTTTAAAGTTCATAATTCTACTGAGCAACGATCTTTAAATGCAGTTAGTAACCTAGATGTTTTTCCTGAAACAAAAATCTTGAAATATAAAAGAAGAAGATTAGGTCAATATATGAAAAATCAACTTCTTGAAAAAGAAAATAAAAAAATGCTACAGAGAGGGGATACATATGAATAAGAAGAAAATTGGATACTTTTTAAAAGAATTAAGAATCAAAGAAAAATTAACACAGGATGGTTTATGTGATTTACTTGCTTCACAGTATGATATATATTTGACAGATAAGGCTATCAGTTCCTGGGAAAATGGAAAAACCATTCCAGATATAGAGAAGTTAAACATTTTATCTAAAGTATTTAATGTCTCTATAGATGATATATTGGATGGTGAAATTCATCAAGATATAGATTATTCGAAAATCTATTTTCTGAGTGATGAGCATTGGCATATGAAATATGATGACGATCAAACTATAAATCTGTATAATATGAGGCAAGAACAAATCATTAAAATCAATGAACGCTTTAATGCCCTTTTAGAAAAAAGACTACAGGAATCTTTTACATCAAATGAGGAACAAGAATTCAGTTTCTTATTTAATCACTTCTATAGTTTAACGGATTATTATAAAGTGTATAGTAATTCTAATGTTAATGATGATTATTTAAAATTTAAAGAATCTATAAACATTTGTATAAATCAAACAAAAAATATGGAACAGGAAGAAGTGATGTGGGAACTTTCAAAAATGCTGCTACCTAATGAGGAAATTGATTTTTTATTTCATGATATAATGGATGAGATTCCTATAAAAAATGGTTATATAGATAAAAGATTTAGAAACCTTGAATTTTGGAAAAAGGATATGATCTTAAATACAATCCAAAACTGCGATTTAATAGCAGTACATCATGATACATATGGGTCTAATCATTTAAAGAATTATGAGACAACAACGGGTGTAGAATACAATGAAGAAAAAAAATCAAAGGAGATAATCAAATATCTCATCAACAATGGGGCATGTATTAATACACAATATATTAACTTTATTGACAGAACTAAAGAAACAAGAAGAATTATTGATAAATTAGAAAACTTATATAATCAATGTTTAAAACCAATTGATATGGCAGTGGTTAAAGAGGGAAAAACAGTTCATTATAAAGTTGAAAATAATTTTAGAAATAGATTCATTAGTAAGTACTATTATCAACTAACATTTCATCTAAAAGATTTTTCTTTTGAGAAGATTTATCAACTTTTTTTAGACTATGATATCTTTCCAGAATCGCTATATATTGAACTTGCAAAAATGCATAATATCAATATAAATCGTGAAATGAAATATATTATTGCAGATTTAGGAGTGGATTTGACAATATTACAAGAAAAATGGGAAGAGTTGCACGATTATGAAAAAGAAATTAATGAAGGTCTGAAAGAAATTCCAGTACTCATTAAGCAATTACAAGAAGGACATAAAACGTATGAAATAATAAATGATAAAGTGGTTGGTGGTACTGATTGGCAAAGTATAAGAGTGTATTGTTATTATTGGAATTGCTTTGTTACAAAGAAAGAGCTTAGGAATTTGAGAAGACCTAAGGAAACAAAGCAATTACTTGCAGAAATAGATTCTTTATCTTTGAAAGAAATTCGTGAAAAATACTTTAAAATGGAGGTGAATGATAATGAGTAATATAAATTTTTCTAAAACAGGTAGTTTGATTTGTGAGTTAAGAAAAAATCGAAACCTGACTCAACAGCAATTGGCTTCTGCAATAAGAGTTAGTAAACCTGCAATTTGCCAATGGGAAGCTGGCAGTGGTATTAAAACTGAAGAACTTTACAATTTGGCTAAGTTTTTTAATATCACTGTATCTGAACTTGTTGAAGGTAAATTAACGAATGAATCGAATGCAGATTTTTGGAAGAGAAATTATGATCTTTCTAATTATAATTTTGATGAAATGATTGAAGAAAAGAACCTAGACGATTTAAAAATTCTATTTGAGCATTGTAGTATGGTAAAAAAAGAGTTTTATAGATTACTTCCAGGCTGGGCAAATGACACATTGAAACCTAGTGAAAAAGAGGAGTTTTACTTTTTAAAGGAGAATTATTTTTCATTTGACAGGAACTATTGGGCGTATCTAAAATATGGTCCTCATCATATAGGGTTTCCAAAAGAATGTGATGAGAGGGAAATGATTTGCAATATATCTTACTTTGATTTAACAAAAGAAGAATATGATTGGGAACTTAGCAAACTATATAGTTTTACATTTGATATAAAGAGTCAACAAGTTTGTGAGAGCAGAAGTTTAAAAGCTTTAGAATATATGCTTTCTATCATGCACCAAGTTGAGAAAGATGCTTTACTTATGCATAATTTAAAACGAGAAGAAGAAAAAGAAACTAGCAATGGCTTTTCTAAGCATAAATATAAGAGTTATAGAGATGTGACCAATGATGAAATTGAGCAAATTCCTTTTTATAAGGTTATGCTTAATTCTGGATGCAATTGTATGCTGACAAACAATATCTTAGGTGGAGATACTTTTGATGAAGAAGATTTTGAAAAAGTTGAGGGAGCAGTAAAATCCTCCACACCTAAGCTTAATGAAGATATAACCAAATATGGGCTATTTATGAATGCTGGTGGCAAGGAAGAAATAAGTGCATTAAAATATTGGAAATGCTATTCTTATAAAGAATATCAATCTTTTATTGATCATAATAGAACGCAGTTCCTAAGGGATTTGGTTAATTATAAAGATTCCAATCCTTTAAAGTATTATGAGAGATTATTGAAAATGGATGGGGATTCATTAGGTAAATAAGGAGAGCAAAATGGAAGAAGAACTAATAAAAAAGAGGATGATAGAATTAGCAAGTTTAATAAACTATCATCCAAAAGATATATCATATCTAGCGAAAGCTATGCATTGTCAAATTATTCATAGTGAGTATGATGGAAAAAATAGAAAAAATTATACAAATGATAGTTTAGCCACTTTGGGAGATTCAATATTAAAATTTGTTTTAGCTGACTATCTTTATGATGAAGGCTATGATAAGTTCCAAATTACAAAAATGAAAGAAAAAATAGAAAACAATGATTTTTTATATAGGCTATGTTTATCTACAGGAATAATAAACTATGCTTATAATGATAAATACTTTTTTCCTGAAGCTCCATTAGAATGCCAAGTCTACCATGCAAAGCATGATGTTTATATAGAAGCAATAATTGCAGCTATCTATAAAGATAGAGGTCTAGAGTATTGTAGACAATGGATAATTTCATTTTTTGAAAACTTATTAATATAAATTTATTTTACTAGGATAAGGGGCTTACAGTTGAAATGATTACGACTTTAGTAAGAGTAGAGAACAAAAAAATATTAATGAAACATATCAAGTGAATTAAATATATCAAATAAAAAGAACCCAATTATTAAGCTTGAGAAAACAAGAAATGATAATTGGGTTTTTAATATGAAAATAAAAAGATTAAAATTAAATTTTGATTTTCTTTATAATAATTTTAACATTTATATTTTTTCTTTGTTAAAGAATATTTTATTTTTGATGGATTTTCTGCCATTTTATAAATATCAATATTTTGTTCTTTTGCATACTTCACTAGAATATCTTCGTAACATTTACTTATTCTACATCCTAAATATATGGCTTTTGGTTTTACTGTTATAGAATTGTCGTTGCTAAGCCTATATAATTGTAAACGCCATTCTTTTTCATATGACCAGCATTTATGTTTATAAATATTAACTTTATATTGGGCAAATTTGTCACTTAAATCCCAATTAAAATTTCCTAATTTTTGAAAGGCAGTTTTTAATATGTTATCGTAAATATAGTCAGTAGCATTGAATCGTTTATTTGTATATACTATAGGCAGTAGTATAACCTCTTTCCAATTTGTACAATTATTTAGAGTTTTATTTTCTGGACAAGCTATACATTTTGTTTGCAATGAATCAGTATCATATTCTATTACAAATCCTTTATGATTGTCTGCGTAGTGAGACCACATTAAAATGTTATTATATTTTTCTGATAAACAAACGATTGGCATTTGACTTTTATAAAAGCTTACATATTCATTATGCGTGTTAGTTGAAAGGCTCTCAAGATAATTTGAAATGGTATCTAATGACTCTTGAGGAATGGTATTGAAAATGTCCTTAATATTTTGATTTTTTAAAGAATTTAATACTTTTTGTGCTTCCTCAAATGGTATTTGTACAGGTCTATTTTCAATGAAATTTTTATCATTAATACTCTCTGATAATTTCAATAAGTTTTTAAAATCAAGCATTTTAGAGATCTGTTTTTTTATAGCATCAATATCACAATATACCAAGCAATCATATGGATCATTAAAGTTTATGGCAAAGTTAAAAAAGATTTGATTATTTCTAAAGGCCTCAATCGACCTCTCTGAGCAACTTCTATAATGAAATAAAGATTTAGGTTTATTCATATTGATGTAAGTTAATAATTCTTTTATTGAATCTAAATCATTCTTATTTGCTTTTTTTACCGTATTATTTAGTAAGTTAAAATATGTTTTTTTGTCAATCATGATTTCACCATCTTTTAAATTATATTTGCAATATTAGTATATCATTGGCAGTTAAAGTTGTAAAGATATACTAAATTAATGTTTCAAATGTTTTAGAGAGACAAAATAGGGAGACAATTTGTTAAAGTTTCTACCCAGTTCTAAGAAAATTATCACTTTATATAGAATGAATTAACAGATTTAAGTTTAAAAAGATTTAGTAGTGATAAAAATATGTAGAATATGCAGAACATGTTAAATCTTAAAAGAATGTTTTAATTAGTTGTTATTTTAAAGGTATAGGAAATAGAATAGAGCCTATATAAGTAGAAGTGAAAAGAAACCATCAACTGCATTTGCATGATTTACTGGATGCACTAGAACATCTCAAGCATTCAAAATTTCAACAATCTCCAGAAATGGGTCAAGCACAAGCAGATGAAGTAAAAGAATATAAATTAATTTACTAAAATACTTTATATTTCGATAATAAATTGCAAGGGTAGTTTATTTTTCCTAAAAAAAATGATATAATTTCTAATATTAAACTTCGCATAACAATTTATTATTGGAAGATAAAATGAGTGAGTATGGAGGTAAGGCTATGTCAATAATTCCTAAACAAGATATGACAGAAGAAGATATTAAATTAAATTATATTACTCCTTCTTTGGTAAATCGTGGTTGGCAAGATAAGATTACAATGGAAACCAGAGTTAAATTTACTGATGGTAAAATAAATATACAAGGAAATATAACAGTTAGAGAAGATGCAAAAAAAGCTGATTATATTCTTTATATTAACGCCAATAATCCAATTGCCATTGTAGAAGCAAAAGACAATAAACACAAAGTATCTTCTGGAATACAGCAAGCAATGGATTATGCTCAAATGCTTCAAGTTAAATTTGCTTATTCCTCAAATGGTGATGCTTTTTATGAACATGATTTCTTTACAGGAAAAGAAAAAGAAATCGCTTTAGATGAGTTTCCTACTTATGAAGAATTGGTTGCAAGATATAAAAGAGGAATAAATAATGGTGTAGGCATTACATCAAACCAAGAAAAGATCATCAATCAGCCGTATTTTTCAAGTGCAAATACATTTTCTCCTAGATATTATCAAAGAATAGCTATTAATAAAACTGTGGAAGCTATTGCTAATGGTCAAGATAGACTTCTTTTGGTGATGGCAACAGGAACAGGTAAAACATATACTGCATTTCAAATTTGTTATAGACTACTAAGAAGTGGATTAAAAAAGAAAATATTATATTTAGCTGATAGAAATATTTTAGTTAATCAATCTATAGAACAAGATTTTTCTCCACTTGCTAAAACTATTCATAAAATCAATTATGCTAAAGAAGATATAAAAAAACTGTCGTCATATGAAGTTTATTTTTCTTTATATCAACAATTGTCAGAAAGAAAAAATGATGAAGATGAGGATGACGAAAATATTGTATCAAAGCTATCTGTTTTGTTTAAACCTGATTTTTTTGATTTAATTATTGTAGATGAATGTCATAGAGGATCTGCAAAAAAAGATAGCAATTGGCGAAAAATACTAGAATATTTTAATTTTGCCACACAAATCGGTATGACTGCAACTCCTAAAGAAACTAAGTATATTTCCAATATAGATTATTTTGGAGAACCAATATTTACTTATAGCTTGAAAAATGGAATAGATGATGGTTTTTTAGCTCCTTTTAAAGTCATAAAAATAACTACAGATATTGGTGATGGATGGCGTCCTAAAAAAGGGCAATGTGACATCTACGGAAATATTATAGAGGATAGAATTTATAACAATAGAGATTATGATTATAGTATTATTATAGAAGATAGAATTAATCAGGTGGCTAAGGAAATTACAGAATATCTTAAGGCTACAGATAGATTGCAAAAAACTATAGTATTTTGCCCAACTGAGGATGCTGCTTTAAGGATGCGAAATGCATTAAATAATTTGAATGCTGATTTGACAAAATTTAATCCAGAATATGTTGTTAGAATTACAGGTAGTGATATTATTGGAAAAAGTAAACTAAAACATTTTATTTCTGTTACCTCTCCTTATCCTGTGATTGCAACAACTTCTAAACTATTATCAACAGGTGTTGACTGTAAAATGACAAAACTCATTGTTATAGATCAAATGATAAATTCAATGACTGATTTTAAACAAATGATTGGTCGTGGTACTAGACTTAGAGAAAAAGAAGGAAAAATGTCATTTACAATTATGGATTTTAGAGGAGTTACTGGTTTATTTGCTGATCCAGATTGGGATGGTCCAATTGAAATAGATAACGGATTTGATCCGAATAGAAAATTTCAAAAGAAAACTTCTGGCCCAACTGGAGTACCCCCAAAAAATGAAACGCCTTTTGTTGATTCAAATGGTTGTCCTGTGACTATCATCAATAGAGTTGTATCTGTTTATGATTCAAATGGAAAATTGTTGAAAACAGAGGGCATAATTGATTATACTAAAACGAATATTATTGGTGAATATGCTTCATTGGATAATTTTATTTTTGAATGGACAACACAGCAAAAGAAAGAAACAATTAGAAATCTTTTATACAAAAGAGGCATTGATTTAGAAAAAATAAAACAAGAACAAAAAATGGAGGATGTAGATGATTTTGATTTTATTTGTCATATAGCGTTTAATCAAAAACCTTTAACGCGAAAAGAAAGAGCAAATAATGTTGTTAAAAAAGATTTCTTTAGTAAATATAGTGGTGCTGCAAGAGAAGTATTAGAAGCCATATTAAATAAATATATGGATTCTGGAATTTATGATATAGAAAGTACTGATATATTGAGACTTGATCCTATTAAAAAATTTGGAACACCATCAAGAATTGTTAATCTTTTTGGTGGTAAAGAAGGATATTTTAATGCGATTAACGATTTAGAAAAACAGATTTATATGGGGGTAGCATAACATGTCTAACATGTCTAATTTTATAAAAAGTTTACGAGATATCATGCGAAATGATTCGGGAATTAATGGTGATGCTCAGCGAATAGAACAAATTTCTTGGATGTTATTTCTAAAAGTATATGATTCAAAAGAGCAGGATTGGGTAATTGATGATGGCAATTATAAATCAATTATTCCTGAAGAATTAAGATGGTGTAATTGGGCACATAATGACGATGGAAAAGGAATGACTGGAGATACACTTTTAGATTTTGTTAATAACGGATTGTTTCCGAAATTAAAAAATTTAGAAGTTAATTCAGAAACACCAATAAAAAAATCCATTGTAAAAACAATGTTTGAAGATGCTAATCAATATATGAAAGATGGCACATTACTTAGACAAGTAATAAACGTCATAGATTCCATTGATTTGGGCGATTATAATGAAATTCATGCTTTTGGAGAAATATATGAAACTATTTTAAAAGAACTACAAAGTGCTGGATCATCAGGTGAATTTTATACACCACGAGCTGTTACAGATTTTATGGCAAAAATGATTTCGCCTAATGTAGGAGAAAAAATGGCAGATTTTGCTTGTGGTACTGGTGGATTTATTACCAGTTGGATCAAAGAACTAGAAAAAAAGGTAAATTCAGTTGAAGCACAACAAGCATTGCAAAATTCAATTTATGGTATAGAGAAAAAGCAATTTCCGTATATGCTTTGTGTTACAAATATGTTACTACATGGCATTGATGCACCAAGTATTCATCATGATAATTCTTTGTTAAAAGATGTTTTAGACTATACAGAAGAGGATAAATTTGATGTTATATTAATGAACCCACCATATGGCGGAAGTGAAAAATCTTCTGTTAAAAGTCATTTTCCAGATGATATTGCATCAAGTGAAACTGCAGATTTATTTATGGCAGTTATAATGTATCGGTTAAAGAAAAATGGTAGAGCTGCAGTAGTATTGCCAGATGGTTTTTTGTTTGGTACAGATAAAGCCAAATTATCATTAAAAACAATGCTGATTAAAGATTTTAATCTTCATACAATTATAAGATTACCACATAGTGTTTTTGCACCCTACACTTCAATAACTACAAATATATTATTCTTCGATAATTCTCATCCGACAGAAGAAATATGGTTCTATAGAATGGATATGCCAGAAGGATATAAAAACTTTTCCAAAACCAAACCAATTCAATTTACTCATTTTGACCCAGTTGTAGAATGGTGGAATAATAGAGAAAAAATAATTGTTGATGATTTTCCTAAAGCAAAAAAATATACAGCAAATCAATTATTAGAATCTAATTGTAATTTAGATTTGTGTGGGTATCCTCACGCAGAAGAAGATATCTTAGAACCCAAAGAATTGATAAAGCAATTTAAAGAAAAAAGAGATTCTTACAATATCGAAATGGAAAAAACGCTAGCAAAAATTTTGGAATTATTGGATGAAGACAATTAAAAATTTAAAAGCAGAGGAATTAAGAAAATCAATTCTTCAACTAGCCATTCAAGGAAAACTAGTAAAGCAAAATCCTAATGATGAACCAGCTAGCGAATTAGTCAAAAGGATTTATGAAGAGAAGAATAAATTGATTGCTGAAGGCAAAATAAAAAAAGATAAGAATCAATCATACATCTTTAAAGGTGATGATAATTGTTATTATGAGAAGATTGGT
>JAIDZC010000044.1 GCA_029057785.1 Anaeroplasmataceae bacterium
GTGGGACTATGATAAAGTTTGAAGAGTTAATTAAGAGTTTAATTCTTCCTTTGGTAGCTTATCCTGAAGATGTTGAAGTCACAAGAGTTAACGATGATGAAGAAAATCTTGAGTATCAGGTAAAGGTTAATCCGGCAGATTTTGGTAGAGTAATTGGCAAGGACGGCTATGTTGCTAGAGCAATCCGTACTATCCTTTATGCAGGTGCTTCAAAAGAAGGAAAAAGAATTCACTTAGACATTAATAGCAAGTAAACTATTGGATGATCTTATAGTTTAAAATGCTAGAAAAACACTACTTTATTAAACGGAATAAAGTAGTGTTTTTTTTAAAAAATGAAAAGAAAATATGTGGAGGCTATAAAATGACAGATGAACAAAAAAATTCAATCCGATTCTACACAACAAATGATTATCTCTTAATCAATGGAATTCTTTGGGAAGAAAACGATAGTTATATAGATGATATTATTAAAATAATAAATGCCGATGGCTTGGCTGTAATGCACGAGGCAGAAGAACAAGGATATGATTTACGCTGGAAATATAGTAAAGAAGATGGACTAAGGCTTTATAAAATCTATCAAGAATGTTTTCCAGCAATATTAAATGAGAATACAAAGATTGAAATCATAAATAGAGCAAGACAAGATATTCAAAATATGTTATCTTGTCAAAACACATCAAAATAATTTTTTAAAATTTTTTATGAATTTTGTTGAATTTTTATTAATGATGGTATATAATAATAGCAAAGGAGGTAAATAAAGATGCTAGAATTTTTTGAATATGATGATTCTAATGGATTTGCAAGTATATATGATAGTCATATTACTTTGAACAAGACACTTCTAAAATATTTTAAAGATGCATATCGTGTAAGAGTAGCAGTGGATAAAGAAAATCGTGCAATTCATGTTTACATCGTAAATAAGGATTATGCTTTAAGCGGAGAACTAAAAGAGTCTTCTTTAATACCTGTATCTATTTCTAAAACGTATGCTCGCATTTGTTCAAGACCATTAATCGAATATTTATCGAACATTTTTAATTTAAGCATAGCTAAAAAGGAATTTAAAAGATTTAAAGCGTGTTATGATGATGTAAAGCAGGTTATAATAATAGATATGAAAGGAGAGGTGTCCTAATGGAATATATGGTTTGGGTTTGGCTAGGTGTATTTATCGTAACCTTGGCTATTGAATCAATCACACAGGATTTAGTTGCAGTATGGTTTTCACTAGGCTCTATAATCGCTCTAATTTTATCTGCAATTCCTCAAATTCCTTGGTACATTGAAATTGTAGTATTTGCGGTAGTATCTTTCCTTGCTTTAGGATTGACAAGACCATTTGCCAAGAAATTATTATTCAATGCTACAAGATATACGAATGTAGATGAATTTGTAGGAAAAAGAGTGAAGGTTATTTCTGACATTTCAAAATTTGAAAATGGAGAAGTTAAGATTCATGATATCATTTATCATGCAAGCTTAATGGAAGAAGAAACTGAAACTATTAAAAAAGATGAAATTGTTGAAATTGTAACATTAAAAGGAAATAAAGTTATAGTTAGAAAAATAAACGAATAAGAAAGGAAGATGTATAATGAAAACTGGAGTTATTGTTGCTATTGTTTTAAGTGTTGTTTTAGTTGTTATTATCATATTATTAATTACAAGAATTAAGATTGTGCGTCAGACACAAAAGTTAATTATTGAAAGATTAGGCGCATATCACGCAACCTGGTCTGTAGGATTTCACTTTTTAGTACCATTTATTGATCGTATTGCACAGGTTGTATCTATGAAGGAGCAGGTAAGTGATTTTGATCCACAGCCAGTTATCACAAAGGATAATGTTACAATGCAAATTGATACGGTTGTATTTTTCCAAATTACAGACCCTAAGCTATATTCTTATGGTGTAGAAAATCCAATCGCTGCATTAGAGAACTTATCTTCAACTACATTACGTAATATCATTGGTGAACTAGATTTAGATGAGACCTTAACCTCTCGTGATATTATTAACACAAAGATGCGTTCTATTCTTGATGAAGCTACTGACCCTTGGGGAATTAAGGTAAACCGTGTTGAGGTTAAGAATATCTTACCTCCTAAGGATATTAGAGATGCCATGGAGCGTCAGATGCGTGCTGAACGTGAGCGTCGTGAAAAGATTTTGCTTGCTGAAGGTGAAAAGAGAAGTAAGATTCTTCAAGCTGAAGGTGAAAAGGAATCTCAAATCTTACGTGCAGATGCTGAAAAAGAAGCTATGATTAAAAAGGCAGAAGCTGAAGCAGAGTCTATTTTAAAGGTTAGAACAGCTGAGGCTGAAGGTGTAAGACTTACTCGTCAAGCTCAAGCTGATGGTTATAAGATGTTAGTAGATGCTGGCTTAACTAAAGAAGTTCTTGCAATTAAGTCTTTTGAATCTTTAGAGAAGGTTGCTGATGGACAGTCAACTAAGATTATCATTCCATCTGAAATGCAAAATTTAGCTTCAACTATTGCCGGTGTTGCAGAAGTAGTAAAGGATACTAAAAAATAATTAATATAAAAATGCCAAGTTTTTGCTTGGCATTTTCTTTTTGGGCAAAACTAGTAATGGTGATTTTATTGAGAACAGTTTTAATTACAGGTGCCACTGGTGGCATTGGCAGTGAGTTATGCAAGGTATTTGCACATCATCAATACAATTTGATCCTTGCGGGAAGAAATGAAGTAAAGCTTTTAAATTTAAAAGCTGAATTACAAAAAGAGTATCCAATTCAAATTGACTTCATTCTAAGTGATTTATCTTTACCAAATGCTAGTAAAACAATCTATGAACAAATAATTGAAAAGCAGTTGCAAATAGATATTTTGTGTAATGTTGCAGGATTAGGGGTATATGGTGATTTTTTAGATCGTAATCTAGAAGATCATAAGGAATTGCTAGAGGTTAATTTGCATGCGGTAGTAGAGCTTTGTCATTATTTTGGTAATAAAATGAAGAAGGAAGGACAGGGAAGAATTATTAATATAGCTTCTATTTCAGCATTCTTTCCTGGCCCTTATATGGCGACTTATTATGCTTCTAAGGCTTATATATTATCTTTTTCTATAGCTTTAGCTAAGGAGTTAAAACCTTATAATGTAGATGTATCTGTAGTATGTCCAGGAGTGATTCCAACAGAGTTTTACCCAAAAGCCTGTGCAGATTTGAAGTATAGCTATTTATTAAAAAGGATGCCCTTAGCTAGTCCTAAAGCTTTAGCTAAGATTATCTACAAAAAAGCAATGCATAATAAGCTTATTATAAAAAATGGAGTTATCAATCGAATTTATATTTTCTTAAGTATTTTTTTACCACTTAGATTGAAAGCCCTTATAGTCTCTTGGGTACAAAGAAAAAAATAGGATTTCCTTATTTTCTATGTTAGAATGAATATAAGAGAAGTGAGATTTATATTTTATCTAGGGTAACTATTTAAAGTTAGAAAACTGTATGGTTAACCGATAACATTGACAAAAGCAATCAATAAGCATATAATGAAATTAGAATTATAGCATAGGGAGAATATATATGAAAAAGTTATTATTTATTTTCATAGGTTTGTTGTTATGTTTAGTGACTTCATGTAGCCAAAGAGTTGAATATAATGAGGATGAGTATGTACACTCCTTAGCTTCAATAATTGATGCAAATCATAGTTATAAATATAGGAATGTTCTTCCAAATGAAATGGAAGGGGCATTTCAATATTGGGCTTCTAGTTCTCCATGGCACTTAGATTCTCATGATAAGATTAAACAAGCGTATACCCCATTAAAAACAATTAAATTCAAGTACCTTAAAGAATTATCCAAAGAAGATATGATTGAGTTTTATATGTCCTTTGGTGTGAAGATGAGCTTTAGCAAAAAAAATGTGTATATTTATTTCAAAGAGAATGGCAATGTATTATTTCAAAATATAGATAATGATTATTTTATATCTGAAGATGGAGTCATTGATATGGATGAATATGCTATGATATTTTATTCTGAATGGAATAAAGGTAAGTGATGCATTTATAGTTTTATATATAAAAATAAATTTTTTGTTAATTCGCGTTTTATGGGGAATACAAAAATTATTTTTTTTGTTAAACTCTAGATAAAGGAGTAGTATATTATGGATATGAAAGAAATAGGTAAGTTCTTAGCCGAACTTAGACATGAATATGGATTGACTCAGGAACAGCTTGGTGAGGAATTAGGAGTTACTAATAAAACTGTGTCTCGTTGGGAAAATGGAGATTATTTCCCTCCAATTGATATTCTACTTGAGTTAAGTAAAAAGTATAATATTTCTATCAACGAAATTCTATCTGCAAAAAAGTTGACGGCAGAAGATTATAAAGAAAAGGCGGAAGAGAATTTAAAGACGACTTTAAGTAAGAGTAGCTTTACAACTCAAGAACGTATGAAGTATTTTAGTAAGAAATGGGACAAAGACCATTGCTTGGAAATGGTTATAGAAATGCTTGGTTTGTTGGCACTCGCGATTACAGGCTTAGTTTTAAAAGAAGGACTTTTTGTAGGTGCTGCCTTTATTTTATCATTGGCTTGGTCTTTACAAATGCATAACAGAAAAAGTGCTTATATTGAAAATGTGGTATTTGATGGAAATGATAATGATTTATCTACTCAAGAAAAAAACGAAGTTGCTTAAACTTCGTTTTATATTTTTATAGCTTATTTTACAATGAAAAAAGAGACTCTTTTTAGTCTCTTTAAGTTTCAAATCTGGCGCACCCAAGAGGATTCGAACTCCCCAACTAGTAAATAATTCACGATTATATAAATTTACTCTATTTAATTGCCTTTACAAAATCAACATACAAATTAAGTATATTATATGATTTCATTCTACCACCTCAACTATAAGATAACACAAACTTAGGAAAGATTTTTGCCTTTATAAAAAAATAATAAAAAAAAGAGGTTTTTACACCTCTTATTTATACGTACAATTTGTAATACAATTTAATGGAGCTATAAAGTAAAAACTAGGTATATCAAAACCAAAACAAATAATCATAAACGAAATTAAAATTATAAAATCAGTATTAATTAAATCAAAAGCACTATCATACTTCATTTTTGCCGCACCTCATTAAAATTATCAAAAACAAATTTAATAGTTTCAAGAATTAAATCAAAGGTTAAAAGAACAGCTATTCTTTTGCCAGTTTCATTTAAAGTTTTATTATCATTATCAAAGACAACTAAATTAGGAAAAGTAGCCATGACACGCTCTGAAACTATTTGAAATAAATCATAATCCATTACCAATTAGCCCTACCTTTTGAAAAATCTTCTTTTTTATCAGCTAAAATAGTCATAAAACCTAAAACACCAATTTTATTAGCACCTACAATAAAAGTATTAGTCCAAGATATCCTACTATCTTCACCTAAAGGATTAGATAATAAAGTATTGCCATATAAATTAACATAAAAATCAAGAAAATCTAAATCTTTATGCAAATTATCTTTACACCAACAAGCCAACTCTTTATATAAATCTTCTAAAGACTTAAACTCTTCATATGTTTCCATAGCGTCTTTTAAACTACCTCTATGAAATCTAAAACCTATCATATTTTTATCACTCCTTAAAACGAAATTTAATAAACTTATACAATTTATAAATAGGAAACCATAAAGGAAAAAAATAATAACAAATAAATTTAAAAATAAACCACCAGCCAAAAAGAAAGCAAAAATTGTACCTAATTCATTTAATCTTAAATTTTCTCCATCATCCTCTACAAACATACCATATAAAAAATCTATCATAATCATTCTTCCTCAAAATATGTAGAAAGTTCTATAGGACATGTCAAACTATTTTCTTGATATACTTTGCCTAATGGATTATAACACCATTCATCGCCTACATAGTGCAAGTCCTTATATTCCTTTCTATAGCAATAATCTTTAGTTATATCTATTCGATACTTAATACGCCTATACAACGCTAACCTATCTTCCATATTGCAGTTAGGATATTGTTGTTCTAAACTCCAATTTGATATAATATAAACACTATCGTATAACGCTTGCTTATTAGAATATCTAGCAGGCAATAGCAAAGGGTATATATCCAAATACTGCAGAAACAAACTAAGCGGAAAATTTGATCTGTACTCCTCAAATACAATTACCTTTTGCCCATTGTAATTATCAAATGGAGCACGCTCATAATCAGACACAACATAAATTTGATCAGCAGAATATTTACGCCTTACATAACTAGACTTACCTACACCAGTAGAACCAAATATATAAGTACATATAACATTCCTATTATCTTGATATAAATTGATACCAGCTATAGACCGCCATTCATCAACTAACTTCTTAGAAAAGATAGTAGGATAAGTGACCATCAAAACTTTATCAGATTTCCCCTCTAATACGTCCTGCATCATACGTTCTCTTTTAGACCTAGGAGTAGTAGACTCTTCCTCAAAATTAGGTCTTTCTCCAAACTCCCAAGGACCTTTATAATGTGTTTCAGACTTAGTACAATACTCATATGCTTGTTGCTTTGTACCCTCTCTAGCCTCAATGTGAGCATAAGGGAAAATATTTTTAATTGTACTAAATGATATTGGATTGTCATTTTCTAAATACAACTGATAATGTTTATATCCAGTATCTAAACCTTTCTCTAATGAGAAAACAAAATAACTATACTTTAAAAGACTATTCACAATGTATTTAAACTTAATACGTTTACCATTATAACTATATGGAATAGTCAAAACATAACCTCTATATCGAGCCATAATAAACCTCAAAATCTATAAAATTAAACTGCACCACAACACAACCGACACTATAAAGGGTAATACTTATCCTTTATAGTGTCGGTTTAAACTATAAAGCGGCACCTAAAGCAGCTAAAAACTTCAAAACTACAACTATATTATTAACAAAATCAATAAACAATGTAAAAAGTGACTTCGCAACATTAAAAGCAAGTTCAACACAAGTAGCAATAAACTTCCAAAACTCACCGAAAATTAAAACGATATTCCAACCATCTCCAGGTAAAGAAACATTAAAAGCAGAAAATTTTTTCCAAACATTTACAACGTCTTGAAAAGAAGCAAGCCAATTATTAGAAAATCTAACATTACTTAGTAAAGTTAAAACACCTTTAAATGTAAAATCACTATTAGGAGAAAGCAAAGAAAATAAAAGCATAAAAGCAAGAGAAAGAGTAAAAATAGATGAACAAGACCTAATAAAAGACCCCTCATACTTCAAAGAAAAAGCAATACCTTTACCAGCATTAGAGCGTTGAAATAAACTAAAACCACGTTTAGATCTAATACGCATTTTTTTTATTTTCTCTTTTTTTGGTGGGTCAATATAAGTACGTTGAGTAGTAACTAATTCAGTAGGAGCGATAATAACCTCATTTTTCTCAGACATAAAAGACACCCCCTAAAAAAAGATATGGAAAATTTTTAAAACAAGTATAAGAGTAATAAAAGAGAAAATAAAATCAGCTATATTAACACCTAAAAAATTAAAGTTCATACTATCTTTTAAAATTTGAAATGGAGCGTCAACAATAGCAAACATCATACCAACTAATGTATTATCACTACCGCTACCATCAGTATAACCTTGATTATAACCACTTTGATATCCCTCATTTTTTCCTTGTTCTATTCCATCATTAAAGCCGTTATTATAACCTTGTTCTTTTCCATTTTCTAAACCAGAAGTATAACCAGCATTGAAACCTTGACCATAACCAACTTGTAAACTATTATTAGTAATAATCAAATCATCAATATACATGTCAGATGAAGTATTAAAACCAATAATTAATAATTGAGTCATATAAGCATTAGACAAACCATCAGGCACAGTTAAAACCCAACGACCTAAACCAGTAGAAGAACCACTAACCAATTTTAAATATGATCCATCAATAACACCAATACCATTATTGCCACTATTATAACCAAGATTAAAAGCAATACGACCATTTTCGGTCATATATTGACCATCATATATATTCAAATAAATAGAGTCTTGCTGCAGCAAAATACCATTAGCATTATTAAAATAAATATCTAATCTAGTAGCATTAGCAGGAATAACCTCAGTATAAGAAACCTTATCTTGATAATATCCTAAATTAATAATATTCTCGTTAATAGTATCAGAAATAACCCCACCTTGATAAGCGATTTTATCTCCTGTAGAAGTAGAATAAGAAACAATTAAAGTAGAATTAATAAAAATATCAGAAAATTGTTGATAATATTCATTTTTACCATCGGCATAACCTATATCATATCCATTTTGATAAGCATTATTACTTGCATTTTCAACCCACTCATCAGAATACCAAATCCCATATGGCTCATAAGGTTTAGCAGTAGACCCCTCATTAAGCATAGGTCTTAACTCAAAATCAGAAAAACGACCACTCTCGGTCATATAAATTTGAATATAAGTAATATTATAATTTACAGAAAATGTAGCACCATAATCAACCCTAATTCTGTTAGTATAATCATTCAAACCAGCAGTTAGAAAAAACTGAAAGCCAGTATAATTTTCAAAAGCCAAGAAAGAATAAGTAGTATTTGCTCTTACAGGAACATTCAAAGGTATAAAAATATTTATATTATAAGTAGAAGTTTTATATAAATAAATAACACCATTTTTGACCTCTGCCATAGCAGTACTAGAACCATAAGTACCATCTTTAATACTTAAAACATTATCAGATATTAAATTGCCGTTATCGTCTAAAGTATAAGCATTAGATTTAAAACCAAAGCATACACCTAAAAACAAACTAGCAAATAATATACATGTCACAATTATTTTTTTCATAATACCCACTCCCCAATACTAACAATTTTAGATGGATTGACTCTATGAATAGAAACCCTATCAATTGAAAATTGCTCTTTTAAAATATCAATATAAGTCAATAATTCTATTTTATCAACAACAACACAATATTTTATAGAACCCAAAACCAAAACTTTACCATTACCACGATAAGCATACTTATAAGCTAATACTTTGTAGATTTTTTCTCTTTTACGTTTCATAAATACACCCCTCTCTAATAACCTTTATGAATAAAAGATTGAAACATTGAAATCAAGAAATCGAATACGTCATAAACGCAGTCCATAAGACCAACAAATACAAACCAACTAAACACACTTAAACAAATATAAAGATTAGTACCACCAACAGCTACACCAAACTTAGATAGAATTTGAATAAACGTATCATATATCAAATTAAAATTAAATAATGAAGTATACTCAACATACAAATCTTTTTCAGATAAACCAACTCTAAAGGCAGACAACACCAGGCAAATTATAGGCAATGCATACAAAAAACCTACAGTCATATCTTTAATGAATTCAGATGGACATATCCTTTTATTTTCTTTTCTTTTTTTCATTTGAACCAACCTCGCTTTCATAATCTACATAACTAGCAATATCTTTGTAATTATGTATCTTTAAATCTTCTAATTGCTTACCATTAATAACTTGATCTGCAACAGGTAAATTATCAGTAAGACCTGAAAAACAATGCGTATCATAAAGTTTAAATACCTTTTTAGTTAAAAAATACCATCTAGTATCTTCAACGTCATCGACAACATTTAACGTAGACTCATCATTAATAGTAAATACACGTATCTTAAATAGAAGTAAGAAAAATATCCTTACACGTTTAAATATCCAAATATAAGAATTTACGCACCTTTTCATAGCATAATGACAATCAGATAAAGCCTGTGTATTTACAAACATAATGCCACCCCTAGTCTCTTGTCTAAACAGCTTAATGAATAACATTAAAGTAGTATTATTGATTTCTTTATATGACATGGAGTCAGCAACTAAACTAAACTCATCAATTACTACTACACTACCATAAGGCAATCTTACTTTACGTTCTAATATATCTTTAGTCAAAGGCACATAATCCATTTTAAGCGGTATATTCGAGCATATAACGGGCTTTTCAAACTTCTTCCAAGCAAATAACACTTTAGATATCTTCCAACTCCTTAAGCGCCTTTTATACTCGCGAACACCACCACCAATAGTAAACAAACTTTTACCAGCACCTAAACCACCATTAACCATTACAATAGAATTATCGGGCAATGTTGCAAACTTCTTATATAAAACAAAATAGCCAATTAATAAAGCAGCTAAAATTAATAACCATATCCACATATAACCACCTACCTTAAAGAAAATTGAGGGTATATAGAAAATACACCCTCAATAATGGTAATTAATTTCGACCGCCTAAAGTAATTAGCCAGTTGAATATACGACGTGTAATACCCACTGCAAGGGCAATACCGCCAAAAATTGCTACCATTCCACCAAAGGTAGATAGACCCATAGCGCCAGCCTCTCCAGTAGCAATAAATAGATCTGATACGTATTCATTAATACCAGACGCTAAACCTTTTGCCATTCCAGAAATACCGCCTACAAGTAGTTCAATAATTTCCTTTAATACATTAGCCATTATCATCACGACAAGAGCCTTTAATTGATTTAATTAAAAGTTATTCTTGCTTTTCTCCTTCCTCTAAAATTTCTTGTGAATTTTCTTCAGTATCAACAATATATAACTTACCATCTTTCTCAAAAAGAGAACCATCAGCTATACCTTGCTCAACTAGGGCTTTCAAACCCTTATCCTCTTTATTTTCTTTTCTCTTCTTACGAATACTCACAACAAGAGAATAAGACTCATAAACACAAAATAAAACTAACAAAATAATAAATACATAAGCCATGTCATATTACCCCTTTACACTTAATTTTTTAATAACAATTTGAATTTCAGCCTTTTTATTCTTTAAAGTATCAGCATACAACTTGCCAAAATCTTCTATAGAAATATCAGGATCGTATTTTTGTACCATAAGATAAGCAACCGCTAGTTGTTGCTTAACTACAGCATTTAAAATAAATCTAGCCATATTATTTCTTATCAGCTGAAGCAGTAGGATATTGTTTTTCAGACTTAGCAATTAATTTAATAGCAGAGTCAGACTTAAAGAAATGTCTAGAAACTTCTACCATTTCCCCATCTAGTGGAACTTTAATACTCAAATAAGTATACTCAGTCTTTTTCTTGGATACTTCAGTTTTTAACTCGGCATCAAAATGGAAATTTTTGCCATTTTCTAATTGAGATAACTCTACCAATGATAAATCTGAAGGTTTCTTTTTATCAAAGAAAAACTTATCAATTTCCTTTATTTCATCATTAATAACTACACCAATAGAAATATACTTGTATTCTCCACCGCCTTTCTCTTCACTTGCAATACCTGTCTTTAATTCCAATACATACATAGATTTTTCCTTTCTCCTCTTAAGGCCTATCAGCTAACTATGTAATAGCCAAAGGGAAACCTATTAATTTTTGTTCTAGGACTTACATACATTGATTTTTAACAACTTCTTTGATACAATAGTAATTGCGACATTATTTTTATATGGCAGAAGTACGCTTTTTCAACGAAAGCCTATTTTTTGCTTTAAACAAGTACCCAAATTTAGGGTACCTAAAATAATTATACTCAAAATTTGAGTATTGTCAATAAAAAAGTGAGGTAAAATTATGAATTTTAGAGAAAATTTAAAAGAACTAAGAATTAAAAGCAATCTAACACAACAACAATTAAGCAACTTGCTTAAAATACCACTCAAAACATATAGACACTATGAGCAAGGAGAAAGCAAAACTATTTCTTTTGAATTATTAGAAAAATTAACTCAAGTATTAAACTGCAGCTACAACGAATTATTAAAAGAAAAGGGAAAATAAAAAAATGAAACTAAGTACAAAATGCAAAATTTTAAAATTTGATCTACAAAATACAGACAAAGAAGAAATACAAGAAAAAATAGAAGAATACTGCGAAAATAGATTATTTTATAGTAAGACAGTCAAAGCAATATCAACAAACATAAAAAATGAAAATGATTATATAGTTAACGTAATATATGAAACAAAATTAAAATGGGCAGAAATATTTCTGTTCATAATTGTATATGGTTCAATAATATACATGGCAATATATTTAATAGTAAAATTAATAAACACAAAGTAAAAAGGTAAATCGGCAGCTATAAAATTTTAAATGTTGATTTTTAAAATCTATTGTTGTTTGTTTGCTTTTACAAAAGATAGATGAACATTTATAACAACTTACCATATCTACACCCAGTCAGCCCCACCCCCAGTGCGCCCCTGTATACTTTCTTTCTTCGTATAGGGTTTTATCTCTGCTTGTGGTCCATAAGAGCAAGGCTCTACGGGAGCCTTGAGAATAAACATTTTTAAATCATTATTTTTATAGAAGAGAGTCTTATTTTATTTTTTTAAAATAATAATTAAAAAATGTTTATTTACCTATTTTTTTACTCTTCTATCTTTGAGGGTTTTGTCGTTCTAATTGTTAGTTCTATTGGTGTTTGTGGGGTTTCTATGCTCTGCCGAGCCAATCATCAATTTGAGGGGCTGCTGCCCTTTTTTACTTCCTTTTCTTAAATTTTACTTTTTTTAAATTCGCTAAGTTGGTAGTATATTTTATTTTAGGGTTTTCTACTTTTGAGAAAGGGGCGCATCGGGGGTAGGGCTGACTGAATTCGATATAGCAAATTATTATAAACTTTTATTTCAAGCCACAAACAACAATTAATAATTAAATAAATAAAAATTTTATATGATTAAACTATTATTTATAATCAAATAAAATAAAACAATATTCCAGGTCAAACAACAACCAAAACCCAAATAAAGAAATCAATAACAATTAAATAAATAAAATAATTGTGACAATGAAATACCAAAACAATAAACACTAAATTAAAGTACAAAAACCAACACTATAAAGCATTTATAAATAAAAATACAATAAATAATCAATAAAGCATTAAAAACCCAAAATAAACCAATCTTAATAATCATGTCATACACAAAAACTAGTGAAAAAATATTTACACTACTTTTTTGTTAAATTCTTGTTTGCTGCAGCTGGTGGGTTAAAACTACTAGGTATGATAGTTTTAACTAAAGCAAGCCACCAGCTGCAGCAAACAACTTGAAAGGAGTTGATATTAATAAATTTTTGTAAAAGGCAATTATCTTACAGAGTATTTTTATATAATCTCTTAAAACAATGAAAAGAGGTTATACAATGGAAAATCAAGAAATATTAAACGCACTAGGTAATTTAATTCAAAATCAAGTAAACAAAAACAATATGGATATTAATATCGCATATCAAAACTTTATCCAAAAAGCAAAGTGTACATGTCGTGAAAGTACAATATCTTACTACAATAAGAAATTCAAATTATTAAAAGAAACTCTATCAGCTATAGGAGTTAATAACTTATCAGATATAAACAAAGTCATATACAATAAACTAATTTTAATACTTAAAAATAGTAGATATAAAAACAACACTATCAATAAAGTATGTGACCTTTTAAAAAGTATCTTTAAAACAAATGTTGAACTAGGTTTTATACAGTCAAACCCTCTAGCAGGAATAAAGAAACTAAAAGAAGATAATGTAATGATCATCATTATTAAAAAACTAATTTTAAATCGTATATTTGATTATTTATTTAACCTAAAAGAAAACTTTTACAACATTAGAAACACTTTAGCAATACTCCTACTAAATGATACCGGAGTACGAATTAATGAACTTGTACACGTCAAATGGAAAAATATTAATATCGAAGAAAATACAATTTATCTTGATTTTACTAAAACAATTAAAACTAGATTTGTATATTTTCAAGAAGTGACTAAAAAATATATGTTAAAATATTTATCTTATCATAGTAAGAAATGTGAATACCTTTTTATAACCAAAAAAGATACTCAGATGAATGTAGACAGCGTATATGATTTTATATCCCAGATCAAACAAACACTAAATATTGAAAATTCAATAAGTCCCCATAAATGGAGGCATACATTTGCTACTAAATTAATAGAGGAAAATGTAAACCTTGATAGCATTATGAAAGTACTAGGACATACACAATATACAACTACAGCTAGATACCTACACCAACAACAAACTAAGATAAAGAATGACATTCTAAAAGCAATAAAAAAAAGGTAAATAACCGACATTATTTACCCTATAATACATCGGACTCCTCTAGGCTAAAAACCCAAAATAGACCGAAATATCAAATTTTAAATGGCGCACCCAAGAGGATTCGAACCCCTAACCTTTTGATCCGTAGTCAAACGATCTATCCAATTGATCTATGGGTGCATATAGAAATGGCGGTTCGGACGGGACTTGAACCCGCGATCTCCAGTGTGACAGACTAGCATGTTAACCACTACACCACCGAACCATTATCTAACGCTTGATTATTATATCATACTTAACAAATGAAAAACAAGTACTTTTTTTCTTTTTTGAAAAAGAATATAATTAATAAAGAGAAAAGAGGAATTGTTATGAATATAGAATATATAAAGGAAATTGCTTTAAAATTATTTTTATGTGATTCTCCAACGGGTTTTAGTAAAAATGTAAATATGTTACTATTAGATTTATTAAAAGAATTAGGTTATGATGCAACACTTACAAATAAAGGGAATGTTAAACTATTTATAGAAGGAAAGGATCATTCTAAAAAGAGAGCTACAAGTGCCCATGTGGATACTTTAGGTTTAATGGTACGCTCTATACGAGGAGATGGCACACTAGCAGTTACAAATGTTGGTGGTCCATCTATTCCAACATTAGATGGGGAATATTGTAAAATTATGACCAGAGATGGTAAGGTTTATACTGGAACAATTCTTTGCAGTAGTGCCTCAGTTCATGTATATGAAGATGCAAAGAGTAAGCCTAGAGATTTGGATTCAATGCTTGTTCGCATTGATGAAAAGGTAAACTCTAAGGAAGATGTAGTCAAACTAGGTATTGATAATGGAGATTATATTTTTATAGACCCTAAAACTACGCTTACACCTAGCGGATTTTTAAAAAGTCGTTTTATTGATGATAAGGGAAGCGTTTGTGCAATTTTAGGCGTTTTGAAAGAATTGAAAGAGAAAAATTTGTTGCCTGCTTATGATACTGTTGTATATTTTGTCAATCAAGAAGAAGTAGGTCATGGAGCTGCAACAACAGATAGTGATATTGATGAGTTTGTAACAGTAGATATGGGTTGTATAGGTAAGGATTTAGCTGGTAATGAATATGCAGTATCGATTTGTGCAAAGGATTCAGGTGGTCCATACAGCTATGAACTTACAACTAAATTAATTCAAATTGCTAAAGAGAACAAATTGAATTATATTGTTGATATTTTTCCATTCTATGGTTCAGACATTGGAGCCGCTTGGAGAAGTGGTGTTGATTGTGCTGGTGCGTTAATTGGTCCAGGTGTTCATGCGAGCCATGGAATGGAAAGAACACATTTAGAGGCAATAGAAAACACAATGAAACTTTTATATTTATATTTAACTACAAAATAAGGAGAAAGAAAAATGAAAAGAATTCTTACAATTCAAGATATATCATGTGTTGGACAATGCTCCCTAACAGTAGCGTTACCTATCATTTCAGCTTTTGGAATAGAAACAGCTGTTATTCCAACTGCTGTATTATCCACCCATACAGCATTTCAAGGATTTACTTTTTGCGATTTAACAGAAGAATTACCAAAGATTTTAAAACACTGGGAAAATGAGAAAATTCAGTTTGATGGGTTCTATACAGGTTATATTGGTTCAACAAAGCAAATTGATTATATAAAGGATATAATGCAACATACTGCAAAGCCTAATGCTGTGAAGGTAGTCGATCCTTGTATGGCAGATCATGGTAAGCTTTATCCAGGATTTTCTAGTGATTTTCCAAAGCACATGCTAGAGCTTTGTAAAGAAGCAGATGTCATTGTTCCAAATTTAACAGAGCTTTGTTTTTTACTCGATGTTCCTTATAAGGAATATAATAAAGAAGAATTAGAAAAGCTTGTGAAAACAATGAGTGATAAAATAGATGCTTCTGTAGTTTTAACAGGAGTGAGCTTTAATCCAAACGAGCTTGGGGCTTTAACCTATGATAGAACTAAGGATAAAATAGCTTATTACTTTACTAAGCGAGTGCCTGTTTTCTTTCATGGTACAGGAGATTGCTTTGCAAGTGCATTTTTCGGTTCAGTAGTAAAGGGATTTGACTATAAGAAAGCTGCTGAAATTGCTTGTGAGTTTACATATCGTGCCATTGCTAACACAGAAGATGAAGCTAAAACGCACTGGTATGGTGTACATTTTGAAGAGTCATTAGGGTATTTAACGAATATAAAATAGTTTTAAGAAAAGAGGGTATCTATGCTTACGGATTTAATTTTAGAAAATGAAGAAAAAATAGAAAAATTCGATTTTGAGTATTATAAGTGTCATAAAAATTATCCGATTTTTGCTGCATTGTCTGCTTTAGAAACGACAAATGAAATACAAAAATGCTATTATGATTTAGAGGATAATTCTTATGAATTCAATGCCCTTAAATTATATGCTTTTCTTCAAAGCTTATTTGTGTCTGTTGACTCCTTATATGCTTTATCCTTTTCTTTAACGAAAAGTAAAAATTTTATTAACATCAATAAGAATCCTGTTCTAAGAGAATTAAAATATATTCGTAATGATGTTGTAGGTCATCCTGCAAATCGTATGTATAATTCTACAACTTTAGCTTATTGTATTTTAGATGTGAATAGTGTAAATAAAAATGGTTTTTCATATGATATTTATTCTGGTCAAGGAATAGATAGAAAATATGTAGATATATCTAAAATTGTAGAAAGCTATTATATAGAAAGTAATTCTTTTTTAAATGAATTATTAGAAGTAGCAGTAGATGATAAAATGAAATCTAAATATACAAAGCTCGCTTTAGAAGCTTTAGATTCATTTGATATGAGGGGAAATTATACGAAGGCTCTAAATTCTTTGAAGAATCTCTATCTAAAAAACTTTCCAAATGCCACTTCACATCAGCATCGTTTTTTATGGAGAATAGAACTCATTGAAGAATTAGAACACTATAAATCTTTTGATGAAGAAATTTTAGATTTAAGGGAATATGCAATTGGATTAGAGTTAATGAAAATATATCAGTTATTTTCAGGAAAGGAGTATGCTCTTTCTTTAGCTAGAAGAAAACCTGTATTGGTTTCCGCTTTTTATCGTTTTATTAAGAAGAATAAAGATAGCATTCCTTATGTAGATAAAATAAACGATCTAAAACACCCTTTGATTCTTTCATCATTAAATCATCTTTTAGAGTTATCGATAGAAAAAAATGTGAGTGCAGTAACAAAATACTTAAGTTTTCTAAAAAACTTATATGAAGAAAAACAGGATGCTTTGCTATATGCATTTGCTTTACCTATTAAAGATTACAAAAAATAAATAACGCTTTTATATAGATATATTTTCTATTTTTTGTTATAATAGATTCTGTTTTGGAGGCAGTAATATGGATATTAGAAATATAGCAATCATTGCCCATGTTGACCATGGTAAAACAACATTAGTAGATAAGCTATTAAAAAGCTCACATACATTTAAAGAGCATCAGGTAGTTGAAGAACGTGTAATGGATTCTAATGCTTTGGAAAGAGAAAGAGGCATTACCATTTTAGCGAAGAATACAGCAATTACCTATAAGGATACAAAAATTAATATATTAGATACACCAGGACATGCAGACTTTTCAGGTGAAGTAGAACGTATCATGAAAATGGTAGATGGTGTAGTTTTAGTTGTAGATGCTTATGAAGGAACTATGCCACAAACAAGATTCGTTTTAAAGAAGGCGTTTGAAGCCCATCTAAAACCAATTGTTGTAATCAATAAAGTAGATAAGCCTTCTGCAAGACCTGTTGAGGTTATTGATGAGGTTTTAGAATTATTTATCGATTTAGGCTGTGATGAGGATGAACTTGATTTTCCTGTATGCTTTGCATCAGCTGTTAATAACACTTGTTCTTTATCTAGTGATATCACAACTCAAACAGAAGGTATGGAGCCATTATTAGATATGATTATAAAAGAGATTCCAGCTCCAGCAATGGATAAGAATGCTCCTTTACAGCTTCAGCCAGCTTTATTAGATTATACTGATTTCGTTGGGCGAATAGGTATTGGTAGAATTGCTCGTGGTACAATTCATTCAGGTGAGGTTGTTTCTTGTTGCAGATTAGATGGTTCTATCAAATCCTTTAGAGTACAAAAACTTTATGGCTTCTTAGGATTAGATCGTATAGAGATTAAAGAAGCATCTGCTGGTGAGATTGTTGCTATCTCTGGGCTAGGAGATATCTCTGTTGGAGAAACCATTTGTACACAAGGGCAAGAGGAACCATTAGAAAAAATTCATATTTCTGAGCCAACTGTTCAAATGACCTTTGGTACAAACACCTCTCCATTTTGTGGTAAGGATGGAAAGAGTGTTACAGCAACCAAAATAGAAGAACGATTATTTAGAGAGGTCCAAAAGGATGTTTCCTTACGAGTAAAAAGATTAGAAACCCTAGAGGAGTGGTTGGTTTCTGGACGTGGAGAACTGCATTTAGGAATCTTAATAGAAACGATGCGTAGAGAAGGATATGAATTTCAGGTATCAAGACCTCAAGTCATTATGAAGGAAATCGATGGAGTGACTTGTGAACCGTATGAATATTGTGTAATTGATGTGCCAAATGAATCTGCTGGATCTGTAATAGAAATGATGGGAAATCGTCATGGTACTATGGAAACTATGACAAATACAGAGACACAAACAAGACTGGTTTATACTATCCCATCTCGTGGTCTAATTGGCTTTAATACAGATTTTATGACTGCTACAAAAGGTTATGGAATCATCAATCATAGCTTTATTGATTATCGTCCAGTAGAATCCATCTATATTGCTGAACGTACAACAGGTGTATTGGTTTCTATGGCTCAAGGGCAATCTACAGCATATTCCATTGGTGCTTTAGAGGACAGAGGTATAATGTTTATTGCTCCTGGTGAAGAAATATATGAGGGTATGATTGTTGGTGAGGCAAATAAAAATCTTGATCTTGCGGTTAATGTTGTAAAAGCGAAACAACAAACCAACACGCGTTCTTCAAATAAGGATATGACAGTTGTCTTAAAGACACCTAGAGTATTAACTCTAGAGGCTTGTTTAGAATTTATCAATGAAGATGAGCTTGTAGAAATTACACCTAAAAAAATTCGTTTGCGTAAGAAGATATTAGATACTGTTGAACGTAAGAAATATGATGCTAAGATGAGAAGCTTAAAAGAAGAATAGTTTTTCTTGAATTTTGTTGTATTCTATATAAGATTGTTGTAAAATATAAGTGGAGGTTATAGAGATGCAAAAAAGAGATGTTGTTGTAGTTATTTTATTAGGTCTATTTACTTGTGGTATTTATTCAATTTATTGGTTCTATGTAACTGCTGAGGCATTAAACAATGAAGTAGATGACAATGAGCCATTAATGAATTATATTCTGGCAATTCTTTTAGGCTTAGTAACATGTGGTATTTACACCCTTTATTGGTATTGGAAGTTCTATTCTAAACTAGATAAGTACACAGGAGAAAATAATGCAATTCTTAATTTCATTCTAGGAATATTTGTTACTTCAATTGCTGGTATGGCAATTGCACAAAGTTCTATTAACAAGAAATTAGAAGCATAAAAAAGAATTCACTTGTCAGTTTGGCAAGTGAATTTGCTTTTATTAGGGAGGAGAATATGAAGAAAGCTTTTCAAAACATAATCAATTTTTCTATTCAATTTAATATTCCAATTTGTCTTTTTGGATTGTATGTACTCATTACGCATACTTTTGGTTGGCAAAATTGTATTATTAAGCTTACTATAGGTTTTCCTTGTCCAGGCTGTGGAATGTCAAGAGCTATGTTTGCTTTACTTCAGTTTGATTTTGTAAAAGCATTTGAGTATAATCCCTTTATTTATGCTTTCCCGGTATTCATATTAGGTATTGCCTTTAAGCATATTCCTTTTGTCAAAAAGATAATAAATAATAAGTGGGTAGGCATAGGTCTTGTTGGATTAGTTTTACTCGTTTATATTTTGCGTTTTGTATATGTTTACCCTAAAGTTCCTATGGATTATTATAAGCAAAATCTTTTCGCCCTTTTTATTTCTCTGTTTAAGTGATTCAACTATGACTTGATTTTTTTCTAGTTTCTAGTTATTGTTGAATCTCTTTTTTTATGTTTAAATAAAGCTGTAGCTACAAAATAATAATTAGAAAGGAGATATTTCCATGAATACAAAAGAAATTGGAGAATATATCAAAGCTAGAAGAACAGCCTTGGGTTTGACCCAAAAGGATATTGCTAACAAGTTTAATATAACCTTTCAAGCTGTATCCAAATGGGAAATGGGAGAAACTCTTCCTGATACTGCTTTACTTTTAGATTTGGCTGATTTGCTAAAAACCACGGTTGATAATATTTTAAATGGTGGAACAATTGTTGCAAAAAAATATAAGAGAATTTGTGTTTCTGATGTTTTAAAAGGCTTTGAAGCAATAGAAACTGTAAAAAAATGCTTTGGAGAAAGAAGCAATTTCTATCAAGGAATGATAGAAGGTATCAATCATAAAATGAATATGGATATTGAGGCACACTTATCTAACCCAGACCATAGACAGGTAATGTATGCTGAAGTAATTCTTCAAGCAATTCAGTTTGAACATGCATATGTAGATATGGATGAAATTAGGCAATTTTTCAAAAATGAGAAAATGGTAAAATTTATTGAAGAGTATGCATTAAAATTTAGTTAATTTATTTCTTTCAATAAAGTTTCTTTACTGATAGCCTCTAATTTAGCAAGAACAAATCTCTTTTTGCCAACATCCTTAATAGAAGAACCACATAAATAGATAGTATCATCTATAATGATAAATCTGTCGTGTATTTGATCTGTTTTAATGATAGTAAGATTGTGATTGATATTAAACTTATCTATATCTTGATTAGATAATGATGCTGATGGATAGGTATAGATAGTTATAGGTAGAGATATGCCTACTAGCATATCTAAAACTGATAAGTCTATATAACCATCAATAATAATGATAGAAGACTTTGCAGAAGTAAATAGTTGTTTCATATAAGAATAAGCATCAAAGATTTCTCCTTCATAGAATAGCTTATCTGATAATAGAGAAATGGGATGTTCTAAAGAATCTAATCTTTGGAGAGTAGAATGATTTTCATTCAATAAATGCTCTACCTTATTATTCAAGCTAACTAAATTCTCTTGGCATTCCAAACAACGTTTTTCATTTATTGAATATCCCTTTAACATATATTGTTTTAAGATAGAGGTAGCCCATTTACGGAAGAGGATACCTCTTTTTGAATTTACTCGATAACCTACAGATATAATCATATCTAAATTGTAGTATTTTACGTTATAAGATTTTCCATCTGAGGCAGTATGTGCGTTTTCCGCACATACTGATTTTGGCAATTCTTTGCTCTTAAGAATATTATTAACATGTCTGGTAACTCTTGTTCTGTCCACATCAAATAATATTGCCATTTCAGATTGTGTAAGCCAAACAGTATCCTCTTGTGGACTGACATTGACATCTAAAGAGAATTCTCCATCTTCAAATTTGATTAAATCATAGTTGTTTTTGTTATTTAACATATTATTTTCCTCCTTTTTTGAGAAATAATAAAGGCTTACCCTTTCGGATAAGCCTATAGTGTTTTTTTTAAATTGTAATAATAGTTTACACCAAATATTTACTTTATTATTTCCCATAGATTCATTATATCATATAAAATAATATAAGTCTATTTGGTTTTAGAAATTTCTATGATAATATTTGTAACGATCTCCATTTCTTCTAAACAAGCAAATTCGTATGGTCCATGGCAATTATATCCTCCTGTACCAAGATTTGGTGTAGGAAGCCCCATAAAGGTTAATCTTGCACCATCTGTGCCACCACGTATAGGACTAGCAGTAGGAACAATACCTAAACTTTCTATTGCTTGTTTTGCACGATCTAGGCATTCTGGATTTTGTTTTATAATTTCTGCCATATTGAAGTAACTATCTTTAATTGTAAGAGAAGCAGTATCTTTTCCATATTTTTTATTAATATAAGAAGCTGCTTCTTTTAATATGCATTTTTTCTTTTCTAATAATCCTTTATCATGATCTCTAATAATATAGGAAAGCTTTGCTTCACCAACAATACCCTCCATATGAGTTAAATGGATGAAGCCCTCATAATGATCTGTGCATTCAGGTTTTTGTTCTTTAGGAAGCATTTGATGAAATTCCATTGCTATCTCACTTGCATTCTTCATTTGATTTTTAGCAGATCCTGGATGAATATCAAGTCCTTGAATTTGAATAGTAGCAGAAGCAGCATTAAAGTTTTCGTAGTTAATCATATTATATTCTCCACCATCAATTGTATAGGCGTAAGAACAAGGAAATTTAGTTAAATCAAAATGCTCGATACCACTGCCTATTTCTTCATCTGGAGTAAAGGCAACGTGTATTTCAATATGAGGTTCATTTGTTTTTACGTAATGTGATAGCATGGTCATGATGATGGCAATACCTGCCTTATCATCTGCTCCTAGTACAGTTGTCCCATCTGTTGTAATTAAAGTTTTCCCCTTTAAATTTTTAAGAAATGGAAATTGTTTTGGATTGAGTTCAATTCCTTTTAAAGGGATTGTTTTTCCGTTATAGTTTTCAATAACATTAGGCTTTACATCTGTTCCTGAAAACCCTGGAATAGTATCCATATGTGCGATAAATCCAATAGATTCCCTGTTTCCTTTAATATTGGATGGGAGAGTTGCGTAAACAAAGCAATTATCAGATAAATGAATATCCTTTAAACCTAATTCCTTTAATTCCTCTACTAGAACTTTAGCAAGATTAAACTGTTTTTGAGTAGAAGGAGTTTGATTGGTGTCTTCGTTTGACATTGTGTCTATTTTTACATATCTTAAAAAATTATTTAATAAAGTTTGTTTCATATGTCATCATCCTTTCTTCAACTATTATACCGCAACTTAGTATTGAATTCACTAGTAAATAAAATCAAATTATGGAAAAAAACTTCTAAATATGGTGAAATACCTTGCTTGAAAGCTATTTTTGAGGTATAATTCTATATAGAAAAGTTTGAAAGGAGTTATCTTATGAAGGGTAAGGTTAAGTGGTTTAATGCTGAAAAAGGCTATGGCTTTATTATTTCTGAAGAAGGCAAGGAAGTATTTGTTCATTTCAGTTCAATTATAGCAGATGGTTATAAATCATTAAATGAAGGCGATGAAGTTACCTTTGATGTAGCTGAAAGCGATAAAGGTCTACAAGCAAAGGATGTTCAGAAAGCTTAAATGACAAAGGAGATTTTAGTATCTCCTTTTCTTTTTTTATCATATTATAATAGTGGTGATAATATGTTAAAGGGAAGTATTGTTGCTTTAGTGACACCTTTTAATCAAAATAATGAAATAGATTACAACGAATTAAAAAAATTATTAGAGTTTCATATAGAAAATAAAACAGATGGTATCTTGTTACTTGGAACAACTGCAGAGGCGGAAAGTTTATCTGATGAAGAAAAACAAAAACTTGTAAAATATGTTATAGATTATTTAGATGGAAAAATAAAAATAATGGTTGGAATTATTGCTAATATTCCGAAAAAAGCGGTTGAATTTGCCCAACTATTTGATGATATGGATATAGACTCCTATTTGGTCAGTGCCCCATATTATATTAAAAGTAATACAGAAGGGCTATTAAAACATTTCACCTATATTGCTGATCATGTTTCTCGTCCTATTGTTTTATACAACGTTCCTAAAAGAACAGGGATTCATTTAAATGAAGATGTGGTTCAGTTTTTGTCTTATCACCCTAATATTATTGGGATTAAAGAAGCCTCAGGAGATCTTGCATATCAGACAAGAATAGCCTTATTTTGTAATGAGAATTTTGTGTTATATGGTGCGGATGATCTTTCCATGTTACCTTCCTTAGGATTGGGAGCAGTAGGCATTATTTCTGTAATCAATAATGCCTTTCCAAAGGAAGTTAAGCTAATGATTGATTCCTTTGATAAAGATAAGAAAATATCACTATTGACCTATAAAAAAATAAGTAAACTCACAGAAGATATTTATATAGAACCTTCCCCAATTCCAATTAAGTACCTATTATTTGTTATGGGATTTAAAACAAGAAACTTGAGGATGCCTTTAGCTGAAGCTTCTATTCATTTAAGAAGAAAAATAGAAGAAGATTATTTAGCTTTTGTTGATGAAGATTAAGTTGGTGCTACTGCACCTTTTTTCTTTATGCTAGAAATCCGTTTGGAGAAAAAAATGACACATTTTCTGAAACGCTTTCTTGATTTATAAAAAAATAACAAAAAAAGTAAAAAAAAGCAAATTGTTTAATCGTTCTTTGTTGAAATATTTTGTTAAAAAGTTTATAATAGATACGAATAAAAATATTTTAACTCATTAGGAGGAATAATATGAGTGAGAAAAAGAAAAGAATGGCGATAGACGGTAACTACGCTGCTGCATACTCATCCTATGCGTTTACAGAAGTTGCTGGTATCTATCCTATTACTCCATCATCACCAATGGCGGAGTATACTGATGAATGGGCTTCTCAAGGTAAGAAGAACTTATTTGGAATGCCTGTAAAAGTAGTTGAAATGCAATCTGAAGGAGGAGCTGCAGGTACTGTTCATGGTTCTCTACAAGCAGGTGCACTAACTACAACCTATACTGCATCACAGGGATTATTACTAAAGATTCCTAACATGTATAAGATTGCTGGTGAATGCTTACCAGGTGTTATTCATGTTTCAGCACGTACGCTTGCTGCACAATCATTATCAATTTTTGGTGATCATCAAGATGTTATGGCATGCCGTCAAACAGGCTTTGCTATGTTATGCTCTGGTTCAGTTCAAGAAGTTATGGATTTAGGTGGTGTTGCACATTTATCTGCAATTGAATCTAGTATTCCATTCTTACATTTCTTTGATGGTTTTAGAACATCACATGAAGTGAATACAATCGAACCAATTGATTATGCTGTATTTGATCAGTTGTTAGACCGTGAGGCTGTTGCTAGATTTAGAGAGAATGCTTTAAACCCTGCACATCCTAAGACTCGTGGTACAGCTCAAAATGATGACGTTTATTTCCAAACTAGAGAGCTTCAAAACTTTAAGTATGAAGGCTTATATGATGTAGTTGAAAAATATATGAAGGCTATATCTAAGGCTACTGGACGTAAGTATCAACCATATACATACTATGGTGCTAAGGATGCTAAGTATGTTATCGTAGCTATGGGTTCAGTTACAGAATGTGCTGAAGAAGTTGTTGATTTCTTAACAGCAAGAGGCGAAAAGGTTGGTATCTTAAAGGTTCATTTATATCGTCCATTTGTTGTTTCTAAGTTCTTAAAGGCTATGCCTAAGACAGTTAAGAGAATTGCTGTATTAGATAGAACTATTGAGCAAGGTGCTTTATATGAGCCATTATGCTTAGATGTAAAGGCTGCATATTTTGGTGCTAAGGATGCTCCATTAATTGTTGGTGGACGTTATGGTCTATCTAGTAAGGATACAACTCCTGATTTAGTTAATGCAGTATTCTGCAACTTAAAGAAATCAAAACCAAAGGATCACTTTACTTTAGGTATCAATGATGATATTAAGTACACTTCATTAGAGGTTACTGAAAATATCGACGTTGCTGATCCTACTACAACAGAATTATTATTCTTCGGATTAGGTTCTGATGGTACAGTTGGTGCTTGTAAGAATATTTCTAAGATTGTTGGTGATTATACATCATTCTATTCTCAAAGCTATGCTGCATATGACTCTAAGAAGTCTGGTGGTTCTACAAGATTACACTTACGTTTCTCTAAGAATCCTATTCGTTCTACATATTTAGTTAACCAACCACACTTTGTATCTTGTTCATTAGATGCTTATCTTGATAAATTTGATATGATTGCAGGATTACGTGATGGTGGTACATTCTTACTTAACACTGTAGTTGATGCTAAGAATATTGAAAAGAGATTACCTAACCGTTATAAGAGATTATTAGCTGAAAAGCATGCTAAGTTCTACATCATTGCTGCAAATGCTGCTGCAAGAGAATGTGGATTCCGTCCAGGTTTAGGTGTTAATACAATTATGCAATCTGCATTCTTCAAATTAAATGAACAAATCATGAATTATGAAGAAGCAAAACAACATATGAAGGAATTTGCAACTAAGACTTACTTAAAGAAGGGTCAAGATGTTGTAGATCAAAACCATAAGGCTATTGATATGGGTGGAACAAGACTTGTTGAAGTTCCTGTTAAACCTGAATGGGCTGATTTAGTCGATGAAGAGAAGAAAGTAGATATGAAGAGACCTGCATTCGTTAGAGAGATTGCTGATGTAATCAACGCTATCGATGGCGATTCTCTACCTCTATCTGTATTTGCTAAGTTCGGTGATGACTGCCATATGCCTCAAGGTACTGCAGCTTATGAAAAGCGTGGAGTAGCTACTGATGTACCTCTATGGACATCTGAAAACTGTATCCAATGTAACCAATGTGCATTTGTTTGTCCTCATGCTTGTATCCGTCCATTCCTATGTACTGAAGAGGAAGTTGCTAAGGCTCCTAAGGGCGCTCAATTCTTGGATGCTACAGGTTTCAAGGGATATAAATATACATTACAAGTTTCTACATTAGATTGTACAGGCTGTGGAGTATGTTTAACAGTTTGTCCTGGTAAGCCAAAGAAGGATGAAAATGGTGTAATGGTTAAGAATCCTGCATTAACTTCTCACACTATGGCTGAATCTAATAAGAATAAAGAAGCTAAGGTATGCGAATACTTCTATAATAAGGTAAGCTACAAGGGTGATGTTGCTGGAACAAATAATGCAAAGAATGTTCAATTCTCTAAACCATTATTTGAATTCTCAGGTGCTTGTGGTGGATGTGGTGAAACTCCTTATGTTAAGGCTGTTTCTCAATTATTCGGTGATCGTATGTTGGTTGCTAATGCTACAGGTTGTACATCAATCTATTCTGGTTCTTATCCATCAAGCCCATATACTACAAACGATGAAGGCCGTGGACCAGCTTGGGCTAACTCATTATTCGAGGATAATGCTGAATTTGGATTTGGTATGCGTATGGCTGTTGAAACTTTACGTGACAGAGTTCAAAATGTTATGGCATTAAATCTTGATGAAATGCCTAAGGATGTTGCTAAGTTATGTACTGAGTGGATGGAAAACAGAACATCAGGCGCTAAGACTAAGGAATTAGCTCCTAAGATTGTTGAAGCTATGAAGGGCATTAAAGCTCCTTATGCAGAAGAAATTCTATCTCTAAAGGATTACTTAGTTAAGGTTAGTCAGTGGATCATCGGTGGTGATGGTTGGGCTTATGATATCGGTTATGGTGGATTAGACCATGTTATCGCTAATAACGAGGATGTTAATATCTTAGTAGTTGATACTGAAGTTTACTCTAATACAGGTGGTCAATCTTCTAAGTCTTCAAGAACAGGTGCTATCGCTAAGTTTGCTGCAGCTGGTAAGCCAACATTCAAGAAGGATTTAGCTTCAATCGCTATGTCTTATGGACATGTTTATGTTGCAACTGTATCTCATGGTTACAACCAAAACCAAGTAATTAAGGCATTAAAAGAAGCAGAAGCTTACAATGGTCCATCTATCGTTATCTGCTACTCACCTTGTATAGCACATAACATTAAGAAGGGCTTATTCATGAGTCAAATGGAGGCTAAGAAGGCTACTGAATGTGGATATTGGCCAACATTTAGATATAACCCTGATTTAGCTAAAGAAGGCAAGAACCCATTCCAAATGGATTCTAAAGAACCAGATTGGACTAAGTATAATGACTTCTTAATGAACGAAGGACGTTATGCACAACTTGTTAAGATTAATCCTGAAAAGGCTCAAGAGCTTCTTGAAACAAATATGAAAGATGCTCAAAAGCGTTATGCTAACTACACTCGTTTAGCAAACGTTGAATATCCTAATAAGTAAAATATACAAATATAAAAAAAGAATGCTATCGGAGGAATCTGATAGCATTTTTGTCATTTCATAAAAGATATGATTTAATATTGATTTTTTAGCAGTTTTTATCGAATTGAAAAGATATTTATAAAAACAGAAAGAATTTTTAGAAAAAAAACTTTACAAATTCAAAAAAATGTTTATAATATACATCAATAGCAATGAAAAGAAATAGTACCTATTTTTGTGGGATTTAGCGAGTCATCAATTGGTGAAAGGATGATATTTCAAGTTTTAGGGAACGCCTCTTGGAGCTGCAGCCTGAATTTAGAGAAGTAGGGTATGCCGGGTTCGCCCGTGATAGCGTCTAGGTTTGATAGAACCTATAGAGTTTCATTATCGTGAGGTAATGATGGAACTAAGGTGGCACCACGTATAATATCATACGTCCTTAGACTTTATATGCAAAGTCTGGGGACGTTTTTTTTGTTTCCAGATAAGTTTCTATTAAAAAAATTGAAAGGAGACAAAAAATGAAACTAAAAAAAGCATTAACAACAATTATTTTAGGAGGAGCTTGTGTATTAGCAAGCTGCTCATCACACTTTCAGAGTGTAGAAGAAATTCAAAGCAAAGGAAAATTAGTAGTAGCAACCAATGCTGAATTTGCCCCATTTGAATATAAGGAGGGAACAGAATATTTAGGAATTGATATGGATATAATCAAGGCATACGCTTCCTATTTAAATGTAAGTATTGACATTCAAGATATGGATTTTGATGCAGCACTTTTATCTGTTTCAACCAATAAGGCAAATATAGCAATTGCTGGTATTACTAAGAATTCCAAAAGAGAGGAAACCTTATCATTTTCAGATAGCTATTATACTGCAAGTCAAGTTGTCATTGTCAGCAAAGATAGTAGTTATTCAACACTAAGTGGCGAAGAGGATATCTTAAAAGCCTTAAGTGATACGCATGCTAAAATTGGTTGTCAAAGAGGAACAACTGGTCAATATTACATTGAGGGTGATGAGGATTTTGAATTTGAAGGTATTCCGAATACATCCTGTGTAACTTATGATAATGGCGCTCTTGCTGTTACTGCACTAGCTAATGGTCAAATTGATGCTGTAATTATAGATGAGGCTCCAGCAAATATGTATTGTAAGAAAATAGCAGGTGTAGAGGTATTAGATGCTATTTTAACAGAAGAAGAATATGCAGTAGCAGTTGCGAAAGGAAACGATAGTTTAGTTGCTTCCATCAATGAATTTATAGCACAAATGAAGCAGGAAGGAACATTTGAAACTATTGTAAATAAATATTATGGTCAAGCAGAAGAATAAAGATAGAATTATTAACTATTGCATGATTGCTGTTGTCGTGCTTGCAATATTGATTGTATTTCTAGTTGATAGAGATAAAATTATTACTAATTTACAGAAAAACTTTATTAAAGGAAACACTTATATCGAAATATTAATGGGATTATTAAATACGTTTTTAATTACTCTAGTAGCTTTTATTTTGGGATTATGTATTGGTACACTAATCTGTTTAATAGAAGGAATCCAAAGTCAAAACGTTTTTGTAATCATTTTAAAAAAACTGGCTAAAATTTATGTGAGTATTTTTAGAGGCACACCAACTACAGTTCAATTATTAATTATATACTTTGTTATTTTTGCATTTTATAGTGGAAATCCATTATTCATTGCTATGCTAGCTTTTGGTATGAATTCTGGAGCTTATGTATCAGAAATTTTAAGAGGAGGCATTCATTCGGTTCCAACAGGACAGATGGAAGCGGGAAGAAGCTTAGGTCTTTCCTATTCCACAGTCATGACCAAAATCATTTTTCCTCAAGCAATTAAAAATGCATTACCAAGTTTAGGAAATGAATGTATAACCTTATTAAAGGAAACTTCTATTGTTGGTTTTATTGGAGCAGTCGATTTGACATTAGCCTTCCGTAAGATAGCGAATGCAACTTATGATTATCAAACAGTTTATCTTGTTATGGGAGTAGCATACTTTATTATTGTCCTATTAATTACAATTGCTTTAAAAAAATTAGAAGAAAGGTTGATGAGGTATGTTAAAGGTTGATTCTATTTCTGTAGCATATAAAGAAAATATGGTTTTAGAAAATGTGAGTTTAGAGATCCATAAAGGAGATATACTTTGTATTATTGGACCTTCTGGTTCAGGTAAATCTACATTAATTCGCACAATGAATCATATGATTGAGCCTTCTAGTGGTAAGGTTTATTTTAAGGGAGAAGAGCTTACACAAAAAAACTTAAATTCCATTCGAGAACATATTGGAATGGTTTTTCAAAACTTTGAGCTATTTCCTCATCTAACAGTATTACAAAATCTTATTTTAGCACCGCTACATTTGAAGAAATATTCTAAAGAAGAAGCTATATCAAAGGCTCAGGAATTATTAAAAAAAGTACATCTTTTAGATAAAATTGATGCCTATCCTAGAACGTTATCTGGTGGCCAGCAACAACGAATTGCGATTGCGCGAAGTCTAATGATGAATCCTGATATCATTCTTTTTGATGAACCTACTAGTGCTCTAGATCCTGAAATGGTTCAAGAGGTAGAAGAGGTTATTAAAGAATTGGCAGAATCTGGAATGACCATTTGTATTGTGACTCATGAAATGTCCTTTGCGAAGCAGATAGCGAATAGAATTATCTTTGTTTGTGACAAAACCATTCTAGAGGAAGGAACACCAGAAGAGGTTTTTTCTCATCCTAAAACAGATAGACTCAAAGAATTTTTATCAAAATTATAAAAGATTAAAGAATAAATCTATGTTTTTTCTCAATAAAATGATAAAATAAGAATGATTTTGATTTGTGAAAGATAAAAGGTGAAAGTATGTTTAAAATCGGATGTCATTTGTCTATTGCGAATGGATTTCTAAAAGCAGGGAAAAATATAATAGAATTGGGTGGAAATACATTTCAGTATTTTTCTAGAAATCCTCAAGGGGGAAAAGCACGTCCTTGGGATCAAGATGATTTTGATAGTTTTATGGAATATGCATCTCAAATAGGTATAGAAGGATTATTATGTCATGCGCCTTATACCTTAAATGCATGCTCAGCAAATCCACAAACTAGAGATTTTGCAAGAATGGTATTTAAATCTGATATAGAAATGCTTGAGCATTTTCCAAATGCCTTATATAACTTCCATCCGGGAAGTCATACAGGACAAGGTGTAGAAGTAGGAATTGAACAGATTGTTGAAATTTTAAATGAAGTTATTTATCCGGAAATGAAGACGACAATTTTACTTGAGACCATGGCTGGTAAGGGAAGTGAGATTGGACGTAGCTTTGAAGAGCTTGCAGAAATCATTTCTCGTGTGAAGCATAAAGAGAAGATGGGCGTATGCTTAGATACATGCCATGTATATTCAGCAGGATATGATGTGGTAAATAATTTAGATGGTGTATTAGAAGAATTTGATGCCATCATTGGATTAGATAAATTAAAGGCAATCCATTTGAATGATTCTATGATGCCTTTTGCATCAAATAAGGATCGACATGCTAAAATTGGAGAAGGAACTTTAGGAAAAGAAGCGATTATCCGTATTATCAATCATCCGAGATTAAGAGACTTACCATTTTATTTAGAAACTCCAAATGAGGATGAAGGATATAAAGCTGAAATTGAATTGTTAAAAAATCATAGAACAAAATAAATTTGTGATATTTTTTCCTTTTAATCTTGTCGGTTTTTAACTATAATAGTAATGTGTTTGAAAAGCGGTGAGAGATGTGTTTCGATTTATTAAAAGTTTATGGTGGTTTATTTCTAAAAATTGGTATCGGTATGTAAGTATTGTTATCGTAGGATTACTCCTTACAGTATTAAATTTGGTGCCAGCATGGATTGTATCACAGTTAACAGATGCAATCGATAAAAATGAACTTACTATAGACTTTTTATTTTTACGTATTTTAGTTCCATTTTTAATTGCAATTATTTTAATTTATATTGTCCAAACAACCAAAAGAGTTTTACAAAATAGATTGAAGGTCCATCTATATTATGCCTTACAGGTGCGCTATATGGAAAATATATTAGTACAGGATGCGACATTTTTTGAACGCTTTCAATCTGGAGACTTATTAACTAGAGCTTTAGGCGATGTTAAATCTGTTAACTTTAGTGGTGGGAATCGTCTTTTAAATATTTTTTTAGAGGCAATGACAGTTGTTGTAACTTTGGTTGCAATGATTTTGATACGTTGGGATTTGGCTTTGCTTTGCTTTATACCTTTAAGCTTAATCTTTGTTTCAAATTTATTATTAAAAGCTAAAGTAAAACGAAACTGGCAGCTTGTACGTGAGAAATCTTCTCAAATGGGAAATGTGATTTTGGAAAGTATTACAAATGTGAGAACGATAAGAGCATTTTCTAAAGAAGAAGAAAATTATCAAAAGAATCTAAAATACTCAAAAGCCACCTACGATGTTGAAAAAGCAAATCTTAAAATCAATGTTATTTTTCAGCCAATGTTCCAATCTATCGTTGCAGTAGCTACCATTATTGCTTATGGCTTAGGTGGCTATTATTGTATTAAATATAGTAATGATTTAGTCAATCCATTTACTATTGCAGATTTGGTTTTATTTACGCTTTATTTAAATCAATTCCAAGGACCATTAACTAATATTGGAAATATGATCAATAACTTCTATCAATCCTTAATTTCTGCTGATAGATTAAATGAGATTTATGATGCAAAGAGTAAAGTTATTGATAAAGATGATGAAGAATTAAATGAAATCAAGTCAATAGAATTTAGAGATTTCTCTTTCCGTTATGAAGGGGATCATGAGGATGTATTAAAGCATATTGATTTAACAATAACGGAAGGACAAACTTTAGGTATTGTTGGAAAGACCGGAAGTGGAAAGTCTTCCTTAGTAAGACAACTGGTAAGACAGCTTCCTATCGATAATGAAAAAATCTATATTAATGGTGAAGAGATAGAAGTCTATAATCAACAAGAGGTTAGACGTCATGTGGGATATGTCCCACAGGAACATATGCTATTTTCGAGATCCGTATTAAAGAATGTTTTAATTGGAGATTCTCATGCATCTTTAGAAGAAGTCAATGAAGCAGTGATGCTTGCAGATTTTGAAAAGGATATTGAGATGCTTGCAGAAGGGTTTGATACAATCGTTGGAGAGTATGGTGTAACCTTATCTGGTGGGCAGAAACAAAGACTTGCTATTGCGAGAGCCTTCTTGAAGAATGCGGATGTTTTAATTATGGATGATTCCTTATCCGCAGTTGATGGTAAGACAGAAGCAAATATCATTCATTCCTTAAAGAAGTATCGTTCGAATAAAACTAATATTATTGTTGCCCATAGATTATCTGCTGTTATGCATGCCAATCAAATCATCGTTTTAGATGAAGGACGTATTGTAGAGCGTGGCACTCATGAGGAACTTATGAATTTAAAAGGTTGGTATTACGAACAGTTTATTGCCCAACAAATGGAAGAGGGTGATGAAAATGCCTAAGAGAAAAAGAGAAGGATATTCAAAATCCACCTTATTTAAAAAAACACTTCCTTATATCAAGAAAGAATGGAAGCTAGTTTTAATTACTTTATTACTTAATATAGGCATTGCCTTACTTACAACAATCACTCCTTTGTTTACTAAAGAAATTTTGGACACTTATATTCCTGCAAATAATATGGAAATGATTTTGTGGTTAATAGGTGCATATTTGCTTTGTACAATTGTAGTTGTAGTGATGCGGTATTTTGGACAATATTTGCAGACTCTTGCTGGTATGCACATTGAAAGAAATTTAAGAGAGGATGCTATTCGTAAAATAGACTACCTTCCTGTAGATTATTTTTCACTAGAACCAGATGGGAAAATTGTTGCTAAGATTACATCTGATAGTAACGGAGTAAGAACCTTCTATATGACGATGTTTTCCATTATCAATGCACTTATCAATATTATTGTTGTTTATGTAGGTTTAATATATTTAAAGCCTATATTAGGTTTAATTATTCTTGCTATTGTACCAATCATTTTAGTTTGGATAACTGTATATCGTAGAAAGGTTCACGGCTATTATTTGGATTTAAGAGAAACTGGTTCTAGGATTACAGGTAAGCTAAATGAGCTTATCAGTGGAGCTTTAATCATTCAGGATTTCAATCAAGAGGAAAATATGATGGATGAATATAAGGAGCTTGTAAATCGTTATAATTATAATGATGTAAAAGCCAATACCATCAATATTTATTTTGGTTGGGAGTTATTAATGATTTTAAAACGTTTGGCAGAAATAGGTATCCTATTCTTTATTGGTTATGAAGCTTTAGAAAATGCTGGGATTACTGCGGGTTTAATTACAACCTTCATTGGATATCTGGATCGTATGATTAATCCAATTAATGCTATATTTAATAACTTAAATGAGTTAGAAGATTCTTTGGTTGCTGCCAATCGTGTTTATCAATTTATGGATGAGGCAAATGATACAAGAATATTAGATGGAGAAGAAGCCCCAGATGAGATCAAGGGTGATGTAGAATTTAAGCATATTCGTTTTGCCTATATTGAAGATAATTATGTACTAAAGGATTTATCCTTATCTGTTCCAGCTGGTAAAAAGATTGGAATTGTAGGTCATACAGGAAGTGGGAAGTCTTCCTTAATGAATTTATTACTTGGTTATAATGATTATCAAGAAGGAGAACTTCTGGTTGATGGTGTAGATATTAAAATCTACAATAAAGCTTCCTACAGAAAGAACTTAGGTATTGTATTACAAACACCAGCTCTTTTTGCAGGAACGATACGTTCTAATGTTACAATGGAAAGAGAGTATCCAGATGAAGAAGTAATAAAGGTTATTGAAGAGGTTGGGGCTGGCTATATGCTTGCTAAGAGTGAATTAGGATTAGATACACCAATTTCATTTAAAGGAGAAAACCTGTCTTTAGGAGAAAAGCAGCTTTTATCCTTTGCCAGAATTCTTCTTCGCAAACCTAAAATATTAGTTTTAGATGAAGCTACAGCTAATATCGATAGTGAAACAGAAATTAGAATTAAGCATGCAATGGATGTCGTTGCGAAGGGAAGAACAACCTTTATCATAGCTCATAGATTATCTACAATTAAGGATGCTGATGAAATTGTAGTATTAGATCATGGTGTTATCGTTGGTCAAGGTAGCCATACGCATTTATATGATACTTGTCCAATCTATAAGGATATGTATGATTCTCAATTTGAAAAGAATAAGTAGTATATTTATAAGTGTAAAAGAATCACCAATTGATTTTGGTAATTCTTTTTTCTAAAATGTAACAAAGCATGTTGCAAAAAGAAATGCTTAGTTTCTAGTATAAGCATAATATTTCTTTTATAATACGATTAAAAGGAGTTGTAGAAAATGAGTTTAGGAAAAAGACTGCAGGATGCTCGTAAAAAATTAAATATTACACAAGAACAATTGGCAGATAGTTTAGAGGTTACACGACAATCTGTATCTCGTTGGGAGTCTGATATTGTGTATCCTGATATGGCAAATTTAGTAAAGCTATCCAATATATTAGAAGTCAGTATCGATTATTTGTTGAAAAATGAAACAAATTTGGATACAGAAAAAAAGGTGAATCGGTTACTACTGACGTTAGTTGGAAAAGAAGTGAAACTAGAGTTTAATACTTCACAGGATTATGATTTTTTTCAGTCAAAGAAAAAAATTATAGTTATAGAGGTTTCCAAAGATTGGATCAAATTAGAATCCGTTGATAGAAAAACAGAGGAGAGTAAAATAAAACTTGTTCCTGTAGAGACCATAAAATCTATTACGCTTAAGGAGGAAGATTAATTTGGAATATTTAGGCTATGCATTAGCACTTTTAGCTTTAGGTATTGCAGTAGCAGCAATGCATCGTATTTCCATCCTAGAACATAAAATTAAAGCTTTAAGTGAACCAATTGATTATGTGGTTTTAATTAATACATTAAAAGAAAATATGGGCAAAGAAATGAAAATAGATTTCTTTGAAGATGTCACCTTGCTAATGGGAAGAAAATGTGTTGTTTTAGATCTAGATGACATATGGATTATGGTTCAAATCAGGGAAAAGAAGACTAAAGAAGAAAAACTGCTCATACGACTAGATAATATTAAGAATGTGACGATTTTATAATAGTCTAGTGCTTTATGTATCTTATCATTTTGTCTTTAACTACAGCTGAAATTGTTATTGCAATCATTAATAATAAATTTAAAGCAATGTATCAATTAATCTTTTCACCTTATGATTTTAGTTTTACATTAGTATTATGTTTACTTGCTATATGCTTGGCATCTGGAATATTATCGTTAATCCTTCCTATGCCAAAGAAAAATCGACTGGATAAAATATTGTTTTTTCTTACGAGAAATAAGATTTTAGTATGTGTTTAGGAAAAAAATTTAAATTATACCTAGATTTTAATTATATAGCTTTCTTACCCTGTTTTTTCTATTCGGTGTTTCCTTGAATATGGTACTATTTTATGATAAAATAATACTAATACAAGTAAGAAGTGAGGTATTGCTTATGATTATAAAAATGAAGGATTCCATATCTAAAAAGGAATATCAAAATATTATAGATTATTTTAAAACACGCGGACTTGAAATTAAAGACGCAAGTAGTGGTGATGTCAAGGTTATTGGTATCATTGGAGATACAACTAAGACAATGGATAGTGATGTTTATGCACTACCAGGTGTGGACACAATTACAAGAATTCAGGTTCCTTATAAAAAAGCATCAAAGGCTTTCCATCCAGAACCAACAGTAATTGATGTGTGTGGTATAAAAATCGGAGGTGGAAACTTTACCGTTATGGCTGGCCCATGCTCTGTTGAAAATCATGACCAAATTGTGAGCGTTGCAAAGAGTGTAAAGGAAAGTGGTGCTCATATCTTAAGAGGAGGGGCATATAAGCCTAGAACAAGTCCTTATGCATTCCAAGGCTTAGAATTAGAAGGCTTAGATTTGTTGATGGAGGCTCGTGAGGCTACACGTTTACCTATCATTACTGAAATTCAATCTGAGGATATGATTGAACGCTTTGTTAAGGATGTGGATATCATTCAGGTTGGTGCTCGTAATATGCAAAACTTTCATTTATTAAAAGCACTTGGAAAAATAGATAAACCGATTTTATTAAAGCGTGGACTTTCTGCAACAATTGAAGAATGGTTAATGGCTGCAGAATATATTTTGGCTGGTGGTAATGATAAGGTTATTCTTTGTGAAAGAGGAATTCGTACCTTTGAAAAGTATACAAGAAACACTTTAGATTTATCTGCAGTTTTAGCTGTTAAGGAGTTATCTCATTTACCAGTTATTGTTGACCCATCTCACGCTGCTGGCAAATGGTCAATGGTGGAAGATTTATCTAAGGCTGCTTTAGCTGTTGGAGCTGATGGAATTATTGTTGAGGTACACAATAATCCTGAATGTGCACTATGCGATGGTGCTCAAAGCTTAAAGCCTGAACGTTTTGATCATATGATGAATCAATTAAAATTAATTGCTCCAATTGTAGGGAAAAAGCTATAATGAAAATTTGTATTGTAGGTTTAGGACTTATTGGTGGATCCTATGCTATGGGATTATCCTTAAAGGGACATGAGGTTTATGGCATAGATCAAAATATAAAATCCATTGAGTACGCAAAAGAAAAAAACTACATAAAAGAAGGCTTTATAGATGAGTATCATATTTTATCAAAATGTGATTGTATTATCCTTGCCATTTATCCTCAGGCAATATTAGATTTTTTAAAGCAGCATTCGCATTTATTTAAAGAAGATCAAGTTATAACTGATGTATGTGGTGTAAAGAGTTCCTTTGTGAGAAAGGCAACCTTACTTGCGGGTAAGGCAACCTATTTATCTCATCACCCTATGGCTGGTAAGGAAAAGATTGGAATAGAGTATGCAGATGCCTCTATTTTTAAAGGTGCCAACTTCTTGCTCACTCCTATAGATTCTCTTCATCCACATGCAGAAGAGGTATTAAAGCAAATTGCTAAAGATTTAGAATTTGGACGAATTACGACCATTTCTATAGAACGTCATGACCAGATGATTGGCTTTACTAGTCAATTAACACATGCGATAGCAGTGTCATTAGTGAATAGCGATCAAGATGAAGATACTGTAAAATTCATTGGAGATTCTTATCGAGATTTAACTCGTATTGCAATGATTAACGATACACTTTGGAGTGAATTATTTTTAGAAAATAAGGAATATCTTTTAGAGCATATCATAAACTTTGAGAAGGAATTAGATATTTTAAAAAATGCATTAAAGCATAATGATAAAGACACATTGAAACAATTATTTAATCAATCTACACAAATTAGAAGGAAGATGGAAAAATGAAGCAGTTAAGAATTCAATTAAAAATGAATTCCTATAACATATTTATAGAAGATGACATTTTGTTTCATCTTTCTTTTTATATTAAGGAAGTCTATCAAAATAAAAAGATTTATATCATTACAGATGATAATGTTGAAAAGTTATATTTAGAAACTGTGAAAAACAGTTTAAAGGAATATGAGGTTGAAAGTATAGTTATTCCCCACGGAGAAACTTCCAAGAGCATAGAAGTATATACGAAAGTAGTAAAAGAACTATTAGATAAAGATATTCGTAGAAATGAATTGCTTTTAGCTTTAGGTGGAGGAGTAATAGGAGACTTAACAGGGTTTGTTGCTGCCACACTTTACAGAGGTTTACCTTATGTGAGTGTACCGACATCATTACTTAGTCAAATGGATTCCTCTATTGGTGGAAAAACAGGAATTGATTTTTATGATCGAAAGAATATTATTGGCTGTTTTAAGCAGCCTAAGCTTGTCTTAATTGATCCTAAAACATTACATACATTATCCAAAAGAGAGTGGAATAATGGTATGGGAGAATTGATTAAGCATGCTGCTATTGGAAATGAAAAGCTATTTGAAATGTTAAAGCATAAACCAGAAATTAATGAAGAAATTATTTATCAAAGTCTTTCTGTAAAACAAGCTGTTGTTGAAAAGGATGAGTTTGATACAAAGGAAAGAATGCTTCTTAATTTTGGTCATACCTTTGGACATGCTATAGAATTGAAGCTAGGATTAAAGCATGGAGAAGCAGTAGCCTTAGGTATGCTTATGGTAATTCGTTTTGGTATTGATTTAGGTTTAACAGAAGAATCTTGTTATACAGAACTCAAAGAAATAATAAGACTTTATGAGCTTCCATTTGATGAACCGAATTATAAGGAATTTCTTCTTGAGATTGCAAAGGATAAAAAGAATTTAGCTGGCAAAATAAATGTGGTTTTATTATCCAAGATTGGACATGCCTTCTTATATCCAGTAGAAGAAAAGCGTTTAAAGGAGCTGATGTAAATGAATGTAACTATTCATCCAAAGAAATTAAAAGGAATGGTATCTATACCTCCTTCTAAAAGCTTATCTCATCGTGCAATCATTGCCGCTTCCTTAAGTGAAGAAGAAAGTGTGATTTCTAATGTAATGTTTTCTAAAGATATCTTGGCAACCATAGAAGGAATGAAAGCCTTAGGTGCTGAAATAAAGGTAGAAGGAACTACACTAAGGATTAAAGGTTCAAGAGTGAAAAGAACAGGAAATAGGATTGATGCGAATGAATCTGGATCCACTTTAAGATTCTTAATCCCTATTGCTTTAGTGAATTCAGAGCCTATTGAATTTATTGGTCATAATCATTTAGTCAATCGACCTTTAGATTCTTACTTTGAAATATTTGATAAATTGGGAGTGAAGTATACTCATCCAAAGGATGCATATTTACCTCTCAAAACAAGTGGAGGATTAACCTCAGGTGTTTATGAAGTAAAAGGAAATATTTCTTCTCAGTTTATCACAGGTCTACTTTTTGCATTACCTCTAATAGAGGGAAATTCAATGATAAAAATTATAGGCTCTTTAGAATCTAAGGGTTATGTAGATTTAACGTTAGATATCTTATCTAAATTTGGAATTTGTATTATAAATCATAATTATGAAATCTTTGAGATTAAAGGAAATCAAAGCTATAGAGGATATAATTATACAGTTGAGGGTGATTATTCTCAAACTGCATTCTTCCTTATTGCAGGAGCAATGGGTGCAGATATCAAGCTTAAGGGTATGAATAAAGTTTCCTATCAAGGAGATAAAAAGATTATTGATGATGTCAAAGCTTTAGACGGAAATATCCAATTTGATGAGGATATACTTTATTGCCTACCAAGTCACACAAAAGGAACTACGATTGATTTTTCTCAATCTCCTGATTTAGGACCAGCACTTACAGTTCTAGCTTGTGTATCTGAAGGAACTTCTTATTTTACTCATGTATCCAGATTAAGAATTAAAGAATGTGATAGAGTTACTTGTATGAAAGAAGAATTGGAGAAGCTAGGTGCTAGGATGGATGAAGAGCCAGATACAATGATTATTTATGGTGTATCCAAACTATGTGGAGGTATTGTAGATTCTCATAACGATCATAGAGTAGCTATGGCACTGGCTATGGCTTCTTTAAAGATGGATGGAGATTTAACGATTTTAAATGCAGAATGTGTTTCAAAATCTTATCCAAATTTCTGGGAAGTATTTGAAGCCTTAGGAGGAGATGTTACCTATGAGTAAGCTAGATGATGCAAGAATAAAAATAAATCAAATAGATGAGGCAATGCTTAAGCTTTTTGAACAAAGAATGCAAGCAGTTCAAATGGTTGCTGAATACAAATTAGAAAATCATTTACCTGTCTTAGATGCAGCTAGAGAACAAAGTATAATTGATAAAAATGTTTCTATGTTAAATAATAAAGAACTTGAAATTTATTATCGTATTTTCTTTGAAGGCGTATTAACCTCTTCTAAGGAATATCAAAAGGATTTGATTAAATGAAACGATATGGATTATTAGGAGAACATCTTTCTCATAGCTATTCAAAAATCATTCATACATCCATTTTTAAATCTTTAGATTTATCTGCAGACTACTCTCTTTTAGAATGTAAGGAAGAAGAATTGAAAGATTATATAGAACTATTAAAACAAGGATATTATTCAGGCTTTAATGTAACAATTCCTTATAAAAAGACAATTATGAAGTATTTGGACTTTATTGATGATAAGGCTAAAGCTATTGGGAGTGTCAATACAATTTATATAAGGAATAACAAGGTTTGTGGAACAAATACAGATTATGATGGCTTTTTAAAAACATTGAAAAAGTATCATGTAGATGTTCTCAATAAAGAGTGTTATATCCTGGGGACTGGTGGAGCTTCTCTAGCAGTGAATAAGGCACTTTCTGATTTAGGGGGAAGATGTCAATTTGTATCTAGAACTCCTAAGAATAAAGAAATTGGGTATAAAGATCTTGAGACAAAAGAAATTGATGTTTTAGTAAATACAACACCTGTAGGAATGTATCCTAATGTAGGTGTTAGTCCAGTATCTAAAGAAATTGCTAAAAATGCTGGGTGTGTTATAGATATTATATTTAATCCTTTAAAAACACAACTTTTAAAGGATGCTAATTCCAATATTAATGGATTGCATATGCTTGTTATGCAGGCAATAAAGGCAGAAGAAATTTGGCAGGAAAAAGGAATAGAGGATACTTCTTTAGTTTTTGAAGATTTAAAATTTATACTAAGTTTGCCTTTAGATATTTATAAGCTTGTTCAAAATTTGAACTTCAAGAAGGATTCTGTTGGGTGTAGTCAGGATGAAGTATATCTATTTGAGGATAAGTATGTTTTAAAGATATCATCTTTTAAAGATTCTCTCTTGAAAGAAAAAGAAAAAACAGATTGGCTCGCAGATAAAATTCCAGGCTCTAAATCAATTCTGTTTAAGGAATATAATTCTAAATTCTATTATTTAAGAACCTGTGTAAAGGGAGAAAGTTTGATTTCTAAAAGATTTCTAGATGAGCCTTTAGTATTGATTCAAGCACTTAAAAAAGTTGTAGAAGTATTGAGAAGTTTAGATGGATATGCTTGTCCTTTTCATTCTAGTGAAAGTACAGGGAATTCATTTGTTCATGGAGATTTATGTCTGCCTAATATTTTTGTGAATGAGAACAATGAATTTGCTGGCTTTATAGATTTGGATAATGCAGGATTAGGTGATGTATGGGAGGATTATGCATGGCTGATTTGGAGCTTTGAGCATAATCTAAAGACAAGCCAATACACTAAAGACTTATTAAAAGAACTTGGACTAGAGATGAATTTTGAAAAATATAATCTCTATGTTCAAGACAAATAAATGTTGTACAGTATAGACAAATTAAGTTTTAATAATATGTTGAAAAACATAAGAACTAGGAGGGTTAGATATGAACCACATTGGTAAATTATTTCAAGTAAATATATATGGGGAAAGTCATGGGAATTCTGTAGGAGTTTTACTAGATGGTGTTCCTGCTGGTATTTCTTTAAATGAAGAGGATTTTGCTTTAGATTTAGCTAGAAGAAAATCAGGAGGACTTGGAACCACTCCTAGAGTAGAAGCTGATGAAGTTATTTTGGAATCTGGTGTTTTTAATGGGTATACAACAGGTGGAGCTATTTTAATTCGCTTTTTAAATACAAATACTCGTAGCAAGGACTATTCTAAACTAGTGAGTCATCCTAGACCTTCACATGCTGATTTTGTTGCAAATAAAAAGTATCATGGATTTCAGGATTATCGTGGTGGAGGATTTTTTTCAGGAAGATTAACACTTGGTATTGTTGCTGCTGGAGTAGTTGCCAAAAAAATTTTAAAAGGTGTAAGCTTCCATACAGAAATTACAAATCTTGGTGGTTCTACGAATAAAGAAGAGTTTAAATCCCTTCTAGAACAAGTAGTAAATGAAAAGGATTCTATAGGAGGCATTGTACGTATCAATGCAGGCAATGTACCAGTTGGTTTAGGGGAACCTTACTTTGATTCTTTAGAATCTACAATTTCTCATCTTTTATTTTCTGTTGGTGGGGTTAAAGGAGTTTCTTTTGGCATAGGATTTGATGGAGCTAACTTAAAAGGTAGTGAATTTAATGACTGCATTATAGATGAAAAAGGAACTACGAGAACCAATCATAATGGTGGAATCAATGGTGGTATTTCTAATGGAAACGACCTTGTTGTAAATGTATTTGTTAAACCAACATCATCTATTGGTCTTCCTCAAGAAACATTTAATTTGAAAACCAAAAGAGTAGAAAGTTTGGAAATTGAGGGACGTCATGATGCAGCTATTATTTTAAGAGCCCAAGTCGTATTAGAGGCTTGTGTTGCTATTGCTCTTGCAGATGCAAGTCTTATTTCAAAAGCATATCAAGGGGAGAATAAGAATGAATAAAAAATGGACTATGCCAGAAGGATTTACAGAAAAGGAAGCGAAAAATGAAGCACTACGTTGCTTATCTTGTAAAAACCCACGCTGTGAAACAGGTTGTCCTACGCATATGCGCATCAAAGACTTCATACAAGAACTAAAAAAGGATAATTTAGCAGGAGCATATGATATCATCAATTCCTGTTCTGATTTGCCTTATATATGTTCTATTGTTTGTCCTCATGAAAAACAATGTATTGGGCATTGTGTATTAGGCATTCAAGGCAAGCCAATTGATTGTGGCAGATTAGAGCGTTATGTTGTAGAGAATATGAACAAACCTATAGCTAAAGAAAATAAATCAAATAGAAAAGTTGCAATTGTTGGTGCAGGGCCTGCAGGTATTTCTTGTGCAAAGGAATTATTAAAGGCAGGCTGTTCCGTGGAAATTTTTGAAGCAACGTCTTATTTTGGTGGAGTTTTAACCTATGGTATTCCAAGCTATCGATTAGACTATTCTAGAGTAAAGCGTATTGAAGAAGAACTTGTTTCTTTAGGAGCAGTTATTCATTACAACAAGCATTTAAAGGAATCAGAAATCCTTGAATTAAAAAAGGATTTTGATGACATCTTCATTTCAATTGGATTAACCAAGTCCAAGCGTTTAGGCATTCCAAAGGAAAATATCACGGGAGTATATGATGCATTAGAGTATTTGAAGGCAGTTAATTTAGATATTAAATTTGGAGAAGAAAGTAGACCAAAGCTTTCAGGTACAGTTATTGTCATCGGTGCTGGAAATGTAGCTATGGATGCTGCAAGATCAGCAATTCGTGATGGTGCAAAGGTATTGGTTGTATATCGTAGAAGTCGCTTAGAAGCTCCTGCAACCAAGCATGAAATTGCAGAAGCAGAAGCCGAAGGAGTTATCTTCCAATTCTTAAATGCTCCAGTTGAAGTTATAGGTAAAGATAAGGTGACAGGTCTTAAGGTAGAAGAAATGTGTCTTGGAGAACCTGATGCCTCTGGTAGAAGAAGACCAGTCGGAACTGGCAAATATTGCGAGATTTCTTGTAATGCAATCATTAGTGCAATTGGTCAGGATCCTGAAGATATTTATGATTTAGGAAGCTTTAAAACAGATTATAAATATTTGGTGTGTGATGAATTAGAAACTAGTATCAAGGGCATATATGCTGGTGGCGATATTGTTTTGGGTGCTAAGACTGTGGTTGAGGCTATGGCTTGTGGTAGAAAAGTTGCACAAAAAATTTTAGATAGTAGATAAATCAAGTAGAAGCGAGTGGATTTAATAGACTCGCTTTTTTATAAGAAATTATTTTACAAAACTATTGATTTATGGTATAATTAAAAGGCTAAAAGCGTTTTCACTTCGAAGACGCAAACGGAAGGAGAAAAAAGTATGAAGAAAAGAAAACTATTGGTTCCACTACTTTGTTTATCAGCACTATTAGGCGTATCAGCTACTGCCTTAACAAGCTGTCAAACAAAACCAAAGGAACCAGACACTCCAGTAGTAGAATACTGGACAGTAACCATTGATTTAGATAATGGTACAACCCCAACAACAAAACAAGTTGAAAAAGGACAGAAGCTAACAGGAGTTTCTGAGCCTACAAGAGAAGGATATACATTCGCTGGTTGGAAAGTAAATGGTGCTGACTGGAAAATGGATACTGCAATCACAGGAAATATCACCATTGTAGCACAATGGACAGAAAATACACCAGAAAAAGAATACTGGACAGTAACCATTGACTTAAATAATGGTACAACACCAACAACAAAGCAAGTTGAAAAGGGACAAAAGCTAACAGGAGTTAGTGAACCTACAAGAGAAGGCTATGAATTTGCTGGTTGGAAAGTAAATGATACTGACTGGACAATGGAAGAAGCTATTACAGGAAGTATCACTATTGTAGCACAGTGGACAGAAAAGCAAGTCACTCCAGTAGTAGAATACTGGACAGTAACCATTGACTTAAATAATGGTACAACCCCAACAACAAAGCAAGTTGAAAAGGGACAAAAGCTAACAGGAGTTTCTGAGCCTACAAGAGAAGGATATACATTTACTGGCTGGACAGTTAATGATGCTGACTGGACAATGGAAGAAGACATCACAGGAAATATCACCATTGTTGCTCAGTGGACAGCAACTCGTGTTGCAGATGGAAAGATATTTATGAATGGAACTGAGTATGCAACTATTCAAGCAGCATTTGCTGCAATCCCAACAACTTCAACTGATACATATGCTATTACTCTTGGAAAGGGTACATATAATGAAAACGGCTTAATGTATAAGGGATCTGCAACTATTCGAATTTCTGGCTCTACAGATGCTAAGTATGGTTCTGATGTAATTATTAAGGGCCATGGAAGTAAGATGCCTGGTGAATCAGGAAGTGATTCAAAAACACGTTGCTTAATTTCAATTCAAGGAACTGCAAATATAATTCTTGAGAATTTGACACTTGAAAGTGATTGGTCTCGTGCTGATCATTCTAAGGATGTTCAAGCTGAGGTTCTTGGTACAGATTCAACAGGATATACAGCTGCATACAATTGTGGATTTAAATCTCATCAAGATACATTAAGAACAATTGGTAAGGCTTGGTTCTATGGCTGCTATATTGAAGGTGATGTTGACTTCATCTGGATGGAAGCAGGTGGAAAAGTTGCGTTATATGAAAATTGTGAAATCGTATCTCTATGGGATGCTAATGCTAGCACACATAATACATATTTAACTGCCCCAAAAATGGCTGAAACAGTAAAACTAGGTAAGGGATTAGTTATTTATAATTCAACTGTAAAGGAATCTGCAGAAGCAAAGGCAAATGGCCAAAAAACATATTTGGCTCGTACACCATGGAGCTCAGGCTGCTATAATCAGGTTGCATATATAAACACAAAATGTGAAGATATCGAATTATCTGATGGTCCTTGGTATAAGACTCAAATTGCAACATCATTTTCAAAGACTACAGTTGGTTGGAAGATGGATAAAGCAACTGCTGATTCTATTGGAATCACAGGAGATAAGGATTACATTTTAGATGATGCTACTGTTGCAGTAGAATTTAATGGTAGAAATGCAATTCTTAATAGAGTATTTGATACTGGTAAACTTAGATATGTAACAGATGCAGCTTCTAACTGGGATATCAATGCTTTTATTACAGAAATGGGTTGGGATGTAGTAGAAGATACTTCATCAGATAAGCTAGATAGTGATACATTAGGTGAGTCAGTTGTCTACGATTTTATGGTAAGTAGTGAAGAAGCTAATGCCTTATGTAATGGATTTGAATTCCAAAATGGTAAAACACATTATATTGGTAAAGCAGGTGCTACAATCACAATTCCAGTAAATGGGAAGTGCTATATCGAAGTATATGGTTATTATTCTGGTACTGCAGAGGCTACTGCAGATACACAATCAGGAAAGATGATTATGTTCTTTAATAATGCCTCTACTACTAAGGAAATAGAAAATGATTTTATTGTATATGATGAAAATGCAAAAGCATTTGTTCTTACAGCAAAAGCTACAACATATATTACAAAGATTGTTGTAACTCCAGATTCATCCATTGAAGATAAGAAGGTTGAATCATTAAAAATCACAGGTCTTAAACCACAGCAAGTAGTAGGTGTTCCACAAACTCTTACTGCTGAGATTGGACCAAAAGGTGTAATCAATCCATCTGTTATATGGTCATCTTCTGATGAGTCAATTGCTAAAGTTGATCCATATTCAGGTAAGGTAACATTCTTATCTACAGGTAAAGTTACAATTACAGCAACTGCTTTAGATGGAAGTGGTATATTTGATTCAGTTGAATGTAATCCTACTGAATCAACTTGGACAGAAATTGAATGGTATACTACTGATTCAACAATAGAAACAGAAAATGGTGCTAAAGGTATTGAATCTTTTGACGTTAATAGTTCAGCATATAAGAGTCTTGGCAAAGAATATAGTTTTACAAATCTTGCAGGTAATTTAATTAAAACCAAGAATGGATTTAAATTAAATAGTGCAGGTAAACTTTCATTCTCTACTGTAAAATTAGCAGAGGTGTACATCATTGTTGTTCCTATTCAAAATGCTTTAGAAAATGCACCTATAATTTCAAATGGTTCAGTAACAGCGGAATTAAAGTCTAAAGAAGTAGATGAAAATGGTATACAATATTATACTTATAAACTTACTGATATAGGAACATGGGATATTACACGTTCTGATACTAGTACAGAAAATAATCCTATCCTTTATGTTAAAGTTGTATGTGAATCAGATGAGATTACAGAATCAGTTGGCGTTACATTTAAGGGGACTAATTATACTACTGCAAATACTGGTATTGAAACTATAGTTACTCCAGAATCAGCTATTAATGCAAACGATTCAACTGTACAAGTAAATAAGTTTAGTTTGACAAATTGTGCAAGCAATGGTAATGCTTCAAACTGGTTAACATTCAAGACTGGTGCAAAGATTGAATTTAAAGTATCTAAAGCAGCTACTATATTAGTTGGATACTATTCAAAACTTCAAACAGTTAAGCTTGATGGTGTTGAAGTTGCAGGAGATAAGGAAAGTGTAGCAAATGGTCAGGGTGAAATCGTTAAGTACGAAATTGCTGCTGGTGGTGTTGTGACAATTGAAGCAACTGCAGATGATTATTTAGGCTTTGTTGGTGTTCTTCTCCAATAACCAAATATGAATAAAAGGAAAAAGTCAGTTCAATTGAACTGGCTTTTCTTTATATATTTATTTAATAAACGTATATATTTTTTAATATATCTATTGTGTTTTCTAAAGAAGAAGTATACTGCAAATCAAGTATAGAAAAAGGAAGTTTTTCTATACTATTAAAGGAAATTAATTTTTCATTTAATAAAAGTTGTTCTTTTGCATCCTTTAAAAGATTTCGATATTTACAAGTATCTAAATTATTATATAACTCTTCAATAGAAGAATAACTATTTACTATTTTTGTTGCAGTTACAGGACCTATTTTAGGTATTCCTTTTATATTATCTGCAGAATCTCCCACTAAAGATTTATGAAAAATATATTTGTCAGGTGTTATATGCAGTTTATTATTTAGATACTTTATATCACAAAAATAACTGCTCTTTCCTCGATACCTGAAAATTTGAACTTTATCATTAATTAAACTGAAAAAATCGCTATCCCATGAAGCAATAACAATTTCCATTTGGGTATGGTATGTTTTTGTATAAGTAGCAATATAATCATCAGTTTCAAAGTCTTGAATTTCTTTAAATGGAATATTTAAATATTCTAAAGCTTTGTAGATACCTGGTAATTGTGAAAATGGTGTATCCTCTAATGGGATAGAAGAATAATCAATACGATTGGATTTATAATCTTCATATAATGCACTTCTTGGGTTTTCATGTTCGCCATCAAATAAAACACAGATGTGGGTAGGAGATGTTGCAGTAATAATTTTTCTTAAAGCCCCTACAAAGCCTAAGATTCCTTGAATGGGTTTACCTTCTTTATTTATTATACGTGAAGGCATACCATAAAACATTTGAAAAAGTAGATTACTGCCATCTACTAATAATAATCTTTCCATATTAGCTTCTATAAATAATGTTATCAAAGTACATAAAGCTAAAGAAGTCTAAAAGTTGACCTTCCCAGGTTGCTTCACTATGAATTCCAGAATCACTAACAACTAGACGTACTTTTCCATTTCTTTCTTTTGCAAAATGATATAAATCTAAACTTGTATTATAGTATAGTTTTTGATCATAAGAGCCATCTGAGGATTCCTTTTTACCAACATATAAAAATAACTTAACATTTGGATCGAATTTTTGTTCTAAGAAAGTATCAACATTTTCTTTACAAAGGAAGGTAGCAGTGGAGAAGGCACCAATTCCTTGGAATACCTTATATTGATATCCTAAATAGATGGCAGTCATTGCCGCCAAAGAAGAACCATAAATAAATCTTGTTTTTGTTGTAGGATATTTTTTTTCAATGTAAGGGATGATTGTATTTACTAAATCCTCACAAAAGTTATGACAGATGGTTGTATCTTGTTTTTCCCATTCTTTAGAAGCTGCATTTGTGATTTTAAATGGTGTATATTCATTGATTCTTCCCATTTCGGATTCGGCATTATAAATTGCTATACCTAAGATTTTGTGGTTGGTTATGTAGGACATATAGCCCATATACTTTGTTGCCCTTATTGCACGATTAAATGCCGCATGAGAATCTTTAAAAGCATTTTGCCCATCTAAAAAATATATAGAATCAAATTGAATACTTTTATCATAATATCTAGGTAAAGAGATTTCTATTTTAACCTCTTTTTTACTTTTTGGTAAATATAGTTTTAAATATTCAATCATATTGATACACCTTCTTAAATTTATTATAACTTATTTATAAAAGAATTGCACGAATTTATTTTTCTTTTTCTTTATTTAATGTATAATAGAAAAAGAAAGGTTGGGGTTGACTATGGTAGATGCAATTGTATATACTTCAAAATGTGGACATACCTATGTGTATGCTAAAGCCTTAGCAGAGGTATTAAACATCCCGTTTTATCCTATAAAAGAAGCAAAGAAGAAACTGCCTAAAGAAACGAGTATTATATATATGAGTTGGGTAAAGGAAAACAAAATTGTGAAATATAATTCTGTTCTCAGATTTCATATCGATTGTGTTTGTGCCGTAGGAATACTCCCTGCGACTGAGGAACGTCTTGGTGTAGTGATTGATACCAATCAGTTGTATGCTAAACTATTTTATCTTCCTGGTGGAATTCGAAAAAAAAGATTAAGTTTGTTTCAAAGAATCACATTAAAATCTATTGAAAGTGACCTATCCTTTAAGCTGTTGGATAGTGGATTGAAAAAAGAAGATGCATTAGCTTTAGATGCAATTCTTCACAATTTGAATTATACCGATTTAAAGGCGTTAGATCCTATTATAAGTTTATATAATAAAAAAGATGAATATATTTCTTAATTTTTTTAAGAGCTTTCTTGTAATTGTAGATACAATTTGTTAAAATAATATGTTGGAAAAGGAGTTGATGGAATTGTTGAAATTATTATGGATAAAAATTAAAGAAGCTTTGATGTCAGTACTACCTGTTACAATTATCGTTATGATTTTGTATTTTACTCCTTTAGTTAGTTTAACCAACTATGAACTTATAGTATTTATTGTTTCAGCAATCTTATTAATATTAGGTATAGGATTATTTAATTTAGGAGCAGATATGGCTATGCAGCCCATGGGTGAACAAGTCGGTGCTTCTTTGATGAAATCGAAGAAGGTTAAAATTATTGTTTTGGTTTGTTTTGTTATGGGTGTTCTAATCACAATAGCAGAACCTGATTTGTCTGTATTAGCAAATCAAGTGTCAGCAGTAATTAACCCAATAGTATTAATGGCATCTGTTGGTGTAGGTGTTGGATTATTCTTAGTGCTTGCCATTTTGAAGATTATTTTCAAGAAGGACTTATCTTTAATGCTAATGTTTTTCTATATGTTAATGTTTGCATTTGTGGGATTAGTTATTTTAAGTGGAAATGGTAGTTTTTTATCCCTAGCTTTTGATTCAGGTGGTGTTACAACAGGACCTATTACAGTACCGTTTATTATGGCACTTGGTGTAGGTGTTGCAGCAACTATAGGTGGAAGAAATGCTAGTGAAAATAGTTTTGGTTTAATTGCGTTGTGTTCAGTTGGACCTATTCTTGCAGTTCTTATTTTAGGAGCTACAATGAAGGGGGATATTCCTTATACAGATCCGAATTATGCAGTAAATCCAAATTTCTGGAGTGGATTATTTTCAACCTTAGGAAGCGTTGCAAAGGAAGTTATTATTGCACTTAGCTTAATTGTAGTCTTCTTTATGATTATTGAGTTAATCTTTATTAAGTTGCCAAAGAAGAAGTTAATACAAATTGCAATTGGTATTGCATATACCTTTGTTGGTTTAGTTATATTTTTAACTTCTGCAAATATGGGATTTTTACCAATAGGTTATAAAATGGGAAGATGTATTGCCGAGTTCCATCCAGCATATTTGATTGTATTTGGCTTTATATTAGGCTTCGTTGTAGTTTTAGCAGAGCCTGCTGTTCATGTATTAAATAAACAAGTTGAAGAAATTACCAATGGTGGTGTTTCTAAAAGAGCAATGCTTATCGCTTTAGCAGTAGGTGTAGGTATTTCTATAGGATTATCTATGATTCGTTTAGTATTTGATTTCTCTGTATTGTTTTATATAATTCCAGGATATTTCATATCCTTAGGCTTATCATTCTTTGTTCCAAAGATGTATACAGCAATCGCCTTTGACTCAGGTGGTGTTGCTTCTGGACCTTTAACCTCAAGCTTTATCCTCCCTTTTGCAATAGGAGCATGTGTATCTATATATGATGGACCTACAAAGGTTTTAAATGATGCATTTGGGATAGTTGCGATGGTTGCAATGACACCACTTATAACGATTCAACTTTTAGGCTTTAAGGCAGTATTTGTAAAGCAGATGAAGGAAAAGACAAGAATGAAGAAAATCATCAGTGCTGATGATGAACAAATCATTCGCTTTATGTAGGTGATAAATATGTCAGAAACAAAAACAGTAAAAAGAAAAGAAAAAAAGAATCCTGTTGTTAAAAAAGGAGAAGGTCTAACAGCTCCTAAGAAGCTAAAGATTCTAGTAACTATTGTGGATCGTTCCAAGGCAGATTTCTTCTTAGATACACTAGAAGGGTATGATGTAAATTTACAAACTGTAATTTATGGTAAAGGAACTGCCCCAACAGAAATGCTTCAGTATTTAGGTTTATCACAATTGGGTAAGGCAGTTATCTTTAGCGTTGTACAAGAGGATAACATTAAAAGAATTTTAGCAGATTATGAGGATAAGTATTTTAAAACAAAAAATGGTAAAGGAATCGCCTTTACCATCCCAATCTCATCTGTGATTGGAGTTATGGTTTATAAATTTTTAAGTAATAGCGTAGAAGGAGCAAGGAGTGAATAATATGGGACAATTTGAAGTTATATTTTGTATTGTAGATGCTGGCTTTTCAGATAGTGTTATGTCAGCAGCAAGAGAATGTGGTGCTAAAGGTGGAACAGTGTTAAATGCACGTGGTACCGCAAGAGAGGATGCTGAAAAGTTATTTAACATCTCTATTCAGCCAGAAAAGGAAATTGTTCTTATCCTAGCAAGCAATGAAATTAAGGATGATATCCTTCATGCAATTTATAAGAATGTTGGTTTAAATACCTCTGCACAAGGAATTGCATTTAGTTTACCAGTAGATGAGGTTGTAGGACTTACAACACCTGCGGTAAAAACAGAAGAAAAGACAACTATAGAAGAATAAGTCAACTTGGGTTGACTTTTTTCTTTTGTTATTAATATAATTTCAAGTAATCCTCTATTCCATAGAACAATGCATATGCAATTTTATATTGATATTCTTCAGTTTGTAAAAGTTGAAATTCTTCTTTATTAGACATAAATCCACATTCAATAATACAACAAGGGATAGTAACCTTATTCAATAGAAATATGTTGTCACGTTTAACGATTTTTCTTTCTGTGTTTTTTAAATAATTGCAAAGACTCGTTTGCATAGTTTCTGCAAGAAGTAGATTATTTGGATTTGTTTTACTATAAAAGACTTGAGCTCCGCGATATTTTTCTATACTAAATTTATTTAAATGAATGGATAAAGCTAAAGCGGCACGAGAAGTATTTATTTGCTTCACACGATTTAGCATATCCTCTCTTTTTACAAAATCCCCTTCACTTAAATCCTCGTCAGATTCTCTAGTTAAAATTACCTTTATAGAATTGTTTTCAAATACTTCTTTGATCTTTTTAGATATTTCTAATGTTAGATTAGATTCTTTAATGTCTCCAATAGATGCTCCTCCATCCATTCCACCGTGACCTGGGTCAATGTATACGACTAAAGGTTCAGACTCGGCAAATATTTGTGTTGTAAATATTACAAAGGCTAAACACAATAATAAAAACAAAAATAGATATCGCTTTTTCAAATAAATCACCTAATTAACTTTATGTGAGCAGGTGTATAAAATTGACAAAATTATTGGTTTTGGATATAATAAAAATACGAAAAAGGAGGAATGGCTTATGCTGACTATTCTAAAAAGAAGTAGCATCTTTATTTTACCCTATTGGGTTGTAATGTCCTTATTTTTTGTAATGCTTTGGTTTTGTCCTAAAGATAATGCGTTAATCGCAATTATTGCTATAGGAGGATATAATCTTTTGTTATGCGCCTCTCCGATTTGGTTAGGGTGCGCTATTTGGATGTTAGGTTATAAAGGACAAAAGGAATTATTCAAATCGGCTATCCTTTCTACCATTCTAGTATTCTTAATTGATTCCGTATTTGTTATTTTAATTGTTTTATTTATTAAGTGATTTTTTCATAATAATGGTGAGGCATCTGCCTCACCCTTTTTTGTTATTCTTAATCTAAACTTAAAGTGATTTCTATACTGCCTTTCTCTGCGTTAAGAACATTGCGTAATTCATTTATAGAATAGCCCTCGATTTTACCTAATTGAGTGTAGGACCAAGAATTACTCCCATAAAATAATACAATTTGATTTCCAGAATAAAGGATTACATCTCCTGGTTCAGTTGTGATTTGTGAATTACTAGTTGGAAGAGAAAACCCTAAATTTCCAACCTTCTCAAATCCACCATAATCATCTGCAGTGTATACTATATCTTTTTGTTTTAAAATTTCTATAAGTGCATCTACTGATGAGTTTTGGGCAAGAGCAACTTCTAGTTTATTTTCATTTATTTTTATATACATTTTTGTAATCTCCTCTGAAGGTTGTTCTGTAATATTAGAATCTTTTATTTGGTCTTTTAAATTTAGACTTTTTATCCATTCTAAAACGGTTTGCTCATTGGTATTGGAAGAAAAACGTCTACCTGTCATCCAGTTTGCTTTAGAAGCAAGACTATGCAAATTTGTATCACTTGAGCCGATACCGCTGCTCTGAGAAGTACAGAAAGGAATAATCGTTGTGTTAGATAAATTGTAGCTTTCTAAGAATGTTGAAATAATGCGTGGTGCCTGACTATGCCAAATTGGATATCCTAAAAAAATAGTATCGTAGCTTTCCATATTTTTTACTTGTCCATTTATGGCAGGTCGACAAGAAGGATCATTTTGTTCTTTATCTGCTCTACAATTTGTATAATACTTTAAATCGGCTTCTGTATAAGGGATTTCTGGTACAATTTCATAAAGCGTACCATTTGTATCTTTAGCAATATATTCAGCTATTGATTTAGTTGTGTTTGTACAAGAGAAGTATGCAATAAGAATATTGCTAGTTGTGATAGATGGATTATCATCTTCCATATCGTTGGTATTTCCATTGTTTTCCTTTTGTTTGGTATTACATCCTGTAAATCCTAACAAAGAAAGAATTATTAAGAATAAAACTATTATTTTTTTCATCATACCCTCCTGTAATTAAAATGTGATTTGCTTAATTATCTTTGCAGGCACTCCTGCAACTACAGTGTTCTTTGGGACATCCTTAGTAACAACTGCACCTGCAGCTATAACTGCTCCATCTCCAATGGTTACTCCAGAAAGGATGGTTGCATGTGCTCCTATCCAGACATCATTTCCAATCTTGATAGGAGAAGGTTGCATATTCGCACGTTTACTAGGAATTAAATCATGATTTAATGTTGCAAGAACGACCTGTTGACCAATTAAAACGTTGTTCCCTAATTCTATACCACCCTGATCCTGGAAACAGCACCCTGAATTGATAAATACATTCTTACCTAAGGATATGTTCTGTCCGTAGTCAGTGTAAAAAGGTGGAAATAAACCAAAAGATTTATCTATAGGTTTTCCAGTGAGTTTGGAAAATAATTCACAGAGTTCTTCATTGGTATGAAAAGTGCTATTGATTTCAAATGTAATTTTTCTAGCTTTTTGAGATGCCTCATGCATATATAAGTGCATATCAGAATTGGCAATGATGTAGGTTTGATTGTTCATTTTCTCTTTAAATTCTTTTGCATCCATATTAATCTCCTTCAATGCTTCCGGTATTATTTTATTCTATATTTTAACATATATCAAATACTTATATTTTATGGAATAACCATAATTGACAAGCATAGATTGTCTATGGTATAGTATAACTAGGTGATACTATGGAATTAAGAGAATTAAGATATTTTATGGCTGTCGTAAAAGAAGAAAGTATATCTAAAGCTGCAGAGGTTTTATTTGTTACACAACCCAATTTATCTCGTCAGATGCAAAATTTAGAAAAAGAAATAGGCCAGCCACTTTTTATTCGTGGCAGTAGAAAAATTACACTTACGGATGCAGGTCGGCTTCTTTATAAACGAGCAGAAGAAATCCTAGAGTTGTACATTAAAACAGAAAATGAATTGAACGCTCCTGTTAAAGATATAAGTGGAGAAATTTATATCGGTGGAGGAGAATCCTATGCAATGGAATTGATTGCCAAAGCCATACATGATGTCCAAAAAGAATATCCTAATATAAGATTTCATTTATTTAGTGGAGATATGGTAGCCATATCTGAAAAGTTAGATAAGGGCTTAATTGATTTTGGTATTTTTATTGAACCATCAAATTTAGATAAGTATGACTATCTTCGTTTGCCTTTAACAGATATATGGGGTGTTCTTATGCGTGTGGATAGTCCACTTGCTGATAAAGAATATATTACCCCTAAGGATTTATGGGATAAACCACTGATTCGTTCTAAGCATTCTTTAGGAAAAAGTATGATTTCAGATTGGTTTGGTAAATCGGTAGAAGAATTAAATATTGTAGCTACCTATAACCTTTTATATAATGCATCTATTTTGGTTGAAGAAGGAGTGGGATATGCAGTAGGTCTAGATAAACTCATTAATACAAGTGGGAATAGTAAGCTTTGTTTTAGACCCTTATATCCAAAATTAGAATCTCATTTGGATATTGCTTGGAAAAAATATCAGATTTTTCCTAAGTGTGCAGAAATTTTTTTAGAGTATTTGAAAAAACATTTATAAAGAATTCTTAAAAAAGCAATTTCAAAATTCTTTATTTTATGTTAAAATTGTATATAAATTACTAAAGTTCGGAGGACACAATTATGGAGTATGTAACATTTCAAAATGTAACAAAAAAATATATCGCTGGAAGTCAAGAAATCGTTGCGAATAATGAAGTCTCTTTTTCTATTAAGGAAAAAGAATTTTGTGTCATAGTTGGTCCTTCTGGAGCAGGTAAAACAACAATTCTAAATCTGCTTGGTGGAATGGAGGGCTGTGATTCTGGAGATATCTTTGTAGATGGTGCAGAGGTAAGTAAAATGAATGATCGTGAGCTTACGAATTATAGAAGATACGATGTGGGTTTCGTTTTTCAGTTTTATAACCTAATGCCCAACCTGACCGCATTAGAAAATATAGAAATTGCAGTAGAAATATGTAAGAATCCTTTAGATCCTGTTGAGGTTTTGAAATCAGTTGGATTGGAGAACAGATTAAATAATTTTCCTGCTCAGCTTTCTGGAGGGGAACAACAGAGAGTAAGTATTGCAAGGGCAATTGCTAAGAATCCTAAAATATTATTATGTGATGAACCTACAGGAGCTTTAGATTATCAAACGGGTAAAAGTATATTAAAGCTTTTACATGATACATGTAGACAAACTTCTAAAACGGTTATTGTCATTACACATAATGCAGCTATAACGAAAATGGCTGACCATGTCATTCGAGTTAAAAACGGTAAAGTTGAAGAAGAATATTATAACGAACGCCCTGTTCCAATAGAAGAGATTGAGTGGTGATATAGATGAAGAAAACATTTATAAAAACCATTTTTAGAGATTATAAAAAGAATTTGACTCGTTTGATTGCAATAGTTGCTATTATGGCTTTAGGTGTTGGTTTTTTGATTGGGCTTCTTTCATCTACTCCTGATTTACAAGATTCTATGGAGCGTTACTATGACGAGACAAATACATATGATATCCTTATTAAAAGTACAATCGGATTTTCTAAAGAGGATATTCTCTCTTTAAAAGACGATATAGAAGAAATCAAAGATATAGAGGGAATATCCTCTATGGATTTTAAGACACGTTATGATGGAGTGGACATTACAACCCGTCGCATTGTAAGTTCTTTTGAGGCAAATATAAATCAGTTTACCTTGATTGAAGGGCGTATGCCTACAAGTGGTACGGAATGTGTGGTTCATAATATGGGGATTTTTTTAGATGAGCATCCTATAAATCAGCAGATTGTAATAGATGATGTTACCTATACCATCGTAGGAATCTGTAATTCCCCTGTATATTATTATCGTATGCAGGAAACCACACAGATAGGGGATGGCAATTTAGATGTGATTCTTTATTTGGATGAAAGTTTTTTCACTTCTCCACTTACAGATATTCTGATTACAGTTGATGGAGCCAAAGAACTGCATTCTTTTCAAAATACATATTTTGAATTTATAGAACCGATTGAAAAAAGATTAGAGAGTTTATCTAATTCTTATCTGAATAATAGAATGGAAGCTTTATATGATGCCGCTAAAGAAGAAGCAAGAAAACAAATTTTAGAACGCAATCCTTATCTTTCAAATGAAAGCATAGAATCTATTTTAGAAGTTCAAGCAGATGATATTAAAAATTCTTTATACGAGCAATTTGAAGAATTGAAATGGTATGTTCTAGATAGAAAAAGTAATTTGAGTTATGTTTCATTTGATGCGAATGCAAGTAAAGTCAATAATGTTGCAGTTGTATTTCCATTCTTTTTCTTTTTCATTGCAGGACTTATAGCTTTAACCTCTGTAACGAGACTTGTTCAAGAGGATAGAAGTTCAATTGGCACTTTAAAATCATTGGGATATTCCAATCTTAGAATATTGAATAAATATTTTATATATGCATTGTTTGCCTGCTTGATTGGTTCTGCAGGGGGATTGTTGTTAGGTGTATATGGGCTTCCTATGGCTATTTATTATTGCTATAATTCCTTATTTATTATGCCTCAAGGACATTATAGTTGGTATGCATGGTGTGTACTTTTGTCCTCTATTTCAATGAGTGTGACAATATTTATTGTGATGATTGCAGTCTGCTTAAAATCCTTAATGGAAAAACCGAATGCATTACTAGTACCTAAAGCTCCTAAGGCGGGGAGAAGAATTCTTTTAGAGCGAATTGGATGGATATGGAAAAGATTAAAATTCAAATATAAATCTTCTATAAGAAATATTTTCCGATTTAAAAGGAATCTAATTATGATGATTGTAGGTGTGGGTGGATGTACTGGTTTAATGATTGTTGGGCTTGGTTTAAGAGATTCTTTGGGATCGGCATCTACTGTACAATTTGAAGATGTCCTACATTATGATTTTTCTTTTGATGTACAAAAAGAAGTGTCACTAGATTTTTTACAGGATAGTGAATATATTTATTTGTATAAAGAAGAAGGAAAATTACAAAAAAACAAAGAGTATTCTATTGAAATCATATACACTGAAGATACAATACTAGATTATATGAATTTAGGTGTGAAAGAACTTCCAGCCGATTCTGTAATTATTTCTTCACAGCTTGCAAAGAGTTTTCACCTGCGAAAGGGGAATTCATTTGTAGTGGAAGTTGATGGTAAGGAAAAAGTATTCACAGTTTATGCTGTTTTTGATAATTATATAAAAAATTATATCATCACAAAAAAGACAGATGAAAAAGAAAATACGATTTTTTTGAAATTAGGTGCTATAGATCAAAAAAATTATGATACAATAGTGAGAAAGGTTTATGAGGTTGAAGGTGTGACTTCAGTAACTGACTTAAAGCAGTCTAAGGAGCTTTATGGATCTTTATCTAATGGAATAAGTCTTATCATTGTGGTTATCATTCTTTGTTCTGGCCTTTTGGCAATTATTGTCATCTATAACTTGACTAATATTAATATTAATGAGCGTATTAAGGAAATTGCCACTTTGAAAGTTTTAGGCTATCAAAAGAAAGAAGTATTGGGATACATTTATAGAGAAATTATTCTTATGAGTATTTTTGGTATATTATTTGGTTTTGGATTAGGACCACTTTTGAATTTATTTGTGATTCAAAAGATTTCTAGCCCAGGACAATGCTTTTCTACAATGTTGGGTGGATTGAATTTCTTATACGCTTTCCTTATTACTGCTTTATTTGTATGTATAGTATTGTTATTATTTATCCCTAAAATGAAAAAAATTAAGATGGTTGAATCATTAAAATCAGTAGAATAAAAATTAGAGTAATGGAGTTTTCGATATGAATGATATATTTATTTCTTATAAGGTACATAATCGTAGAACCGCAATTGAATATTATAAAGCATTGAAAACTCAAGACTATCAGGTTTGGTTTGATCAGTTAGTTCCTAAAAATGCCGATTGGAAAGAAACAATTGCTAGTGAAATCAAGAATTCAAAATTAGTTATTTGCTTGCTGAGTGAGGCATGCTTATTAGACGATTGGGTTTTATTTCAAATTCAAACTGCAAGAAGGTTTCATAAGGAAGTACTTTATGTTTCTTTAGATGAAACAGATTGGCAGGAGCATAAGGAGTATCAAGTTAAAAAGGAAGTTTACCATACTATTGAAGAAATTCCATTAGAAGAGTTCATTATCAACGAAGAAACCAAAAAAGAAAAAATTATAGGATTACCTGTTTTGGCTATTGGCTTAATGACAGTTTTTTCTCTACTGGCTTTATTAGCTGGAGTTGATTTTTTGAATCTATCCTTAGATTATAGGTATGGATGTGTACTTGCAGGCATTACCTGTCTATTACTACTTTCTTATTGGAATAAAAAAATAGTGTATTTTGTTCAAAGTGGTTTGGCTGTCGGATTATTATGTATTACTATGTATGTAGTGGCCCCATATTACATTTCTTCAGTATCAATCAATTCTATGTTTTTCCTTTTGTTTTATTTGTTTGCTTTTGTACTGAGGTACTCTAAAATTAATATTTGGTTAGCTTTACTTGCTTCACTTTTCTATTCTATTTTTATTACTGTTTTAGATTCGGCCATAATTATATTCGTAAATCATTTCTTTGATTTTGACTGTTCATGGATAAGTATAATCATATTAGTCGCATTTTTACTATATAAATTTTGGAGTATAAAAGATGATTTCAAATGATGTAAAAGAAGATTTAAAAAAGCTCTCTTTAGAAGAAAAAGCCAAACTATTGGTAGGTGCTGACTTTTGGCACACCTACCCTTTTTTAGATGAAAAAGGATTGTGTTTGACAGATGGACCACATGGGGTTAGGATGCAAAACAATGGAGGAAAGGATGTAGGTTTAAAGGAATCTATTCCAGCAACCTGCTTCCCAACAGCTTCTTGTTTAGCATGCAGTTTTGATGAAAAACTTTTATATGAAGTAGGGAAGGCTATAGCATCAGAATGTATTGACCAAGAGGTCGATATGTTACTAGGACCAGGGATTAATATAAAAAGAAGTCCATTATGTGGAAGAAACTTTGAATATTATTCAGAGGATCCCTATCTTGCGGGTAAACTAGCAAGTGGATTTGTTCAAGGAGTACAAAGTCAAAATGTATTAGCATGCTTGAAACATTTTGCTTGTAACAATCAAGAGTATGCAAGAATGGTCAATGACTCTATCGTAGATGAAAGAGCCTTATTTGAAATCTATCTGAAGCCGTTTGAAATTACAATAACTGAAGCTTCTCCAAAAGCAATTATGTGTTCCTATAATAAAATATATGGAATTTTAGCAAGCGAGAATCCGATACTTTTAAAAGAAATTTTAAGAGATAAATTTAAATTTGAAGGTTCAGTTATCTCCGATTGGGGTGCAGTATCAAAGAGAGTAAATGCATTAAAGGCAGGGCTAGATTTAGAAATGCCTGGTAGCTTAAGCTATGTAGATATTCTTTCGGCCCTTGAAAATAAAACGTTAGATGAAGCAACCTTAGATCATGCAGTAGAATCTGTACTACGTCTTTATCAGGCTAGACCTAATTTTAAAGAAAAAAAGAATCTTTCTTTTCATACACTTGCTAAACAAGCTGCTTTAGAAAGTATCGTATTATTAAAAAATGAGAATCAAGTACTGCCTTTAAATCTAACTGAAAAAATTGGTATATTTGGTAATCCGGTTATGCGCATACAGGGTGCAGGAAGTAGTAAGGTTAATCCAAAACAAGTGGATTCTTTTCTGGATTGCTTTAGAAAAGAAAAAATTCATTTTAAATACTTTGAAACTATCACTGATGAAGTCAAACAAATGGATAAAGTGATCTGTTTTGTTGGTTTATCTTCTATAAAAGAAATTGAGGGAAAAGACCGAAAAGACTTAAAACTAGATGAAGAGGATATAGACCTTGTTTATGAGCTTTCGAAACTCCATTCTAATGTGATTGTAGTTTTGACTACAGGTTCAGTTGTAGAGATTCCCTTTATTGATAATATTTCTAGCTTAGTTTTAACTTATCTTGCAGGAGAGGCTAGTGCCGCTGCCCTGTATGATATTTTATATAACAAGGCTAATCCATCAGGACATTTAGCAGAAACTTGGATAAAAAAATTAGAAGATAGTCCAGTTTATGATTTTGGGAAATCGGTATATCAAACCTTTTATAGGGAGTCCATCTTTGTGGGGTATCGATATTATGACAAGGTGGGAATCCAACCTTTATTTCCTTTTGGTTATGGGTTGTCCTATACACAATTTAAATTATCCGGTATCGAGATAAAGGAAAATATTTTATATGCAAAGATAAAAAATATAGGCTTATACAAGGGAAAAGAGGTCGTTCAACTTTATGTAAGAGATTTAAATGAACAGCTTGTTAGACCTGTTAGAGAATTGAAAGCCTTTCAGAAGGTAGAACTTGCCCCGAATGAAGAAATAGAAATCACATTTGAAATTCAAGTTTCATTTTTTGAGTATTATGATGTTTTAGAAAAGAAGTTTAAGATTAGTGGTGGCACCTACATTTTAGAACTTGGCACATCTAGTAGAGATATTTTATTATCTAAAGAATATAAGATTAACCAACCAATGAAACTTCAGCCTACATCAATTTATCACAATTTGAAGAGTGTAAAAGAAATCACAAAAATAGATTTTGAAAAATTATATGGAAAAACAATTCCAACAGCACCTAAAAAATATCCTTTTACATTAGATTCACCTATGGTAGATATTCAAGCAAAAAGAATAGGGAAAGTATTTATTCATTTTGGTCTGAAAGCCTTAAAGAAAAGAAGTAAAACAAAAGAAGAATATGATATGAATCAATACACCTTTTTAACAGGACCTATTCGTATGATTGGGATGGGTATCCAAAAAACAAATCATCAGTTAGAAGGAATTGTGGATATTTTAAATGGTAAAATCTTTAGAGGTACAATTCGTTTCTTGAAAAAAGATAAGAGAATGAAAAAACTAAAACAGTAAGATATTATTTAAAAAAATGAAAAAATGGTATATAATATTAAAGACAAAGGAGTGATTTATTTATGAAAATAGATATTATTTCAGGTTTTTTAGGAGCTGGTAAAACCACTTTTATTAAACGTCTTTTAAATACAAAATTGAAAAACGAAAAGGTTGTCTTAATTGAAAATGAATTTGGTGAGGTTTCAGTTGATTCTGACTTTTTGGCAGATTCCAAAATTGATATTAAGGAATTATCTCAAGGCTGTATCTGTTGTAGTTTATTTGGAGATTTTTCTAAATCTTTAAATGAGGTTGTAGATAAGTTCCATCCAGATCGTATTTTAATTGAACCATCTGGAGTAGGTAAGCTTTCTGATATTATCCAAGCAGTTGCAGATGCGCATCTAGAACATGATTTGAACGCTCTTGTTTGTATGGTGGATGCTTCTAAGGCAAAGATGTATACAAAGAATTTTGGAGAGTTCTTTTTAGATCAAATCAAGTCTGCACATACTGTAATTCTTTCAAGAACGGATGTTGCAAAAGAAGAAAAGGTTACCGAAGCTCTAGAAATTATTAGAGAACATAATCATGATGCAGTATTGGTTACTACACCAATAGCATCATTGACAGATGAAGAATTATGCAAAGCATATGAAGGCATTCATGATAACTTCTTACATGAATTAATGGAAAGCCTTGAACATGAACATCACCACTATCACCATGACGATGAAGAGTGCGAATGTGGACATCATCACCATCACGATGATGAAGAATGTGAATGTGGACACCATCACCACCACGATGATGAAGAATGTGAATGTGGACACCATCACCACCACGATGATGAAGAATGTGAATGTGGACACCATCACCACCACGATGATGAAGAATGTGAATGTGAACATCATCACCACCATGATGATGAAGAGTGTGAGTGTGGGCATCATCACCATCACCACCATCATGCAGATGAAGTATTTAGTTCAGTTGGTTTTGAAACAGCAAAGAAATATGATATTGCAACATTAGAGAAAGTTTTAGATTCTATGTCTAAAGGTACATATGGATTAGTTGTGCGTGCAAAAGGAGTAGTTTCTGATTTGAATGGAGCTTGGTATGAATTTAATTTGACTCCAGAAGAGGTTGAGGTTAAACCTTGTAGTGCTCGCCCAATTGGTAAGATTTGTGTTATTGGTTCTAAGATTGATGAACATCAAATTAAGGATTTATTTTAGAGGTTAGATTATGGTTGAGGTACCTATTTTTATAGTTAATGGATTGATTGAGAGTGGTAAGACGACTTTAATCAAAGAAATTATAGAAAACAATGTTTCTTATCAAGCAGGCTCAACAGTTTTAGTTGTTTGTGAAGAAGGGGAAGTTGAGTATGAGGATTCCTGGTTAAAGGAATATGAAGTCTCTATTGTGCGTGTAGAAAAGGAAGCGGATTTAAATGCAAACTTATTCTTTTCTATTGATGAAAAATATAAGCCAGTTCAAATTGTATTAGAATATAATAGCTTTTATAATATGGATAATTTGGAATTCCCAGAATATATGCCAGTTTATCAGCAGGTTACTTTAATTGATGCTTCTACATTTGGAATCTATTTTAATAATATGCGTCAAGCTTTTAATAATCTTGTAAAGCTTTCTTCATTAATCATTTTTAATCGCTGTGATGGAGTGAGTGATCTAGGAAACTACAGACGACAAATAAGAGCTTTAAATCAGGAATGTCAAATTGGCTTTGAAGGAAAAAATGGTCAGCTTACCTCTATGCTTGATGAAGACTTGCCTTATGATATTACAAAGGATACCATTCTTTTAGAGGACAATGATTATCCAACCTGGTATATTGATGTATTTGA
>JAIDZC010000005.1 GCA_029057785.1 Anaeroplasmataceae bacterium
GGGTATTATGATGGTAAGGATGAGGGAAAAGCTGAAGGTAAGGCTGAAGGACAATTTGAGGCTAATTTGACTACTGCTAAAAGACTTAAGTCTATGGGCTTTTCTGATGAGGTCATTGCAGAGGGTACAGGGTTACCTATAGAAAAAGTAAAGATAATTTGATAAGTTCTTTACAACTCTTGAATTTGATTATATTAAAAGGGGCTTTATTTTAAATTGCCCCTACATTGTTTTATATTAAATCTAATAGACCCTTAAGCTGTGAATAGATTGCTTCATATTCATCATGGGAGATAATATGCGTATCTTTTATAGTTTTAATGTTTTGTTCTTTAGCTAGATATAGGTAATCTCTAGATAATCGGAAATCCTCATCCATATATACATCTACCATTTTAGAGCCATTTTCGGAAGCTAAATAGAGCTGATGAAGCTTATCTAATACGACATATTCATCATCCACTATCTGCACAGGAAAAAAGACATCTTCTATATCTTCATAATTTTTTAGTTTCTCTAAAAGAGTAGCATCTAAGAAAATAGAAGATACTTGTAAAATGGAAATAGGCAGCTTAAACGTATGGATTTTATCAAATGTCATAAAAAAGGTTTTATCCTTTATATAGTATTCATTGATATAAGGATGCTCCTTATGATAGTGCTCTACAGCATATTCAAGAAATGTAGAGGAATCGCAAATTATTTCAGCTTTGTTTTTGGTAACTAAGAACTCATAATGATATATTATCCCATCTTCAATAACTAGATAGCAATTCCCTAATAGTCTTGATTTTTCATTAAAATAAATATCTGTAGTTGTCATTAATATTTCCATTTGATATCACCTTTAATATTATACCTTAAATTTGTCAAAAAGAAAAGAAGGAGCGACTCTCCTATATAAACAAGTAAGGTTAAAGCTTCTGTACAGAAAGTTGAGGAAATTATTGCCATAGTATATGGAGGTGCCGTTTTAAAAGATTTTTTAGAATCCTGTTTCCAAAGAAAAAGTTTAAAGGAATGCTTAAACTTTTCGAATGAGTTCGGATTATTTCGAGCAAAAACACGTGAATTTCTTATTCAAAAAGACTAGTTAAGCGTTTTCATATAGACAATCATTCAGCTTGGTAGTATAATTTCAATAAGAAAAGAGTGATTTACATGAGCAATATTAGTAGTAGTCAAAAGAAAATAGATTATGATAAATGGTTGGAGAGCGAAAAAAAGCATAAGGATATGTGCGGCTCTTACGATTTTTGTAAGTATTGTGATAAGAAATTAGAAAATCCATGTGCAAGAGCTGTAGAGGCAATATCTAAAGCGAACAACGAAACCTCTTATGTAAAAAAATAATGCATCTATGCATAGCAAAAAAAATGCTATGCTTTTTATTTTTTTCTAGTAATTTTTATCAAGATAGATTATAATTAAATTAGTAAAGCTAGCTATTTATAGCTAAATCATAAGACTTAAGTATCTGCTTGAGTCTTTTATTTTGTTTCTATGGGAGGCTGATTTCATGGAAAAGTATGAGATGAATAAATTCACAACTGAATATGAACAAAAGCTTTTAGAATTAAAACAAGCCCTGGGAATCGATAATAAACGTCCCGTTTTAAAATCTTTAGAAGAAGAGATTGCTTCTCCTGATTTTTGGAATAATCAAGAACATGCACAAGCTATTATTAATCGTATGAATTCTATGAAAGATATAATTACTAGCTTTGATTCACTTCATTCTAAGTTTAAGGATATTTTAGAGCTTATGGATATGGCACTTGAGGATCAAGAGGCAATGGAAATGCTAGAGCTATTGATAACCGAATTTAAGGATGCCACAAGCCATCTAGAAGAACAGGCATTATTATCGGGTAAATATGATGATTCTGACTGCATCCTTGAATTACATCCAGGTGCGGGTGGTACAGAATCTATGGATTGGGCAGATATGCTCTATAGAATGTATTCTAGGTTTTGTGCAAAAAAAGGGTTTAAGCTCACTGTTTTAGATTATTTGCCTGGAGATGAGGCAGGAATCAAGTCAATAACATTATCTATAAGTGGCCCTTTTGCCTATGGTCTTTTTAAGGCGGAACGTGGAGTACATCGTTTGGTTCGTATTTCTCCTTTTGATTCAAATGCCAGACGACACACCTCCTTTGTATCCTGTGATGTTTCTCCTCAAATTCCTGAGACAGAAGAGGTCGTTGTTAAAGAAGAAGATATAAAAATTGATGTATATCATTCCTCAGGTGCAGGTGGGCAATCCGTAAACACAACAGATTCTGCAGTACGTATTACCCATAAGCCCACGGGCATTGTCGTGACCTGTCAAAATGAACGAAGCCAAATTAAAAACCGTGAGGTTGCAATGCGGGTGTTAAAGTCAAAGCTTCTAGAACTAGAGCTTAAGAAGCAAGAAGAGGAAATGAAAAACTTAAAGGGTAACCAAATGGAAATCAATTTTGGAAGTCAGATTAGAAGTTATGTTTTTTGTCCATATACCTTAGTTAAGGATCATAGAACAAACTATGAGATGGGAAACATTACTGCAGTAATGGATGGAGATATTGAAGGCTTTATGCTTTCATATTTGAGAATGATAGCGGGGAAAGAAAATGAATAAAGAGTATTTGAAAAAAAGATTCATACAATATCTATTTATAGCATTAGGTGTTATCCTACTAGATTTTGGATTTTATTTCTTCACAAATCCAGCAAAGCTAGTATTTGGTGGTACAATGGGATTATCTGTTATTCTAGAGCCCTATTATTCTAAGCTTGGTACATGGTTTACATCCTCCATATTTTTATGGATAGCCAATGGTATTGCCCTCATTGTTGGTGGGATTATGCTCGGAAAGGATTTCTTTCTTAAAACAATTTTTTCTACGGCATTTTCTCCACTCGTTGTTTTTATTTTTGAAAGAACCTGTGATCCAAATTTCTTTATGAAGGAGGTCTCTATTGGTGGATATTATCCTATTGCCATAATTTGTAGTATAGTGACCTCTGGTTGTGGTTTAGGACTTGCTTTAAAAAATAATGGCAGCACTGGTGGTATGGATGTCATTCAAAAAATCCTAAGCAAATACCTACATGTTCCATATTCCAAAACAATGTATTTTACAGATTGGGTAATTGTAATTGCTTCTGGTTTTGCATTTACACCTACATTTTCTTATCACATTGAGACAGTTATTTATGGTATTATAGGAGTTTATGGTATTTCCCTTATAATAGATGTAATTGTCTTGCGAGCAAAGGTGAGAAGAACAGCCTATATCATCACAGAAAAGCCAGAGGAGATTAGAGATTTTATTTATGCAAAAACAGATCGTGGCGTAACCTTTGTAGATGCTTATGGTGGTTATACAGGAAATAAAAAGACTATGGTTGTTTGTACAATGGAGAAAAATGAAGCCTATAAAATTACAGAGAGCTTAAATGAAATAGATCCTCATGCCTTTTGCTATGTAAGTACAACCAGAGAAATTGTTGGAGATTATTTATGATTGTAAATCGTTTAACAAAGTGTAAAGAATCTACCTATGAGGTTGAAATAGAACAAAAGGTCTATATTTTGGATGAGGAGACCGTCTTGAAATATCGTTTATTTAAAGGATATGAAATTTCGCCAACAGAATTAGAGGAATGTATACAAGCTAATGAATTGGAAACGATAAAGAAGAAAGCATATTCCTATTATTTAAAATATCAAAAAAATACTTATGAAGTAATTAAGTATCTTACAGATAGAGAAATTCCTTATTTGCTTGCGGTAGAAGCCGTACATACGCTAGAGGACAAAGGCTTAATCAATGAGCTTTACCTTGCGATTGGTGTTGCAGGATCTTTAGCTAGAAATTCTAATGGAATATATATGATTCGTCATAAGCTCAAGAATAGGCATTTTAAAAATGATGTGATTGAAGAAGCCATAAATCAATTAACAGAAGAAGATGTCGAAGAGGGGAAGAATAAATTATACGCCAAAGCAATCAAAAAGTATGGCAAATTAAATTCTTTTGAACAGAAACAAAAACTAAGAGAAGCCTTTTATCGTCATGGCTATACGGAAAGTATCTCTTCTTGATATTTCATATAATTTTTAGTATAATAAAAATTAAGGAAATCTTTTTTATTAAAATTGAACAATTTGAGGTGATTTGAATGGTAAGAGATAAGATAGATTCCAATTTTTTGTATTTCTTTGATCAAGGAAAATGTCAGGAAGCTTATCAGATTTTTGGTGCTCATTTAAACAAAAATGAAGATGGTAAAATCATAGGCTGTGAGTTTTGTCTATATGCTCCAAATGCCACCTATGTAGCTGTAGTTGGAGAATGGAATTTTTTTAATCGTGGACAAGATAAGATGCAAAAAATTGATGACAGTGGAATTTGGTATTTATATTTAGAGGGAGACTTCTTTGAATGGAAAAGATATAAATACTATATTGAAACGAAAACAGGAGAAGCTAAATATAAGGCAGACCCTTACGCTTTTTATTCTGAACTTAGACCTTCTACAGATTCTAAAATTTATGACATTGATGGATATTCTTGGAATGATAAGGACTGGATGTATACGCATCCTAAAACCTATGAGGAGCCTGTTTTGATTTATGAACTCCATTTAGGGTCTTGGAAAAGAAAAGGCGAAGGAGAAAATGACTTTTATTCTGCAAATGAAATTGCTCCTATGTTGATTCCTTATTTAAAGCAATTTGGCTATACCCATGTTGAGGTTATGCCTATCTATGAACATCCTTTAGATGCTTCATGGGGATATCAAGGCGTATCCTATTATTCTGTTTCTGCAAGATATGGTGTACCTAAGGATTTTATGTGGTTTGTAGATCAGCTCCATCAAAATGGAATTGGCGTCATTATGGACTGGGTACCAGGACATATTTGTAAGGATGCCCATGGCTTATATCAATTTGATGGGTCCTCTTTATACGATTATGCAGATCCATCCATTAGAGAAAATGTCGAATGGGGTACTGCCAATTTGGATTTAGGAAAAGGAATTACACGTTCCTTCCTATATTCTAATGCACTGTTTTATATGAATTATTTCCATGTAGATGGATTTAGAGTAGATGCAGTAAGTAACCTTTTATATCATATGGGCAACCCTGAGCGTGGTGTCAATGAGGGTGCATGTAGCTTTTTAAGGGAGCTATCCAATATTATTTTTGGTAAAGATGATAGAGTTCTTTTAATGGCAGAGGATTCCTCTAGTTTTCCTAATGTAACTAAGCCTACGGATATCGGTGGTATAGGTTTTAATTATAAATGGGATATGGGCTGGATGAATGATACACTTAAGTATTTTAAGCTTGATCCAATCTACCGTAAATATCATCATCATCAGCTTACCTTTAGTATGGTTTATTATTATAACGAGCAATTCGTATTGCCTTTGTCTCATGATGAAGTTGTGCATATGAAGGGTTCTATTTTAAATAAAATGCCAGGAGATTATTGGCAGCAATTTGCAAACTATAGGCTATTAATGGGCTATATGATGACACATCCTGGAAAGAAGCTTTTGTTTATGGGAAATGAGCTTGCACCATATAGTGAATGGGCATTTAACAAGAGCTTAGATTGGAATTTGTTAGAATACCCTAGCCATGATTCTGCACATCACTATATGATGGATTTGACTAATCTATATAAGAATTCAAAGTGCTTATATGAACAAGATTTTCATCCAGATGGTTTTAAATATATAGATGCAGATAATGCAGACCAATCTTTGTATATCTTTGCTCGTTTTGCAAAGAATAGAGATGACCATTATTTAATAGTGATGAATTGTACACCAAATACATATTATAATTATAAAATTGGTGTGCCTGGGAAATTTGATTATCAAGAGATTTTAAATAGTGATAAAGATATTTATGGTGGTTCAAATTGCATAAATCCTAATCTTTGTGTAAGCCAAGAAGAGGATTGGAATCATGAAAAGAATATTATATTTTTAAATATTCCACCATTAGGTATCACAATCTTAAAACCAAAAAAGAAGGTTAAGCCTAGAAGTAAACAACCAAAAATTTCACCTGTAGTGAAATAATGAAACGCTTTCTTAGAGTATTGGTTGCAAGAAATTTTTTAAATATGGTATAATTTAGTTATGAATTTTATTTTGGAGGAATATAAAAAATGAATTATCCAAATTTTAAGGATGTTAAAACTTTTAAACAAGCATTTATACAAAATGTAGAAAATAAGTATGCTGTGGATTTTATAGATTCAACAAGCTATCAGCAATATGTTGTTTTAGGTGAAATGCTAAGACATCATATTGCAAAGGACTGGCATACAACTATTGAAAAGACTAAAAATATAAAAGCACGTCAAGTGTATTATTTTTCTATGGAATTTTTGATGGGACGTATGATTACAAACAACCTAATGAATGCAGGTGTTTATCCTATTGTAAAGAAAGCCTTTGATGAATTAGGAATTGATTTAAATGAAGTAGAGCATCAAGAAACAGATGCAGGTTTAGGTAATGGTGGTTTAGGTCGTCTTGCTGCTTGCTTTATGGACTCTGTTGCTTCTTTAGGACTTCCTGTTCATGGTAACTGTATACGTTATCGTTATGGATTCTTTGAACAAGGTATTCGTAATGGTTATCAGGTAGAACATCCAGACCGTTGGTTAAAGGATGTGAATGTTTGGGAAATTCGTAAGGATGATGAGGCTGTAGAAATCCCTTTTTATGGCTTTATTGAAATCTATAGCGAAAATGGAAAGCTTGCTGTTAAGCATCGTAATGCTGAATATGTAAAGGCAGTTCCATATGATGTACCTATTATTGGTGACGGAAATCATATCGTAAATACCCTTCGTTTATGGAGTGCAGAACCAGCTTCTGTTTATCCTGATGATGCCTTTGAATATCATAAGAAGCTAAGAGAAATTTCTTCTATGCTTTACCCTAACGATGATACAGAAGAAGGGAAGCTATTACGTTTAAAACAACAATATTTCTTTGTTTCTGCAGGTGTTAAGTCTGCAATTAAGCGTCATAAGAGCATTTTTAAATCTTGTAAGAATTTAGATAAGAAGCTTTGTTTCCATATTAACGATACTCACCCAGCTTTAATTGTACCAGAGTTGATGCGTATCTTAGTTGATGAAGAAGGCATTGAATGGGATGAGGCTTGGAAGATTACTAAGAATTGCTGTGCATATACAAACCATACTATTTTAGCAGAGGCATTAGAGAAGTGGCCAGTACACTTATTTAAGAGATTATTACCAAGAATCTTTACAATCACAGAAGAAATTAATCGTCGTTTATTAATTGAAATTGCTCAAAAGTATGGAGAGAATGCTCCTGAAATTTATCAAATGGCAATTGTTAAGGATAATACTATACATATGGCTAATATGGCGATTGCAGGTTCATTTAGTGTAAATGGTGTTGCTGCATTACATACAGACATCTTAAAGAACATTGAGATGAAGGTATTTAATGACTATTATCCTGGTAAATTTAATAATAAGACAAATGGTATTACACATCGTCGTTGGTGTTTACACATTAACCCAGAACTTGTGGAAATACTAGATGAATATTGTGGTAAGGATTGGGTGAAGAATCCTGATTTATTTGAAAAACTTTTACCACTTGCAGATGATCCAAAACTACAAGCTAAATTTATTAAGATGAAGCGTGCTCGTAAGGAAGCTTTGGCCAATATGATTTACAAATCTCAGGGCGTTTCTTTAGATACCAATTCAATCTTTGATGTTCAGGTAAAACGTCTACATGAGTATAAACGTCAGCTAATGAATGCTCTTCATGTTATGGCAGTTTATAATCGTTTAAAGAGAGACCCTGAATATAGAAAGAATTATCACCCACATAGCTTTATTTTTGGTGCTAAGAGTGCGCCTGGCTATGCCTTTGCAAAGAAAATCATTAAGTTAATTAATACAATTGCAGATAAGGTAAATAATGACTATGAAACTAATGCGTATTTAAAAGTAGTATTTGTAGTTAACTATAACGTAACCTATGCTGAAACAATTATGCCAGCTGCAAACGTATCAGAACAAATTTCAACAGCTTCTAAAGAGGCTTCTGGTACTGGTAATATGAAGTTTATGATGAATGGCGCAGTTACCTGTGGTACCCTTGATGGTGCAAATGTTGAAATTGGTGAGCTAGTAGGTGAAGATAATATCGTTATTTTTGGTATGAATGCAAAGGAAGTTACTGATATTTATGCTCAAGGAAACTATAAACCAATGGAAATATACGAAAATAATCCTGTTTTACATGAGGTAATTGATCAATTGACGAATGGATTCTTTGAGAATGTTTCTCCTGATGAGTTTAAGGATATCAGAGATAATTTATTATATCGTGATCCATATTTAACTTTAAAGGATTTTGATTCTTATGTATTGGCTCAAGAAAAAATCAATGAGCTTTATAAAGATACAAAGAAGTGGATTCATATGTCTATTGTCAATGTTGCAAAATCTGGATTCTTTACAACGGATAGAACAATGCGTCAATACAATCAAGACATTTGGAAGGTAGAACCTATCGTTATGGATGAAGAATAAGGGATGCTAAGTCCCTTTTTTCTTAAGTGAGGAGGCTGTTTATGCTTGAATTAACTAAAGAAAATGAAATTAAAAAGGAAATAGAAAAACTCATAAAGCTTACGAAGACAATTTCATTTATACGATTTTGCTTATTTGTATGTATTGTGGTTTTTGTTATTTGCTTAATTACACTAGATCAATTTATGTTGTATTTGGGATTGAGTATTGTCTATATTGCATTATTTTTTGGATGTATATTCATTACAAATCCTTATTATCATAAGTTAAAGCTTATGAATAATCTAGAATACATCTATAAGAAACATGAGAATAGAAGAAATTTATCTTATCATAGCTTTACACCTGATGGAAGAGATTTGGTAAATTATAATGACTATAAGGAATTAGATTTAGATCTTTTAGGACCACGTTCCTTATTCCAGTATCTTTGTGTTGCAAAATCTAAAGAAGGACGAAGAAAGCTTGCGGTACAGCTTACACAACCTATGTCTAAATCAAAAGAATTTACAGATTGTGTTTTGGAGTTGGCACAGAATGAATCCTCTTTAAATCTAGAAGCCTCTATTGCCTTAATAGGAGCAGATTCGAAGGATTGTGACCAAGCAGAAATGCTAGGAGTTGCACAAAAGAAGATTAAGATTCCTTGGTATCTTATAGCTTTGTGCGCTTTATCTTATCTTGCCTTTGCAGTTACTTTGACCCTTTTACTTATCCATCATATTGACCCATATTATGTGTTTTTATTTATACCACTGAATTTTGTAATTACAAAAAAATGTTTAAAAAGTGAAGTTTTTGCATTCCCTTCTACGAAATATGCTAATTTGCTTTCTGCGTATAAAAGACTGGCAAAGGATGTTTTAAACATAAAAATTGATAATCCTTATTATTTGAATCTTCAAAAAAGTATAGAAGCAGAATATGCATCTTTTGTAGAATTAAGTCGTATATTTGATATGCTTTCTTATCGAAAAAATATTATTTTATCTTTAGTAGGAAATGGAATTTTCTTCTTAGATATCATTATAGCAATTTTGTTTAACTCCTTCACAAAACGTTTAAAATCCGCAGAGGCATGCTTGGATGCACTTTCTGAACTTGAACTTATGTTATCCTTGTCAACAATCGGTATTGACCAAGAGGTTTATAGCGTTCCATCCGTTACAGGTGGCTTTAAAATAGTTGAAGGATACCATCCATTAGTGAAATCCTGCGTTGCCAACTCATTTGAATTTAAAAATGGAATTGTACTTACAGGAAGCAACATGTCCGGAAAGACAACCTTTATGAGAATGTTAGGTGTAAACCAGATTTTAGCTAATGCAGGAGGCCTAGTTTGTGCAAAAGAATTCCAAACAGGACATTATCAGGTGGTCACTTCCTTAAGAGCAAATGATATGCTTCAAGAGGGAATCTCTACCTTTTATGCAGAAGTCAATCGTATGAAGAGAATTATGGAGGAAAGTAAGAACCCCAACACTCTTGTTCTCATTGATGAAATTTTTAAAGGGACGAATGCTAAGGATAGAATTTATGCAGCAAAAGAGATTATTGAAAAGTTGAATTCTTTAGGAGTATATTTTCTTATCACTACACATGATTTTGAGTTATGTGACGTAGCTTCTATCCGAAACTATCATTTCGATGAGGAATATGTTAATGACAAAATCAGCTTTGATTACAAAATAAAAAATGGCAAATGTCAAAAGACTAATGCCATCTATTTGCTTAAACTTGCTGGTGTTTTAGAAAACTAAGAATGAAATTTAAGGCCCCATTTTCTTGATTGGATTTTTCAGTTTGAAATTGGCAAACTGCCTTTAATTCATTGTCGCCATTTTTCATGGCAACTTGAGCATCGCAATGCTTTATAAAGTCATAATCTGTATACGAATCACCTATGCCAATTGCAGGTGATTCTTTTAATTTTAATATCCAGGCTTCTTTAGTAGAGATTGTTCTTGAAACTAAAAGTAATGACTTTTTAGAATCAGAAGCAAGTGTCACAATTTGATAGTCCTTTAAAATCTCTAGAGCCCAGCTTAATCCTTCCTTAAATACAGCTACTACAAAAGAAGCAACAGTTGAAGGAAAAGAACTACAAATCTGAAGCTTTTTAGTAGGGTAGAAGTTTTTCATTCTTTCTTGATATTTCATTATATAGGTAGTATCCTCGTGTATGCCATAAAGAGTATAGATGAAAGAAGAATCTAAGAAATTTTTTAGATTACATTCTAATGGCAAAAATTGATAAGTGGTGTTTTTATATACTTTATTTTCTAAAGTAGAAACGATTTCAAGACTTGGAATAGAAAAAAGCTGCTTAGCCTCAGCTAAAGCTCCAGTGGTAAGAATCACCACTCTATTTTGTTCTGAAAGTTTTTTTAAAATATCCATTCCTTCACTATTCAGTGTTTTTTTGTCATTGAAAAGTGTATTTTCTAAGTCTAAATAGATTTCCATGAAGATCACCAAATGTATTATCGCATTCTAAAAATAAAATGTAAAGAAAAACTTTAAAAAAGATGAAGTTTATTATATAATAATAAAGAAAGCTTGAGGTGATTTGTTGTGAAGGATATAATTTTAATGAAAATAGGCATTTTTAATATTGAATTTTCAACAATCATAAGCTTTTTACTTGGTATAGTTATGGGATTTATTATTTTACTCCTTGTTTATGCTTTAGCAGTAATATCAAGTATTAGGACTAAAAACTTTATTGCTAAGACAGAAGCAGATGACTTAACCACTCAAGAAGTAAAAGATATGGTAGCTCAAACTCAAAAATCATATAAAGATAAAACATTGAGAAAAGATATTTCTAGAGTAAGTCATTGTTATAGCTTAAGCAGAGATTTAGCTTATGGAATTGCTGTAAGATTTTATCCTGAAAGTAATCACCCATTTTTAGAATTATCCATTAATGAAATCACCTTATTAACAGGATATATCACATCAAGAGTAGATGAAATCTTAAATCATAGAGGAGTAAGAATGCTCCGTAAATTAAAAATTTCTACGATAGTAAACATATCCTCGAGAACAAAGGATATTGAAGAATCTAAAGCCTTTCAAACAACAAAGACAATTAGTCAAAATTTGAGTAAGGCAAAATATGTCTTAGATATTATTAATCCAATCAAGTGGGGAAGAAAATTAATTGTTGATAGAGTAATTAATCTCATAGTTGATCAAATTTGTCTTGTAATTATATCTATCGTTGGGGAAGAGACCTATAAGATTTATTCTAAGAAAGTGTTTAATAAAGAAGTTGATATTGATGCTGGAACAGAAGAATTAATTGAAGAAATGTCTGATTCCTTAAAATCAGCAGCATTAGAATTGAATGGTGAGGTTTCTACTTACAGGCCTTCATCTACACAACGTCTAAAAACACATGTTTATTATAGAAATATTGAAGAAGGACCGCTTACGACTTTTCATCCTAAGTATCCTTTGAAAAGAAAGTGTTAGAGGTAAAGAAATATGAAAAAGAAAAAGACAATTGAAACGATTGAATTAGATGAAAAATTTAGCATTCCTCAAATTAGCTATACGTTAGATGGGCTATTAAAGGGAAGAACAAAATTTCAACGTAGCCAAATTGTATCTCCAATTCATGGAACACATGTCGTAGATCGTATGCACTATGTAGATAATAGTGGCAAAGTGGATGTGGATTATGGGTATGATTATATTCGTGACCAGAAGCATATTTCTGATGAAGAGCTAATCGCAAGACATGGCACTAAATATTATGAGTTTAGTTATGTAAATAAACAATTAACAGATGAAGAAAAACGTGGTACAGATTATACCAAAAAAGAAGAAAAACCAGTTATAGAGCCTGTAAAAGAGAACAAAACGTTGAGCTCCTTTTTCACTACAAATGAAGGTTTAAAAGCAGAGGAAGAAAAGGAACCAGTCATTCTTGATCCGGTTTTAGAAGAAGAACCAGAAGAAATCATCAATCCATTAGAAGAGGATGCCGAATTTAATATTCGTATTTCTATTGATGAGGAAGAGGAAGAGCCTTACGAATATAATAGCTTTGATGCAAATCTGCCAAAGCCTGAGCCAACTCCAATTCATAATTATGATTATCGTAGAGAGGATTTAATTCCTCCTACACCAAAACCAGCTCCTCAAAAGCCAAAACCTGTGGTTGAGCCTGAAGAAAAAATTGAAGAAATTGATTATTCAGATGCAATGGATTTTGTTGAGGAGATTATGGATGAGCCTGTGATTGAAGAGGAGATGGAAGAGATTATAGTCGCTCCTTCTAAACCAGCACCAGCAATTGAGCCAAAACCAGAACCCAAGCCTAAAAAGCCAAAGTATGATAATTATAAAATTCCTTATAAAAAGTTATTCCCAGCTGGAGATGCTTCCTTAGAGGAAATGCCTGCTTGGCTTGAGGAGAAAAAAGAAATTATTAATCAACAGCTTCAAGCCTTTGGAATTGATGGTGAGGTTATCACTTATACAAAAGGCCCTGCCTTCACTCGCTATGAAATTATGCTTGCTCAAAACGTAAATGTTAAAAAGATTAACAGCATTTATGATAATATTCAAATGGCATTAAAAGCTAAATCTATGCGTATTCAGGCTCCAATTCCTGGTAAAAATACAGTTGGTATAGAAGTGCCAAATGAGAAAGCGGATATGGTGGCCTTTGGTGATATTTTAACAGATGATTATATCAATAATAAAAAGAATTTATTGATTGCTATGGGTAAAGATATTGACGGTACACCAGTATTCCAAAATATTATTGATATGCCACATGCTCTTATTGCAGGTGCTACTAAATCTGGTAAATCAGTATGTATCAATACCTTATTGGTATCTTTGTTGATTAAGAATTCTCCAGAACAATTAAAACTTATCTTAGTAGACCCTAAGAAGGTTGAACTATCCTTTTATAACAACTTGCCACATCTAGCTACTCCAGTAATTGATGACCCTGTTATTGCAACTGAGGCTTTGAAGTGGGCAGTTGCTGAAATGGAAAGAAGATATGAGCTTTTGGCGATTTCTAGAGTTAGAAATATAGAAGATTACGATAGAAAGCGTGAGAGTAAGCCGGAAATGGAAAATCTACCTTTTATCGTTATTGTTGTAGATGAGTTTAATGATTTGATTATGCAATGCGGTGTTGAAGCAAATGATGCCATTGTACGTCTTGCTCAAAAGGCAAGAGCAGCAGGTATTCATATTATCCTTGCAACACAGCGTCCTACTGTAAATGTAGTAAGTGGTACTATCAAGGCAAATATTACCTGTCGTATTGCTTTTAGAGTGGCAACAGATGCTGACTCTAGAATTATTCTAGATGAACAAGGTGCAGAAAGTTTGCTTGGTCGTGGAGATATGTTGATTAAGAATAATGGCTTACCTGAACGTGTACAGGGTGCCTATATCTCTGATGATGAAATTGGTAATATTTGCGATTTCATTTGTGAACACTATGAACCAGATTTCTTATTTACTCATGAAGAATTACGCAAAAAAGCATCTGGTGGTGCAGGTGCTGGTGGCAATGGAAGAGAATCTGCTCAGGAATCTGAGGATCTATTGTATCAAATTGCACTATACTGTATTGAATCAGGAATGTGCTCTATTAACTCCATCCAAAATAGCTTTGGTTTAGGATTCAATAGAGCTTCGCGTATTGTTGCAATATTAGAAGAAAGAGGTATTGTATCTCCTAAGAATGGAACTAAGGGAAGAGAAATATTAGTTGATTCCTATCGTTTGAAGGAAATGTTTGATGACATAATGTAAAGGACAAGAATTGAATGAATAAAAGACAAAAACAGAAACTTAAATCTGAGATGTCTCATGAAATTTATATTGAAGAAAATAATGAGCTCATCTTTAAAAAGTTAATCTATAATCCTCTACTTAGGATTTTGGGCATGCTGGTTTTATTGATTTTTTCAGTAGTGAATCACAATCGTATTACGAAGCTTGCGGCCATAACTTCTAATGCTATTTTTTCATCCGAAGTGGTATTAGGACACATTACCTACTATACTATTTTGGGTATGACGATTGGTCTTTGCCTGATTACCTCCTTACTAGCTTTAATATTCAAATCAAATATGGATATGATGGATATAAAAGTGTTAAGAAAAGCGTATCAAATTTATTCGGTTTATGATTTTGTGGTATTTGTTTTGTCGACATTTGTTTGTTTATTCTTTATTATTATGATTCTTGTCACACCATGTAATATTTCAGGAAGTTCTATGGAAAATACCTATCAGGATGGGGATCGTGTTTTATTGTGGAATATTGGATATTCTCCTCACGATGGAGACGTTATCGTCTTTGATTCTGCAAAATATACGGATAGATCTTCAGCAGAAGCAAGATTTTATATAAAAAGAGTTGTTGGAAAGGAAAATGATATTATTACATATGTTCCACAAACTCTTACAACAGGAAGCTTATTTGTGAATAATACTTATATTGAGACGATTAATCGTTCTCAATATAATACAATATTGAGTTCTATAGATTTAGATTATACTTTGAAGTTTCCTGTTCCTCGAGACAAGATCTTAGTATTTGGTGATAATCGTACTCCTGGTGGTAGTCATGATTCAAGAGCATTTGGATTTATTGATGAAAGTGAAATTATTGGTAAAGTTTTATTCCGTTTCTATCCTTTTGCAAAAATTGGAAATCCAGATCCAATATATAGATATTAAGTCTAAATTATAGATAGGTGATAGTATGCAAACAATACAGTGGTTTCCTGGTCATATGGCTAAGGCGAAACGTGAAATAAGTGAAAAGGTAAAATTAGTGGATTTGATTATAGAATTAAAAGATGCAAGAATACCTTATGCATCAACAAATCCAATGATTTCTGAAATTATAGGAAACAAACCAAGATTAATATTACTTTGTAAAAGTAGTCTTGCTGATCCCCTTGTTACAAAGGCTTGGATGGAATACTATGCTTCAAAAAATATTATTTCCTTAGACATTGATTCTATCACAGGGTATCATACAAAAGATATCTTAAAATATGCTAATATCGCATTAAAGGAAGTATTTGAAAAACGACAGGCTAAAGGGATAACCTCTAAAACTATTAAAGCAATGATTTTAGGTATCCCAAACGTTGGCAAATCAACCTTAATCAATACTTTAGCCAAAAGAAAGGCAACGACAGTTGGCGATCGCCCAGGTGTGACTAAAAACCAAACTTGGATTAAGATTTCAGAAGTCCTATATTTGTTAGATACACCAGGTATTTTATGGCCAAAATTTGAAGATCAAGAGGTTGGTCTAAAGCTTGCAATGTGTGGATCTATAAAGGATGAAATTCTAGATTTAAATGGCTTAGTTTTAGCAAGCTTAGATTATATATCTAAGAATTATCCTGAATATATAAAAAATAGATATAAGATTGAAATTAATGATTCTGAATCCATGCAAGAACAAATTGGCAAAAGCCGTGGTTTTCTTTCAAAGGGTGGAATTGTAGATTTGGAAAGAACAAATCGTATGTTTATAAATGAACTTAGGGGAATGAAGATAGGAGCAATGAGCTATGAGCGACCAGAAGATCAATCTATATGAATTTGAAGAGAAATTATATGATGAAGGGTATCATTTGATTTGTGGAGTAGATGAAGCTGGTCGAGGACCTCTTGCTGGTCCAGTTGTTGTTGCCTCTTGTATTTTACCACCCTTTTTACGTATTGAAGGAATTAACGATTCTAAACAGATTTCTGCTAAGAAGAGAGAAGAACTATTTAAAATTATCATTAAGAATGCGATAGATTATAAAATTGTTTTTATTAGTGAAAAAGATGTAGATGAGTTAAATATTTATCAAGCCACTAAGAAGGGAATGCTAGAGGCCATTGGCGGCTTGAATACGCAACCAGATTATGCATTAATTGATGCAATGCCGCTTGGCGAATTAAAAATCCCACATAATTCCATTATTCATGGTGATGCAAGATGTGCAAGTGTTGCAGCGGCAAGTATATTGGCTAAAGTAACACGTGATGAATATATGGAAAAGATGGATGTGAAGTATCCTAATTATGGTTTTAAGAAGCACAAGGGCTATGGAACCAAGGCTCATTTAGAAGCATTAGAAAAGTATGGTCCTTGTGAAATTCATAGAAAAACCTATGCACCAGTATCTAAATTTTTTTCAAAGCAACTGTCATTTCAATTTGATGAGACAGAATAAGACCTCGATTTTTTATAAAATTTGAGGCTTTTCTTTTAGTATAAAAGAGATAGAATACTTTTTTATCAAAGAACATAAACTATTAAAAAATCTATTGACAAGAGAGCAATTTTGAAATAAACTTTAAAAGGTAAGGAAGTGGAAACAATGCAAAATATTATTATTGTTGAATCTCCAAGTAAATCGAAAACCATCGGCTCCTATGTTGGAAAAGGCTATTTGGTTCTTTCCTCTAAAGGACATATTTGTGATCTTGCCACCTCTGGTAAGGATGGTCTTGGAATCGATATTGAGCATGATTTTAAGCCAAATTACAAAGTGATGAAGGATAAAGAAGAACTAGTTGAATACTTGAAAACAACCTGTAAGGATCGCCAGGTCTATCTTGCAACAGACCCTGACCGTGAGGGAGAAGCGATAGCGTATCATCTTGCTAGAACTTTGAATTTGAATTTAGACGATTTGAATCGTATTGAATTCCATGAGATTACTAAGCCAGCAGTTAGAAAGGCTTTAGAGAATCCACATAAGATAGATATGCAGATGGTAAATTCTCAGGAATGTAGAAGAATGATTGACCGCATTTTAGGATTTAAGCTATCTAAGCTTTTACAGAAAAAGATTGGTTCTAAGAGTGCGGGTCGTGTTCAAAGTGTTGTATTAAAGCTTATAGTAGATTTGGAAAAGGAAATTCTTGCATTTATTCCGACACCTTATTATGAAATGGAAGCGAATTTTAATACTTTTAAATTAAAATTAGTAGAGCTAGATGGTATGCCTGTTGATTCTAAGAACCGAATTCTAGATCGAAAAGTATTAGAAACCTTGCAACCAAAGCTAATGAGCTTTTTTGTAAGCAATATTGCAAATAAGCTTGTGAACAGAAATAGTTATCCTGCTTTTACAACATCCACCTTACAACAGGATGCCTCTAACAAGCTGGGATTTTCTCCAAGTAGAACAATGAGAATTGCTCAAGGTTTATACGAAGGTAAAGCCATTAAAGATGAAACTGTGGGTTTAATCACATATATGCGTACAGATTCTACAAGATTATCTGACTTATTTGTAGATGCTGCTCATCAATATATTAGAAATACATATGGGGATAAATATTTAGGAGAAGTAAAAATTAAGACTGCTAAAAATATGCAAGATGCTCATGAGGCAATCAGACCTACTGCAGTAGAAAGACCTCCTGAGGATATGAAGCCTTATTTAACGGAAGAAGAATATCAGCTTTATCGTTTGATTTATAATCGTACGATTGCCTCCTTAATGGCACCAGCACGATTCAATTCTTTGAGAGTTGAATTTACGAATACCAATTCTTTATGGGCAGTTACGGGCCAAACTATGGAATTTGATGGATATTTGAAAGCATATGGAAAAACAGAAGAAGATGAAAATACTATACTTCCTAATTTTTCTTTAGGAGAAGGCTACAATGCAAATGAGATTGTGATTTTAGATAAGAAAACTGCTCCAAAGGCAAGATATACAGATGCCTCTATTATAAAAGAGATGGAAGCCTTAGGAATTGGTAGACCTTCTACTTATGCACAAACAATTTTAACTTTAAAAGAAAGAAATTATATTACAGTTGAAAAGAAATACTTAGTTCCTACAGAACAAGGAACATTAACAAGTGAGAAGTTAGATCAATTTTTCAACGATTTAATTAATGTTTCTTATACAGCTGAAATGGAAACAAACCTAGATGAAATTGCTCGTGGAACGAAAAAAGAACTAGATCAATTGAAAGAATTTTATCAAGCGTTTATTCCATTATTTGATATTGCTATGGAAAAGATGGAAGCAATCTATCCTATTCCAACAGAACAAATCTGTCCAGAATGTGGTGGTATGCTCGTCATTCGTAAATCTAAATTTGGTGAGTTCATATCCTGCAGCAATTACCCTTCTTGTAAGTATGTCTACAAGGAAGAAAATCAAGAAAATGAGCCAGTGGATACAGGAATTATCTGTCCGGAATGTGGTAAGGGTCATATTGTTGAGCGTGTAGCTAAAACGGGCAAAAATAAAGGAGCTATCTTTTATGCCTGCAACAATTATCCAAATTGTAAGGTGACCTATAGTGACCCCCCTACAAACCACATCTGTCCAAATTGTGGCAGTATTATGCTTGAGGATAAGGATGGAAAGCTGTATTGTTCTAAGCAATGTGATAAGAAGGATGAAAAGGAAGAGACAATTTTATGCCCAGTATGCAAGAAGGGACATATGGTAAAGCGTGTGGCCTCCAAGGGCAAAAACAAAGGAAATGTATTCTATGGCTGCTCTAACTTTCCTAGATGTAAAAATATTATGACGGAAGAAGATATTCAAAAATTATCATAAAAGGCTGTGTTGGAATTTTTCCACACAGTTTTTTTATTTTATTTTTTAAAAATTAAAATGAAGTATTTTTCTTATAATACAATCATATCATATTTCTTTGAAACAAGTATAGCAATAAAAAAATTGAGGCAATCAAAATTAGGTTCGAATTCTTTTCCTATACTTCATTGGCTTTTACTAGATTATAATACTTCTAAATATTCAAGATCATTACTTTCAATATCTGGGGAATATAAAGGCAATCTCACATTGTCAACAAATCAATAAATAATAGTACAATACAAATAATAAGTATGTTTCATAAATGATTTCTCCAGTAACTTAAATATTTACCATTAGTTCTTACTAAAGTAAAGTAATATTTTTAAAATGTCGAGGAATATGAAGTAATAGAAGTGTCTTTTGATTGAATACCATAATAAAGAAAAAAACATTATTCTAACCTAATCTTGCGTAATCAGGTGGAATTTCTCTTTTTTGTTTTTAATGCGAAATCATATATTTTTGCTTTTTTTTATGATATAATGAAATTAGAAAAAGGGAGATGATATCCGATGTTAAATTTGAAAACCAAATTTGATATTAAAATAGAATATTCAAATAATAAAGTGTATGAATCAATATCAATTTATTATTTGAATCAAAAAGCTTTTATATTTAGAAAGGAAATTAAATAAATGAAAAAAAATATATTTTTACTTTTTCTAGTAGTATTGTTTACTTTGATTTTCTCTTCTTGTAGTTCACAGGAGTCTGTCTATCCACCAAAAGATCATATAAAAATAGAATTAGAACCAGAATATAGTATATATGATGATATTCTAGTGGATATTTCTATAGGGCTTTGGAAAGAAGCACAGGAAAGCTATATTTCTACACCAAATCTTAAATATATAGTAGCATATTCCAAAACCTATCCTGCGGATAATTCTGAGGAGCATACAATTTTATTCACATTAACAGACTTTTCATCTGATATATATTATTTCACTGAAAACGGAAATAAGATTATCTATAATTTCAAAGAAACATTTTCCATAAAAAAGGAAGTTTTTACAGATAGTACAGGAGAATTTTATATCTTTATGTATAGTACGACTTCAGATTTTAATGGGAGAAGCTTTACTCGTATAAGTAAAATAACTTATGAAAAAAACAATGAAACATTAATACTAAATAGATCTAAAAGTTAAGAAAGGAAAGCTATGAAACACAAATTAAATCATAAAGTATTTGGTTTTTTATTATTATTTATATTAATTGTATCTTTTTGCAGCATTTCAACTTCAGCTAATTCAAAGTATGATAATAGTCATTTAAGTACATCCAAAATGAGTGATTTAAATGACATTGAATCAGTAGCTTTTAATTCACAGTTAGATGATGCTCTTTATGGCAATGAGATTGAAGAAGATACTTATTGTCAAGATTATATTCAATTAGATTTTGAGGAAAGGGCATTTTCATTATCGGAAATAGCATATCTATTTTTTTAATGTCAATTCCTCAAGCCAGGTAAAAAATGTTAAATATGAATATGCAGGATTTAATATAATTGAGACAAGCATAGTAAAAGGCTCTGTTAAAATAGGCGTTAAGTTTAATGAGAATAATGATGCCATGAGTCTTAAATTGATAGTAAAACTATCTGATGATAATGTCTTAGTTTCTAATGTATATGGATATCAATCTAATGAATTATATTTTTTTAGTTATGCATCAGATGAAAATGTAGATTTATTATATTATGATTATGCGTTAAGAACAAATACGATTTCTAATGAAGAATATGAAGAGTTATTAATAGAAAAATCTTGTCTTGCAGAAGAAAAAAAATATGTTAGCAATGAAATACAGCAAGATCCTTTTTATGATTCTAATAATCAGGCCAGTGTACTTGCTTATGAACCAGTAGCATCATATGTGAGCGGAAACTGGAGCTGGCATGATGGGAATAATTATCACCCGTTAAAAAACACATTGGTAAACATATCTTATCCTCGCAATGCTCCTGGGGATAGTGCATATGTATCATGTAGTACTTATACAGATGAAAATGGTGATTTTTCTGCAACACTTTGGATTACAGAGTCAGTTGAGGTTCAAGTTCAGGTACGTTCAGAAGGTAAAACAACTCTAGTTAGAAAAAATTCACTTAGTTCATCTTATTCTTCAACAACTCCTTCTAAAACACTTAACCCAGGCGGTTCTGTTTCATTTGATTATTATTTGCCTAATACAAGTACAACTTTTAAGGCTTTTCAGGTTGGCCAAGCGCTGATTATGGGTGGAAGATATGTTGAGGCAATGACTGGAACAACTGCCCCAAAAGCAACTTGCCATTTTCCTAAATCTAATAATCAATATAGTTCCTTTTGGGATGCTATAGATATTACAGAGGAAGCCCATAATTATTGGGATATTATTCTGCATGAGTATGGACATAAACTTCAAGACCATTTTAAAATTGATGATAGTCCTGGGGGCTCACATATTATCAATGAAGATTTAATTACTAAGCATGGCAAAGATAAAGGTTTAAGATTAGCATGGGGAGAAGGTTGGCCCACTTTCTTTTCCATATTGGTAACTCAATATTATGGAGATGAATTAAGAAATATTAGACAAATAAATGACAACACCTATCATTCATATACTTATAATGACGATGGTGAGCTTGAGGAGTGGAATTTTAATCTTGAGACTCCAAGCACGCATGTAGAAGGAGAAGGCTGTGAGGCAGCTATCTTTGCTGTACTATATGATTTTTATGATTTTTACTCTTTAAATGAATCATGGGATAATGTGTCTTTCTCTCATAGTACCATGTTCAATGCAGTAATTAATTCCAAAGCCACTACATTTTCAGGGTTTTTAAATTATTTTGTTAACAACTATCATAGTGCTAATGATGGAAAAATAGGTGATATTTTATCACAATACGGAATGTCCCCAACTAACTTAAGAGTAAGCAATGGAACTTTATCATATACTACTCCACCAACATTTTTTTGGGAAGCTGGTGGCCCAACATCTTGTAGCTATAATAGTTTTAAATTAGCATTTTATAATTCAAACAAGTCAATTATCTTGACAACAGAAGAGCAGCTAGATACTACTTTGACATTATCTTTAGAGCAATGGCATCAAATCTGGGACTCTGATACTACATCTGTTTTTGTAATGGTAATAGCATATCAAACCTCTAAACCATCTACAGGAGCTTATTACTCTGTTCAATTAGAAATATCAAGACCATCTAATGAAACTCATGTACATAATTATACATATACATATACCGATGTACATACACATAAAGCATCTTGTGCTTGTGGGGATTCCTTTCAGCAGGTTCATTATTTCATAACAGAGAGACTAGGTCAAAGATGCAAATATTGCCGATATTATACAGAGGGACCAGTAATTACCCCAGGAATAATGAGTTCAAATTTAATTACTAAAGAAGTTTTATATATTCCAAGAAAAGAAACAATAAATGTTATTGAAAGTATTTAATAGGTAAGTATTGAATTCAAATATATTTAACATATAAAAAGAAGCAATTTTCTAATCTTATGCAATCAGAAATATTGCTTCTTTGTTTTTAATGCAAAATCCCCTCTTTTAATTATTGAATTTATAGGATTGTCATTAAATAATCACTGTCATCAATACAATTAATATTTACACTGTAAGCGCCATTTCTATGCTGTCCAGTTGTTAACACATCTTTTTCAATTTGATTAGCATCTATAAGGTTGCCAGAAGGGAGATTTAGGAACATATTTAAATTTTCATAAGTTTCTTTTAAAGAATCAGTTAAATCTTGTATAAGGTCATCCTTTGTATAAACATAGAATTCCTTTGTCTTGCTATTTTTAATAGTAAACAGAACTCCTAGATTCTCTTTAATCTTATTGTTATTTATTTTATTGATTGGTATATTGCCATTTTCATATTGATTGACTTCAAATAGAGAGAATGAGATTTTCTAATAAGCAGTTGCGATTTTTTCATTTTTGTAGGAAAATATTATCTTTTATGTTAAAATACTATTGAAAGGAAGTGCTCCTATGTTTCTTAAATCTGTTTATTTTCCTGGCTTTGATTATTTTACGAAGGAAACCTGCATCCATAATTATTATCCAGCTAAAATTTTGGCTAAGCTTGATATAAAAGAAATGGAATTTTCAGATATAACTATTTTTTATGGAAATAATGGTTCAGGTAAATCTACGCTTTTAAATCTGCTTGCAGAAAAAATTAAAGCCTCTAGGCAAACACGTTTCTTTAAAGATGAAGAATGGGTGGTCGGACCAGGAGGAGGATCTCTACACAAATTATTTGATGAATGTGTCAAAGAAGTTGATGTTACCCTTGAGCTTGGAGAAAATGGAAAAGCAATAGAACTTCCTTTTCATCGTAAAGTCATTACTAGTGATGACATTTTTAAGATATTGGATTCCAAAAAGGAGTTTAACCAGAATATAGTTCTAAAGACAGATGAGGCAAATAAAGAAGGGAAAAAGCTTTTAAAGGAAGGCTATTACTATAGGGGAATGGAGGATTTTGAAAGACTTAGAGATTACAACACGATGAGAAGTTCTCCAAAACGCTATATTGCCAGTAAGGTTGGAACCAAGAAGACACAATACTCAAATGGAGAAACTGCAATAAAGTACTATATGGATATGATTGAAAATGATGGCATCTATTTGCTAGATGAACCAGAAAACTGCTTATCTCCTCTATATCAGCTTCAATTAAGAGATTTGATTTTATCCTCTTCAAGATATTGTAATTGTCAGTTTATTATTGCTACACATTCGCCTTTTTTCTTAAGCCTAGATGGTGCTAGGGTCTATAACTTAGATAAGGAACCCGTGGTGAGCGAGAAGTGGTATCAATTAGAAAACTCTATTATTTGGTATAATTTTTTTAAAGAGTATCAAAATGTATTTGAAACTAAAGAAGAGGGTCCTCTAACGCTACCAGTATTAACGAACAAAGAGTTTGATGAACTTATGGATACTTTGAAGAATATGAATTGTACAAGTGGATTTATTGGAATGATTCGTGGGAATGAAGAATATCTATCAAAAGTATTTTATTTATTAAATAAGTATCCAGATTTAGAGGAAATGGATTTAAGGAGAGAATTAGGACTTATTCGCTAATAGGGTTTGTTGTATTATTCGAGGTGTATTTCTTGAAATTGTATATTGAATTATGATATAATTCATAAAGAATATGGAGTTGATTTTATGGGCTTCTTTGATTTATTTAAGAAAAAGGACAAAGAAAAAAGTAAAAAGTATAAATTAGGTCTTCATAAGACAAGAGAAGGTGCCTTAGCTGGTCTTCGTGAAATCTTATCTAAAAGTACTAAAATAGATGATGAATTATTTGATGAACTAGAAGAAGTATTCATTATGGCAGATATCGGTGTGGATACCGTAGTAGATTTCATTGATGAATTAAAGGAAGAGGTTTATCATAAAAGAATAGAAGATCCATTATTGTTGCAAGAAATGATTATGGACAAGATGTTTGAAATATATTTGAATGGTGAAATTGTAAATGCCAACCTTAAGCTAAAGAAGGATGATTTATCTATCGTTTTATTTGTTGGTGTCAATGGCGTTGGAAAAACGACCTCTATAGCTAAGATTGCTTATGCCTACAAGAAACAAGGCAAGAAAGTTTTACTTGCAGCAGGAGATACCTTCCGGGCGGGTGCAATTGAACAGCTCTCTGTTTGGGCGAAACGCGTAGGTGTTGACATTGTTACTAAGGAAGCAGGCTCTGATCCATCAAGTGTTATTTTTGAGGCTTGTAAGAAGGCTAAAAATGAACATTATGATTTACTCCTTTGTGATACGGCAGGACGCTTACAGAACAAAGTGAATTTGATGAATGAGCTTGCAAAGATGAAGCGTGTCATTGAAAACGTGTGTCCTGGTGCTCCAGATGAAACTTTGCTTGTCATAGATGCTACAACAGGTCAAAATGGTATGTCTCAGGCCAAAGCCTTTAAAGAGGCTACAGATGTAACAGGAGTTATCCTAACAAAGCTGGATGGTACATCTAAGGGTGGTATTGTACTGGCAATCCGTCATGAGATGGGAATTCCTATCAAATACATTGGCTTAGGAGAATCTGTTGAAGACTTAGAGGTATTTGATATTGAGCAATATTTATATGGTCTATTTGCTGACTTCTTTGAGGAATAGCCTATGTCTATGACGTTTGAGAAAAGAGAAGAAATCATTAGCTTGTATGATACTTATGGTGTCTTGCTTACAGATAAACAAAAAAATTATTTTGAAAGCTATTATTTTGATGATTTATCTATTACAGAAATTGCAAGCAATTTTGAAGTCTCAAGAAATGCAGTATTTGACCAGTTAAAACGAGTTAATCTCATTTTGATGGAATATGAGGAGAAGCTTAAGATAGTAGAAAAAACTTCAAAAATAGAAAAATTAGAATTATCAAAACCTTTGAAAGAAGAAATACTAAATATATTAAAGGAGTGAAGCGTATGGCATTTGATAGCTTAAGTTCACGATTACAAATGGGCCTACGTCGTTTGACGGGCAAAGGAAAATTAAATGAAAATGATATCGACGATATGCTTAGAGAGGTTCGTCTTTCTTTGTTAGAAGCCGATGTGAATTATAAGGTTGTCAAAAAATTTCTAGCGAATATTAAAGAACAGGCTTTAGGAGAACATATTTTAAAAGGCTTAAATCCTGGTCAGCAGGTCGTTAAAATAGTTCGTGAGGAATTGAAAAAGACATTAGGTGATGAAGCTGTTGAATTAAGCTTTGCCTCTAGTGGGATGACTGTTGTTATGGCTGTGGGTTTGCAGGGTGCTGGTAAAACAACGGCTGTTGGTAAGATGGCACTTTTTTACCGCAAAAAGATGAAGAAAAAACCAATGCTTATTGCTGCCGATATTTATCGTCCTGCGGCAGTAGATCAGCTTGTTACACTAGGTAAACAGATTGATGTTCCTGTATTTGAGATGGGAACTAAGGTATCTGCCCAAAAGATTGTAACAGAGGGATTAAAGAAAGCCAAAGAGGAAGGCTATAATCTTGTCTTTATTGATACAGCAGGTCGTTTAGAAATTAACGAAGAGCTGATGGATGAACTTAAAGATATTGAAAAGATTGCATCTCCACATGAGATTTTACTTACTGTAGATGCAATGGCAGGTCAAAATGCTGTTAATGTGGCACTGGCTTTCCATGAAAAGCTCAATATCACGGGTTGTATTTTAACAAAACTTGATGGTGATACTCGTGGTGGTGCTGCCCTTTCCATTAAAGAAATGACAGGAATTCCAATTAAGATTATGTCTACCGGTGAAAAGCTAGATGCTATGGAAATCTTTTATCCAGACCGTTTGGCAGATCGTATTTTGGGTATGGGTGATGTCCTTTCCTTAATCGATACAGTTACAGAAAACATAGATGAAGAAGAAATGAAATCTATGGCTGAAAAGATGATGAGTAATTCCTTCAATTATAATGATATGCTTAAGCAGTTTAAGATGATAAAGCGTATGGGATCTATCTCTAAGATTCTTGGTTTTCTTCCTGGCATGCGAAATATCAAGCAGGCAATGGCCAATGTAGATGACAATGCATTAGATAAAATTGAATGTATTATATTCTCTATGACTGAAAAGGAAAGAAGTCATCCTGAATTGATTGATAGAGATTATAAGCGTAGAGAAAGAATTGCCAAAGGCTCTGGTAGAACGATTCAAGAAGTAAATCAGCTAAGAAGCTCTTTGGAAAATATGAAAAAGACAATGAAGCAGATGAACAATATGTCTGAAGCAGATGCTATGCGTATGCAGTCTCAAATGAAAAATGGCAATTATTCTGGAATGGCTCAGCCTAAGGTTCATAAGGGAAAAGGCAAGGGCAAAGGAAATTTTAGATATTAATGAAAATCCATGAGTTTATCATGGTTTTTCACATTTTAGGAGGACTCTATGAAAATTGCGATTATTGGTTTTAGTGGTACAGGAAAATCAACCTTGGCAAGAAAGCTTGCTAAATTTTATTCTATTCCAGTATTACATTTGGATGCTTGCCATTTTAAACCAAATTGGGAAGAGCGAACAGATGAGGATATGACTTCCATTGTATCCGAATTTTTAAATAAAGAAAATCAATGGGTAATAGAAGGAAACTATATCCGTATCTGCAAAGAGAGATTTCAAGAAGCAGATTTAGTCATCTATCTTGCCTATAATCGCTTTGCTTGTCTTAGAAATGTGATTCATAGGTATAAGACATTTAAAAATAAAACTCGTCCCGATATGGCAGATGGCTGTGCAGAAAAATTGGATAAGGAATTTGTTTCTTGGGTTTTTTATAAAGGAAGAACGAAGCGTAAAAAAACAAATTACACAAATCTTGTTTTAAATGCTCAGAAAGGACTCATCTTTAAAAGTCGAAAAAAATTACACAAATACTTAAAAAAATTAGGAGTAGAAAATTATGAAGCTAGTATGTAGCCTTCCCTCCTTCCATCTGCTTAAGGATGTAGCATCTTATGTAGATGGTATCTTGTTGGAGGATCAACCTGATATTTTAGAACAAATTCATATTGTAGGTTCCTATGGACTAGTCTCAATTTATAAGCTGAATGAAATGGTTTTTCCTTTAGAGATAGAAGAATATAGGAAAAAGATTTTAATGACAAAGGATACCGACTGTCTATATTATATTACAGATTTAGGACTAGCACATATCTTAAAGGAGTTTGGTCTCATTGGAAGGACTATCTATGATCCAATCACGATGATTACAAATAGCCTAGACGCAAGAGAGTTTATGGAGTATGGATTCAAGGCCATCGGCTTAAGCAATGAGATTACATTAAAGGATACCAAGCAAATTATTGAAAAAACAGGTATTCCCACCTTTATGCAGGTTTTTGGCTATCGCTTGATGCTTTCTACAAGAAGAACACTAATTTCTTTATATCAAGAAAAAATACAAACTCAATTTCAAATAGAAAATTTAGAAATCGAAGAGGCAACAAGAACGGATGCATTTCCAATTGTTGAGACAAGTAAGGGGACAAAAATATATCGTAGCTACCTTATTTCTTTATTAAATGAAATGAATAGTCTTTCTTTAGAATATGCATATTTAGAATCCTTTGGACTTGATGAAAGTATTTTTATAGAAGTCGTGAAGCTATACCATGCAGTGAAATCTAACAAGAGTAAAACAGATGCGTTAACTGCCTTAGAGTCTTTGAATTTACCTATAGGAGAAGGATTTTCCTATCAAGATAGTGTCTATATGAAGGAGGAGTTTTAAATGGTAGAATTACTCGCTCCTGCTGGAGATTTAGAAAAATTAAAAATAGCTATTTTATATGGTGCTGATGCTGTATTTATTGGAGGGCTAAAATTTTCTTTACGCTCAAGAGCCTCAAACTTCACAATAGAAGATATAAAAGAAGGGTGTCAGTTTGCTCATAAGCATCATGCAAAGGTTCATGTGACCTGTAACATTGTGATGCATGAAATAGATACAGAAGATATCTTGGAGTATTTAAAGGCGTTAGAAGCAGCTGGTGTAGATGCCATCATCGCTTCATCTATTACAATTTTAAAGCTTGTAGTAAATCATACCAAAATGGAAGCCCATGTATCTACACAAACCTCATGCTTAAATCAAGAGGCTGTTGCCTTTTATAAGGACCTTGGTGTAAAGCGAGTTGTTTTAGGTCGTGAACTTTCTTTAGAAGAAATCGAAGTGGTAAAGAAAAATACATCCATAGATTTAGAAGTATTTATTCATGGAGGGATGTGTGTTTCCTACTCTGGAAGATGTATGCTATCCAATAATATGACCAATCGGGATGCGAATAGAGGGGGCTGTGCACATAGCTGTAGATGGAATTATAATTTATATCAAAATGGTAAAAGAATGAATCCAGAAGGGGATTATTTTGCGATGAGTAGTAAGGATTTATGTGCCATTCGAGCAATTCCAAGACTGATGGAATTAGGTATTCATTCCTTTAAGATTGAAGGTAGAATGAAAAGCCTTCACTATATTGCAACGATTGTAAAGACTTATCGTACGCTTATAGATGATATAAATAACAATACACTAAAGGATTTTAACCATTATGAAACTATGATCAATAAGGCAGAAAATAGATTGACCTCTACAGGATTTCTATTTGGTCTTCCAACGATAGATGAACAGCTTTATGATTTAGATGCATCTATTCCAAATAAGGATTTTGTAGGTATTGTATTAGATTATGATAAAACTACAAAAAAAGCCACTATTGAACAAAGAAATCATTTTGTTCCATATAGTAGCTTAGAGGTTTTTGGACCACATCACAATGATGTGATAGAAATAAAAGAAGTATTTGACAAGGATGATGTGAGTCTAGATGCTGCAAGACATCCAAGACAAATTGTATATTTTTACACAGAATATCCTTTAGAAAAAGATGATCTTTTAAGACTGAATTAGATTTCTTACCTGAAGATAGGCTAAAGATAGCTTAGTATAGTCAATATCTTCAATAAAGTTTGCAATATCGCAGACATCCAAATTACATTCCAAAAGAGGTATAGAGTTTCTGTTTTCGTCCTTTAGACAAGCAGGATACATCGTGAAATTTAAAAGCTTATTAATTCCAAAATAAAGACGTCCCTTATTTCCGTACTGATAGGCTTTATAAACAAGTTCCTTTTCAAAGTTACGCTTTGAGCCGTATGCATTATTTAAGGACTGCATAAATACCTCTGAAATTGTTGTGTTTGTTTTAACCATATGCTTGGCTCCTTTCTGGTGGTGATATAATGATTTTAGTCAATGTGAATTCAATAAATTTTAAAGTCGAAGTGATTTATAGGAGATCAAATCGTAAAATTTATCTTCGCATTAAAAACGGCATGATAGTAATAACTACGCCTATTCAGCTCTCCTATGATAAGATTTCTGATATGATAAAGAAGAACTTTAATTACATAATGAAGTATATGAATCAACCTGCTGAAATAGAAGATAAAATTCATTATTTAGGTAAATTATACTCTCTAAATATTATCGAATCTACCTCCGATGAAATCTATGTTTTAGATGATGAAATTAATGTGTATTCAAAATCTTTAGAATCCGTAGGAAAGCTCATAGAAGGATTATATAAAAATACTCTTTCAAATGTTGTCGAAAGGTATGCAAAAGATATTTTCACACAATTTAATATATCCTTTGATGTGAAGTTTCAATACAAAAATGCTAAAGGGTATTATGGAGAATGCTTTTCAAAGAAAAGAGTTATTGTATTATCGACTCGACTTGCCAAATATGATTTAAAATATATTTTATCTGTGATTTATCATGAATGTGCTCATTTCAAATATCAGAATCATCAAAAAGAATTTTATGAATATTTGGAAGAAAGATATCCAAATTATAGAAGTGTTCAAAGAGAACTAAGAAAAATCCGCTACAATGAGAAATATTAAATTAAAAATTTCTTGATTTTTAGCTTTAGTTTAGGTATAATAATTAAGCGTTGATAATGGAGGTATCCGATAATGAATAAAGATGAAGTTTTTGAATTATCTCATGCAGGTGCGGAAGCCCTACAAGAAGAATTAGAAAAATTAAAGACTGTAGATAGAATCCAAATCCGTGAAGCTATTAAAGAGGCACGTGAGCAAGGTGACTTATCTGAGAATGCAGATTATTCCTCTGCAAGAGAGCAGCAGGCAACTATCGAAGCACGTATTTTAGAGATTGAAAATATTCTAAAGCATGCTAAGATTATGGATGTTAACACGGTAACTGTAAAGTATATGGATTTAAATCGTGTTGCTACCTTCCAAATTGTTGGTACAATTGAGGCAGATCCATTTGCAGGTAAGATATCTAATGACTCTCCACTAGGTAAAGCTGTTTTAGGTCATAAGGTTGGAGATGTATTCCACATTTCTACAGAAAATGGCAAAGAATTAAAAGTTAAGCTTATGGAAGTAAAGTAAAAATAGGACACTTTTAGGTGTCCTATTTTTTAAGTAGAAAGTAGAGTTTTAATAAAGCTCGCTTTTCTATTCTAGAAACATAGCTTCTAGATATATTCATATCTTTTGCAATTTCCTTTTGTGTTTGACTTTCTCTAGAAATACCATAACGTCTAGAAATGATTTCGTATTCTCGACTATTTAAAGATTTTAAAGCTTCATTTAAGTCCTGATGCATTGCCTTTTTTTCATAGGAGGCCATAATATCTATGCTTTTATCTTCAATCAGATCTAGAAGTTCCACCTCATTTCCATCCTTATCCATAGCAACTGGAGATTGTAAATAGATAAGATTTCGCTTGTTTTTGGTGGAACGAAGATGCATTAAGATTTCGTTTTCTATACAGCGCGCTGCATAGGTAGCAAGTTTATTATTGGCTGTAATCTGATAAGAATCAACAGCCTTCATAAGTCCTAAAATACCAATGGAGAGGATGTCATCTTTATCTTCCTGGGTATTTTCATATTTTTTTGCGATATGGGCAACTAATCTTAAATTATGCTCAATGAGCTTAGCTCTTGCTGTTTCATCCTTGGTTTGTGCATACCGCAAGAGATACATCCGTTCCTCCTCATCTGAAAGTTTTTGGGGGTAGGACTCACTTTTGATTGCACCAAAAAGTGGTAGCAAGAAAAACAACATTTTAAAACTCCTTTATTTAAAAGATTATGGAAATATTGTATAATATAAAAAGAGGTAAAAAATTATGCTAAAAAAACTGATTCCAAATGACTACTATAAAACAATAGATGATATTCCATACAATAAACTTTATGCAGATGGGTTTAGACTTATTCTTACAGATTTAGACAATACTTTAATTTCTTATTTGGAAAAAGAACCAACAGATAAATTATATGTTTGGAAAAATATGCTTGAATCAATGGGATTTGAAATTATCATTGTATCCAATTCCCGTAAGGATAGAGTAGAGCATTTTGCAAATCTGTTAAATTTGCCTTTTGTAAAATTTGCGAAAAAACCTTTACTTTTTGGGATGAAAAAGGCTTTAAAGCTTGCTAGTAGAGAATATAAAAAAGAAGAGATTTTGGAGATTGGTGATCAGTTGATGACAGATGTATTTGCATCAAGAAGACTTGGGGTACATACCATTTTAGTTAAGGCCATAGATAAAAAGACAGAAATTTTACCTACAAAAATCAATCGTAGGCTAGAGCATTTCTTTTTAAATCAAATTGAAAGAAGACATCCAAGACTTTATCAGCACAAGCTAGATCAATATGTGGTGGACAAAAATGAGTAGAAAATGTATAGGCTGTGGGGCTATTTTGCAGACTCAGGATGAAACAAAACCTGGTTTTGTACCAGCATTAAATGAAGATATGAAAATTTGTAAGCGTTGTTTTCGAATGATGCATTATAACGAATTGCCTAAGATTGTTGCGACAAATAAGGAATATGAGACTGTCATTGATGATGTTGTCAAGAAAAAGGCACTTATGGTTTTTATCGTGGATATCTTTTCCTTTAAATCCACCTTCCATCCAATGATGATTAATCGTCTTAAAGCAAAGGATGTTATTTTAGTTGCAAATAAGCTAGATTTATTACCGAAAAGTTCTAATCTTTCCAAGGTAGTAGATTGGATAAGTAAGGAATGTCAAAGAGTTCAGTTTGATCCACTTGCTATTGGAATTGCATCAGCAAAAAATGGATCTTTTATGGATGAATTGATTTCTACAATTGACTTAGCAAGAAAAGAGCGAGATGTATATTTTGTGGGTTGTGCAAACGTAGGAAAATCAAGTATAATAAACGCATTGCTAAAAAGAACAACCTCTAGAACTACAGATGTTATTGCCACATCCTTAATTCCTGGAACGACTTTAAATTCGATTAGGATTCCTTATTTTGAAGATAACTGTGCGTTAGTAGACACTCCAGGACTCATCAATGAGAAAGATACTTTAAATCAATTATTTCCTATTTCCTATAAAACGATAGTACCTAACCATGAACTCAAGCCAGTAACCTATCAAATTACAGATCAAAACAGTATCTGTTTAGGTGGTTTGGCTGTTTTAAGCTTTACAGCAAGTAAAATGGTTTCTGTGACAGTTTATGCTTCTAAGAATTTATATTTGCATCGCTCTAAAACAGAAAAACTAGATGAATTACTTAAAAATCAACTAGGAAAGCTATTAACCCCACCTACTTTAGAAGAATTAGAAAAGCTAGAGTATACAAAAACAAGCTTTCAAATCAATGGAAAGAAAGATATTTGGTTTGCAGGTTTTGGCTTTGTTCAAATCTCAGGAACAACAAAAGTAGATGTGCAGTATATCAAAAACACGGAGGTTTACTTAACAAATGCTATTCTTGGGTAAAATAAAGAAAATGGTAAAAAATAAATTTGCCACTAATGATCATCTAGACCGTTACCAACATACTTTAGGTGTAGTAAAAATGGCCAAATATTTGGCCAAGCAATACAAGGTTTCAACGAAAAAAGCTATGCTTGCAGCTTATTTACATGATTATTGTAAGTATGATGAAGAAGCGGATATCCTAAAATTATTAAGTGAAAAGGATAAAGAAGAATGCAAGCAATATCCCGTTTTGTATCATTCTTATGCATCTGCTGCCTTTTATAAGAAGGAAATTGGGTCAGATGAAGAGATCTATCAGGCAATTAGAAATCATGTGTTTGGAAGACTTGGAATGTCTAGATTAGAAGAAATCGTGCTTATTAGTGATTATACAGAAGAAAATAGAGCTTATCCTAGCTGTATTCATTGTAGAGAAATATTGCTTTCTGGAAACTTATATCAAGCGATTTATGAATCTACTTTACTCACTATTGAGTTTTTGAAAAAGAAAAATATAGTTCCTCATCCTTTACAGCTTGAGGTACTAGATTATTATGAAGGGTTGTGTAAAAATGACATTAAATGAAATCATTTATACTTGTCTTGGCAAGGTAAAGGCAGAAAATATATTAGAATATAATATGAAGGGACTTTCTCCTTTTTATGATACAATGATTCTTGCAAGTGTAGATTCAGAGCGTCAGGCTTCTGCTGGTGTATCCTATATTGAAGAAGAGGCATCAAAAGCTGGCTTTAAGATTCGTGGTATTGAAGGAGAGAATTCTCCTTGGGTTTTAATTGATTTAAATGATATCATCGTATCAATATTTACAAAAGAAGAACGTGAACGTTTTTCTTTAGAGAAAATATATTTGGATTTTCCTTGTAAGAAGATTGAAGATTAAATTAATAATACAAAATAGCTAAAAGTGTTTAATAATTTATTTTTCATTTGACAAATTAGTATAAAAGAATTATTCTATACTATAGAAAACGAAAGGGGAAAAATTATGAAAAGATTTTTTAAATGGTTAGCTGCAAGTGTTGCAACTCTAAGTTTAATTTTATTAGTTGCATGTTCTAATGTTTCTCAAAGATATGCTGACAAAATTAACAATGCTGCAAAGAATGGCGAGCCTATCACTTTAGAACAAGTTCAAAAAGACTTAGGGGATGATCGTGTAGATATTCTTATTCTTGGAAATGGCGTTATCATTTCTGTTAAGGGCTGCAAGAGCGTTGAAGACATCAAACAAAAGATTGATGATGGTAAGGATGTAGAAGGAATCATTGTTACAATTGCCTTAAGTAAAGCAACTTCTGCAGAATATCGTAAAATCACAACTAGCGACTTAAAGTAAGAAAACTATATAAGCAATTAACGAAAGAATATCCTTTTCTTCTTGTTGAAAAAAAGGGTATTTTTTTGTATAATAGAAGCTAGGTGATTGAAAATGAAGCAGTACTTAGAATTATGTAAAACAATATTAGAGAAAGGTATCAAAAAAGAGGATCGAACTGGGACAGGGACGATATCTTATTTTGGATATCAAATGCGCTTTGATTTAAAGGAAGGATTTCCTTTATTAACTACAAAGAGAGTTCATTTGAAAAGTATCATTCATGAACTTTTATGGTTCATTAGTGGTGATACAAATATTAAGTACTTAGTTGACCATGATGTAAGAATTTGGAACGATTGGCCTTATGCTTCATATCAAAAGTCATCAGAGTATCAAGGGGAGTCCATTGAAGAGTTTGCAGAAAAAATTAAAGCAGATGAGGCTTTTGCTAAAGAGTGGGGAAATCTAGGACCTGTCTATGGTAAACAATGGCGAAATTTTAATGGTGTTGACCAATTAGAGTGGTTACTTCATGAGATTAAAACGAATCCAACCTCTAGACGTCTGATTATCTCTGCATGGAATCCTGCTGAAATTGATGAAATGGCGTTACCTCCTTGTCATTGCTTTATGCAGTTTTATGTCAATGAAAACAAGCTTTCCTGTCAGCTTTATCAAAGAAGTGCTGATGTCTTTTTAGGTGTTCCTTTTAATATTGCGAGCTATGCATTATTTACAATGATGATTGCACAGGTTTGTAATTTAGAGTTGGGCAGCTTTGTTCATACGATTGGAGATGCCCATATCTATTTAAATCATCTAGAACAAATCAACAAGCAATTAAAAAGAGAACCAAGAAAGCTTCCTACTATGAAAATCAATCCAAATGTGAAATCTATTTATGATTTTCAATTTGAGGATTTTGAACTTGAAGGATATGATCCTCATAAAGGAATTAAGGGAAAGGTTGCGGTATAATGATTCGTTTAATCTGGGCAATGACGAAAGAACATGTCATTGGTAATAAAAATCGTATACCATGGCATATTAAAGAGGATTTACTATATTATAAGAGTAAAACTGAAGGTCAAACCGTTCTTATGGGAGAGGCGACCTACCATTCTTTAAAAGGATATTATAAGACAAAACCACTTCCTTATGGAAAAATTTATGTTGCTTCCTTGAATCCAAATTTTTCTATTGAAGATGGGATAGTCATTTCTGATGTAGAGACCTTTATGAAGAATAATAAAGAAGATATTTGGGTGGTTGGTGGTGCAAGTATCTATAGACTTTGTCTTTCTTATGCAGATGCTTTATATATTTCTTGGATAAAAGAAAATTATACTGGTGATGCATATTTTCCAGAGCTTGATTTTGCCAAATTTAACTTAACTTGGGAGAAAGAGACAGATTTGGTTCACTATACCATTTATGAAAGAGTTTAGATAGTATGATTTTATTATGTTTACTAATGTTACTTGCAGGTGCTTATAGCTATGCATTTTATTTTACAGGGTTATCCTTATGGTTTTATTTTCTATGGGTACCTGTATCCATAGTCCTTTCCTTTTTAACCTTTGTGTTATTTGTTATACTTGTTTTTCAAGTCTGGATGCGTACAGATCCAAAAGGAAAAATCCGACACAAGATTTTATACCAGGTTTGCCAGATGGTGTTAATTTTATGTAATATAAAACTCAAGGTGATTGGGAAAGAACATATCCCAAATGAAACCTTTGTGTGTTATTCTAATCACAAATCTGATATTGATCCTGTAGCTTTATATGTGGCACTTCACAGAACTTGTTCAGCAGTTGGAAAGAAGAGCTTATTTAAAATTCCAATTATTAAACAGTGTCAGGCAGTTTTTGGTGCAATTTCAATTGATAGAGAAAATGATCGAGCTGCAGCTAAATCTATTATAGAAGCCATTCGTTCAGTAAAGGCGGGAATGTCTTATATTATATTCCCTGAAGGTGGCATTAAATCTCGTGAAACTGAGGAAATGGTAAATTTACGTGCTGGTGCTTATAAGCTTGTGATGAAAAGTGGTGCGTTATTATTACCAGCAACAATTATTGGAAGCTCTAATACTAAAAAGAGAAAGACAATTTTTAAGCGTGTCAAAATTACCATTATTTTCCATGAGCCTATAAAAGAAGAGGAATATAATCTAATGAATACCACTGAACTTGGGAACAAGGTTATGGAAATGGTAAATGAGGATATTAATCAATATGAAAAAGATTATCATTAGTAGTTTAATTTTATCATTTCTATGCTTTTTTACAGGCATTGGGTTAATTATTTTTGCATCTAATAGCTTAAATTTGTCCATAATGTATGCAGGCTTATCTTTATTATGTATTGGCATTTTAGGATATACAATTTTAGGATTTATTTTGTTTTTTTATTGGTATAAGAATAAAAGTGGGGTGAAATAATGGAATTGATTTATTGGATAGTAGGTGCTATTTTAGTTATAGCTATAGCGATATCGGTTTTTATTATTATAAATAATCGTAAAATTCAAAAAAGAAAAAATGATATTATCAAGCTTTTTACAAATGCTTGTAAAGAAAAGGGCATTGAGAATTTTAAGATAGAATATGTGAAAAAGGATACTCATGATTTCTATTTTGAGGATGAAAAAAATATTTATTACATTAAGATAATTTATAATTTTTCTCACCATGAAATTTGTATTACTAATCCCATACAATGGCTATTGAGAAAATTAAGTGACCATAATGAAAC
>JAIDZC010000006.1 GCA_029057785.1 Anaeroplasmataceae bacterium
AAATTCACCTAAATGAATCTGGCTTTTCTTAATTCGTCGTTTCTATCGTCATATATAGTTTTCAAAGACTAAAAATTTACACACTTATCGCATAAGTGCTTTTACATTATACCGCAGACAAAAAAAGAAATCAAGAAGTTTTTTTATTTTTTATATCTTTTTTTCATTTTATTTTCGATAGCCTCTTATATGCATATGATTTTTTATGATGATTTGAATATTTCCATAATCTTTTGTCATATAGACGCTAGAGTTTCTTTTTAATCTTTCTACGACCTCAGGATTAGGAAGTCCATAACTATTATTTTCTCCTACTGAAATTATAGAGTAGATAGGAGAAACCAGATTTAAAAAATCTATAGTTGAAGATGTTGTGGAACCATGATGAGCAACTTTTAGAATATCACTATCTAAATATGAACCATATTTTAAAATCAAATCCTTTTCTTCATCTTCTGTCATATCCCCTGTCAAAAGAAACTCATAACCTGCTAAATTAAATTTCAACACGACAGAGTTTGCATTAGAATTAGAAAGATTATGAATCGGACCAAGAACCTGAAAAGTCACTTCTTTCACCTGAAATAAGTCTTCACTTTTAATGCTCTTCTTTTTTACATTTAAATCTTTAATTTTATACTCATTCTCATAAGGTGAGTACAGTAAGGTTTCAACTTTAAACCTTTCTATAACTTCCTTAATTGTCCCCATATGATCTTGATCAAAATGACTCAGCACAACACAATCAAGTTTTTTCACACCTATACTCGTCAAATATTCAACTGTTCCGTTATAACTATCCACTAATACATTTCCTTGATTATGAGGTAATTCTATTAAAATAGAATCACCTTGACCAACGTCTATGAAAGTGACTTTGTAATAAGGATTAGCTAATCTTAAAGATAACACGGCACCTATAAAAAGAGGAATATAAAGCAAAGTATACTTTTTAACGTTTTTGGATAAGCAGATTAAGATATATATAAATATAAGATAATAGATGGTACATCCCCATATTGAAATGTTTGGCATGGATATTGGAAATGCATATTTAGTCAACCATAGTAATCCTAAATCCAACAGTTTAAAAATATTTTCATAAATCGAACAAGGAAATATGAGAATGAGGAAAACGAATGGAAATATATATTTCCCATATAAGTATCCTAAAATAAAGGATAATAAAATTCCTACAAAAGAAATCTGATTGCTTTGATTTATTAAAAAAGGCAAAATTGAAAAAATACAAATTAAAGAGGAAAGAAAAGCTTTTGTAATTTTTTTCTTGTTCTGAGTATAATCTTCCATAAATATCCAAACAAAACTAATGATAAAGCTTAATATAAAACTGTTTTGAAATGCTCTTAAAGGAAATATTAAAACCATTCCAATAAAGCTAATCGACAAAATATCTAATTTGGTATATTTTAATTGTCCTTTCTTATTCCACACCCCTAAGACCAAAAATAAAAATGCACGTAAACAAGAACTTGGAAATCCAATAAACAAGACATAAATTCCTAAAGTGGCTAGAGTTATTTTTTCTCCTTTTATACGAAAACATTTTCTATAAAAGCAAATTAAAATATTATATAGGAAAGTAATGTGAAGGCCACTAATCGCTAGCAAATGAGAAAGATATAATAGGGAATAAGCACTCTTTACCTCCTTATCTAAATCAGAAATACCAAAGAATAATGTTTTTAAATAAGCAAAGCTTTTTTCCTCTAAACGACCTTCATAGCACTTCAAAAGTGTATGTCGTAATCTTGCGATTGACCATTTAGACCCCACAACCTCATATTGTATTATTCGTCCTCGATTGGTTATTCCTTGGGCATAGTAGTATCCTTTTGCATCAAAATCTCCAGCAAAAGATGCCTCTTCCAAACGATAAACTCTTACCTTGGCAAAAACCTTGTCACCTGGAAATATTCCCTCTACATTAGAGAAAATGATGATTTTTGTACCATCTCCTTTAATAATGATTTCTTTTTCCCTTACATCAATTATCTCATAGAATCCTTCATATTCATTTGGTTCAAGTTCCTTTATTCTAAGTTCAGCAACACTATAAGAAAAATAAACACCAAACACTAATAGAGTAATAGGGAATATATACTTTGTTTTTTTAATGATAAAAATAAGATATAAACCAAATACAATATAAAAGAACGGCTGATATATAGATAAAAGGAGCAATACTACAGCAAACAAAAAGAAATGAAGTTCATTACAATACGGCCTGTTTTTTAATTTCATCTTTAACATTTTCTGGCACACCTGCAATCTTAAAAAATATATCCCAGCTTCCAATTTTTCCGTTTGATTCAATATAGTCTAGAATCTTCTGTGCTCTTTTATCTCCAATTTGAGGAAGCTTCTTTAAATCCTGTAAAGATGCTTGATTGATACAAATCTTTTCATCCGGAGAAAAAAGATTACCCAAATCATATGTAGGAATATATATGCTACTATCAGAAAAAATAATTTCGTTCATATCAAATTTAGAAATATCACTAAACTCATTAAAACTATTTTTTATCCTCAAAAATAATACTCCATATGATATTGGTTTAACATACTCTAATTCCATAGGACGGACTACTTCTCCTTCAATCTTGATAATAAAAGAATCCTTAGACAGCAGAGAATCTTCTATCTTTACTGTATCTTTTTGTTTTGAATAAAAGACAATATTTCCGATCAAAACAACTACAATTAATAATAAAACTCCAATCCATTCTTTTCGCTTATACAAAAAAATCACTCCTTTTTTCCCTACATATAAATAATTACCAAAAGTTTGTGATTTTTTTATAATAAAGTTTAAAAAAAGAAAAAAACTTTACATAAAGTAAAGTAAAAAAAAGAAACCATAGAGATACATTGTACCCCTATGGCCCTCTATCAAAGAATTCATTTCATTAGTAAATTCATACACGATCACAATCTTTATTTTAAACTAATAGTATATTATCCCCAATTTACTCGAAATGTAGAACTTACTTTATGAGGAATTTAGAAAACTTCAAGGGGGATTGAGTTTGGGAGATGATATATTCCCTGAAGTTCTCCTTCATTCATCAAGCATAAATGAATTCGTAAGATAGCTTAGAATTGCAGTTTGGGTCAAAATAAGTTACTGCTTCAATTTGCCCATCA
>JAIDZC010000007.1 GCA_029057785.1 Anaeroplasmataceae bacterium
TCTGTATTCGTCGGCAGCGTCATATGTTTATCATATACAGATAACATATTTCAACAAGAAAAACTATATTTTTTAATAATCATTTCATTAAATGTTGTTTCTATATAAAATAGAAGAATAAGCTTTTAGTTCCATATATCATCTAAAAATTTCTTGAAACAAGAAGATATTCCAAGCTTTTCAATAATTTGTTCTCTTGTATAATTTTGATAATTAAGAAGATTTTTTACATAGACCTTATATCCTTTCATATACCAAATTTGGTGTGTGAAAATATGTTTTTTATCAGGAAGATGTTCTATATTTTTCACATAGAACCCCAATTCCTCTACAGCCTCTATGGCTTCATTAGAAGTAATATAATGATCTATTAATATTGGAGAAGGGAGCCCCTGTAATAAATCTTTTTCTTTAGGTATAAGAATATAATTTACTCCATCTGTTACAAACAGACAGGTATATTCTAATACTCTTTTTTCTTTTGGTTTAGATTTTAGTGGATAAGAAAGCTGTTTTCCTTGCTGGTAAGCTTTGCAATTTTTCTTTAGAGGACATTCTTCACACTTTGTGATTTTAGGCATACAGATAGTTGCACCAAGTTCCATAAGACTTTCATTAAAAGTACCTGCTTCATTAGGCATGATTTTTTCAATTTCCTGCTTGAAGTATTGCTTTGTTTTTTCTAAAGAAATGTCAAAGGTAGAAGCAGTGTAACGAGAAAGAACACGTAAAACATTTCCATCTACGGCAGCATATTTCAAATTATATCCTAAAGATAAAACTGCTCCACAGGTGTATGGACCAACACCAGAAAGCTTTATAGCTTGTTCATAAGTAACAGGGAATATACCATTATATTTTTCTACGATTTCTATAGCACATTTCTTTAAATTTCTTGCTCTAGAATAATATCCTAAGCCTTCCCATAATTTAAGCAGTTTCGTATCCTCAACTTTGGCTAAACTTTCAAAATCAGGTAAAGCTTCAATAAATCTTTTGTAGTAGGAACGTACAGCTTCAACTCTAGTCTGTTGTAGCATAACTTCACTGACTAATATTGTATAAGGAGTTTTATTTTTACGCCAGTCTAAATCTCTTTTGTTTTCTTTAAACCATTCTAATAAAGGTGATACAATTTCTTTCATAATAACTACCTCATCATAATTATAGCATTTTCCTTATGAAAAGAAAATGAAAAAACGGATTGCTATTGGAAATTAAAATGAAATCAGTTATAATGATACTGAAAGTGGTGAAGCATATGAAAAAATTAATATTATTTTTAGGGCTTTGTTTTATGAGCATTGCATTTATGGGATGTGCTACTAAGATAAAGACCTATGATATTATCTTTGATATAAATGGTCATGGTGTTCAACCAGAAGGATTGACAGATATAACAGAACTACCAGAATTACCTACTTTGGAAGAAAAAGGTTATCGTTTTAATGGTTGGTATTATGATGAAGCATTCCTAGAAGAAGCAAAAAAAGGAATGCAACTTGCTGAGGATAAGACGTTATATGCTTTTTGGGAAAAGGTTTATCGTGTTGATTTTGAAATCAATGGACATGGCACAAAGCCTGCTCCTATTGTAGACATTACTAAACTTCCTAAGCTATCCGTATTACAAGAGGAAGGATTTATCTTTATCGGCTGGTATTTAAATGAGGAATTGACGCAGAAGGCTCTTGAAGGTATGGAGTTATCTGAAGATATAAAGGTATATGCAAAATGGGAAGAAATTATCAAAACCTATGAAGTAAGCTTTGAGAATAACGGTCATGGTTCTGCTCAAGAGAAGCTAACGGAAGTTACTCAGCTACCAGACATTCTTCCAATTTTAACAGAAGAAGGATATCGATTTGATGGCTGGTATTTAGATGAAACTTTAGAAACACCTGCAACTTCAAAATGGATTTTAGAAAAAGACATTACTCTTTATGCAAAGTGGACAAAGTTATTTAACATTAGCTTTGAAAACAATGGTCATGGCGAAGAGGTTCAAGAAATTCATAATGTTTTAGCGTTGCCTAATACACTTTCTGTCCTTGAAGAAGAGGGGTATACTTTTGAAGGTTGGTATATGGATAAAGATTTTACTATACCTGCAGTAGAGAATATAGCTATAAATGAAGATATAACATTATATGCAAAATGGGAGCTAGAAGGTTTTCATTATGTTGAAAAGATGGATGAAGCAACAAAGAAGAATCTATCTGTAGATGGATATGCTCAGGCTGGAATTACAGATTTTACAGAGTATTATAATACAAGTGCTTATAGAAAGGTATCCACTCCGTTAGAATTTTTAACTGCCTTGTTAGATGCAAAATATGAATATACCAATACATGGAATGAAGAAACAAAAACAGTAGAACAAACCTTAATAAAAGAAGGTAGTGTGCATGTGATTGAAATCCTAAATGATTTAAACTTAGGATATTTCAAGATGGGTTCACAGGAAAAGGCAACAAATCTTGTAACAGATTATGCAAGCAATATGAATAAGTGGGATTCATATCTTTGTATGTCTGATATGCTTAAAGAAAATGGTATTTCTCAAATCAAAGTAGAAAACACATCTAATTTATTAATATATTCTAAAACAGGTGTGAAAATAACCCATTGTGGATTTAAACTTACGAGTGATAATAATGTAGTATTTAGAAATCTAAGCTTTGATGAACTATGGCAATGGGAGGATGCTCCTGTAAATTCAACTAAGAATGTTGGAGATTATGACTGGTTTGGCTGGGCATATTTTAAGATTGCCTTCTGTGGATTTATCTGGATTGATCATTGCACCTTTGGAAAATCTTATGATGGACAAATTGATTATTCTAACCCTGTATATGATGCTAATGCTGGAACAGCTTTCAGAGCTCCTTATGGTGCAACAGGAGAAAATGGACTTCATATTTCCTGGTGTAAGTTTAATAGTGGTAGTGATGACAAAGAGGGTTACCTTTATAAAATGATGGCTCAAATTGAACAAGAGTATCAAGAAGGAAAGAAGAATTATCTATATTATAATGCTTTAAGAGATGCCCATATCAGCTTTGAGGATATCTTATATGGTATCGCTATTCCCCAAAAGAAGGGTTTCCTATGTGGGGATGATGCTAAGTTTTCTGGTTCCTATGAAACGGCAGATGATTATAATTTCAACCTAAAGCTGAAAGTGTCTTTTTCTAACTGTATATTTAAAAATATTGAAGATAGATTGCCTAAATTAAGAGGTGGAAATGCATATCTATATAACTGTCTAGTAGATAGTATTCAGTATTATGAGTATAGAACCAAGTTGAACTTTCAAAGTGCAAAATCTGCAGTTACTAAAGTAAGTAGTAATTGGAAATGTGCATTAGTCAGCCAAGGAATTGTTTGTGGTAATGGCGGGAGTGTAAAGGCGGAAAATACAATCTTTAGGGGAGTGGAAACATTACTAAAGCACAATGATACAAAGAATGTTTCTCCTTATGTAGATGGAGGCTTTGAGCTTACAAATTGTAGGTATCAGAAAGGTGAAAATGATTTGGTATATACTGGCTCATCAAGTGATACAAATACAGTTTTCATTTCCAGCATTCCATCAAAATTAAATGCCACTAATTTTTCTTGGAAAACAGAAAACAATCAAGCACCTTTCCAAATTTTGCCAATTTCATTAGAACAGTTAGAAACCATACTTGAACATCAATGTGGTATTTCTAATGAAATAAAATATATGTTTTTACAAAGTATATATTATTAGAATTCAGCATCAACCTTCCAAAGGTTGGTGTTTTTTCTTTTTTCATATTTTTATATTACTTACCATATATTTACTATAGGTTGGTGATATTATTTTTATTGAAATTCAAAATTTAAAATTACATTATGAGATGATTGGTACTGGTAAGAGTTTAATTCTTTTGCATGGCTGGGGTGCATCACTGGTAACCTTCAATAAGCTTGCAAAAACTTTAAGTAGTAATTTTAAAGTTTATAGTATTGACTTGCCAGGCTTTGGTGAATCTCAGGTTGGTGTACCACTTGGTGTAGAAGAAGTTGCAGATATTATTCATGACTTTGTAATAGAATTAGGATTGGAGGCTCCAATTCTTTGTGGACATTCCTATGGGGGTAGGGTGGCTATAGTTTATGCCTCGAAATTCTCTGTAGAAAAGCTCGTATTAATCTCTTCGGCAGGACTTAAACAAAAGCTTAAATTATCTAAATGGTTTAAGGTAAGGGTATATAAAATTTTAAAGAAATGCCATTTGCCTGTGAAAATGGGATCGACAGATTATCAGAATGCAGATAATGTGAAAAGAATAATGCTGGTCAAAGCGGTGAATACAGATTTGAAAAATGAACTTAAGCTGATTGCTGCTCCAACGCTGTTACTTTATGGAACAAAAGATACGGTTACACCTTTAAGCCTTGGGTATCAAATGAAAAATTATATCCATAATTCAGAGCTTGTAGAAATAGAAGAATGTGGACATTTTCCTTATCTAGAACGTCCAAGTATTTTCGCCATAATTCTTATGAGCTTTTTAGTGGGTGAAGGATATGATCACTAGTATTATCATTTATTCTTTAGTTAAGCTTTATTTAGTTTTAAATATCTACCAACAATCGCATTATCAGTTTAAGCTTTATTTGAAGCATTTTATCTATAATTTCATTTTTTATGATTTATTTCCATGTATCGTTTTAATTCTAGGAATGCTTCAAAATGAATTTATTGTTGTTCTCATTTGCAGTATTTATATATGCCTATTTAGTATATTTTATTTGATTGCAAGGATTAGATTGAAATTTACCAAGCGCATCCTTCGGGTTATTTTTCTCAGTCTAATTTATCTTGGAATAGGATTCATTCCCTATGTTGGAATATATTTGTTGTTGTTTTTGGAGTTTACTTTACTTCCGGTTTTATTACTAGAACGAGGAGTGTCATATTTACTTAATAGACCCTATATTCGGAAGACCAAAGAAAAATTAGAAAAATATCATGGGAATAAAATAGCTATTACAGGTTCATTTGGGAAAACCTCGACGAAGGTATTATTAAATCAGGCATTAGGTCTATTTTATTCTTCCATAGCAACACCCAAAAGCTATAACACAGAGCTTGGGATATCTAAGTTTATTAATACTATTCCAGATTTAAATGTTTATGAAAATATTGTTTTAGAATTTGGTGCATCTCATAAAAAGGATATTTCTAAATTAAAGGAAATTGGTGCTCCAGATGTATGCTTTGTCACAGGAATAGGGTATATGCATGTGGAGACCTTTGGGAGTATAGAAGCGATTATCCAAGAAAAAATGAGCTTGTTGGATGGTTGCCGTACAGCTGTTTTGAATTATGATTGTGAATATATTAGGAATTACCCAATAGATTTTAATATTCACATCATTAGCTATGGATTAAATTATGGAACTTATCAGGCTAGAAATATTAGTAATCAAGAATTTGATTTTTATAAAGACGATATTCTTTTAGCACATTTTAAAACAAATTTGGTGGGAAGGCATCAGCTTTTAAATTTGACTGGAGTCTTAGCGTATGTCTATGAACTTGGCTGCGATTTATCAGTTTTAGAAAGAGGAGTATTATCGTTTGTTACCGAGAAGAATCGTTTAGAGGTTAAAAAAATGAGTAACTATATTTTGTTAGATGATTCCTTTAACAGCAATTATCAGGGCTTTATAGAAGCTTTAAATATACTAAAAAATCATCCGAATAAACGTGTTCTTTTAACACCTGGAATGGTAGAGCTTGGGAAATATAAGAAAGAATTATTTTCTAGTTTAATCGAATACATTGTGAATAGTACAGATATAGTAATATTGATTGGCTTTTATCAGACGAATGACTTATATCGAAAGCTAAAGAGCTATAATAAAGAGGTTTATTTAGTTAGAAATTTTATGGAGGGATATCGCTTGTTTTTAACGTTAGCAGAGGTTTATAAGGATAGTATGTTACTGATTGAAAATGATGTGCCAGATTTATACAGAGTGGGGTTGATTTAATGAAATTAGGAATTATATTTGGTGGTGCAAGTTTTGAACATGAAATCTCTATTATCACAGCTTATCAGTTGAAAAAGAAAATAGAAAAGGAATATGAGATTCATTTACTATATGTAAATTTAGAAGGAAAAATTTTTAATGCAGATAAAATGCAGTTGAATGACTTTAAGCATAGTCAGTACAAGAAGCTTAAAAAATTAAAACTAGAAAAATTACAGTTTGATGTTATTGTCGGTGCAATGCATGGAGAAAATGGAGAGGACGGCTTAGCCTGTGCCTTTGCAAGAATCCATAATATACCTTATTTGGGCTGTGATTTATTTGCAGGATCCTTAGCACTTGATAAATACAGAAGCTATCTTTATTTAGCTAAGAATGGAGTTAAAATGGTCAAAACGATTGGGTATACCTATGAGGATTATTTAAAGAATAAGAAGGTTCCTTATATGCCTTGTATTATAAAACCCGTATATGGTGGATCCTCTATTGGAATAACAATTGCAAAAACGAAAGAAGAATTACCTGACAAACTTAATGAAGCTTTCAAATTTTCAAGAGAGGTCATCATAGAACCATACTATGAAGTGTTAGAGGAATATAATTTGGCCTTAAATGAAAATACTTTCTCAGAGCTTGAACAGATTCATAAAAAGGATGATATCTTTTCTTTTGATAATAAATATAGCGATTCCTTTAAAGTGGTTCATCAAAGTATTATTGAGCATCCAAAGTATGAAGAATTTTGCAAGATTGCAAGAAAGGTTTATTCTTTACTTAATGCCAAGGGAATTATTCGTATTGATTTCTTTTTGATTGATGATGAAATCTATGTGAATGAAATCAATACAACACCTGGTGCTTTAGCAATGTATTTATTCTCTGATTTTAAAAGTGTGTTCCGAGAATCTTTAAAATTAAGCTTACAGGAAAAAAATAAAACTTATCCTGAATCTCACTTCCTTTTAAAAAATAATATCAACAAATAAAAAAATATGATATAATAATCTTTAAAGGAGGTTCTTTGAAGATGAAATATTTAAATGCTAGAAGCTCACAACGATTTATTGCCTATCTTATTGATTATATTTTAATCAGCTTACTTGTAAGCTTTGTTCTCTGCTTTATTCCTGTTTATAATCAAAGTGCAGATGCGGTAAGGGATTATTACAAAGCATTTTTGGAAGGAACTGTGCCAAATGATATTAGTGAATTAACCAATGTTTTAAAGCATGCAGGTATTGTTTTAGGACTTAAGCTTCTTTTAGAAATTCCAGTTTATGCTTTATACCTTGTTGTACTTCCTTACTTTTGGGAAAAACAAACCTTGGGAAGATGGGCAATGCATCTTAGAGTAATATCTAAAGACGAATCAAAGGCTAAGCTTACTAATCTTTTATTAAGAGAAATGGTTGGAGGACTCATTTTATTAAATCTTTTATCCTCGAGTATAGTTATTCCTATTTTATTCTGGTATTTCAGTTCTACAACAGGACGTTCCTTAGCGGATATGATTGGTGGAACAAGACTCATCGATGATCGATTCATTAATCAAGATTTCTTAGGTGATGATGCAATCTTTGAAGAGAAGGATTATGTTGATGCAAGCTTTACAGAAATTAAAGAAGAACCAAAAGAAGAGCCTGCAGAAGAAGATACAGAGTATAAGGTTTTTTAGTGTATGGAGAAGTATATCATATTAAAAACAGAACAAGAGAATTTTTCTTATATCATCGATGTGTTTCGTCTACTGATTGGAAATACTGCACAGGTAGAAGAAAATAGGAATTTTATAAAAATCAAATGCCAGGATATAGGTGAAATAGAAATTGAGGCTACAATTGAATCCTTAGAAAGTGATTTAAATGCATTGATTTCTTCCTATCAAACCACATCCTTAAAACCTTCAAAGGAAATTGCTTTAGTGGAAAAAGCTTTCTTAGAAATGAGCTATGGGCACTATCAGTTTAAGAGCTTTTTGTACCAAGTGAAAGAAAAAGGTGCAGCTTTGGATTTCTTTCAGTTCATCGTTGAAGGTAGTGGAGTAACTGAGGATATCATTTTGGCTATGGCGGATTGTGATTTAAATGTATCAAAGGCTTCCAATCTTTTATATATGCATAGAAATACCTTATTATATAAAATTGATAGACTTATTTCATTAAGTGATTTTGACTTAAAATCCTTTAATGACTTATATCTTTTAGTTCAACTATTAAGAGCCAAATAGGCTCTTTTTTTGTACAATTTGTACATAGTAATCATTTTCTTCTTAGAGTATAATATAAGCAAATAAGGAGGAAGTTTTATGGCAACTTTAAATTTAAATAACATTAATAAAATTTATCCTAATGGTGTTCAGGCAGTTTTTGATTTTAACCTTGACATTAAGGATAAGGAATTTATCGTATTTGTAGGTCCATCTGGATGTGGTAAATCTACAACACTTCGTATGATTGCAGGTTTGGAGGATATCACAAGTGGTGAGTTATACATTGATGGAGTATTAATGAACAATGTTAACCCTAAGGACCGTGGTATCGCGATGGTATTCCAGTCTTATGCATTATATCCTCATATGACAGTATATAATAATATAGCATTTGGTCTACAATTACGTCGTGTACCAAGAGAAGAAATTGAAAGAAGAGTAGCAGAGGCTGCAAGAATTCTAGGACTAGAAAAATTCTTAGATCGTTATCCACGTCAATTATCAGGTGGACAAAATCAGCGTGTTGCTTTGGGTAGAGCAATTGCACGTGATGCTAAGGTATTCTTATTTGATGAACCATTATCTAACCTAGATGCAAAGCTTCGTGTAACTATGCGTGGTGAGTTAACTAAACTACATCGTAATTTAGGAGCTACTACAATTTATGTAACTCATGACCAGATTGAGGCAATGACCATGGCTTCAAGAATCGTTGTTATGCGTGATGGACGTATTCAACAGGTTGGTAACCCTAAAGAAATTTATGAGCATCCAGCAAATGTATTCGTAGGTGGTTTCATCGGTACTCCACCAATGAACTTCATTCACGGCAGCATTGATAAGAAGGGTGTATTCACTGCTGTAAAGGGTGACTGCAAGGTTTTAATTCCAGAAGGCAAGCTTAAGGTTGTTGCAGATGCGGGATATATTGGAAAGGATGTTATCCTAGGAATTCGTCCTGAGGATATTCATGATGATCCAGTAGTATTAGAAACTTACCCTGAGTCAACTATCGTCACAACAGTAGATGTAGCTGAGCTTTTAGGTGCTGAAACAAATATTTATTCTTCTATTGGAGATGATGCTATCATTGCGTCTGTACCTGCTCGTGATGATTTATCAAAAGGAAGTACAGTAAAATTAGCTTTTGATATGAATCATTGCCATGTATTTGACTTAGAAACAGAAATGGCTATTATCTAATCAAATTTAAATTCACTACCAGTAAGGTGGTGAATTTTTTCTTTGCGAAAAAAAAGATTTTTTATGAATAATGTTGAATTTTTTATAATTTGTGTGTATAATAAAAGTATAGGAGGATGGTTTTGATGGGTATAATAGGAATTAGTGAAGAAATGCGTGTACGTAAGGCTGACAAAAGAGAAAAACGTTATGCAGAATTTGAAAGAAAGATTAGTGAGGTAGAAAGCAACAGAAACTACAAAACAGAAGAGGATTTTTTACAAGAGGATAAGGATAAGATGAAGAGAAAAATACATCTTTACCCTGTTCTATTTTCTGTTTTCTATGCAATCATAGGAGTGGCTTTTTTAACTCTTGGAATTTGTATGGTTTTAAAAGTATTAGGTGATTTACTATGGCTTGGAATCCTCTTTTTAATTCTAAGCTTAGGTATTTTTATTTCGCTTTATCCAATTCAAAAAAGAATTCAAGAGCATTTCTATGCCAAATATGGACCAGTTTTATATCCTGCTTCAAATGAAGAAGAAAAGTATGAGGATGCTGCTAAGGTTTTAGAGGATATCAATCAGGAATAATACCCACTAGTTTTGTTCCATTTTTTATATTTACATTTTTAGATTATAATGTTATAATTATGCTAATTAGGAGGATTTATTATAATGGCTATTTTTGAAAAAGTTCAAGAAATAATTGTTAAAGAATTAAAGGTTGATGCCTCTAAAGTAACATTAGAAGCTTCATTAAAAGATGATTTAGGTGCTGATAGCCTAGATGCAGTAGAAATTGTTATGGACATTGAAGATGAGTTCGGTGTGGAAATTGATGACACTAAAGCTGAGGCAATTTCTACAGTAGGTGATCTTGTAGCCTATATTGAAGAATTAACCAAGTAAGAAATCAGCTGCGAAATGCAGCTTTTTCTTTTCTAAAGAAAGGAGGGTAACATCTTGAATAAAGATAGTTCTTATTGGATAAAAGAATGGAAAACCAGTAAAAATTTCAGAGTTGAAAATGATAGAATCAAACCAAAATCCTATCTTTTTTCGACATTTCCTAAAACGAATTTGTTTGGATTTCAGGATTTAAATGTGCGCCCTCTGCTTGTTGGTGATTTTTTTTCTAGATATCAGCGTATGGATGGATACAATGTATTATTTCCAACAGGATTTGATTCCATAGGCTTGAGTTCTTATATGGAGAACAAACGTCACAGCAATGCGATTAATGATGATATTTCCACGATTTTTGAAGAACAAATGCTTTCCTTAGGAATCGGTATGGATGATCAGAAAACAATAGATTTAAAGCATGAGGATTTTTTGACATCCCTTCAGCTCGCGTTTATTGAGCTTTATGAATTAGGATATATCCAATATGGCCTTATAGATGTCTGCCAGGATAAATCAGGGAAAAAGATATTGGATACTTATTTTAATAAGAAGAGTCTTTTTCCAAATAAGGTTAAAGCCTTTTATCTAGATATCAGTAACATTAGAGAAAGTGTATTAGAAAAAATAGAAGCCCTTCCTTTGGATAGTACCTTAAGAGAAAATCTAAAGAATGTTTTTGCTCCAAAGAAAAGCTTGACGATTCATTTTTCAGTTACGAATGGTGCAAAGCTTTCCTACAACTTTAAAGAACCAGAATATATAGGAGGTATATCCTTCATTCTTTTACATCCGGATTATATCGATTTTACAGAATATACACTTTATGAGGAATATCCTGCAATAGAATTATATTTATCAGAAGATAATACCAATGATTTTGGAGTGTTTACGGGTAGCTATGCAATTAATCCTCTGACTGGGAAAAAGATACCTATTTTTATCAGTGTGAAATATGATTGCCCCATTTATGTGGCTAATCCGTATTTGAATAGTGAGGATCGTATTACCGCACAGGAAGAAGGACTTCCGATTATCGATGTCGTTCAAAATGGAGTGTTTATTGAAAGTGATTTTTTAAATGGACTTCCTGTAGAAGAAGGAAGGAATTTAATAATGGATCAGTTTGTCTCTGCTGATATTGGAACCTATGAATCCTATTATAGTAAAGATAAGATTCTTATGTCCTCTTTGGATTCCTTTGGAGCTCTTTTACCATTTTTTATTGATAATGAAGAAGAATTACATTCTTTAAAAAACTATCTTCCTTTTGTCTTATCTTCTAAATTCAGACCTGTCTTGTCTGATGATATAGAAGTCCCAGGAAATATGATTTCAGGAAGCATCAATCATATTTTTTCAACAGGAATTTTATCGATTCTTTCTATACTTTATGACAATGTTGGAGCTAGCTCCTCTATCTTTTCTATGGATGCAATCAAGAATTATCAGCTTTGGAAGGGCATAGAGGTTTTAACTATTCCGCAAGATGAAGTTTACGAAAACATCTTCGTTCCACTATGCTTTTTGTCAATTATAGAAAAAGAAAAAGGAGTAAAGCTTCCTCCTTTATTTAAGAATTTAGAACTTGTATCTTTGACCTATGATGATGAATATCACAAGATAACCCGATCTAATAATAATCTATTTGATTTTTCTATGCTGCTTAAAAAATATTCTGGTGATGCCTGCAGGATGTATTTTTTAAGCAAGCCTCTACATCAGGATTTTATTTTCAATGAAGCAGAGCTGGCAAGTATGAAAAATTTGAAGAAGAGTATAGAAGAATTTTATACAAAGCCTTTTAGTGAAAAGGATCAATTGAAATCTTCTTTTAAAGATTTTGTAGATCAAACTCTTAAGGCCTTAGAAGATAAAGATATCTACCACTATGTTGAAGGTCTAACAGATTTCTTTAAAGAAGAACTATGGAATAATAGTATTACCTATAAACAGGGCTTGGTATTATTAAAAATCATATATCCTGTTTGTCCATTTTTAGCAGAAGATATTTATAGAGATGTTTTTCATGGAAAATACTTGATTAGTGATGATGGCTGGGTTCTTTAAAGTCATCGCCCTGATATATATTGAATTTACGCATTCGCTTGTCGATTTCATTCATTACGACAAGCTTTTTTAATGGCCATTTTGGAAGAAAGATTTCGTCTTTGATTCCATCTGCCGCTAAACGATGAATGATGATGGAAGGCTTTAGTCTGGCAATCTGTTTCACAGTTATGTCTACATATTCTTCTAAGGATAATATAGGAAAAGGTTCTTTTTGATATTTTTCAAAAAGTATTGTATCCTTTAAAAGAAGAAGACTATGGATTTTAATTCCATCGATATCTAATGCATTTAAGAAATCTATTGTACTTAGCATATCGGTTTCTGATTCATTAGGTAACCCATTTATAATGTGGGCAACTACCTGTATGTTTCTTTTCTTTAGTTCCTTTACACAATCTGTAAATTCAGCATTTGTACAACAACGATTGATTTTTTGGGCTGTAGCTTCATTAGAGGTTTGAAGTCCTAATTCAATAGAAAGGGGAACTTTTTGATTTAGCTCATTTAAATAGTCGTAGAGTTCTTTCGTAAAACAATCGGGACGGGTAGCAATCGCAAGCTCAACAATATGATTAGGATCTAATTCTAGAATGCCCTCATAAAGCTCTTTTAGTTTTTCTAAAGGAGCATAGGTATTAGAGTAAGCTTGAAGATAAGGAACAAAAAGGGCAGTAGGCCATTTTTTAGTGAGAATAGATTTCATTTCAAAATATTGATCACGAATGGAGTGTAGAGGATTTCCTGCTGTATCGCCACTGCCCATTTTTGAACAATAGGTACAGCCTCCCAAGCCTTTCGTTCCATCCCGGTTAGGACAGGTGAAATTGGCATTTAAGGCAATCTTAGCAACCTTACGATTAAGTTTATTTTGATAGTATTCTGTTAGAGTATTGTAGTGTTTTTCTTGATTCATGTGTTTCACCTATAAATATTATAACAAATTTTTAATCTTAAGTGGTAATAATTGTTGTTTTTTGGTATAATAAAAATAATGTGAGGTTTTAAATATGTTTGAAAGAATTAAGGATTGTGTGTGCCATCCTAGGTACATTGGAAAATATAATAAGGATAAAGGTGGTATAGTATTTTTAACCATATTAATTTTCTTTTTGATCAGCATTCTCATGCAGGGTGTTAGATGCTATACTGAAAATCCAATATCTGAAACTGTCCCTTATACAATAACCTCTATCTTGATTCAGCATGGTGAAACAAATGTAGTTTATGATGCAGAGGAAGGAAAACTCAAAGGTGATTTTTTTGAGGCAGAGCGTGATAGCTTTCATTTGGTAGTCCTTCCTTCTGAAAATATAAGAATCACTTATAAATTAGATACAGTCACTATTATATTAGAAGAAGAATCAGCTTCTGTTTATTATAGTAATGTTAAGGCTTCAACTTTATCTTATAATGATTTGAAAATCTCTGATTTTAGTTTTAATAGTGTTGCAAAAAACCAAGCGAAAGACACCTATTATTTCCGTATCTTTATAGATAGTATCTTTGATTCATCAAGAATGTTTTTCCAAACGTATTCCTTTATCCAAAGTGTTTTTTCGACAATCATTTATTATCTCATCTGTGTGGTATTTAGCTATGCCTTATCAATTGCGATTAATCCGACAATAAATAGAGGAGTTCGTGCTAAGCTTTGTTTCTATGATGGATGTGTATTTTTTATAGGATCATTTTTTGCCTATCTATTTAATTCAGATTTTCTTATTTACATTTCACTGGCATTACCACTTGTGTATACGCTGGTTACATTTAGACATATTATAAAAGTTATTATAAGAAGGTAGTTTTCAAGGAGGGTTATATGAAGCTAGAAGAAGTTATAAAAAATGAGGAAATCATATCCTCTGAATTTTCTATAGAAAAAGCCAAATATCAAAAGAACTCGAAAAAGGTTACTTTTTATATTGGTATTGAAGATGCATTAAGCTATGAAAAATACCAGTCCTTGGTCAAATGTATTGAAGCTGCCTGCAGTTCGATTGGTTTGAAGGCATTTTTGCAGGTGGAGTATGCAAATGAGAAACTCACAAATGAAGAGTATAAAACCTATTTAAAGGTTGTATTAGAATGTCTAGGAGAAGAAACTCCACGCTTCCAGGTTTTTGATGCAGAAGAATGTAAGATTGAAGGAAACAGACTTGAATTTTTAATTCCGCATGATGCAGCGGGTGTGGAAGATTTATTACTTCCAATCAAGAAAAAATTTAATGAGTATGGACTTCATGTGGATATTCAGTTAGTGCGTGATGAGAAAGCAAGTGTACAGGCAGAACTAGATGCAATGCAAAAGGAAATGGAAGATACCCTTGCTAAACAGAAGGCAGAAGCTTTAGAAATTCAAAAAATCAATGATCAAATCCAAAAGGAAAAGAAATATACCCGTACTCAGGCACCAAGTGAGATTAGCTTAATTGAAGATATTCCGAATACCTTAAATGAGATATCTATTTATCAAAATACGAATGGGCCTTGTGTTTTTACAATTGATGCATATATTTTTGGTATAGAAATCAGAAGCTTTGCAAAAACAAAATCTTCCTTAGCTACGATTAAGGTTACAGATGAATCTGATTCTATTTTAGTTAAAAAATGGCTTCGTACAGATACAGAAAAAGATCTTTATGAACGTGATATGAAGGAAGGCTCTAGATTAAAAATCACAGGTAAGGCAGAGTATGATTCCTTTGCTAAACAGGTTGTCATTAACGCAACCTCTATTGAATACATTGGTAAAAAAGAAAGTGTCAGTGTTACAGATACTGCAGAGGTAAAAAGAGTAGAGCTTCACTGTCATACGAAGATGAGTAATCTAGATGGTTTAACTGAGGCAACAGATTATGTAAAAACCGCTATTGAATGGGGCTGGAAGTCTATGGCATTTACTGACCACAATGGCATTTACAGTGTTCCTGATATTGCTCATGCAATAGAGAAATATCCAGACTTTAAACCAATATATGGTGTGGAATTAAACTATATCAATGATGAAAAGTATTTTATTACTCTAGATCAAAGAGATATAGAGTTAAAGGATGCCACTTATGTTGTATTTGATATTGAAACAACAGGCTTATCTCAAAGCTATGATGAGATTATTGAAATTGCAGCACATAAGGTATACCAGGGTGGAATTATAGATACCTTTGAGGTATTTGTAAATCCAGGGCGACCAATTCCAGAGAAAATCGTTGGAATTACACATATTACAGATGATATGGTAAAGGATGCTTTATCTATCCAAGAAATTCTGCCTAAGTTTATGGAGTTCTGTAAGGATTCTATTTTAGTTGCCCATAACGCAACCTTTGATGTGGGTATGATTTATCGTGATGTGAAAAAGTATCATATGAACTATGAAATGCTTCCTGTTATTGATACTTTAAACCTGTTCCGTGCTGGCTATGGAACTGAGGTAAAGACGTTTAATTTAAAGTCCTTGTCCAAATATTTTAAAGTAAAACAGGAACAACACCATAGAGCTACAGATGATACAAGAGTTACAGCATTATGCTTTATCCAAATGCTAAGTGATTTATTTAAGCGTAATATTTATAACTATAAAGATATCAATTCTTTGATTGATAAGAATGAGCATTGGAAGCATTTGATTCCTTCGCATATTACCATCTTAGCCAAGAATCCAGTAGGATATAAAAATATGTATAAGATTATCAGTGATGCTTTAACCTACCATTTTTATGGAAGTGCCAAGGCGCTAAAATCTGTCATAGATACCTATAGAGAAGGAATCTTAATTGGCTCTGCCTGTGTAAATGGTGAGGTATTTGAACTTGCCTTAAACAGAAGTGTAGAAGAGTTAGAAGCAGAAATCGAGTATTATGATTATATTGAGGTTCAGCCTCCTACAGCGTATCGTCAGTTATTTGAGGATATGCCAAATGGACAGGAAAGAGTTGAAGAACTGATTTTGAAAATTATTGAGGCAGCAAACCGTAAGGGGAAGCTTGTTGTTGCAACCTCTGACTGTCACTATTTACGTCCAAACTTGAAGAAATATAGAGATATCCTAATTGCATCTCCACAGGTTGGTGGAGGACAGCATCCTCTTGCCAACTATAAGGAAGCACCAGATATGCATTTACGTACAACTACAGAAATGCTTAAGGAATTTGAATTCTTACATACGGATTTAGCTTATGAAATTGTCGTAGAAAATACAAATAAGATTGCCGATATGATAGAGAAATTCCCAGCCTTCAAGGAGGATATGTTTGCTCCTAGAGATGATGAGTTTAAGGATAAGCTCGGTGTGCCTTCTATCACTGAAGAGGTAAAACGCATTGTAAAAGAAAATGTAGAAAAGCTTTATGGAGAAAAGCCACACCTGATTGTCCAAAGACGTATTGATAGAGAATTAAATTCTATCATATCTAATGGTTATGCATCTGTGTATTATATTTCTCATTTGATGGTAGAAAAGTCTTTATGTGATGGCTACCTAGTAGGATCCCGTGGTTCTGTTGGTTCTTCACTGGTTGCAACAATGATGCAGATTACAGAAATCAATCCATTATCTCCACACTATCGTTGTAAGAAATGTAAGTTCCATACCTTTAGAATGCGTGATGATGAAATAGAGGAGTTTGGATTAACTGATTTGGAAAAGCCATTCCAGGCTACCCTTAGAAGTGTGGATTCTGGATATGACCTTCCCGATGCAGTTTGTCCAGTATGTGGTGAGCCTTTAACAAAGGATGGTCATGATATTCCATTTGAAACCTTCCTAGGCTTTAACGGAGATAAAGTTCCTGATATCGATTTAAACTTCTCAGGGGAATATCAGGCTAAGGCTCATGAATATATTCGTGAGGTATTTGGTGAGGAAAATGCGTTCCGTGCAGGTACAGTGGGTACAATTGCAGAAAAGAATGCTTATGGTTATGTAAAAGGCTATTGTGAGCGTAAGGGTTTGAATCTTCGCTCCTGTGAAATGGATCGTCTTGCAACCTATCTGGTTGGTATCAAGCGTTCAACAGGACAGCACCCAGGAGGAATTGTTGTTGTACCACATTATGTAGATATTTATGATGTTACACCAGTTCAGTATCCTGCAGATAATATTGACAGCACTTGGCGTACAACTCATTATGATTACCATTCCTTTGAGAATAACCTACTTAAGCTAGATGTACTCGGACACGATGATCCAACCTTAATTAAATACTTTATGGATTATGTCCACAAGCATCAGGAGGACTTCCCATTTTCTGATCCACAGGATATTCCAATCGATGATAAGAATATTTATAGACTTTTCTCTGGTACAGATGTCATTGAAGTAAAGGAAGAAGAAATCGGAAGCAAAGTGGCTTCCTACGCCGTACCTGAATTTGGAACAAACTTTGTTCGTCAGATGCTTGTAGAAACATTACCTAAGACCTTTGCCCAGTTGGTTAAAATTTCTGGTCTTTCTCATGGTACAGATGTTTGGAATACCAATGCTCAGGATTTAGTTGGTGGAACAACTGAGTTTGGTAAAATTGAGTTTAAGGACATCATTGGTTGTCGTGATGATATTATGGTGGATTTACTTCATTATGGTCTAGAGCCTTTAGCAGCATTCCAGATTATGGAATTCGTGCGTAAGGGTAAGGTGGCTAAGGATAAAGATACATGGGCTAAATATAAAGTTCAGATGATGGAAAAGCATGTTCCTGCTTGGTATATCTGGTCCTGTGAGCGTATTAAGTATATGTTCCCTAAGGCCCACGCAACAGCTTATGTTTTAATGGCATTAAGAATTGCCTGGTTTAAAGTGAATGCTCCTGCATTATTCTATAGTGCTTGGTTTTCAAAACGTGCTAAAGGACATGTTGTCCAAGCCTACTTAGGTGGGAAGATGGCCATCAAGGCTGCAATGGAAGAAATTATGAATAAGCCAGATAGAACTGCAACAGATGAAGATAAATATACAGCTTTACAGGTTGCCTTAGAAATGGCATCCCGTGGAATTAAATTCCTACCAGTAGATATTATGAAATCCTCTGCCACAGTATTTGAAGTAGAAGATGGGGCATTAAGAATTCCATTTTCGGCAGTAGATTCCTTAGGTGAAAGTATTGCCGAGGATATTGTTGCAAAAAGAAATGAAAAAGTATTTACTTCTAAAAAGGATGTTCAAAAGAGAACGCGTTTAAGCTTGAGCTTATATGAATTGTTTGATACAATGCATTCCTTTGGTAATTTACCAGAGGAGGACCCTGAAGAGGCAGTTGGATTATTTGCTTTTGCTTAAAAGTTATGTGATATTATGTGAAAAGCTTTAGGTGTCTTGTGAAAGCTTTTTGGATGTGATATAATAAAAACACAATATAAGGAGGATAATTTTCGTGAAACAAAGTCCATTATTTTCAAATATTCAAACAGGAGAGGCTGTTTATGATGATGTAGATCGTGCTACCTATAAGGGAATCACAGTCAAGACAGTAATTTTGCTTTTAATCTCTGTTTTAATTGCAGCAGTAATTGCATTTGCATTACCTACAATTTTAACAAATAATCCAACGACATTCTATGTTACCCTAGTGGTTTCTAGTATTGTAGGATTTATTGCAGTAATCGTTGGTAGAACCTCTGAGCGTAAGGCAAAGTATGCTTCTGTCATTTATGCAATTTGTGAAGGTTTATTTTTAGGAAGCTTATCTGCAATTGTGGAAGCTTATGTTCCAGGTGTAGTTGCAACTGCAGTATTCTCAACAATTGTACTCTTTGCAGTTATGTTAACTCTGTTTGCAACAGGTGTAATTAGAGTTGGAAGTCGTTTCCGTTCTATCTGCTTTGGTTTAACTCTAGGAGCTCTAGCAATCATCCTTATGGTAAGTTTATTCTCATTATTTATTGATTATCAGACTTATTTTGGAATCATGATTGGTGTAGAAGTATTCTTGGTATTCTATGGAGTAATTACCTTATCTTTAAATTTTGCTGAGGCAAATGCGGTTGTTTCTATGGGTGCCAGCAAGGATGCTGAATGGAGCGTAGCTTTAGGATTATTAGTAAGTATTATTTATATTTATGTTGAGGTAGTTAGACTACTTGCATTAATCGCTGCAAGAAGCGACAATTAAAAATTACAAAAAAGGATTTTGAGTAATCCTTTTTTTATGGGGTGAGACTATGAAAGAAATTAAAAATGAACGCTTTGGTGAAGAGCGTGCATTATACGGGATTACAGATACATTAGTATTAGATTGTAATTTTGAAGGACCAGAAGATGGAGAATCTGCTTTAAAGGAAGCAAACCATATTGAATTAAGAAACTGTTTTATGGATTTAAGATATCCTTTATGGCATGATGATCAAGTTGTATTAGATAATGTCACTATGACAGAAAAATGTAGAGCTGCATTATGGTATACAACCAATACAGAAATTAAAAACTCTCATTTGCTTGGAATTAAGGCATTAAGAGAATGTAGTGATATAAGTATTAAAAACACTGAAATTGTATCTCCTGAATTTGGCTGGAGATCTAGAAATATAGATGCCAATCATATTCAAGTTCAGAGCGAATATTTATTCTTTGAGGCAAAGAATTTGAATTTAAAGAATATGCAGTTTAAAGGAAAATATTCCTTCCAGTATGTAGAAGATATGGTGATAGAGGATAGTAATCTAGATACCAAAGATGCTTTCTGGCATTCTAAAAATGTTACAGTAAAGAACTCAGTAGTTAAGGGAGAATACTTAGCTTGGTATTCTGAAAACTTAACTTTAATTAACTGTAAGATTATAGGAACACAGCCTCTTTGTTACTGTAAGAATTTAAAACTCATTGACTGTGAGATGGAGGCAACAGATTTATCCTTTGAATATTCTGATGTAGAAGCAACCATCCAAGGTTCTATAGATTCTGTTAAGAATCCAAGATCAGGCTTTATAGAAGCAGATGAAATCAAAGAAGTATTATTAACAGAGGATGCAAAGTATAAGCCTCTTGCTAAAATTAAACTTCGTGTAAAAGTAAGCTCATAACTTTTTGAGCTTTTTCTTTTTCGCCTATTCACTTATTTTTTATAAACATATATTATAGGTGAGGAGGTAAAAATATGAATTTCACAGGCATGAATTATAATTCTTGTGGCAGTGGATGTAATGATGGTTGTCCTACAACAACTCCAACCTATCAGCAATGTAATCAGGTTGTTCAAACATGTAATGTAGAAGATATTCCACACTACATTGATTATCATACACATGTTGTAAATAATTTTGTAAAGCGTCATGTAAATATTCCTACTTATTCTACATCATCAGAAAATGTAGTATATAATGAATATGTACAAGGTCAACCAATGGTTCAACAACCTATTTTCTATCCACAATATCCACAACAACAAATGATGCCAGGACAATATCAAGGTAATGTAGGTACAGATCCATTTGTACAACAACCTACTACACCAAATGTTAGTCCACAAAACTTCCAAGGGTTTATTCCACCTATGGGCAATGTTCCATTTGGATTCTAATAACAATTTACTTGCAAGCTAATTGTAGCTTGTTTTTTTATTTTTAAATATATGAAATTTATTCTAAATTAGATTAATAGTCAATCAATGTGAAACAAAATTCAAAAAAAGTTTCACATTTTGTTTTTTTTGTGGTATAATATATGTGAAACAAAATTCAAAAAAAGTTTCACATAAAAAGGTGCTACTATGAAAATGACTATTACAGAATTATTGCATGAAAAAGAGACATTAACTACCAGATTAAATAAAATGGTATATGGTTCAGTAGAAATTAGAAGCAATATTGAGAAGAAGTATATTTATGTTCATTATAGAGATAATGGTATAAGTCAAACTAAATATGCTGGTGAGTATAGTGAAGAGTTACACAATATAATATTAGAAAATAATAATTTGGCAAAGCAATATAAAAAAAGATTAAAAGAAATTAATAAAGAATTAGGAACTTTAGAATTTGTGAAGTTTGATTTAACAGAGGATGTTAAATTAAATTTAGATTTAGCTAGAAGAAATCTAGTTGATTCAATCTATAAGCAATCCATACTTGAAGGTGTTGTTACTACATATTCAGATACTGAAACTATTGTTAATGGTGGAATTGTAAAGGATATGACTGCAAGTGATATTGCTAAAGTTATAAACTTGAAAAGGGCTTGGGAGTTTGTAATGAGTGAGGGAGTTATTACATATCCAAGCAATTTTGAAATTTTGTGTCAAATTAATTCAATAGTAGAAGAAGGCTTTTCCTATTCTGCAGGTAAGATTAGAAGTATTCCTGTTTCAATAGGGGGATCAACTTATAAACCGCCTATTCCACTTGAGACAAGAGTTAAAGAAATAATTCATGAAATAATGAATTACTCTAGTAATGTAATTGATACAACAATAGAATTATTGCTATATATTATGAAAACTCAAATCTTTTTAGATGGAAATAAACGAACTGCAGTTTTATTTGCTAATCACTATATGATTAGTAGAGGTTATGGTCTTATCGTAATTCCAGCTGAGCTCGTTAGAGAATATAAAAAACTTCTAATTGATTACTATGAAGATAAGAACAATGATATTAAAAAATTCTTAAAAGAAAAATGTTTAATAAAATTAAAAGATTAAACATTAAATGACTTTAGTGCAATTGTTAAACACGGGAGGTGTTCAGATGGATTTGTTTGAAGAATGGTTAAGTAAGAAAGATGGATCAGTTATGATTCAAAGAGCCTTAACTGCTCAATCTTATAAAAATGTTGATCATAGTTTAAAAGATAAGGATATTTCTTTTGAACTTGCCACATATGGAGATGCGTTAATAAAATTTTGTTATGCTGAAATATTCTTGGATAAGTGTAAACAGTTATCTAAAGAAATTGAAAAATATGTAACGGACGAAAGATGGGTAAGTGTAATTGCAAAGCATTATTCACTTTTAGATTTTATAAGATATGATAAAAATGATAAATCAATTAAAAAAGATTATGTTTATGTTAAGCCTACAAAAACTGAAAGTGGAAAAAATAAGAAAGAAAGTCCACACAAATACATTGCAACTGCTGTAGAAGCGATGATAGGTGTTATTTATTTAAAAACAAAAGATTTAAATGCAATTACTGAATTACTTATTAGTTGGAGTAAATTATAAAGTCGGTATTAATGATAATAGGGTTTAATTCTTTAGGTATGATATAAAATAACTCAACTATTGACTTTTATAAAGAATTTATATTGAGAGACTATAGTTACATAGTTAAGTTGATATCAACACATGTAGTACTCAACTTAACTGAGTAAACTGCTGAAATTGATCTAAGATTCTTTTTTTCAATTTTTGTGCAATATTGAAAAAAAGAACGAACTATGCTATAAATGAAATATAATTTATAAATTTATAGAAAAGGGATCAAGCAATGACTGACGAAGCAAAAGAATTAATTATTAAAGCATTAGAAAAGATTATTGATAATAAACCAATAAAACATTCAGAAAAATTAAACCAAAAGAAAAGATTGCATCAGGCAAAGTTTATGGCCAATAATTGTGAATTTGTTTTACAATTATTATTGCCAGGTTTAAAAAATATAAATTTACCTGTTGCATTAATTAATAATACTATAGAATATATATCTGCTATGAATGACTTAGAAAATAAAAAAATAGATAAGTTGATAAAAATTTTCTACTCTATGGATGAGGCATACTC
>JAIDZC010000008.1 GCA_029057785.1 Anaeroplasmataceae bacterium
GACATAAATTGATTTATAAAATAAATGTAATTTGCTATATATACTTATTCAAACTTATGATAAAAGCAAGTGTGATTGAAAATGAATTAAAAGAGATTCAAAAAAACTTGAAATTCTGTGAAAATAATTATTAAAAAATAAACGACCTCTTTTCTTTTACCAAGTGAAAGTTCGAACCCCCTACTTAACTTAGTGAGTGGTTTGAAGTTTCACTCAGTGATATATCTTGATAAAAAATTTTTCCTAAATATCAACAAAACGCACTTTTTTCTCCAGTTTTATCAAAATTATATTTTTGCGTAATTCTGCGTAATTCGGTTTGATTTGGTAAAATCAAGTAAAATTAGGTATAAAAAAACAGATAATACCAATGTATTATCTGTGTACTCTTAAGATGGCGCAGAGAAGGGGATTTGAACCCCTGCACCGTGTTACCGATCTGCACGCTTTCCAAGCGTGTCCCTTCAGCCTCTTGGGTATCTCTGCATCTGGAGCAAGCGGCGGGAATCGAACCCGTACTGACAGCTTGGGAAGCTGATGTTCTACCATTAAACTACGCCTGCGATAGACTATTAAGAATTATAACATAAATAAACATAAAATTTCAAGAGAAAAGAAAAGCTACTTTCAAGAATAAAGTAGCTTTTGATTCTTCTTATATAACAACATAAAACATAACATCTAAGAACAAAGAAATCACGCATAGTACAGCACATATAGTACTATGCTTTTTCATAACTCTTAAATATTCCTCTTTGTAATCTCTAGTTTTCATATGATGATATAAACCCAAATATGCAATCGCTTCAATAGAAAGTGAAAGTATGGTTGTTATAACTGCCAGAAGTAAGAGAATATAACTGTTTTGAAGGTTCCCTTCATCCTTCATCCAATTAGCAAGCAAAACAATTAAAGGAGAAATTATAAGTAAAATATAAGACACTATACTATATTTCACATATTTCCAAATACGATCTGTGTCATAACGATACTCTGTTTCTTCTTTTGGTTCATTTACCTCTTCCACACAATCATATAGTTCTGAAATAGATACTTCTAATACTTCAGATATTTTTTTCATCATCAAAATATCTGGCAGCGATTTTCCTGTTTCCCATCTTGATATAACTTTATCTGAAACATTTAATTGTTCTGCCAGTTCCTTTTGCGTCATCTTCTTCTTTTGTCTTAATTCAATTAGCTTTTGTGCAATAGACATATTCATTCACCTCAAAAATATAGTATTACTAAAATTTAAAAAAATCAATCTAGAAATGTGAGAATCACTCTCATAATTAAAGAATACAGATGAGAATTCATATTTGCCATAAGAAACATCTATTTTATATAGGTTCTGCCATTAATTCAAGGATCATTTTACTATAAAGTAATTAAAAAATGCCTATTCCTAGACATTTTCAAAAGGATTCTTATTTTTCATTGTATTTTCTTATTAGGACATGCCACCTAATATCCCAAGTACAAAAAGCACACTACCTACTAAACCTGCAATAAAAACAAGTATGGCAAGCCAGCCAATCCATTTCTTATTAATACTTAATTGTAATATCCAACCTACTAATGCCCAAATAAATAAAGTAATGCCACCTAGCATAAAAGCAATGCCAATGATGATGATAAATAAAACAAGGGATGTATCTAAGAAATTTTTAAACAGCCATGCACCTAAGACACACATTCCTGTAGATAAAACAGAATATGCAATACTTTCTATACCAAAATATATACTTGTTTCACGCTTTTCCTCATCTTGCTTGATTCGATTTGCCTTATCCTTCATTTTTGAAACACGAAATAAAAAATTCATTAACCCATTTAAAATTTTTAACATATTTGCCTCCTTATAGTTTTCATTATTGACCTAAACTAAAAATTTATGCGCGCCTAGTTCTTTTTTATTTTATTGTAAATCGTTATTGTACTTCTTCTTTTATAATACCGAATTTTTTTAAAATAGTCAATAAAAATTAGATTACTTCTTAAATCTATCAATCAAACTCTACAAAATAATAAAATTCTACGCTCCGTAGACTTTTTTTCTTGTTTTTTTTTGATATTTCGCAAACAATATAGTATAAATAGCAATGTGGAGGTTTTAATCATGGAAAAAAATTATGAAATTGGTAATTTTATAACCACGTTACGAAAAGAAAAAAATCTTACTCAAGGGAAGCTTGGAGAGCTTGTTGGTGTATCAAATAAAGCCATCAGCAAATGGGAAAATGGTCAAGGGCTTCCAGAACCTAAATATATGGCTAAGCTTTGCGAGGTTTTAGGTATTACAATGGAGGAACTTTTAAATGGGAAAAGAAATCCCATTTTAGAAAATGAAGTTTTGGATGATTTGTCACGTTTAGAACACGTCTATAAATATTATAACAATGATTCTAGAGTAGAAATTGGTTTAAAGGATATTTCTTTAAATTTTAAATTAGGAGAAATCATTGCTGTAACTGGTGTTTCAGGTTCAGGTAAAACTACACTGATCAATATGATTGGTGGAGTTGATTCCTTTGAAGACGGAGAAATCTATATGAATAATGAAGGAATCTCTAAATATGACACCTTTGATTATGAGAACTATCGTAAAAAATATATATCCTTTATCTTTCAGGATTACGGAATTTTAGAAAGCTACTCTTTATTAGATAATCTTATTCTTGTTCGTCTACTGATGAATGATTCCTATAAGGAAGCCAAAAGAAAATCTTTGGAAATGCTAAAACGAATTGGCTTTTTAAAATTCAAAAATAAAAAGGCTTCTAAATTATCTGGTGGACAGAAACAAAAGCTTTCTGTAGCTAGAGCCATTTTAAAGGATACTCCTATTATTTTAGGAGATGAAATTACAGCTAATCTAGATAGTACTTCTGGTAAAGAAATCTTAGAATTGCTATTTGAAAATGTCAAAGATAAACTCGTCATTTTAGTTACACACCACTATGAACAAATTGAAAAATATGTAACTAGAAAAATAACCTTAAGTGAAGGAAAAGTAACTGAAGATAAGAAGATTAAAGATGTTAACTATATCAATTATAAGGAAACTCCAACTAGTGAAAAATCCAAGGATATTTTTTTAGGCTTTCTGATTGCATGTAAGAAATTTAAAAGTAATTTCTTTAATCAATTTTTAACTCTAATTAGTATTTTATTATGTGCTGTTCTTCTCTTTGGAGGTAATATAATTGCTGACTATTGTGTTGGAGATTTTAGTCGTGGATCATATAATAGAGAAAATAAATATATAGAAATAAAGAATAGCGATAATTCTTTCCTTACGCAGAAAGACATTGAGGAGTTTAGAAAAATCAATGGTGTTGAACTAATCACTCTGCCTAATTTGATCTTTAATTACAATATTCATGTATATGGTATACATGATAATTTGAATAGTTTTTATTTAGCTATCGATGATTCCTTAAATTTTGGAGAAACAAAGATACAAACCTTTAACAATTCTACTTTCATTGATGAATCTGGAACATGCTATTTAAATACAAAAAATAAAGAATCAATATTTTTCAAGTTGAAATGTTTAAAGATTATGCACGTAGAAGGAATGAAAGATTATAATAATATTGTTTATTTATCTTCTTCCACTTTAGATTTCATTCTAAAGACGTATGACATTTCTATGAATTTTCAAATTAAAGATACGGACCTTACGTTTAGGATTGAACCTAAATATGTTGAAACTGATGAAGAACGATACTATTTAGAGGAAGCCTTAGAAATTGATTTCACAAGCTCTTTTGATGGGTTTTATGTTCCTCAAAATTATTTAACTTCATCTAATATTTATATTCCTACAATTCCAATGAACCCTATTATTGTAGGAGAAAATAAACTTGAAACTCCGCTTTATCTTACAGATGAATCAAAAGCTAAGGCTAGAGTTTCCTATACTTTCTATGAAGCTCTAGAATTGCAAGCGAATACTCTACTTATTCAATGTAATACAAACCAAATTCATGAAATTGATTCTACTTTGAATCAGTGGGGGTATCACACTTATAAAGCACAAGATATTTCATATCCTTTAGAGGATTCTGAGCTTTTCTTTTCTAATACAGTCTTCTTTAGTATGAATGCAGTATTAGCAATTTTAATTTATATTCTACTGAAAGTTACTTATAAAAAACTACTCAAGGCAAGACAAAAGGAATTCACACTTTTAAAGAAATTAGGATTTTCTAACAAGACCGTCTTTATTCATATGATTTGTCCTATGCTTCTTTCACTAGTCCTTGTATTACTTGTTTCAGGTTGTATCTATTTTGTGCGCCCATTTATCATTTGGTATTTCTATATAATTCCTCTATGCTTACTACCTATTGTAATCTATCGTGTATGTAAGCATATTTACGAGCAATATGATTCCATTTTAAAGGAGGTTAAATAATGTTAACCGTTCAAAATTTATGTAAATATTATGATAAGAATAAATTGAGTGAACAATATGTTCTAAAAAATATTAACCTAGAACTTCCTACTACTGGATTGGTTAGTATATTTGGTCCTTCTGGCTGTGGCAAAACAACCTTGCTCAATATGCTTGCTGGATTGGATACTCCTACAAGTGGTACAGTTTGTTATAACGATATACCTGTAACAGATAGTTTTCGTTATAACAACGTAGGCGTTATCTTCCAGGATTTTGCCTTACTTGAAAATAAAACTGTTGAAGAAAATATAAGAATCGGTTATTTGGATGCTACTGATCAAGCGTTAGAGGATACTCTAAAGGCTCTAGATATTTCAAGGCTAAAGGACCGTCGTGTTTCTATGCTCTCTGGTGGAGAAAAGCAACGTGTTTCTATCGCAAGAGCCCTTATAAAAAAGCCTGCCTACATTGTAGCAGATGAACCAACAGGTAATCTTGATTTAAAAAACAGAATGCGCGTGATGCAAATCTTACAATCCTTATCTACGCATATGCTTGTCATTTTAGTTAGCCATGATATTGATTTAGTAACAAAATATAGTGATCGTATTATTACTCTTACAGATGGGAAAGTGTCACAAGATAAAACCATCTCTGCTTCTGAGGTAAAAACAAACTATGAAGTAAAACAAGGAAAAACAAAATTCAATTTATCTTCTTATTTAAAGGATACCTTTAAAATAAAAAATAAAACCAATTTTATGATTATTCTATTTATGATTTCTTTAACATTATTGATATGTATTTGTTCTTCTAATATCACAGGATACAAATATAAGTCCTCTAATATCACAAATAATTATATTACATTTAAAAGGCCACTTCCTTTTGAAACATTTGAAAGGATTAAAGATAAAGGCATTTTTCAATATGAGATTGATATAAATGACTGGGATATTCCAGAAGAAAAACAATTTTCTAGAGCTGAGAAGAGTGTATATATTAAAAATGCTAGCATGAAGTTATTTCCTTATCAAAATGAAACTATACTTTATAAGTTAGAAGATGAAAAAAATAAATATACTCATCCAGATTACCCAAAAGTCTATTTAACTCTTCCTCTTGCAAATCGCCTTTTAAAAGAAGGGAGAATGGGTACATCTTATCGAGGGGATGGCTATCTATCTATTAAGAATTTTTATATTGAAACTGTAGAGGAATTATTAGGCTCTTGTGTAACTACATCAAGAAACTTCTATGATGTAATTGGAATTGTGGATAGTGATGTAGAGTGTATTTTATACACAGACTCTTATTTCATCACTTCAACTAGTGCGTTGCCATATAGTATTTATAAAAAATATAACCCTGATGCTCCCCTTCTTGAAAATGGAAGAGTTTTGATTCTTGGTCCTACAGAATATCAAATTGGTGATAGAATATTTGAGTTTCTTTCTGATAATGAGTCTTATATCGTTCAAGGCATCTACGATTCTGTTCTAACTTTAGATGATAAGAATGTTCAATACGTGGTAAGTGACTATAATTATTATGAAAAAAATCTCCCTTCCTTCTTCTATACAACAAATTTAGAGGAAGTGACATCTATCTTAGAGGAAGAAAATGTGTTATATCAACTCACTGCAGTAAACATGTATGAATCCATCGATTCACTACTAAATCAACTCAATACTATTCTCTTATCTGTTATGAGTGTTTTACTCATCTTTACTCTCTTCTTTATAATTTTAGCTACCGCTAACTATATAACACATCAAATTTGGGATATCATCATATTACGAAATATGGGTATCACAAAAACAACAGTGGTTCATACTTATGCTATCAAATTAATATTAAAGCTATTGCCTAGCTTTATAGTAGGTTATATCTTAAGTATTCTTGTTACTTTGTATTTAAAAACCTTTAATTATCAAACCTCTTTCGTTTTTGAAATGAATCCAATTACTCTTCTATTGAGCCTTGTTATTGGAGGATTTACATTAAGTATAGCTATTTATCTATATTTACTAAAAAGATTTAGTTCTACAGCTACAACACTTAAAACATTAAATAAAATATAATAAACCAAATTCCCCTATAAAACAGGGGAATTTTATTTTATGAGAGCTACAAAAAAAACAGATAATACATTGATATTATCTGTGCTTTTATAAAATTGGTGACCTGTATGGGGTTCGAACCCATGAATGTTGCCTTGAGAGGGCAATGTGTTAACCATTTCACCAACAGGCCAAGGCATATGCAACTAAAGTCGCATATACTAATATATCATATTTTAATTTTTTTTCAAGTTTTTTTTACAAAGTTTTAAGAATTGTTGCAATTCTTTGTTGTACTTTTTCTTTTCCTAAAATTTGAATGACATAATATAGATTTGGTGAATTTCTTCTTCCAGATAAAGCGATACGCAAGAATTCTGATACATCTCCAACATGTCCTTTATAAGACTCCTTATCCTTTTTCCAAACCTTAATATTATCGGCAAAGCCATGACGAACAGCTAACTCTTTGATAGAATTAAACCAGTTTTCTTCATCCAAATTCATATTGATAGTATCAGAGTAATCCTGTAATACAGCCTTAATATCTGCTTTGTCAATATTTGGATTCCACTCTAAATTAATTTTATCAATCGTTTCATATACATCATCATAGAAGAATGAAATAATTGGATAGATATCAGAATATTTTGCATAGTCTTTACGAGGCTTTTCTTTTTCTCTTTCAATATTTAAAATAGATATAAAGAAATCTTCATTAGATAGAATCTTTTGGTAAAATTCAGGCTGATATTCTTTTGCCCAAGCCTTAACCTCTTCTGCAAGATCTTTAGCTTTTCTGTAAGCCATACGCTCCTTAGAGATGTTTGCTACCTTAGCAATATCAAATAAAGCTCCATCTAAAGCCATCTTATTGAACGCCAATTTAAATTCATGGAAATCCTTATCTAAATTTTCATCTCTCCAAGCTTCATAATTGGAATTGGCAATAGTTAATAAATATTCAAGGAAACCATATTTAGGATAGCCTTGTTCTAAGAAATAGCTTACTGCGGCCTCTGCATCCTTACGCTTAGATAGCTTTCTTCTGCTGCCATTTTCATCAACCTTCATAATGACAGGGAAATGTGCATATTTAGGGCGTTCAAATCCAATTGTATCAAATAACTCTAAATGGATAGGTAGACTTGGAAGCCATTCTTCGCCACGTGTAATATGAGTTGTACGCATAAAATGATCATCTACTAAATGAGCAAAATGGTAAGTAGGTAGACCATCAGATTTACAAATAACAATATCCTGATCGTTTTCTGTTAATTCTAAATCTCCTTTAATTTCATCATGGAAGAAAATTTTATTGTTATGATCTCCTATAGATTTAAAACGGATAATATAAGGATCTCCAGCCTTAATTTTGGCAATAGCCTCATCTATTGGAAAATCACGATATTTTGCATATTTTCCATAATATCCAGGAATCTCTTTTCTTGCTTCTTGTTCTTGACGTAAGGCTTGTAATTCTTCTGCACTACAAAAACAAGGGTAAGCTCTTCCCATTTCAATTAAATGCTTAATGCAAGTATTATAAATTTCAGAACGATTGGACTGCTTATATGGTCCATAAGCACCAATTTCTTTACTATCTGAAATATAACCTTCATCAGGGATAACATCAAATGCTTTTAATTGCTCAATTAAAGATTCTCCAGAACCAGCAATTTCACGTTTTGTATCTGTATCCTCTAAACGAATATAAAATACGCCACCACTTTGATGTGCATAATAACAATCCAAAAAAGAAACAAATAAGCTTCCTGTATGTAAAAATCCCGTTGGACTAGGAGCAAACCTGATAACCATAGCACCTTCTTTTAAATTTCTCTTAGGAAATCTCTTTTCTAAATCTTCTATAGTTAAATTTATATTTGGATAAATTAAATTTGCTAAATCTTTATATGTTGCCATAATAACTACCCCATTTCTTATCCTATATAATTATAGCAAATTTAAAAAAATTATCAAGAAAAAAGGCCCACTTTGTAGGGCCTAAATATTATATACATATTGAATTAGTGAGATTTCTATTTTCACATTCTCATTTCCTCTGGTAATATCAAAAGTAATGACATCTCCAATAGATAATCCTGCAGAATAAATAAATTGATAGATTCCCTCTAAGGTTGTAGTTTGAGCCGTAATATTGGTTAAGGATAAAACCTCCTTGGCATCATCCTTATAAGTAATTGTAATTGCATTTAATTTATCATTTACTTGAAGCTTATTATAATCGGAATGTGTTGGATTCGTGGCAATACTTGCAATGCCAATGCTCGTTCTATAAAACAGATTGCTACCATAGCCAAGAGTAAAGCCTAGCTCCCAGCGACCTTCAACATAGCCTGTTTCCCAAGCTTCTTCTTGGACATTATATCTTGCAGTTTTTAAAATGCTGTCAATGATGGTTCTTGCTTGATTTGCAGGGATTGCAAAGCCCAAGCCTTCAATTCCAGAGGAAGAATATTTTGCATTCACAATACCAATTAAAGCTCCTGCTGCATTAAACAAGCCACCACCAGAGTTTCCTGAATTAATAGCTACATCTGTCTGAATAAGCTTCATAGAATGATAGCTATCCACTTGTATTATACGATTGTTATAGGAAACTACACCTGTAGAAACACTGCCGGGAAGAGTTCCAAGAGGATTTCCAATACAAATTACACTTGATCCCAGTCTTAGCTTTTCTGTATCCTCAAACCATGAAGCATAGGTTAAGCCTGTCTTTTCAACAGATAAGACGGCAATATCACTTTCTGCATCTCCACCAACTAGCTTTGCCTCTAAAGTTTCCTCATTAGATAAAATAATCTTAAAGCCTTGACATCCTTCTATCACATGATGGCAGGTTGCTATATAGCTGAACTTTTCATCAAAGCCAAATAAAACACCACTACCACTACCATAATGCTGATTATTCATATAGGCATCAATTGCTACTACACTATCATAAATCTGTTCTACTGTATCTTCTACACTTCCTGTATCTAACTGTGTACTCGTGTAGGTTACATTTAAATTTAAATACTCTGTTTCACTTTCTCGATCTCCAGTAGGATTTTCTATATCTACAATAGGTGGATCATTCTCTTCGTTATTTTGAGACTGCTTGTTAGAACAAGAAGCAAGTCCTAAAGTTCCAATAAGTATACCACTTATTAAAATATTTTTCCAAAATTTCATCGTCTTCATCCTCCTTAAAAACGACATTATTATATCATAAAATTATGGGAAAAGTTTGGAAAAGCTATATTAAAACATAAAAAAAGAATTAAGTAACGCTCAAATTCACGTTCTTAATTCCTTTTTATCTTACTTAAAATATCTATTTAATAAGCCTTCAAATGCTCTACCGTGGCGAGCTTCATCCTTAGCCATCTCATGAACTGTATCATGAATTGCATCTAAGTTCAACTTCTTTGCACGAGTAGCTAAATCTAGCTTACCAGATGTTGCACCATTTTCAGCTGATGCTCTTAATTCAAGATTCTTCTTAGTTGAAGGAGTTACAACCTCTCCTAAAAGCTCTGCAAATTTAGCAGCATGCTCTGCTTCTTCCCAAGCAGCCTTTTCATAGTACATACCAACCTCAGGATAACCTTCTCTGTATGCAACTCTTGCCATTGCTAGATACATACCAACCTCTGAGCACTCGCCTTCAAAGTTTGCTCTTAAATCTGCTAAGATATCTGCAGGCGCATCCTTAGCAACACCAACTACATGCTCACAAGCCCAAGTTGTTCCTTCCTTTAATTCTTCAAACTTCTCCTTTGGAGCTTTACATTGTGGACATTTTTCTGGAGCCTCAGGTCCTTCATGTACATATCCACATACCTTACAAACGTACTTCATTTTCTTTCCCCTTTCCCTTTTCAGTACAATTTTGACATAAGCCATAAAAGGCCATATCACATTTTTTAATTTGATGTATACAAACTTTAGATGCTTTAGAAAGTACATCCTTCTTATCAACAACAATATCCTCAATACTTCCACACTGCTCACAAACGAAATGTGCATGGTCTTCTTTGACTGTTTCCAAAACATCATTTCCTTTTAATTTAACAATTCTAATCTTTTGTTCTGCAAGGAGTGCTTGAATATTTCGGTATATCGTTGCTAAAGAAATCTGCTCATTCTTGCTTCTTAAATATTCGATCAAGAATTCCACACTTGCATGTCCAAGTTCTTCTAATGCTTGATATACTATCCTTTTTTGAGTTGTCATTCTTCTTAACATAATCATTTCCTTATCAAGAATTATTCTCAATAATAGTATATCATATATTCAGTTAATGTCAAGAAATAAGTTCCAAAATATCCTCTTTAGATAGAGATATTTTTTGTCCTTGTGATAGTAGAATTTGATCTGCAAGACCACTCTTCAAATGCTGGAGTAGCATAACCTTTTCTTCAATGGAATGAATTGTAACCAGCTTAATCACATGAACATTTTTCGTTTGACCAATCCGGTATGCTCTATCTGTTGCTTGATTTTCTGCTGAGACATTCCACCATGGATCTAAATGAATGACCATATCCGCACCTGTAAGATTTAATCCTGTTCCTCCAGCCTTTAAGGATATCATAAAGACCTTTACAGATAAATTCGTATTAAACTCATCTACAAGTTCAATTCTTTTATGAGCAGGTGTGCTTCCATCTAATTCTAAGTAGGAAATGCCTTCTGCTTCAAGCATTCCTGCTAAAATAGGAAAGATGCTTGCAAATTGAGAAAATAACAAAATACGATGATTTGCTGAGATGGCTCTTGTAATCAATTCTAATGCTAAGTTCAATTTCGCACTTGCAACCTCTTCTTCATAAAACAACTGAGGAGAAATACAAATCTGTCGAAGTCTTGTGATTAAAGCTAAAATATGATTTCCATCTTCCTGTAAATCATTTTTAATTTTTTCAACATAAGTTTGATAAAGTTCTTCTTGTTTTCCTTCCATCTTACAATAATATACTTCCTCAATCTTTTCAGGAAGCTCTGTTAAAACATCCTGTTTTGTACGTCTTAGGATAAAAGGCTGTACTCTTTTCTTTAACTGCAGTAAAGTTTCTTCATCCTCTTCCATAATTAAGGACTCATAACGTGTCTTAAAGTGATGATAATTGGATAGATACCCTGGCATCAAATAATCAAAAATACTCCATAAATCAGCTAGACCATTTTCAATTGGTGTACCTGTTAATGCAAATCTTAATTCAGCATCAAGTTGTTTTATGGCCGCTGATTTTAATGCATTCTGATTTTTGATATACTGTGCTTCATCGGCCACAATTATACGAAATTGATTTTTATAATTTGCAATATCTCTTCTTAAAGAATCATAGGAAGTAATATAAATGGATTTCTTTTTATAATCAATCGAATGGATAATGTCCTCTCGTTCCAGTGCACCACCTATAATCAACTGAACAGGAATATCTAAATCCCATTTCCGACATTCATTTTCCCAGTTATAAATTAAACTCATCGGACAGACAATCAAGGTTGGTTTCTTTTTATTATCCTTTGCAATAAACGAAATGATTTCTAATGTTTTTCCAAGTCCCATATCATCTGCTAAGATACCACCAAAACCAAATTCTGCAAGCATATTTAACCACTTAAAGGCTTCCACCTGATAAGGACGTAAAATCTTTAAAAAAGCCTCATCTGGTAATGTAGTACTTTTTTTATAATTTTGAACCTGTTTAATCATTTTATAAAGCTTTGCATCACAATGAATATTTTCACTATCCTCATCAACTAACTTTAATAAATAGTTCATTGGTTTAGATATTCTTGAAGAAAGCTTTTCATTAGTCAAATTAAAGTCTTCTAAGAAATTGTCTAAATCTTTAACATCCTCTTCTTTAACCTCTAAAATAACATCATTTTTCAATTTGACATATCTTTTCTTATTATGATATGCATCTAGCATTGCCTCAATTTCTTCTATGGTTAATTCTTGTCCATCAAATTTAAAATCCAATAATCCAACATTAAAAGAAACATAAATATGAACTCGATTAGATTTTTTAAGCTTAATTTTTTTCATTGAACTATCAAAGAAAATCTCACCATAATTCTTTAGACCTGACAAATCTGTAGTTAAAAAGGCATATTGATCTTCTACCATATTTAAATCATAGGTTTCCTCTAATCCTTTAACAAAACCGAAGGACTCTAAAAGCTTATTATATCCATCTAGGATCTGACCTACATAAGGAGTATTTCTATACTTTTTTTCAACTTCTATTTTGCAAGCATTTTTAATGACTCCATTTTCATAATGAAAATAGGACGTGATATTCACCTCTGGCAAATGATATTTTTGGTAAAAACTATCTTCAATGATAATATCTTTTTTTAACATCGGCAAAAGATTGGAGATGAAATCTGTTTCATTTGCCTCAATCCATAAGGCATTTGTTTTACACTTAAATAAAGCATTAAAAATCATAGCCTCATTTCTCTTTTTGAAATGATAGATATAGATTTGATCTTCTCCTATAAAATAGGCATTATTCACACCACAAACTAGCTGTTCTGTATCTTTTGGCATTTCAATATGTAAACACTGATCATCTAAAATAAGATTGACTTTTTCAATTTCTGTTAGATGATAAAACTTTGCTTTCTTAGTTTCATTGGAATAATAAACTCCACTATTATGATAAATTTCTAAAATCTTCAAAAATTGACTTTTCTTTATTTGGATGGTCTTTAAAGCATTCTCATGACTAATACTTAAAAGAAATCCATAGAATTCCTTTGACTCATCATCTAGCATTTCATAAGAATGGACAAAGGAAAGCTTTTGGCCGTAGGAAAAATATTTCTTATTCTCCATCAAATCGATAAATTCAGAAATACTTTTCACAATATACTCCTTATCATATCCAATACGTAAGGATAATAGATTGATGTTTTGTTCTCTTGTGATTTCTGCAGTTAAATGAATCTTTTTGAAATAGGAGGCATTCGTTCTTAAATCTGTAGCTAAATCATTTAAGATAACCTCTTGTTCTAACGCTAGCTTAATTCTTTTATATTTTTCAAGCTGTTCTTTATACTTTTCTGGACATAATTCCTTTAAAGCCAATGCGTATAATAAAGTAGTATGAACACACTGTTGTTTACGATAATGTTCTAAACATCCACATTCAACTGAAACAATATTGAAATCTTCATCTAATACAAGACTAGAAGAGATAGCCCCTGTATAGCTACAGAAATCCTTGGTCGTTCCAACAATGGTATGAGGCTTCCCCTCTATTGTTTTATTTAAGATGACTATAAAATTGGAAATATCCTTATCTTCTGTCTCAAGCATTCGCTCTATAATGGATAAATGTTTGTATGCAGTTAATAATTCATATAGTTGCATAATTATCGTTCCTCCAAATACATACTCTGTAGCTTTTCTTTATCCTTAGAGGTTAGCAATAAACCTTTCTCTAAATAAGCATCAAAACTACCATATATATTCTTTATACTTCCTAGTAATACCTCAACATATTCTTCTTTCACTCCAAATATTGTTTCTAAAACTTCACGATATCCTTCTCCGCATTCTTTAACAAAATGCTCAATATTTCCTTGATAAAACTGATTTGTACTCAAATAATCTTCTACGATATCCTTCATATCGAAATCTAATGCATATAAAATAATCATTGTGGCAAAGCCAGCACGATCCTTACCAGCACTACAATGCCAAAGGGTTGCCCCACCAGCATCTTCTAGTAAAATTCTTAAAAACTTCTGGTAAGCCTTCTTAGAAAATTCAGAACTTACAACTTCTTGATATACTTTTGTCATAAAACGAACTGAACTATCAGCTCCATTTGTATGAATGGCCTCAATGAAATCTCTGAAATCCTCTTCGTCATTTCCTTTTTTCGTAACACCAACTCGCTCACTAGGTAGGATTGGATTTAAAATCAGTTGGACGCCTTCCATAGAAACATCTGGATTATTTTTAACCTCATTATCACAACGTAAATCAATCACTCTTTTCAAATGATATTCTCTTCTCAAAACGTTTTGATCAGATGCATCTATCTTGTTTAAAGCATCACTACGAATAAGTAAATGTTTTTTAATTTTTAAACCATTTTTATTAGTTAAATCAGATAAACTTCTTGTGTTTTTTGTGTTTTTTAACTTGATATGCATTTTTATCACCAAAGATTATTTTATCATATTTTAAATAATTTTGGTATATAATTTATTGGTGATTTAAAAAAATGAATGAAATAGCTAGAAATTACAACGATGATTTAACCAAAAGATCCTTTAACAACCAATCTCAGTCTAAAATGTCAAAATATGAAAAGCCTAAGAAGAAAAATAAAAAGAAAGATAATAAATAATATTTAAAAAAACAGAACTTTAAGGTATAATATAGATACTGGTGGTGAATGATATGTCTTTACTAGAATCTGGAGAGAATTATTTAGAAACAATTTTGATGCTTTCAAAAAATCAAAAGGAAATCCATGCAATAGATGTTGTGAATCATTTAGGATTTTCTAAGCCTTCTGTATCTATTATGCTTAAAAAATTAAGCAATGATGGCTATCTTATTGTAGATGAAAAAAGTCATATCTATTTGACTGAACAAGGAAAAGCTGTGGCTGAAAAGATTTTAAATCGACATACTTACTTAACTGAATTCTTCACAAAAATTGGAGTAGATCCTAAAACCGCTGAAGAGGATGCCTGTAAGATTGAGCATGATTTATCAGATGAAACATTCAATGCATTAATTAAACTCAATAATAAAATATAAAAAGGACTTTCAAAGTCCTTTTTCTTTATAATTCAAATTCATCTGTTTTTAAGTCAGAGTACCATCTACAGGTTTTAGCAGTAAACTTGAGGACACAATAATCTGGATCAGTTACTCCTTTTTTATAAAATAGTGTATCTCCAAAATGCCAAATCTCTTTTTTCGTTTTTTCATCAGTTGATATATTTGCGTAATTTAATTTCTTGTCTTATTCTCCCAGGGCATATCTTCGCCAAAATAAGCGGCTTTGCTTTGCAAGTATCTTTCAGCTTCCCAACATTTATCTGCTGTATCAAGATTAAAATATTCCACTCTAATCAAATCCCTATTTTTGGAAGTAATATTAATATTACCGCTTGTTTTATCACAACGATAATATTGCCCCATTCTTTTAAACATTCCCCCATCAACTGCTTTTCCTATTTTCATTAATTTGTTTTCAAAGTACAGGGCATAAACCCCCATCTTTCTTGTTGTATCTGTAGGTTTACCTTCTATTCGTGATGCCATTTCCCCTGTATGCTTAGTATATTCTTTATAAAAAGGCTGATATATTTCCTTGATTGTACTTTTTTCAACTTCACATTCATATTTTGTTTTAACAATAGTTTCAAAATTAAATTGTCCCTCTTGTATTGAAAAAACTTTTGGTTCTATTTTATAGTTTTTCTTTAAAATAAGTGTCAATACATAACCAATTAATGTTTGAATATCTTTTACACTATTAAACAAGTTAAATCCAAATATTTTATCTAATTCAAATACTGATTCTACAAATAATTTGATTGTTAATAGTATTAGGAACCAATAATTTAAAACCGTTAATAAACAAAATAAATACTTTTTATCCTTTTTTTCATCCAAAAAAAATCCAAAAGATATAATAATTGCTGGAATAAAATATAATATGCTCTTAAATAAAATAAGTAATGAGTAAAAACCAAAAGTCGGATATACCATAGTACCATCTTCTTGTTTCCCCCACGAATTCCATACGCTAGAAACGTCAAAATATGATAAAAGTATTATTACAACTAATAAAATAGTAATTGCTATAATCGAGCAAATGATTGTATTTTTTTTCATATTAACTCCATTTAAATAAATCAATTAGTTTTTCAAAAAAAGATTTATTTCCTTTTTCAATGCTAGGTTTTAGTTCGTTTAGCATATTAAATATTGTTTGTTTCTCTTTATTACCGATTGGGCTGCTCAAAATATCATCTACCAAATGGTCAACTATAGAATAATAATCTGTTTTAAATTTTTTAATTATTCTATCGATTGCATTCTTAATTTTAGAATCTGGCATTTTATTTTCGCAATTTTCTAGCACTTTTATGACACGTTGTTGCTCTTCGCTATCATCTATAAAATATAAAATATTTTTTAAGGTTACCTCTATTTGTTTTCTTTCTTTTTTGTCCATGTTCAGTTCTCACTTTCTTATACTTTCAACTTTTTTAATTATAGTTTTTAAAATGATCTTTATATTTTCCTCTATTTTTTGCACCATCAATTCAGATTATTGAACATATTAGAGTAAAACTTTTGCTAGGTCTTTTCCAAAAGTACTTTTACCACTTGCATTTAATCCGCCTTCAAAAATTCCTTAGTTTTTTGAAAATAATACTGGAAATGCCATTCCCTTTTTACAATACTTTTTTGGAATTCTAGTATTGATGTATTTCTTTCTAATATCTTCTTCAGCTACTCCGCCTTCAAATGCATATCTAGTTCCATCAAGTACTTTGAACCATTTTTCAATCTTATATACTTCTTTAACGATTCCATCTGTTACTGAGAAAACATAAGGATACTCTTTAATTGAGCGTGGTGTAATCTTCCAGCACCATCTGGTTGCTTCATAACGATATGAATCAGGATACTTTTGGAATAACTCTTCGAGTCTCCACCAACGAACCTTAATGATTAAATATTTAAAATCTTTTGGTTCTTCATATTCCTTCATACTGAATCTTTTTTGAAGCATCTCAGCATTTGTTACGCCGTATTCTGAATGATGTCCTCTTTGAAGATTTGATAAACCTTGATATGCATCTAATAGAGCAGACTCAACCTCAAACGCTTCTTTTTCAGTTAAATTCCATCTTTGAATAATATGAATGACTTCTAATCCTTCATTAAGAATTTCGTTTATAATTCTAAGCTTATTCGGATCGACATCACTTGTTTCTTCAACACCGTCATAATAATCGATAGTACATTGAACATGTTGAAATATTCGATTTCCTTTTCCTTTTCCAACATAAAAAGTCTGCCCATTACGAGGGTCGATTAGTCTATAAACATAATATTTAAGTTGCTCTACAACTTCTTGTGAAAATTCTTTAATCATCTTAAGTAGTCTCCTATCTATTCTTAAACCAAACAAAATGATCAAACTTTCTCTTTCTAAAAGAAATCGTTATGCCATACTCATCTAGTTTTCTGGTGATATAATCATTATAAGCTTTATAGTTATATGTATCTACCCAGTGCTGAATATTTGATTTTTTTATATCAGTAAACATCTTAGGTAACGAATCCTTTAACACAGTGTCCAATATGGAATAATCATCTCTTCCATAAAGATTCTTGTTGTGATAACAGCAATATTTGGAAGCAAATGAGAATAAATTAATTTTTCCATTTGCCTTTGCTATAATAGTTACAACTTCAGGATCACCATTTTTTATTCTTTCATCGATATTAGGAATAAGTGATATTATTTCAGCCAACTCAACAACGCTGATAAATCTTTTATATCTTGAAATGTTTGTAGAATTTGTGATATCAATTAGACCGATTTTCATTGCTACAGTGGCAATATCAGTATTATTTGGATACTTTTTAAAGCACTCAGTTATCAGGTTATTTTCGCGACCATAATTGTCTGTAGCCTCAACTTCAGCATCTACTGTCTCAATTGATTCGTTTGTCATTAACAGATTAATAGTTTTTTCTTTTTTTGGCTTTGTTATTTCTAAATATTCACGTCCGCTTAACGAATATAAAGCAGGATATTCTCCAGTTCTATTTACGATTCCAATTTTAACTAAATTCATTAATGAAGCATAGATGTTTGGCATATGTCTATTATCACCGTAAATCGCAATAGAAAGTTCTCCTTGAGTCATTGTTTTTTTTTCATTCAAAAGTGAAATTATTTGTTCTTTTTGAGACATAGGTTTTCCCTCCTATTTCTTGTAACTATAATAATCTTCAAAATTATCTGTAGTTCTTTTGCTATATTGTTCGACTAATTCAATAGCACATTCATCCAACAACGAAAGAACATCAATATCATTAATTTTCTCATCTACGCCAGCATCTTCACATAACATTCTATATGAATGAGCAACCGTAAAATATAACATAAGCGATATTTCAAAATAATGAAGCAACGGATATTTAGAGTTTCCAACGTTTCCATGAGTATAGGCATGACACATTTTATAGAGTTGACTTAATGCATCAAATGTTTGATCGTTTTCCTCACTAGCAAATATGTTTTTCAAGTACGAAAGCAAGCCATACACGCTATAGTCTTGACCATTACAAAGTAAATGATAATTGCTTATGTTGTCAACCCAACCAAAGTGAAGATAATCTATTTTACTCTTAAAATGCTTATTTAATCTATTGTACCACTTTTCAATAAATTGTTTATCAAATTCCTGACCACAGCAATTGTATCTAACTTCGAGATCTACAAAATCATTATGTTCTTTTAAGGCATTATCATTTGATTTAAGAACTAAAAGCTTTAGATACAATTCAACAATTCCCCTGCACAAAGGATAACAACTATCTAAAAAATTACCTTCCATTAATACTAAAGCAGATAATGATTTATTAAATATTGTTGCATAAAAAGAATTAAATTTCATATCAAGTCTAATTAGAGAAATTGCGTATGTTGTCATCGAAAAAAGATAGTATGGAACAGGAAAAAACTGAAATTCATCTCCAGGTATAAGTTGTGTCCTTCGATAAAAAATTGCTGAATATCTTCTTATTCTGAGTTGATTAACAACTTGATTAGCCAGTTTTTCTTTGTAAATAGAATCGTTTTCTCTAGTTACTCTTAGAGTATTAGAAACGAATACACAATTAGAACGATGAATACTTACTATATTTCTACATATTTCGTACTCGATAGCTTCAGAGTTTCCAGTAACCATACTTACTCCATCAAAGTTTATATCAAATAACGAGAATAAATCTGCTGGATTTTGAAATTTCCCAAAAACCTTATATAGTATTTCAATCATAAAATTTGCTTTGATTCTAGAACTAAATATACGTTTTAAAAACTTATGCTTTTCTCTAGTTATTGAATCTAGCATCTTCTTAACATCAAAAGGATTAGAAATTCCAGAAAGCGTATTATCGGGCGTTATTAAATTATTTTTCTTACTCATAGGCATCCTCCCAATACTTATAATTTATCAATAAACTTACTTAATTTCGCTCTTACTGTGATTACAGTTACAATGTAATCTATATTCATATTATCGTATACGTACAAATTATCAAATTATATAAAAAATTATAGCAATTTTTTGAGGAAATTACAAGAGTGTTACAATATTATGTCGAATCAAATTCAAGATTATTATAAGAATACTTTATAGAAATTTCGTTAAATCGCGGGTGACTTTACCAACGATTGCTCATAAATTTTAACTAGATAGTGTGCTGTGCTTAAAATAGCAAAAAAAAGCCGACATGACTCAATTCTAACTCTATTTTACAAAAAAAGTATTGATACCTATCGTTAATCGTATCAATACCTATGTTTACTTATGGTGCAGATAACGAGAGTCGAACTCGTACGGCATTAACCACTACCGTCTGAAGATAGCGCGTCTACCAATTCCGCCATATCTGCATATAAGGGATTTAAATCCCATATCATTTTAGAATTTTTCGTTATCAAAAAATTGTTTTCTTTGTTGCCATAGCTTAGCATCCTCTTCTGTAATTCCTCTTATCACTCTACAAGGATTTCCACAGGCTACAACATTGGAAGGAATATCCTTTGTAACAACTGAACCTGAGCCTATGACAACATTAGATCCGATCGTAACCCCTGGGTTAACGACTACATTTCCACCAAACCAAACATTTGAGCCTACTCGAATTGGATATCCATATTCTAAATCCATATTTCTAACATCTGCATCAATGGGATGTCCTGCAGTATAAAAACAGCATCTAGGAGCAATAAAGACATGGTCTCCAAAAATAATAGGGGCAACATCTAAGAATACGCAATCAAAGTTTGCATAGAAATGATCTCCAATATGAATATTAAAGCCATAGTCCATTCTAATAGATGGTTCAATATAAAAATGTTCTTTTGTTGAACCAAACAGATTCTTTATAATATCTCTTCTTTTATCTATTTCTTCAGGTAAAGTTTGGTTATACTCCATTGCCTTACGAACAGCATTTTTATGTAATTCTGGATCATTTAAGAAAGAATTGTATAAAGTTCCTGCAACCATTCTTTTCATATTAGAACCAAACTTTATTTCTGTATTTTGCACAACATAATTGAAAATCTTAGGTTGGATATGAGGATAAGTTAACTCTTGTGGCATATAATCTCCAAAGCTTAAGCTTTCTATCTCATATTCTAGTTTCCCTAATTCTTCAATTTCAGCGTAAAATACTGCACCATAAGAATACACGGAATAGTAACAAACAAACTTTATAGTAAACTTTTTAGCTCCCGTTTCTTCCATCAATTCTCTCTTGGCTGCAGTTAAGATGTCCTCACCTGGCTCAACATGTCCTCCTGGAAGCTCGTAAGTATTTCTATCCTTATGCTTGCAAAAAACAAAGGAATCCTTATATCTTGCAACAATAATAGCGTATTTAATAAATTGATCTGTTTCCTTGTAAAATTTTACTTCCATCTCTATCCCTCACTTTTTTAAAATAACTTCATACTCTTCAGCAGTTGGGTGAAATCCCCCAACAACTTGATATCCATATTTCATATAAAAATGAATAGCATCCTCATGAACTAAGGTTGAAGTCATTAAGGTTTCATATCCTTGGATTTGCATCTGGTTTTCCCAATGCTCTAATAATTGAGAGCCTAAACCTTGATTTCTGAATTCTTCAAGAATATAAAGCATATTTAAAAATGGCGTATTATCCCAAAATAGATTATATCTTAGCCAGCCAATGATTTTATTATCCAATTGAAGAACATAAATATATCCTTTTTCTATACTCTCTCTTAATATATCATAAGCTATATGCTTATCATGATCTACTAAAAATTCCGTATCTTTTAAATTTGCAAGACGTATACTTCTCATTCTTCTCACCTCATTTTACAATATGGGCAGTAATAATTGTGTAGCTATAGGCATTAATTGTCAAGATGATGTTATTCCTCTTGGCGTACCAGTTCTTACCTTGACGAGTGATGTCAGTATCTGTATGCTTTAGGAATTCTTTACAATAGGCAACTACATCTATATCATATAATTTTAAATTCTTTTGTATACGATCAATTCCCATAGGAGTTGTATGAAGCTTTTCAATATTTTGAAGTAACTCATTCATATATTTTGTACTCCTTTTTTATAGGCATAAAAGCACTCGTAAAAGAGTGCCTCTATAATTATAAACTTTCTTTTAAGATAGAACGGATGTCCTCAGGCTTTAAAACCTTATAGCCTCCATCCATAACTAAGGTGCCTTTAACAATGCCATCAAGCTTTTCTTCAGTGACACCTAATTCTTTACTATGAAGGACAAGTCCGATTTCCTTCATCCAAGCTTCCATTAAATCTAAACCTTCTAAAGCTACTGCTTCATCTGTTTTGCCATTTGGATTTACATTCCAAACATTACAAGCAAACTTTTTAAATTGATGTAGACCATCCTTTAAAATATATCTATAGTATGGTAATGAAACTGCAGATAAAGTCATGCCATGAGTTGCGTTAGTATATGCACCAATAGATTGACCAATCATATGCACCATCCAGTCAGTAGATTTTCCCTTGGCAACTAAAGTATTTAATGCCCATGTAGAAACCCACATAATATTACTTCTTGCCTCATAGTCTGTTGGATTTTTTACGGCAATCTTACTAGAATGGATTAAGCTTCTCATTAAGCCTTCCATAATATAGTCTGATGCAGAATCATCAGTACCTGAAAAATATTGTTCCATAATATGAGACATAATATCAAAAATACCTGCAACCATTTGATATTGTGGAACAGTGAAAGTTAATTCAGGATTTAAAATAGAGAATTTAGGAAATACCGTATCACCAAACACATGACCAATCTTTAACTTTTGGGTAGGATGAGTAATCACTGCACCGCCATTCATTTCAGAGCCTGTTCCAACCATTGTTAATATAGAACCAACAGGTACAACTCGACAAGTAGGCTCCTCAAAGCGTAAATAATACTTATCCCATGGATCTTCTTCACAGTGTACAGAAACAGAAACTGCCTTAGCATAGTCAATAACAGATCCTCCACCAACTGCAAGTAGTAAATCTGCATTACAAGCACGAGCTCTTTTTACACCCTCATAAAGCTTTTCTACTGTAGGATTTGGCATAACACCTGCATCCTCATAAACATTCTTACCAGCTTCTTGAAGAATCTTAACTACTTTATTATAAAGACCTGTTTTTATGATAGAACCTCCACCATAAATTAATAAAACATTGTTTCCGTACTTCTTTAATTCTGTTTTCAAATTATCTAATGCATCCTTACCAAAATAAAGCTTTGTAGGATTAGAATATGTGAAATTACCTAACATGACAAATACCTCCTAAATAACACTACCATTGTATCATAATTTTTTTAGTTTTACTACTTTTTTATAATAGATTTTCCACAAATCATAAAATTTAAAAGCATCCTCATTAGGATGCTTTTTATATTATGAACAACAACCACATCTAGTTGGAATAAAGGACAGTAATGTATCTAACAATTCCTTATCACAACAATAGTCTTCATTCTGCTTCTTCACTAAACCAGCTTCACACAAAATATTTAAGTGGGATTTTAATTCAAGTGCAGACAACTCCATTATTTGAGATAATCTTTCCACACTTAATGTAGAATTATGATAAAGCATTTTTACAATCTTTACTCGGTTTGGATCGCCTAGACTTGCAAAAAGCTTGCTCGCTTCATCCTTATGCATCAATATTCACCTCTACTTTTATTTTACTTTTCTATACATTTGATTGGTTTTAAAAATCAATCAAATCAAACTATATCTCTATAGTATATTTTCTGTTTCCTGTCTCTTGATTATGAATCCAAATTTTGGAACAAATCAAAGGAGATAGGTATTTTATAGGATTCTTGATTTGCCTCTTTTATCTTATCGTTTGGTTGTAAATGACCAATTAGAAACGGGGAATTATCATCATGCATTTTATAATTGTTCATTACAGTATTTTTGTTCCCATTGGCATAACAATAGGTACATAAATGTAAACAAGAATTATATGTTCCAATATCATTAGATAAATAACAGGCACAATAGCCTTTTCTTGCTTGCATTTTCTGCTTGATTTTAAGTTTTGAATTTATACTACGCTCATAGTCCTCTATTCTCATACAGCCTTCTACATCAATGCCATAATCTCTTAACCATTTTTCCTTAGAGCATAATCTTAAATCCATATGATGTTCTTTAGCGATTTTAGAGAATTCCTTTGCAATATATATTTTATCTTCATCAGAACAATCCTTTATTTCTGGATGATTTCTTTTTAATTTATCATATAAATCAACAAATCCAAAAACGGATAAAGTGGTATATCCTTCTAATTGTTTTGCAATAGATTTGAAGGTTTCTATATGCCTTTTAACGGTATATTTTTCATTCACAATGATTGGGGTATATCTCCAGCCTATAGCATTCTTTCCAACTTTCTCAGATAGATATTTAAAATCTTCAATCGCTTGATTAATGGAGGGAACATTAGGCTCTAAATCTTTTTCAAAGCCTGTTATGGAAACATACCAAAATTGACCAAATGGTTTTAGTTCATCCAAATAGGGAAACATAGGTCTAGGGTTTTTTGTACAAAATCCAATGACATCTACAACATCTGGAGTTAATAAAAATTTAGTCACCAAGGTTGGGTAATAGGGATTTCTCACTAAAACATAACCCTCTCTTATTCGATTCATAAACCATTTGGGATAAAAGGCTGGTATATCTGTTCTTTGTCCTGTATTTATTATCATAAGATATCCTTTAAACTCCCCTTTACCATTTCTTTTACATTATCGTAACTACATTTCTCTAAAAATTCAGCTAAATCCATATATTTAATTTCTAAAATTCTTTCTTCCTTAGAAATTAAATCTCCCTTCTCTTGCGTACAGAAACAAACAGGGTAGATTGTTTTTAAAATAGGTTTATTATGATGATCTATAAATTTTATTTGATACGGCGTTCCTTCTTTTACATAATTCTTATGTGTTAAAATAACATTCGTTTCTTCAAAGCATTCACGGATTGCAGTCTCAATATGTGTTTCCTTTCCTTCAATATGCCCCTTTGGACAAGAAATAACTTCTTTCCCAAAAATTAATTCTTTAGTTGCAAGAATCTGGTTATTATAAAAAACAATAGCCATAGCACTTTCTTCTTTTTGATATTCGCCTAAATGAATCCAGAAAAGCTTTGTATTTATAGTTTCTTTTTCAAAAACACCTCCACAGGATAGAATGACCTTCTGTGAAGCAAGATTATCCAAATCTGTTGTAAGCAAAAAATCCTTCATTCCAAAATCTAAGCCAAGAAGTAAAACTCGTTTTAAAGCTTCCTTAGCATATCCTTTATTTCTTTCCCATGGAGCAATTCCATAGCCAATATGCCCTGCAGAATTAAGGATAAAATCATTCGTACCTAAACGTAAATTAATTCCACCAACGAGCCGTTCATCTACATAAATTAAATAATTTCTTGCTGGAACAAAGCCTTCTGGCAAGGTTTCTTTGTGTTTACATTTTTCTAATTCTTTTAAGAATTCATTATACTCTAGGTTATTAGGATTTAAGCTATAGGGTACTTTTTCATTCCCGCATTCTTTTTTATATCTTTTTTCAAATGCACAAAAGGCTTGTTCATCTTCATTTGATATTTCTTTAAGTACTATATTTTCTTTTTTCAAAGACATATTTCCACTTCCTTGTAGATCATTTGCTTTAGGCTTTTCTATAAATTGTATATTATTTTTCTTGTATCTTTCCAAATAATTTATCTGTAGAAGCGGCTGTTATGTCTGTTTCATCTCCAGTGAAAATGCAATTTTTTACATAATCGCCTCCCCAAATATAACCAGCAATTCCGCCTGCATTTTTTACTGCAGTAATTTTTCCTTCCGCTGTGCAGCCGATTAATCCGTATTGATATGTTTCAAATGGACATGGAATACCTATATATCCAGCTATACCTCCAGCTCCTGTTGCGCCATCAGATAATGCGTGTGCTGAAAGTTCTTCATTTGTGGTCACACTGCCTGAAAATGTGCAATTCTCAATACAACCCCAGTTGACACTTCCCACAATTCCACCAGTTCTTCCAACTGCTTTTATATCCCCCGTAACAGTACAATCTTTAATATATGTCCCACTTGTTAAACCAGCTATGGCACCTGCTTCCGAATAGGAAACACCATCAAAATCGCTGACATCTATTTGAACGTTTTCCAAATGAATTCCATACAAAAACGCTCCTGTTACACTACCGAAAAGACCACCACAACAACCACCATATGGTCCATGAAAAATTTCCTTGGAGGAAGTAATAGTTAAGTTTTTTATTTTATAGCCATGTGGATTAATGAACATACCTGTGAACGCATTTTCGGAAGGAAGATTTCCAATAGGTTCCCAATTTTTTATACTGCTCAAATCAATATCAGCAGTTAAAATATACTTACCGTTCAAATCCGTAATGCTCTGCAATTCATTTGCGGTAGATATAGGAGTAAAATCTTTTTCATCGTATGAATAGAGCGTACCCAATGAACAAACATACCGTGTATTTTCATAAGGACAGTAAAGCGTCACAGATATGGATGAAACTCCCGTCCCCACAGCGGTAATTGTATCACCACTAACAGTATAATTTTTATCTTTTGATGGTTCTATATTATATTTTTCTATCTCTAGCCCACTGTCCTTAAAGATCTCGTGTATGTCAAACGTATAACTATCGTTTGATTTCAAAGCAATTCTTTGAGTATAATAGTTTTTGACATCATTAGAAATACTTGTATATTTATTGCCACTACAACCAAAAAGTGAAGTAGACAATGCAATGAATATGACAAATAGGATAAGACATTTACTTATCGAACGTTTTTTCATAAATAAACCCTCCTTATAAAAATATACTAATATATTTTATTATAGCATACTTAAAAATCTATAACAAGAATAACCTCTTTTTATAAAGTTTAAATATATAATAATTATCCAACAACTTAGCTGGTGGTCAAAAACAAAAAAACAAGTAATCATAAGCAATTACTTGTGTTCTTTAAAATATGGTGCGGCCAATGAGAATCGAACTCACACGGGAAATCCCATACGCCCCTCAAACGTACGCGTCTACCAGTTCCGCCATGACCGCATATATGCTATTATTATAGCATACTATTATTTCGTTTAAAATATTGTTCTTTTGTAAGTATAAAATTAACGATCTTATCTTTTTTATTTAGAATAGAAAATCCAGCATTCAAATGTATATGTAGCGCAGTTGTTCTTTCTTCTTCAAAAGAATTATGGACTGCTTCTGCATGAAATTTGTCGAATGCAATCTCCATTAGTAACTTCATAGCTACTTTTGAATACCCATTATTTCTATGAATGCTTTCTATTACAATACCCATTTCATAATCTTTTGTATCATCTATTTTTCTTAAACAAACTTCTCCTAAAAATGTATGATCATTTTTTCTTAAGATATAAGCATAATAGCGTTCTGGTTCATTGTTGATAAAGTATTCATACCAATCATCCCAATCTTTTTTTGGAAAAAGAATACATCCCGTATCATTATTATAATTTTTAGAATCAAGAAAGTATCCTTTATTATAGTCCATTGTTTTTGGGTCTTCCATCATACGCTTTCTATACCATAATTCTTCTTTCTCAGGAATATATAGTTCAATTTGAAACATATTTACTTTTTCTCCAATTTCTTGTAAGAGGGATGGTCTTTAATTAAAGGCTTAATACCTGTTGGCATAGGAAAAGCCACTTTAATAAAATTATCCTCTCCAACACTGACAACAATGCCCACACCAAAAGCCTTATGCTCTATCTTATCTCCTACATGATAATGTTCTTCATCTGTAGTTTTAGGCTTTTCTTTCTTAGGTTTTCTTACTATATAGCTATCATATTTCTCTTTGGCTTTTTTATAGAAATCTGCAGAAATATTTTTTAAATACTCTGTACCCATTTCTTTTACAAAACGAGATAAGGATTCCATTTCCATATGTCCATATAGCATACGTGCTTTCGCATTCGTAACATACAAACGTTCTTTGGCTCGAGTTATACCAACATAGCATATACGTCTTTCTTCTTCTATATCTAAATCGTCACTATGGAATCCACTTGGAAATATTCCTTCCTCCATAGCCACCATAAATACATTTTTAAATTCCAAGCCTTTCACTTGGTGATAAGTAGAAAGAATTACAGAATCTCTTTCCTCTTTATCGTCTTCATCTGTACGTAAAGATAAATCATTTAACAAGCTTTCTAGTTTATCAAAATTATCTCCATCAACTATACTTTCTGTTTCCTTCAAAACATTTTTCAACTCATAAACATTTTCTAAACGTTCGTGTTCTGGATCCTCTAAAGCAAGCATCGCCTTGTATCCCGTTTCTTCCAAAATGATATCTATCAACTTAACTAAAGGTACATTGTTTATTTGTTCTTTTATAGATAAAATAGTTTGATAGAAATCCTTTAAAGCATTGTATCCAGCACCTGTACCTTTAAAGGTTGGAATAGAATTAAATAAAGAAGTGTCTTCTTCTAATGCATGTATATGTAGCTTTTCTAGTAAGGCAGAGCCAATCTTACGTTTTGGTTCGTTAACAATACGCATAAAAGAAAAATCATCTTCTGGATATACTATTACTCTTAAATAAGCAACCATATCTTTAATTTCTTTTCTTGCAAAGAAAGATAATCCACCATAAATTTTATAAGGAATCTGATATTTTATCAATAAATCCTCAAATACACGAGAAATGTAATTTGTTCTATAAAGTATTGCAAAGTCATTATAAGAATCTCCAGCCAAATGAAATTCTTTGATTTTATCGACAACAAACATTGCCTCACTTTTTCCACTTACCGCTTCATAATAAAAAGGTAATATGCCTTCTTTTTTTTCAGTAAACATCACCTTTTTAATTTGATTTGGATTATGTTTGATAATTTCATTTGCCAAATTTAAAATTGGGGATGTGGATCTATAATTTTCCTCTAACAATATCAATTGATGTTCTTTGAAATCATCTCTAAAACGATTGATATTTTCAATTCTTGCTCCTCTAAAGGAATAAATAGACTGGAAGTCATCTCCTACAACAAAGACATTATGATATCTAGCTGATAGCATAAATATCAAGTTGTACTGAAGGTCATTTGTATCTTGAAACTCATCCACTAAAATATATTGAAATTTTTCTTGATACTTTTCTAAAAGAACTGGATTCTTTTTAAATAACTCAATCGTCTTAATAATTAAGTCATCAAAATCCAACATATTATTTTCTTCTAAATACTGATTATATTTCGTATTTACTTTTTCAAATACACTTTTCAAATAAGGATCCTTGAAGTAATAATTTGGGAAATTCTTCACCTTAGAAATTAAGCTTTGAAGCTTTTTAGGCTTCATCTCTTCAATATCGTTTTCTTTACAAATATCCTTAACAATCTTTAAGGAATCCTCTTCATCAAGGATCAAAAAGTTCTTAGAATAAGGAGGAAGCGCCGTTATTTCTAAACGTAGCAATCTTGCACAAAAGCTATGGAAGGTTGAAATCCACATATACTTAGTTTCTACATGCACTAACTCTTCTACTCTACGCTTCATTTCATTTGCTGCCTTATTCGTGAAGGTTACAGCTAAAATTTGAAAAGGAGAAATTCCCATATCAATGATGTAGGCAATACGTTCTGTTAAAACTCTTGTCTTACCAGAACCCGCACCAGCCATAACCATAACAGGTCCTTCTGTAGTTGTTACAGCTTCTAATTGTCGTTCATTTAATCCTTCTAACATAGGGCTTCCTCCTTTCTTTTTACTATAAATACTTTTAATTCTTGCTATCTAAGAACTCCTCATAGGTGGTCATCTTATCAATGATCGTACCATCCTTCTCAAAGGAAATTATACGATTAGCAACTGTCTCTAATAACTCGGCATCATGGCTAGAGAATAGGATATTTCCCTTATAAGCCTTCATACCCTCATTTAATGCTGTAATAGATTCCAAATCTAAATGATTGGTTGGATCTTCTAAAACTAAAATATTTGGTGCTTCTAGCATTAGCTTTGCAAACATACATCTAACCTTTTCTCCACCAGATAAGACATTACATTTCTTTAAAGATTCTTCTCCACTAAATAGCATTCTACCTAACCAGCCACGAATAAAGCTTTCTGTTTGGTCTTCTTTAGAATATTGTCTTAACCAATCTACAAGGCTTAAATTCTTATTAAAATATTCTTTATTCTCTTGTGGCAAAAAGCCTGTAGAGGTTGTAATACCCCATTTAAACTTACCTGTGTAATCTGTATCTTTACCAGATAGAATATTAAATAATGTAGTAATAATCACTGAGTTTTCAGCCAAGAATGCAATCTTATCATTCTTATTTACACTGAAGGTTAAATTTTTAAATAAACCTGGTTTAGATAGGTTTTCAACAAATAAGATATCATTTCCTACTTCTCTATTTGGTTTAAAGCCAATGTAAGGATATCTTCTAGAAGATGGCTCAATATCTTCAATCTTAATCTTTTCAAGAAGCTTCTTTCTAGAGGTTGCCTGTCTAGATTTAGATTTATTGGCAGAGAATCTAGCGATAAATTCTTGAAGCTCCTTCACCTTTTGTTCACTCTTCTTATTTTGGTCCTTAGCCTGTTGTAAAGCCAATTGGCTAGATTCATACCAGAATTCATAGTTACCTACATATAGCTTAATCTTACCAAAATCTACATCACAAATATGAGTACAAACATTATTTAAAAAGTGACGGTCATGAGATACGATCAAAACTGTATTTTCAAAATTAAGTAAGAAATTTTCTAACCAGCGGGTAGACTTATAATCTAGGTTGTTGGTAGGCTCATCTAAAAGTAAGATATCTGGATTTCCAAATAAAGCTTGAGCAAGTAAAACCTTAATCTTTAATTTAGCATCTAAATCACCCATTAGAGTGTAATGATATTTTTCATCAACACCAATTCCATTTAAAAGAGTTGCAGCATCAGTTTCTGCATCCCATCCACCAAGCTCTGCAAATTCTCCTTCTAGCTCAGCTGCCAATATTCCATCCTCTTCAGAAAAATCCTCTTTAGAATATAAGGCATCCTTTTGTTCCTTAATCTCTATTAATCTTGGATGACCCAATAAAACTGTATCTAATACAGTCTTATCATTATAAGCATTTTGATCCTGTTTTAAAACAGACATTCTTTCATTCTTATCTAGAATAACCTCACCTGTTGTAGATTCAATCTCACCAGATAAAAGCTTTAGGAAGGTGGACTTACCAGCACCATTGGCACCAATAATTCCATAACAGTTACCTTTTGTGAAGGTAATGTCTACATGCTCAAATAATTTTCTTGAGCCATATTGTAATCCTAGGTTCACAGTTTTTAACATAATATTTTCTCTCCTAACTTCTTAAAAATCGGGGCTGCAAAGCAGTCCCTATTTCTTATAACTTAAATGAGGACTTTAAGCTTACTGTACAGTTAAATACTAAATGGTCCTCTGTACTATCCTTATCTGTTGTATAATAGCCATTACGAACAAATTGGAAATGATCAAGTGGCTTTGTTCCCTTTAAGGAAGCTTCTACAAATCCTTCCTTGATAGATAATGAATTTGGATTCAAACGCTCCATAAAATCTAAATCCTTTGTTTCTTCAGTCTCAGGTAAAATCAAATCCTCAAACTGACGGAAGGTTGCAGGGATTGCTGTTGTCTTTTCAACAAAGTGAATATTACCATTAGGCTTACGTTCAGAAAAACCAGAGCCAGAACGTGTAGCTGGATCATAGGTAGCATGAATCAAAGTAATGTTGCCATCCTTATCCTTTTCTACACTTGTAGCCGTAATAAAGTAAGCATGCATTAAACGTACCTCTACACCTAAAGCAAGTCTCTTCCACTTCTTATTTGGTTTTTCTTCAATAAAGTCATCTCTTTCAATATATACATATTTACTAAAGGCAATTTTTCTTGTACCCATCTCTTCATTTTCTGTATTATTTGGACAGTCCATATATTCCACTTGTCCTTCTGGGTAATTATCAATTACAACTAATACAGGATTTACAACTGCATTAGGTCTTACTGCCTTTAGCTTTAAGTCATCTCTTAAGGCTTCCTCTAATGCATGATATTCTACAGTTGAGTTTACTCTAGATAGACCTGTAGATAAAATAAAGTTTTTAATTGCCTCAGGAGTAAAACCTCTACGCTTTAATCCAACTAAGGTAGGCATTCTTGGATCATCATAGCCACTTACCTTTTTCGTATCTACTAAGGTTCTTAAATAACGCTTTGACATTACCATACCTGTAATATTCAAACGACCAAATTCATACTGATGAGAAATGTGTTCTACATCTGTATTTGCTAACACCCAGTCATATAATACTCTGTGGTTATCAAACTCTAGAGAACAACAGCTATGCGTAATTCCTTCAAAGCTATCCTGTAAAGGATGTGCAAAATCATACATTGGATAAATACACCACTTATCACCTTGACGGTGATGATGCATATGAATGATACGATATAAAATTGGGTCACGCATATTGATGTTTGGGCTAGCCATATCAATCTTAGCACGAAGTGTCTTTTCTCCATCTTTGAATTCACCTGCACGCATTCTTGCAAATAAATCTAGGTTCTCTTCTACACTACGATTACGATAAGGAGAATTCTTACCTGGTTCTGTTAATGTACCACGATAAGCTGATGCTTCTTCTTGAGACAAATCATCTACATAAGCTAAGCCCTTCTTAATTAAAAGAATTGCCTTTTCATAAGTTGCCTCAAAATAATCACTACCAAAGAACACATGATTTGGAGTATATCCTAACCACTTTAAATCCTCTTGTATAGCATCTACATACTCACTATCTTCCTTTGTAGGATTGGTATCATCAAATCTTAAATTTGTCTTACCACCATATGCCTTAGCACATTCAAAGTTTGTGATGATAGCTCTAGCATGTCCAATATGTAAATACGCATTAGGCTCAGGTGGGAAACGAGTAATGATTTCATTTACTCTTCCTTCCTTTAAATCCTCTGCCATTAATGTCTTTATGTAATTACTGATTTCTTCCATAAATATCACTCCTATAAAAACATAGTTTTTAAAACATACATAACAATACTATTATACATTATTTAGTACAAAAAAAATAGAGACTAAAAGCATTTTCTAAAAGAAAAAAGCAAAATTCTTAAAATTTTGAATTTTGCTTTGATTTATACTACGCCGACATAATTTCTTAATTTATTTAAAAGGAAAAAACTACAAATTTACTCCCTATACTTGCTTTTCATTTTAAAAAAGAATAATTCACTTTTAATAGCTGGTATATCTTTTAAGGATTCATTTATTTTGTTAGCAACTTGAAGTTTGATCAATAATTCTTCATAAACTTGAACACTCATCATAATCATATCACTATATCCATTTTTGGTAATGATTATAGGCTGATTACTCTCTTTACAAAGTCTTGAAATATTTGCAGTATTTTTCAATTCATTAATTGGCAATACTTTTGGTAAAACTTTCATACTTTTCCTCCTTATTACATTACTCCAATGATATAATAAATCCTGCTGACAGAATAATTTAGAAGTTTATTTTCTTTCCGGTTCTTCAATATCTTAGGTCTCTCTAAAGCTTACGATATTCTTTTGGAGTATTCTCATAATCGATTTCATCCATTTAGACTTGCTTTACATTTTTGAATCTACTTTCTGAAGTCTTCTCTATAACGTTAACATTTCTTTCTTACTTTCAATCCTTATTTTGAAATCTCATTTCATCTTCTATTTGACAATCTCTACATAATATGCTAGAATAATCACATAAGAATTGTTCCTTGTTTAACAAGGCCGTCCGTCAGCAATATGCTGTTTCTGGCACAATTCTTTTTTTATTTGATTTTCCTTCGGGCATAGTCTTCTATCAGTTTATAGTCGCTTGGACTAAACGTCCAATTCAATGGTGCAGAGAATGCACTTTTTTTATTTGCCCTCATTCTAAAAATAACGTATGATTTTTCATTTTTTGTTTTTGGGTGTGGATTTGGATTCTTTTTTAATTGTATTGTTTTAGCAATGGGGTTAGTTGTCATAGGTAAAAATAAATAAGATTTCCCATCTTCTCCTATAATAATAGTTGGATGATTTGAAATGTTATTTTTTCTAATATGTATAGCAAGTCTTTTTGCTTTGCTACTGTTTGGTCTTACAAGATCCAACTGTATATCACTTAATACCATTTACTTTTCATCCTTTCCATAGTTCTAAATTATAAATTAAAAAGCGTGATGAAATTTAGATAGTACATAAGTACTAACCAGTTTCAATCACGCTATCCAGCAAGGAAAACCACTCTACTACATTCAGTTGTCTTAGCCATCTATAAAAAGTAGAGTTCTTACTTATAGACTTCTTCTAGCTACATTTTTATTATATCATAAATTCCTTCTTGATTCAATTTAAAGTTTAAAAATAGCCAACATAAATTCGATACTTTTTCTTCTGACTTATCGGATAATATCTATAAATTCTACTCTTATAACCTTAGCTAAATCTAAAGGATTCATCTTAACCTGATATCCTATTTTTCCTGCAGAAAAAATAATATGAGATAAGCTTTTAGCAGAAATATGTAGAGTTGTAGTAAATTGCTTTTTCATTCCAATTGGACTACATCCACCACGAATATAGCCAGTAATTCCTAATAAATCCTTTACTGGAATTAACTCCACAGATTTTTCTTTAACTGCTTTTGCAGCTTTTTTTAAATCTAATTCTGCTTGAACTGGAATTACAAAAACATAGTAATGCTTACTGTGTCCTATGGCAACTAAAGTCTTAAATACTTCTTCTTTATTCTGACCAAGTAGTTCTGCAACCTTTACTCCATCCACACATATTCCTTCCTCGTGCGGATATTCAAAAGCTTCATATGAAATTTTCTTCTGATCTAAGATACGCATTACATTTGTTTTTTCCATTATTTCTCCAAAAAACATTCATAAAGAGTTTCTACCTCTTTGAAATTCATTTTCTTATACATTTCAATTGGTGTATCATCTAGCTCTGCTTCTAGATAAACCTCATATTTATTTACTTTTTTTGCATACTCTATACAAGCATCCATCAAATTAGAGGCAATCCCCTGATGACGATATGCTTCATCTACATACAAAGCATAAATAAAGATACTATGATAATATTCTATAATCAAAACACTACCAATAGTCATATCATTTTTAACTACAGAATAACTCTTGATTTTACCTTCTACGATTTTATCATAGTTAAACTTTGCATATTTTTGTGCATATTCCTCACCATATTCAACATTGCTTTTATAAGTAAATTCCTTACAATCCTTTAGATAATTAAAGCTTACTGGATGAATAGTTTTAGTTAAGCTTTTATAATGATATGCATTAACATGCATTAAAGCACAGCTATCTATCTCATAGCCTTCAAATAACTTTTCATCCAGCCAATTGGAAAGAAATAATATATAGGAATCATATGTAAAATCCTTTAAGGAATTTATTTTATAATCATATAGATCATAATAATTTAAACAATATCTTTCCTTGAAGTCACTTGTATATTTCAAGCCTTCTTTTTTAGAAAATAGAATTGCCTCTAGATTTGCAATATCTTTCTTTTCATCATAAAGCTTTTGCATAAAATAGGCATCTTCTTTATTCTTATAGTATTCTTTTCTAACTCTGATAATTTTAAAGCCTAATTTTTCATAAACATGAATAGCTTTTTTATTTGACTCTCGAACCTCTAAAGATACATTATTTAATCCTAAAGGAACCAGCTCATCTAAAACACTAACTAAAGCCTTTGTTCCATAGCCTTTTGATTGATAGGCTTTATCGATTACAAAATTTAGTATCTCTAAAGAAAAGCCATCAAATACTGAGGAAATAAATCCTATGATTTTAGAATCTATTTCAAATACATAATGCCTTGCAAGCGGATTATTTAAATCATTCAAATAATAGGATTCCTCTAAAGAAGATTCTAAATGATTTTTTTCTAACTCAACAATTCTACCTATGTCTTCTTTTTTATATTTTCTAATCATGAAGATTCCGCTCCGCTTCTGTTTCTCTTAAATAATTAGGAACAAGTGTTCTAGGCTCTGCTACCTCTTTAGCCCACTTGATTACCTTTAAGGGATTCACTTTATATTCATTTTCATTCACGGATGCATCAAACTTGTTTTGTTCTAAAGATGTTTTTTCTACTAATGCCTCAGATTCAATATAGGTATTTGTTGTTGTATCTAAAATACAACCAAAACAGTTTCCTCTTCTTGCATCTATACTTGCTAAAACTAGTCCATCTATACCACTTGTCATAAGCTTTAAAGTAGAGATTTCATATAGCTTGATTTTAGATTCTAAGGTTGCAATCATTTTCCCAACAGCAACTCCCATACGTACACCTGTATAAGAACCAGGTCCAACACCTACAATGACTTTATCTATATCTATTAAATCAATATTTCCCTTTGAACAAGCCTTTTCCACCTCAACCAAAATCACACTTGCATGATCATGCTTTCCAGGAACATAAGATTCACAAATGACTTTCTCATCAAAGCATAAAGCTGTATATAAAACATTTGTTGCTGAATCTATAATTAAAGTTTTCATAATTCTTTTAGCACCTCTTCATAACGACTTCCCTTTGCCTTAACTTCTATACTACGCTTAAATTCATCTAATCTTTTCAGGTTAATTTCTAAATATTCTTTAGGCAGTATTTCTTCTACTTGATAAGGCCATTCAATGACACATACGCCGTCCCCTTCAATGAACTCCTCTAAATCAAAATCATTATTCAAACCATCTAGGCGATATAAATCTAGGTGATATAAAGGACATTTTCCTTTGTATTCTTTTACAATAGTAAAGGTTGGGGAGTTGATAATCTTAGTCACTCCAAGGCTAATCCCGATTCCCTTAGTTAATGTTGTCTTACCTGCAGATAAATCACCTGTTAACAAAAGAACATCACTAGGATTCAATAAATTACCTATTTTCTTACCTAATTCAATTGTTTCTTCTGCAGAGTTTGTTGTATATTTTTTCAACATAAAATATCACCTTATATAAGTATACCACAAAATAGGGCAAAAGAAAAAGCCCAAAAATTGGGCGAATTCATTTAAAAGGATAAAACAGTATCCTCTTCCTTAGGCAATTTAGAAACCTTCTTAGCATGTAGCATAACAACTTCCTCTTCTGCAATGCTAGAATATTCATGGGTAACCTCACACTCTAAGAAAATGCAATCTCCAATAGCTACAAGTTCAGAAACATCTTTTACCTCATATCCTAAAAACTGAATATCATTTTCACAACAGGTCATTACATTTCTACCAACCACAATTGAGTTTTCTAACATATCTCTAACAAACGTTTTGAAACGAATGGTTTTACCTAAATATTTTTCATAATTATCAAATACATCAATATACCAGGTTGGATAATCATTGTCCTCTAAAAGAATGGTATCCTTTGTAATATCATAAGGCAA
>JAIDZC010000009.1 GCA_029057785.1 Anaeroplasmataceae bacterium
GAGAAGAATGTGAAGAGGTATGAGGAGGATATGAGAAGATTAGAGGCTGACATATCCTATTTGAAGTACTATGATGGATATTATGATGGTAAGGATGAGGGAAAAGCTGAAGGTAAGGCTGAAGGAGAAAAGAAAGGTCTTTCTCGTGGCAAGAGGGAAGCTAATATAGCTATTGCCAAAAGGTTGAAGGCTATGGGGTCAACAGATGAATTTATCTCAGAAGCTACAGGCCTTAGTATTGAAAAAGTTAAAACATTATAAAAGGAAAAACTATTTTGTATGATTTTTTTCATTCTCTATTTATTCTTTTTTTGTTTTGAGGTATAATAATAAATAGTACATAAGGAGGATAAAAATGAAAAAATTAGTTGATTCAATTTTACGCCCAACAAAAACAAAATGGTTTTGGGTATATATTGTTTTTGGTATTTTAGGTTTTATTCTTGGTATAATGCTAATGCCTGTATGGTCCGGCTGTCCTGATTGGGTATTTTGGAAATCATGGGGACAACAAATTATAAATATGATAATCTGCGCATGTATTATTTTATATTTGTGTTTATTCCTGGTTAAAAAAATACTTGCTAGATCAAATAGTGTAGTTAAAGTATTGACCATAATAGAATTTGCGTTATTAGCTTTGATTGCGTTAGGATGTGTATTACAGCAATTTAAGGTTATTAATATTACAAATGGTGCATGTGCTATATTAGGTTTGGCAATGTGGTGTAGAGGAACTGTAGAAATTTTTAGAGCTTATTATCATCAGCGTGGAAACAATGATCGTTATCCCGTATGGTGGTTGGTCATTGCTGTTGCTTTAGTTAGTTTCGGTGTTTATTTCTATGTTAAGCCACCTTTCCAAGATATAGTTATATTGTGGATATTTGTTGTATTTATTTTACTGATTTCTTTAATCTTATTCATTGATGGTTTCTTGGCTAAGCCAGCATCAAGAAAAGTTAAAGTGGTAAAAGAAAAGAAAACAAAGGAAAAGAAAACTAAAAAATAATCGTCTTAAATAACTCCATTTTTGTGGAGTTATTTTTCTTTTTATGATTTTTTTTAAAAATATAGGAATTGTTTTAAAAATATGGTAGAATTATAAAAAGCGGTGATAGTTTATGATGACAATTCAAATTGCACATATAAATATACATATTGATTTAAAATACGAAAAAGATTTTTATAATATTGAATCTTATCAGACAGATGAGAAAAGTGATTATTTCGTTGCATCTCACTTGGATTCATTTCCTAAGATAGAGGGGAAAAAAATAAGAGAAACAGAATTTTATGATCTTTATGAAGGAGATTCCTCTCTTATACAAATTCAAAAAAGCAATATAGAGATAATCGGATATATTGTATATCGAGATGAAAGAATAGATTTATATCTAAAAAGAAACGATTTTGCTACAGAATATTTATTGAGTCAATATGCATTACTTTATATATTGAATAGGAATCAAAATTCTTTATTTATACATTCATCCTCTATTGTTTACCACAATAAAGGAATATTATTTAGTGCAAAAAGTGGAACGGGAAAAAGCACTCACGCAAGACTTTGGAGAACCTATACAGATGCTTTAGCATTAAACGATGATAAGAATATTATTGTTTTAGAAAACGACCGCTTAATTTTGTATTCTAACCCATGGAGTGGCAAGCACCAAATTCATCAGAATATTGTTGCTCCATTATCGTGTATAGTATTTTTGTATCAATCAAAAACGAATATAGTAAAGAAACTAAAACCAAATGAAGCAATGCGTTTATTATTAGGACAAATAGAGCCTCCTAGGAAGGATTCTATTGACGCATGGAATGAGGTTGTAGATAAAATACTAGAACTACCTATTTATTATTATGGATGTAATATGGAAGAAGGGGCAGTTACAACATTAAAAGAAAGATTGGAGATGGACTTATGCCTATAAATAACAATTATATTTTAAAGCATGTTGGAGAGGATTATATGATTATTCCTTTATCAGATGGAGGAGTAGATTTTAGTAAGGTATATAATGTTTCTTCCACAGGAGCTTTTATTTATGAACAATTAAAAAATAATAAAGCACCACTAGAAATTGCTTATCATATGGTAGAGGAATACGAAGTGGACTATGATGTTGTTCTTAAAGATATTTTTGAATTTATTGATGAATTAAAAAAGCGTGGTATTTATCATGATTAAAGTTGAGGATTTCTATCCTTTAATTCTCGAAGCTTTTCAAAATGGAAATACCTTTACTTTTCCTATGCATGGAACAAGTATGCAGCCTTTATTGCATACAAACGACTTAGTAGTGCTAGAGGCAATCTCTACATTAAAAAAAGGAGATATTGTTTTTTATCGTAGAGAGAACAAACAGTTTGTTCTTCACAGAATTAGAAGAGTAAAAAAAGATAGCTTTACTTTTGTCGGAGACCATCAGGTTAAAGAGGAACCAGGTATAACTATGGAACAATGTATTGGTAAAGTCATTGCCTATAAAAAACAGGGAAAGGAAAAACAATATAACTTAAACGGCTTTAAGTATCGTGTGTATACTTTTTTAGTGCGCTCTAAGTTTTTTCGTTGGTTTTGTGGTAAGGTACTATGATGTCAAAAAAGAAATATAGTATTATCTTATCTTTTGTAGATTTCTTTTATTCTTGTTTCTTACTGGCTGTTCCTGTTCTAACTAGCAATCTAGTGAATATTGCTGTTGACGCATCAAAGCTAGAACAACCAGACTTGATGCCTTTAATATGGAATATAGTTGGTGTCTGTATAGCGATAGTTATGGATATTCTGTTATATATGCTTGAAGGATTTTTATATTTCCGTTTTTCTTTGAAAAGAGAAAAGGAAATCAAGGAGGATTTGTTTTATAGAATATTTCAAAATGAATACACTCAAGTAACTTCCTACCATACAGCACAAATCGAGCAGTTATTTATGACAGACATTAATCATGTGATTCGTAAGGAATTAGAAACAATCCCAGATTTTGTACGTCAGGCAACTAGATTAATTTTGGCGATAGGAATTGTAGTTTATTTAGATGTTTGGTTTTTGGTGCTAATTTTAGGCTGTGGTATTTTAGGTTTTGGTCTTGCCAAACTATATTCTAAGTTGATTCGTCCACATCATCATAAGGTATTAGAAAGTGAAGGAAAATTTAACGGATATATTTTAGAGTCTATTGCTCAAATGAAACTTATACAAGCCTATGATGCAACAGCATATTCTAATTCTCATTTTGATACTTTAAATAAAAATCAAATAGAAACGAAAAAGAAAAGAAATCGTATATTATTTGTTGCAAATAGTGGATTTTTTGGTTTTAGTAATATCATTTATTTATTTGCATTATGTTATGGTGCATATGGGATTAGTGTACAGCTTTTAACTTATGGTAGTATGATTGCATTAGTTCAATTACTGAATAATATTCAAATGCCTTTAATTTCTTTTTCCTCTTTATGGAATCAGTATAACTTAGCCCAAGCCTCTAAAAAAAGAATACAAGAGGTTTACTTGTTAAACAAGGAAGAAAATGAAAGCCTTCCAAATGATTTTGATTCTATTGTATTTGAGCATGTTAGCTTTGCTTATCATAAAGAACCAGTAATTAAAGATTTTTCTTTTGAAATTAAGAAAGAAGAAATTGTGCTATTTCAAGGTCCATCTGGTATTGGAAAAACAACGGTGTTTATGTTGTTGATGGGGTTTTTAAAACCTGATGCAGGAAGAATCTATATGAAATATCAAAATGAAGAGTTTCCAGTTTCTAAAAAATTGTTTAGTTATGTTCCGCAGGAAAATATGTTGTTTAGTGGAAGTATTGCAGAAAATATTTATATCCTAACTGGTAAAAGCAAAGAAGAAGCAATAGAGGCATTAAAGATTACAAATATCTATGAGGAATTATCGGAGCTTCCTGAAGGTTTAGATACAGTTCTTAAGGAAAGAGGAAGTGGTCTATCTTTAGGGCAGATTCAAAGAATATGGATAGCTATTGCATTATTAAGCAATCGTCCTATTTTATTATTAGATGAGTTTTCTAGTGCCTTAGATAGTAAAAATGAAGAAATCATTATGAATCGATTAGCAGGGCTTCATAAGACAATCATCTTTATTTCTCACAGAAGCAAAGAAATGGAAAATCAAAGGGTTATCCCTTTTGTGGAGGTGCAAGAATGAACCATCCTATAGTAGATATGCTTAAAGCATACTTTAAAAATGAAGAACTAGAAATTGATCCAGCATTAGAAAAAGAACTCATTTCAAAAGCAAAGGAACAGGCATTGCTTCCTTTTCTTTACTATGTGTATCACAAAAAAGAATATCGTTCTTATTATATTACCGCCTCTATCACTCAAGAAGAATTTCTAAAGCTACAAACAGAGCTTACAGAGCTTTTTAATAAAGTGAATATAAAGCATTTATTTTTAAAGGGAAGTGTTTTATATAAACTATATCCTGATCCAGCCTTAAGAACACGAGGCGATATTGATATATTGGTAGATAATGAAAGGTTTAATGAGGCAAAAGAGATTTTATTAGACCACGGATATCAAATGCTATCTATTGAATCCCAACACCATATAGAATTCATTAAGAACAAATCTATAGTAGAATTACATTTTCTTTTGTTTGATGAATTTTGTAATATAGATTATTTTAATGCTCCATTTGAATTGGCTTATCCAATAGATAAATGTCTTTATACATTCACGAATGAAAACTTCTTTGTGTATTGTCTTTACCATTTTGCAATTCATCTTAAAATGGGGGCAGGACTAAGATATTTACTAGATTTTTATTATATGCTGAAAAAATGGGGTATGGATAAAGAAGAACTTCATAAGAAGATTGAAGAAATTGGCTATACTCATCTTTATCACAACATTTTAAATGCTATTTATTTTTTAACAGAAGAAGAGTTAGATGAATTTCCTAAAGATGATATTAGCTTCTTTATAGAATATTTGGTGAAGTCTGGAATTCATGGTTTCGGTGAAGAAAACGAAAGAGATGAAAAAGGCTTCAGTATAAAAAATAATAAACTAAAGGCTATAATAGCCGGAACCTTTATGACAAATAAAGCATTTCGTATTTCTAAGTATCCTAGATTAGGAAAGCATTGGTTTACTTATCCTTTATGCTTAATCCATCGTATCATTTATTTGTTATGTACGCAAACCAAAAAACTTTTTAAGTTGCTGTTCTCTAAAAAGAATAAAGTGACAAAGGAAGAAAAAGAATTTTATAAAAAACTTGGAATATAAATTCATCCCCTAAGAACATTCTTAGGGTTTTATTATGTAAAAAGCATACTTTAGATACCATTATTTCCATATTTTGGGATATATTTATGGATTTCTCACGTATTTTAATAAAAATAATGAAAATTTATGAAAGTAAAACGCTTTACTTGACAAACGTATATGGGGGGGGTATAATAGTCTTTGTAAAGAAAACGTTTACAGATTTATTTACAAAAAAAATTAAAGGAGAAGAAAAAAATATGAAAAAAATTAAAGGTTTACTATTTGCCTTTGTAGCATTATTTGCATTCACATTGGTAATGGTAAAAGCAAGTGCTAGTGTTGAGTACGCTTATCTTGTCGATACTGATGCAGGCACTACAACGGAGTATGCTAAAAATGCCTCTTTGTTGGATACACATTCTATTGCTACTATAAATGTAGTTAGAAAATCTGCTGTATCTGCAACTGGCGCAACTGCTGGAAAGGCAACATGCTCAGATGGAGAGGAGTTTGTTAAGGGACTTGTTCCAGGTGGAAACTGTGCTGATAAAGATAATGCAGCACTAAAAATAGTTTCTAAAGTTGCTGGTGCAAAGGTTGGATTATATTATACAACTTCAGATTCAAATTTTGCAAGCAAAGATGCAGTAAATTCAGGACATTTAATAATTATGGATGAAGCTGGTACTGCAGTTCAAACGTTTGATGATGTTGCAGGAAAAAATGATGAAGCATGTTACGCTGAGTATACAATAAATGCAGCAAACACAACTATCTACATAGGTAGTAACAAAAGATTGATTACATGGGGTATTGTTCTTTCACAAGGTGTAGTTTCTCAAGAGTACACAATTACTGTAAAAGAGACTAATGGTGTTGAATTAAAACAACAAAAAGTTACATCTGGTGCAGCATTCTCTTATGCACCTTCAAAATATGGTTATGATTTTGATGGATATTTTACAGATGTTGATTTGACTGCTCCATTTGATACTAGTAGCATTACTGCTGATGCAACTGTATATGTAAAATGGACTCCATGGACTATTGACATTCAAAACAATGTATTAAGTTCAGAACTTATTGCAAAAGTTACTGAAGCATATGGTGGTGCAACATTTGCTGAAAATTTACCATTAGAGGGTACGATTTATACTCTTTTGAAAGGTAGTTCACTTGAGGCAAGTAGTTCTTCTGTTAAGACAAACGGAGGATTAGATCCTAAAACAGGAGAAAAGGGTATTAGTTTTGTTGCTCCTGCCAATGGAGTACTTACAGTAGAAGTTAAATCTGGTGGAAGCACAGCTCGTAATGCTAAACTTCAAACATTAGGAGATAATGATAAATATGTTGAAGTTGCAACTGCAAGTGGAAATGCTGCATTTGGAGAAGGCGCTGATAAGAATGAAACAGAGGCAAGAGTTTTAACTTATGCTGTTGAAAATGGAAAGACTTATTATTTTGGTGGTTCTAATGGCTTAAAGGTTTGTTCAATGACTTTTGCAGTGCCAGAAGCTTCAGTAGAATTACTTCAAGAAAGAGTTGCTGTTGATGAAGTTGAACACATTAGATTAGTTGCAGTTGTTGAAAATGTTGATGATTTATCTGATTTAAACCTTGTTCTTAAGTGTTCTTTATTTGAAGATAAAAACATAACAGAAGCTGCTAAAATAGCTAATTACGTTACAAACAATGGCGAAACTTATTCAATTGGCGAAGTTTCTTTTGAAGCTAAAGATGGTGTAGTTTACATCAAATGTGTTATCGCAGCTAATAGTAATTATGTAGCTGAAACATTTACAGCAGAATTAACTGTAGGTGGTATTACTAAGACAGTTACAATTAATACTTTAGCATAATTAATTAAGGAGAATGATTTTGATGAGAAAAGAATATGAAAAACCAATTTTAGAAGAAGAAAACATTCAAATTGAAGATATCGTTGCTGCAAGTGGCGTTGATATCAAGGATGTTGATGTCACACTTCCTCGTTGGGGTAGAAAATAATAATGGTATTTATAGGGTGCTTAGGCACCCTATATCTATATTAAAATGAAAAAAATAGTATTTTTTGATTTTTATGTTTTTATGAATAAAAACCTTTGAATACTTCAAAAAACGATAACGATTCAAACAAAGGCTCTAAAGTTTATAAAGTCAATGATTGATAAGTTTAGAGCAGAATCTTAAAAGAAAGAGAAGGAAAAGAAAATGAAATTTAAAAAGATTTTTTTAGGACTTTTTACAATTTCCGCAGTAGTTTGCTTGGCATCTTGTAAGACAGATAAGCCAGGTGGTGGCAACGGCGATACTCCCGCTGAAGTAACATATTATACAGTTACTTTTGATTCTATGGGAGGTTCTGGTGTTGATTCACAAACAATTAATAGAGGATATAAGGTTACTGAACCTACTGCTCCTACAAGAGATGGTTATACTTTTAAGGGATGGTATAAGGATATCAGTGGTACATTTGCATGGGAATTTGATGAAGATGTAGTTACTGGTAATGTAGTTTTATATGCAAAGTGGGAAAAAGTAGGAAGTACAGCTCCAGAGAAGTATAGTATTACATTTAATATGCTTGGTCATGGAGAAGCTCCTACAGGATTAACAGATGTAACAGCATTACCAAATCCACTACCAACAGTAGATGATGTAGAAGGCTGGCATTTTGTAGGTTGGTATCTAGAAGAGAATTGTACTACACCAGCAGAAGCTGGAAAAGCAATAAGTGCTAATACAACTCTATATGCAAAGTGGGAAATAAAAGAAGAACCAGCTCCAGAGAAGTATAGTATTGCATTTAATATGCTTGGTCATGGAGAAGCTCCTACAGGATTAACAGATGTAACAGCATTACCAAATCCACTACCAACAGTAGATGATGTAGAAGGCTGGCATTTTGTTGGATGGTATTTAGATGAAGAATGTGATACTTTAGCTACTGCAGGAAAAACACTAAGTTCAAATGTGACCTTGTACGCAAAGTGGATAGAAAAATCAGATGTACCAGCAACGGTAAAGATTACTTTTAATTCTAATGGCGGTAGCAATGTTTCTGCTGTAAATGCAACAATTGGTGAAAAACTTCAAAAGCCAACACCAGATCCTGTGAAAGATGGATATAGCTTTATAGGTTGGTTTAAGGATGCTGAATGTTCCGAGGATAAGAAGTTTAGTTTTGATGAAGAAGTAATTACAAAAGCTATTACTCTATATGCTGGATGGGAACTTTCTGAATATAAAGTTACTTTTAGTGGAACTAGTTTAAAACCTCAAATTGTACCAGTAGGTGAAAAAGTAACGAAACCTGCTGACCCAGTAAAAGCAAATTATACTTTTGTAGGTTGGTATGAAGATGCAGAATTTACAAAAGAATTTGATTTTAATACGATATTAAATGGTTCAACTCCAGCTGTAACAATTTATGCTAAGTTTGATGAAAAACCACAAACAGATGAGGATAAACAAATTAAATTCCCATTTAGTTCTTTCCATCAAACAGCACAAGCTAATTTAGATAGTACTAGTAAGACAGATAAAGTATTGACTACTGGACAATTTACAGTAGAAGCTGGTGTAAAGACAGAAGCAGCTATATTAAATACACAAGGAAAAGCTGTAACATTTACATTGAATGGTAAAGTTAGTAATGGAATTATTTTTGCTGGTTCCGGCGCTTCTGGCAATAATCCAACAATCACGGTTACTTTATATAAAGGTGCAGAAGTTCTTGGAACTTGGGAAATTGAGTATCAAAAGTCAAAAACAATAAATGTGGATGGCTTAGAAGCAGGTACATATAAGATTACAACCTCTGCTTCAGTTAAAGTGAATGTATTTACATTGTTAGAATATAATGTTGCTGAGGAATTAGTTGTTCACTTTGATTCTAATAATGGAACGGATGTTCCAGATGTTGTTGCAAATAAGTGGAGTACATTAACTGCACCTACTGCTCCAACTAAAGATGGATATGTTTTTGCTGGTTGGTATACAGATGTTGCTTTACAAAATGAGTTTGATTTCTCAACTAAGATTTTAGAAGAAATGACTCTATATGCAAAGTGGGATGAGAAACCTGTTGATCCTAATTTACCTGTCTTTACAATCCAATATAATCCACATGGTGGAAATGATATTCCTGATAAGAAAATTAATGAGGGTAATAAAGTTGCTGCCCCTAATGATCCAGTTAGAGAAGGCTACATCTTTATGGGTTGGTATGATGATGATAGCTTTATTACAAAACATGATTTCACTAAGCCAGTAACACAAGATTATACATTACATGCTAGATGGGTTGAAAAGCCTCTTATAATTAGTTTTGTCGGTGCTGACATAAGTGATATAGAAGTTTATCGTGGAAATACAATTTCTGAGCCTAATGCTCCTGAAAAGCCAAATTATATTTTTGCGGGATGGTATAAGGATCAAGCACTTACAGAAGAATTTGACTTTAATGTACCATTTACAAAGGATACTACAATCTATGTAAAATGGGAAAAAGATCCTGATGCCTCCGATTATGTTGAAGGTGGTCAAGGTGCAGTTGCACAAAAGGGTACTGTTGAAATTATAGAAGCAGCAGGTTTATCTGAGGCAGCCTTTATAACATTTAAGAAGGTTCCAGGTGCAACAGATTATACAATCTCTTTAAAGAATTCAAGTGGGTCTACTCGTGTACTTGATGAAAAGAGTGTTTATTTTAGAGAAGTAAATGGAAATATGAGAGCTGATATTATGGGCGTTGTTCCTGGCTCTTATGAAGCAACTGTGCTTCCTGTTGGAACTACAAATGCTAATCCATCAACTGCTATATTTAATGTAGGAGCTTATGATCGTTCTGGTTTTGCACACTTCAACTATACAGATGGTGTTGGTGCTTACAATGATGATGGTTCCTTAAAGAAGAATGCAATTGTTCTTTGGGTAACTGATCAAAATAAGAATGATATTACATTATCCTATAAAGGTGTAACTGTTAAAGGTATTGGTAATATCTTAAATTCTGTAGGTCAAGATAATGGTAGTGGAACAGCAAGTAATGGTGGTAAACCTAATACAAACCAAGGTATTATTCGCTTATTAGCTGAGAATGATATTCCGCTAGTAGTAAGATTTGTTGGATGTGTATCTAATACTGGCTTATATAAAAAGGATACATTTAATGCAGCTTCTGCTCCAAAAATTGAAGGTTTAACTATTCACGCATCCGTTGATAATGGTGGAACAGATAAAGATAATGGTCATATGGCTCGTATGAAATCAGGTAAGGATGTTACACTAGAGGGTGTAGGAGAAGATGCTGTTATTGATGGATGGGGATTCCATTATATGGCTGAAAGCTCAGCTCCAGACTTAGGTAAGAGCTTTGAAGTTAGAAATTTAAAATTCATCAATACTCCTGAAGATGCCATTGGTATGGAAGGTGTTCAAGCATCTGCAAATGTTAATTCTATTCTTACTGCAAGTGTAGAAAGATGTTGGGTTCATAATAATGAATTCTATGGACCAGATATTTCTAACCCTTCTGAATCTGATAAGTCAGAAGGTGATGGTTCTTGTGACTTTAAGAGAGGTCAATATTTCACTTGTAGTTATAATTACTTTGAAGGTTGTCACAAAACAAATTTAGTTGGTTCTGCTGATTCATCTTTACAATTTAATTTAACTTATCACCATAACTTATGGTATTTATGTAAGGCTAGAGGTCCACTTGCTCGTAATGCAAATATTCATATGTACAATAATGCATTTATTGGTCAAACAGATTATGCAATGAACACAAGAGCTAATTCTTATATTTTCTCAGAATACAATATGTTCTATATGTGTAAGAGCCCAACTGCAGTTGAAAGTGGTGCAATTAAGAGCTACAAGGATTCTGTTGCAAGCTATTTATCTAATAAGGGTTCTTTAGCCACAGTAGTAACTGATAAAACTCAAACAGTATCAAATAACTGTCAATTTATTTCTGCAGGTATTAAGTATAATGCATTTGATACAAACCCTGCTCAATCATATATTCCTACAGGAGATTATGTATTACAAACAGATGTTACTCTTGCTAGAAAAGCAATTGCTTCTAAGACAGGTGTTAGTAAAGATCATCCAGTTGCTATGACAGATGTTACTATGAGCGACATCTCATTATTGCCATCTGGAACAACAGTACACAACATTACAACATATCCTAGTAAACTTGAACCAGGTAAGATGAATAAGGCTGTTTATGCATTTAAGTTAGATAGAGCTGCAACTGTAACTATATCTTGTAATGAAGATGCTGTGCTTTGTAATGAAGCAGGTGTGGCTATGCTAGAGGGAAATGGATCAGTTGTATTAGCACCAGGAACTTATATGATTCAGCCAGTAAACTTCCAGCCAGGTGATGCTAAGAAGGTTACTATGGGTACATTTAAAGATTTAACAATTAATTCTATTCAATTTGAAGAATACAACTCTGAAGAATTGAATCAACAATATATTGCTGAATTTGAAACTAAGGTAAATAATATTCCTACAACTATTACGTATACAGATTCTTGTTTATCTGCTATCAATGCTGCAAAAGAAGCATATAAGAACTTAAGCCCTGAATTAAAGACAAGAGTGAGTGCTTCCTATGCTAAGGTAACAACTGCATATTCAACTTATTTAGCTGTAGGTGTTACATATGTTGAAGGCTTAATTAACGCTATTGGAACGGTTGATGCAAATAGTGGTAGTGCTATATCTTCTGCAAGAGCAGCATATAACACACTAACTAAGACAGATAGTTCTGTTAAGGTTAGTAACTTGAGTGTTTTAACTGCAGCTGAAGCAGCATTTGCTACATATGCAATTGATTCATGTATTGCTAAAATTGATGCAATTGGTAAAGTAACTCTTGAATCAAGAGCAGCAATAGTAGCAGCAAGAAATGAATATAATGCTTTATCTGCAACAGATAAGACTAAGATTACAAACAGACAAAAACTATTTGATGCTGAAGCATTATATGCTGACTTAGAAGCTATTGATAATGTAACTACATTAATAGAGTCAGTTGATTTAACAAGCTTAGAATCTTGTGAAGCTGTAATTGAGGCATATAATGAACTTACTCCTGAACAAAAATTATTAATAGCTGATACAGAAGCTATTTCTGATATTTATGTTGCACGCGTAGATTTAATGATTGCCGCTCTTCCTGCTGCTGCAAGTGTCGAAGATGCTGATGCAATTTATGCAGCAGATACGGCTTATAAAGCTTTAACTGATGCAGAAAAGGCAAAAGTACAAGATTATGCTAAATTACAAAATGTTTTACAACAGCTTGAAGAAATAGGCGAAGCAAGACTATTAGTAAATTCAGCAAGTGATACCTATTTTGAAGTTGAAGGTGATCCTACTAAAGTATCTGTAAATCATCCATTGATTTATACATCTAAGTTTAAGATTAAAAATCCAACTAAGATTGTTATGTCTGTAAGTGTTGGAGATAAGGGAACAAGTGGATATAAGATTTCTTATTCAACAGATAAAACAAATTGGACAGAAGTTTCATCAGAAAATGGTTTCTCTTCAAAAACTATGGATTTCACTATTGAACCTGCATCTGCAATTAGTGGAGAAGTATATATTAAGATTGAATGCACCTGCTCAAAAGGTGATAGTAATCAAAAAACATATAATATTACCAAGTTGGAAATATATGGTTACGGTTCACTAAAATATGATGCATAATATTTAAACCAAATAAAAAAGCTATGATTTTTTAGAATTTCATAGCTTTTTTTATCTACTAAAAATAAGAAATAGAAGCTTTTAACCTCTGTAAAATTATGAAGGCACTTTTTCTTAATATTTAAGAGAAAGGAAGGTCACGTTTTTATTATGCATATCGTTATAAGCTTTTCAATCCTCTTCTAATATGCATTTAAAAGTTTTACAAAAATCTCTTTTGGAAGTCTTTTTGTATTAGAATCTTCTAGTAGCTTATTGTCTAAATGGCCTGCCCATACACCCACTAAAATATCCTCGTTAAAACCCATCATATATGAGTCATAATCAGTCAATCCACTTTTTCCATAGCATTTTGTTTTCAAATGTTTGCTGATTGAAGCTGCAGTTGCGTGAGGAATGCTAGAATCAAAAACAGAAGACATTAGGTTCTTTATAGTTTTAAAATATTCAGTCACTCCATATTTTTTATGATTAAAGGTTCTAGAATAAATCATTTGTTCCTCTCTACAAACAGAAACAATATATTTAAATTCTAAATAAATTCCTTCAGTAAAAAATTGAGAGTATATTCTAGTTAAATCATATAAACTCATACCAACACTCCCTAATGCAAGTGAGGGTAAACTATTCGCTTCTATATTATAAGTTTTAAAATGATTTGCGAGTGTTTTAAAGCCTAAAGCTTGATGTGTTTTAATAGCATAAATATTATCTGAGGTAGCCAACGCCTCTTTCATATTTATATTTTTATAAGGATAAATCGAAGCATTGTTTTTTATTGTCACAAGTTCATTATGGTAGGAGAAGGTGTAAGGAGCACTATAATAAGTTGTAGAAGGGGTAAATCCGCATTTTAAGGCCTCATAATACAAGAGAGGTTTAATTGTAGAGCCGATGTCTCGAGTGCCTTGTGTGGCTATATTAAAGCTAGATGCTGCATAATTTTTATCCCCTATCATAGAGAGTATATATCCTTCTTTATCTACAACAATACTTGCATAATTGGCTGTTGTTTGAAAATGGAGTTGGTTCATTTTATTATTGTATTTTGTTTTTATAGTTATGGTTTTATTAAATTTAGAATTTAAGTTTAATGAATAATATTCCTTCATTACTTCATCAGTATAATAAAGAAGATTGCTATTATATAGATGAGATGTTATTCGAAAATCAATAGGATCTAAAGCTTCCTGGTATTCCTCTTCATTAATGATACCATCATGAAATAAAGTGGTTAATAATGAATTTTTTTTATTTTCTAATTCCTCTAAGTTATTGCTATAATAGGAAGGCGCATTTAATAACGCAACAAGAGTTGTCATTTGGCTTATACTTAAATCTGTATAGCTTGTATTGAAGTAGTATTTAGAAGCATTCGCAATGCCATATATGTCATGGCCAAAATATATACAATTTAAGTATCCCGTGAGTATTTCTTCCTTACTCGCTACTTGTTCTAGCTTTATTGCATAATATAGTTCTTTTAATTTTCTGCCAAAACTTTTCTTATTGTTTAAATAAACATTTTTAATATATTGTTGTGTAATAGTAGAAGCACCATTACTTTCTTTGTTTTTAATGTTAGTAAAAATTGTTTTGAATATTCTATTTAGATTAAAACCACTATGCTGATAAAAATCTTTATCTTCTATGTCTAATAGTATGGCAATATTTTGTTCTTTCATTTTTGTTATATCGACAGGAGTGGTTTTGTGATCTTGAATCAGGTGTAGTATTTCTTTATCTTCAGCATCTAAAATAGAAATTTCTGGTGATGTGTGTAAATCTTGTATAGAATCTATAGGCTGAAAAAAGAATAAAAATAAGACAAAAAAAATGAAAATTATAAAGATAGAAATAATGATCTTTTTTTTCATTATAATCACCATTTTTATTATTTGAAATTCATAGAATTTTATCCGTAAATTTGAGTTTTCATAAATGGAGTATAATCCTTCTTTGTAAAGTAAAGCTATGGAATAGGTCATTTGAAAGAAAATAATCTGGCATCAAAAGAAGTTGTAAATTATAGACAATCGATTTTAAATGGATTGCAATTTTATTTATTATTTCTAGATTTTAATGTCATATTTAATTAAAGATTTTTAGTCTTGAATTATTTTATGCATAATATCAAATTTATAAGTGAAACATAAATAGTGACTTTAAAGGTGTGATATGATGCAGAGAACTATATGGGAAAAACAAGCAAAGAAATCATTTGCTTCTTTACAGGAAGATATGAGTACAGATGTTCTTGTTATTGGAGGAGGAATATGTGGGATATTAACTGCATATTATCTTTCAAAGCATTTCAAGGTTGTGTTAGTAGAAGCAGACCAGATTGCTAGTTCAAGAACTGGTAAAACCACTGCTGTCATTACGGCTTTACAAGATGTCTATTATAAAGATTTGATTCATCAATTTGGAAAGACTACAGCCAAGCTTTATTTGGAAGCTAACTTAAATGCGATTGAAGAATATGAAGAACTTTCTGCAATTTATGAGTTTGACTTTGAAAGAGTTAATTCTTATAAATATTTTAAGAATAACCAATCAAAGCTAGAAGAAGAGTATCTTTCTATTAAAAGCTTGGGATATACTCCAAGCATAGAAGATGATTATGCAATTTGTTTTTCTAACCAAGCACAAATGAATCCGTTAAAGCTAATTTCTAATATGCTAGATAATTTTACAGTTTATGAAAACACTAAGATTGTTAAAATTAAAAATCAGATTGCATATACAGATAAAAATTATATCAAGGCTAAGTATATCATTGTTGCTACAGGATATCCATTTTTAAGATTAAAAGGATTATATCCTCTAAAATTAACGCAAAAGAAATCTTATGTTGCAGTAGTTGAGGATATAAAGAAGGATAAAGATTTCAATGCTATTGGATGTGAAGAAGGAGATTTATATTTTAGAACATATAAGAATCAACTTATCATTGGAGGTAATGATCAAAAAACAGGGAAAACTATTGGAGGTTTTTATCCTGTTTTACGATATATAGAAAAGAATCACCCAAAAAAGCTAGTCTCTTATCAATGGGTAAATCAAGACTGTATCACGTTAGATGGTCTTCCTTATATTGGAAAATATTTTAAAAATCAAGAGGTATATGTGGCGACTGGATTTAATCTTTGGGGAATGACAGGATCTATGATTGCTGCCCAAATATTCAAAGATACATTATTAGGGAAGACAAATCCATATATGAAAATCTTTGAACCTTCACGTAAAAGTCCAGTAATTCCGTTATTGATTAATGTGAAAACAGCTATAGTAAATCTTTTCAAATTTAAAAAAAGATGTTTACATTTGGGTTGTGGACTATACTACAACAAAGAAGAGGAAGCATATGAGTGTCCATGCCATGGATCAAAATATGATAAGAATGGAAATGTCTTATTTAATCCATCAAATAAAAACAAGTAATAAAAAAGGAATGTGTATTTCACATTCCTTTTTTTTAGTTCTTTAATTCTTCACGAACAAATTCATACAAATTTGCTGCATCAGCTTTTTTAGTTGAAGCTTCAAAGGATACTACTCGAACAATAACATTCTTATTTCCGAATTCTATAGTGATTTCATCACCTATTTTTAATTCTTTAGCAGGTTTTGCAGGAATGCCATTAACTAAAATACGTTCGTTAAGAGCAACCTCTTTTGCAAGAGTTCTACGTTTGATTAAACGAGAGACCTTTAAAAACTTATCTAATCTCATTCTTCAGTTGGTTTCTCTTCCGTAGGAGTAGTTGTATCTGCAGGTGACTCTTCAGTCTTGTTAGCAGTTTCATTATTATCAGCAGGAGAAGAAGCTTCTTTTGTTTCAGCCTCTTTAGCTGCAGCATAATCATCATAACGTTTCAAATGACCTGTAGCTTCAATTTCATCAATATCTGGTTTAGTTAATGTTTCAACCTTTAATAAATAATCGGCGATAGAATTTAATAGAGATAGGTTATCTGAGATCACTTGTTTTGCTTTTTCATAGCATTCCTCAATAATTCTTCTAACCTCTTTATCTATTTCTAATGCAATTTGATCAGAGAAATTCTTTTCTTTTAGATAGTCACGACCTAAGAATACATTGCCAGAAGGTTGTTCATATTGAACAGGTCCTAAGGAAGACATACCATATTCTGTAACCATTGAACGTGCAAGACTTGTTGCATGCTGGAAGTCATTATGAGCACCAGTGGTTACATCTGAAAAGATTAATTCCTCAGCAACTCTACCACCCAAATATCCTATAATGCTTTCTAGGATTTCAGTTTTTGTTCTTGTATAAGTTTCTTCCTTTGGCATCATTAGATTATATCCACCTGCTTGACCACGAGGAATAATCGTAACCTTTTGTACAACAGAAGCATTCTCTAAACGTAAACCAATTACAGCATGGCCTGCTTCATGGAAGGCAACGAGCTTACGTTCGCGTTCTGTATATTTTTTAGATTTTTTAGCAGGTCCCATAATGACGCGGTCAATTGCCTCATCTATATCAGTAGTAATAATAACTTTTCGATTGTTACGAGCAGCAAGTAATGCAGCTTCATTTAATAGGTTTTCAATGTCAGCACCACTAAAGCCTGGAATTCGTTGAGCTATCTCATCAAGCTTGATAGAAGAATCTAAATGTTTATTTCTAGCGTGAACCTTAAGGATAGCAGTACGACCAGTTACATCTGGATTACTGATTGTGATTTGTCTATCAAAACGTCCTGGACGAAGAAGAGCAGGGTCTAATACATCTGGACGGTTGGTTGCAGCCATAATAATGATACCAAGATTTCCTGTAAAGCCATCCATTTCAACAAGTAATTGGTTTAGAGTTTGTTCACGTTCATCGTGTCCACCACCCATACCAGCACCACGTTGACGACCTACTGCATCTATCTCATCAATAAATATAATACATGGTGCATGCTCTTTTGCAGTTTTAAACATATCACGTACACGTGAAGCACCTACACCTACAAACATTTCTACAAAGTCTGAACCAGAAATAGAGAAGAATGGTACATTAGCTTCTCCTGCAACTGCTTTTGCAAGTAATGTCTTACCTGTTCCAGGAGGACCTACTAATAATACTCCCTTAGGAATTCTAGCTCCTATTTCAGAATATTTACGTGGATTCTTTAAGAAATCAATAATTTCAACTAATTCCTCTTTTTCTTCATCACATCCAGCAACATCATCAAATGTTACACTTTTACCACGAGTAAGACGAGCGGTAGATTTTCCGAAATCGAATGCTTTTCCATTTCCTTGACTTCTAAATAAGAAGATGAAGAAGCCAATTAAAATCACATATGGTATCAAGCTAATGATTAAAGATAAGAAGACATTAGACTCTACCTTGTATAGACGAATACTTAATGCGTGTTCTCCTGTGGTAATGTCATTGAATTGTTGAATTGTCACATAACAAGTAAAACTTTTTCCATCTTTAAATTTTCCTGAAATCACATAAATAGACTCATTATTAGAGCCACTTGCAGGTTGTGCAGTAACAGTGCCAGAATCTATTGGATTTTCTGTATCTACGATTGCAGTTTCCAATTCAGTGAAGCTTAGTTGCTTTGGATTGGGTTGCATTAGGTATCTAACAAATAGAAAAATACCTACAATAGCAATAATGACAATAAGTGGAAATTTCCAATCAAACTTTCTCCCTGGGCCTTGTTGTTGATTTTGTTTTTGATTATTATCTTGCATAGTTCCTCCTACTTGGAATAAACCTCTTCCTTTAATACTCCGATATAAGGTAAATTCCGATATTTCTCATTGTAGTCTAGTCCATACCCAACAACAAATTCATTAGGTACAAGACCTCCTACATAATCGGCTTCAATTGGTGCAACTCTTCCTTCGGGTTTATCAAGAAGAACACAAAGCTTAACACTTTTTGCTCCTCTGGCTTTTAGAAGTTGAACAACTGCATTCAATGTTCTGCCAGTATCTAATATGTCATCAATAACAATAATATCTTTATCCTCTACATTTGTATCTAAGTCATGATTAATTCTCACATTACCTGTGGATTTTGTACCTGCATAAGAAGAAACATCCATATAAGCAACTGTACAGTACAAATCAATATGCTTTAAAAGATCTACCATAAAAGGATTACATCCCTTCAGTAGTCCTATGAAAAGAGGCTCTTGATTTTTATAGTCGTTAGTAATTTGATTTCCTAATCTTATCAGCATCTCTTCAATTTGTTCAGCGGATACACTAACTTTTTTTATATCATTTTTCATATGCTACTTCCTCACAAACAAGAAATATGTCGCTCTTATCCTTTTGATTAAATACAGCCTGGCTTTTAGCCATATTGTATATCCAAAGTAAATTTTCTTCGCTATCAAATATCAAAGGAATTTGATTCCTTTTTGATGGCGGTATTTTTTCATCAATTAAGATTCGAGCAACTTTTTTATTACCATAACTCATATTTATAAAGTCACCATCTTTTTTATTGCGGATAAAAAAAGGCAACTTTAATTCATTATAACATAATTTCAAATACTTTTCATTATTTTGTGGTATTTTTTTTGAAAAATAGAACTTATATCGCCCTAATACTATCTTTGTATCTTCTAAGTCTAATATTTCATTAAAAGAAGAGGTATCTTCAATCTTCTTAATGGAAGCTTTACCATATTCTAATATAAAAGAATAGGAATCTTTCAAATGATATAAGCAATTTTTATTTTGCTCGATTAGGTGAACACATTTGACAATAACATCAAAAGTTTTCTCGAGCCCATATCTTTCAAATAATAGGCAAAGAATATCTTTTTTTAAGGCGGCATGCAATTCTAAAAAAGAAGATGCTTCAATACTATTGTTTTGTTTATCTAAATAATTTATACTTTGTTTTCTAATAAAATTAAAGGATTCTTTTGTTTGTATAGAAAACTCTTGTATTTTTTCTAGATAATTTGTGTTTTCTTTTTCTAGTAAAGGAAGAACATAATGTCGTATTCGATTTCTTAAATAGTCATCAGAAGCATTAGAAGAATCTTCAAAAAATGATAAATGATGTTCTTTGGCATATGAATATATCTCATCCTTTGTCACGCAAAGAAGAGGTCGTATAAGAGAGTAATCTTTTTCTTCTTGTATAATGGAAATCCCAGCATATCCATAAAGATTAGAGCCAGTGATTAATCGCATTAAAATCGTTTCGGCTTGATCATTCAAGTGATGTGCGGTAGCAATCAAAGTAGTATGATATTTTTTTGCAAGATTTTTGAAAAAAGCATAACGTGCATCATGTGCACTATTTTGAAAATTGTCTTCACCTTTATCGTGATAGTCTAGTAATTCAAAAGGAATATTTAGCTTTTTAGCAAGCTGTTCCATTGCAGTTTGTTCAATGTTGGATTGTTCTCGTTTGTGATGATTCACATGCGCTAAGACAAGAGGATAATTCAAAGTATGCAAAATATGCAATAAACAAACAGAATCAACTCCTCCAGATACTGCACATATAATCGGACCTGTTGTTTGTATTAAATTATATTCATTAATGAATTTCTGAACTTTAGATTGCATATTTTCACCACCTTGAATATTATCAATTATTATATCACATTTATAGATATATTTTAAGGTTTTATTTGATTTCCTTTAATCTTTTACTCAAATACTCAGGTAATTCCTCTAAGAACTTATACTTAGAAATCCCCATATTCTTAGTATTTAATAAGGTTGTCCTACATATAAATCCATCAGCCTCAGGACATAATACTATTCCAATTGTATGAGAGTCACTTTCAGATTTTATATAACAATCTATATAATTGGTATAGAACAATAACTGTCCAATATATTCAGGCTTGAACTTTGTAGTCTTTAATTCTATAACTACATAGGCATGAGTAGGAATATGATAGAAGAGTAAATCAATTTCATAAGAATCCTCATTTACCTTTAGCTTATATTTTTCTGAAACAAAAGAAAAACCATTTCCAAGCTCTAAAATGAACTTAGAGATATTTTGAAGTAAACTAGACTGAAGTTCCCTTTCATTCTTGATATGATTAGGATCAATGAAATCAAAGACATAAGTATCTTTAAATAATTCTTTAGTTAGATCAGAATCCTTGTTATCTATGATATTAGAAGAGGTAGTAGGTTCAACAAGACTTCTTTCATAGGCTTTAAGCTTAAACTGGTTGAATACCATACTTCTAGACCAACCATTTCTATGAGTTTCATTGATATACCATAACATCTCTTCATGAGAGTTAGATTTTGGTAATATAACTGTCATAATTGTTCCCCAAGGAATTTGGGCAACAGGGTGTTGCCTAATTTCATCAAGGGTGAATTTGCTGGCAAATTGACTCATATATTTTAAATTTCTAAAGGAAAAACCCCTGCCAAATTCCTTCAAGTCTTGAGCCAGTCTTTCAATATACTTATTTCCCCAAGATTTTCTTTGGTTAATAATAGTACCAATCTCA